>JAFNAR010000031.1 GCA_017860255.1 Bacteroidota bacterium | reverse complement strand
TCTCTATACGAATTGCATCCGTAATCTTGCCTCTTTTCTCCATTTTTGTTACACTTTTTTTGTATAAAAAGTGTCAACTTTTTTCAGTACAAGACATTATATGATTAGTTTAATGGCATTATATTGAGAATATAATGGCATTATTCTAGATTAAATCTTCGTTTTGGGAGATTAAATCCTCTTTTATTTTCTCATAAATAAGGAGTTTGTCTTTCTTGAGCTTATTTAAAACAAAAAAACGAAGAAGCTAATTAATGCTTCTTCGTTTTTGTTTCGGTACAACTTAGATTTTGGTATTATTTAATCTAAAGTCTTATTTATAAAGGTATCTTTTAATCTTTAGGGTTGCGGTTTTTTCAAACTCTGTTTTGGTTTCAATAATTAGAGATAGCTTTGAAAAACGATTTAGTCTTTCATTTGCTGCACGAAGAAGGTCTTTCTTGATATATTCCAATGCTTTTGCTGCATCTTCCTTGTATATGGCAAGTCTTTTTTCCAATTCTTCCGGATTAAATTGAACCATTGCAACAAGCTTTCCTTTTCTTTCAATAACAACACTTTCTAAAACTAATTTATGTTGATTTAAAACCATTTCGATTTCTTCTGGATATATATTTTCTCCTGTTGCTCCAACAATAACATTTTTAATTCTTCCCTTAATTTCGTAACGTCCTTTCTTTTCACTTACCAAGTCTCCAGTCTTAAACCAACCATCTTCTGTAAGAACTGTTTGTGTTAGTTCTGGGTTTTTGTAATAGCCTTTCATAACGTTAGGTGCTTTAACCCAAAGTTCTCCTTCGTTAGTTTCAGGGTTTACATCAACTATTTTAACTTGAACATCTTTAATTGGATAGCCTGTTGTTTGCCAGGAAACTTGATTAGGGTTTGCTCCAATAATTAATGGTGCTGTTTCGGTTAGTCCATAACCAATTGCATAAGGGAAATGTTTACCCAATCGCAAAAATAATTCTGTTTCGCCATCAAGTTTTGCTCCTCCAATTCCAAAGAAAGTTAGTCTTCCTCCAAAAACCTTATAGAGTTTCTTTGCTGCCTTGCGATACATTATTCTTTTGAAAAGATGGCTTGTTAGAAGTATTCTTCTAAGAGCTGTTTTCTCCAATTCTGGTTTTATAACGTTTCTATATGCTTTTTCAATAAATAATGGAACGGTTAGAATGGTTGTAGGACGAACTTTCTTAACACTATCCATAAAGGTAGTTGAAACTGGAAGTTTGTTATGGAAGTACATTGAAGCACCTTTCATAACAGCAGTTAATAGTCCAAGAGAGTTTTCGAATGTGTGAGAAAGAGGAAGTACAGATAGGTAAACATCTTTTTCGCTTATTGGCCAAATGTAATGTATTTGAACTAATTGAGCGGCTAAGTTGGCATGAGTAAGCATAACTCCCTTGCTAAAACCAGAAGTTCCAGAGGTGTAAATGATTTCTGCCAAGTCTTGAGGTTGAGGTATTGATTTTTTGCCAATTGATTTTGTTTCCTTTTGGTCAATAATCTCAAAATTATCAAGATTTATTATGGTCTCAATATATTGATATGCTTCTTTTTCAATTTTTTCGTTCAACCTTTCTGAAACAAAAATCATCTTAGCATCAGAATGGTTTATGCAGTTAGTAATTTCTCCCTTAGTGAAATCGGGAAGAAGAGGAACAACAACAGCTCCCATATCAACAATTGCAAAATAAGCAATTGCCCATGAAGGAGAGTTTTGACCAAGAATAACTACCTTGTCTTGATAACCTATACCTCTTTGAACTAATATGTCTTGAACTTGGAGAACTTTCTGAGAGAATTCTGAAAATGTGATTGGCTTTTCACCAACAAAAGCCATCAAAGGATTGTTTGCAAAGGTCTTTACACTATATTCTAAAACCTCATGCAGTGTTTTTGAATTTAACATCAAACTAATTTTGGTTCATACTAAATTTAGTAGTGCTTGACTAACTAAAATATTTTGCAAATAAACGAATAATTTATGATATGGAGTATCATAATAACAATTTTTAGGCTTTAAGGAAAAGTATTGATTTTTTAATTTGGAATGATAATGAAAGTTTTACCTCTTTAACGGCTTAGGGCTTTTAACTTTTAGCAAGAAGATAATATCCAAACATTGTTAGGGCTAATCCAATTAGGATGCTTGCTAAAATATAACCTATTGCTTGAAGGTTTTGTGAGTTTTGGAAAAGACGTAAGGTGTCAAGTGAGAAGGTAGAAAAGGTTGTGAAGCCTCCACAAAGTCCAACTATAAAGAAAGAACGTATGGAGTAGTGTGAGGCAAATTCATATTTTTGGGAAAGTCCTAAAATTAGCCCAATAAGGAAACATCCCAATAAATTTATAAATAAAGTAGCCCAAGGAAAAGAAGTGCTTGTTTTATTTGATAATAATTCTCCTATTCCAAATCTTGAAACAGAGCCAACTGCTCCTCCTAAGGCTACTAATAAAAATTCTCTATACAACTTATTCGCTTATTTGTTTTAGAATTCTAGCAGTGTATTCTTTTTCTATTGCATCTGCTTTATCTATTAATTCTTGTCCTTTACCAATTATGTCATCTACAAATGCTTTGTCTTTTAATGATGAAGCATTAATCTTCATATTCATAAAGGCTCCATAACAAGCTGCTCTTGCACATAAGATACCAACTCCTGCATCTGTTACTGAATTAGGGTTTCCTATTTCTACCATTGCTTTGCATATTTCAAATACTTCAAATGATTTGCAAAGTGTACGGTAAGGAATTTCTATTGCATATTTTGTTGCTTCTTGAATTGCATTTGTTCTTGCTGCTTTTTCTTCGTCAGTTTTCTTTGGTAAGCCAAAAGCATCCATTATCTTGTTGAAAGCATTTGTGTCTTCATCAACAAGGTGGATTAATTCGTCTTTTAAGGCTTGTCCTTTTTCTGCAATTATTGAAAATTCTTCCCATCTTTCATCCCAACCTGCTTTATGAGAGGAAAGATTAGCTACCATTGTTGCAAGTGAAGCTCCAAGTGAACCCATATAAGCTGCAATTGAACCACCACCAGGAGCTGGACTTTCTGATGCTGTTTCATTTGCAAAATCAGTGCAAGTCATGTCAACTAATTTCTTCTTTGACTTGTCTTCTATTAGATATTCAATTACTTTTTCTTCTGGGATAAATGGTTTTAAATCATCTAAGCCCATTGATTTTATTGCAATCTTTATTATTTCTTTTTCATCAATTCCAAGTGAACGTTCTTGTTTTGCAAGATAATATTTACCAGCATCAATCAAGGTTTTCTTAGGAATTAAACCAACTATTTCAACACCTGTTACTCTTATTCCTCTTGCTCCAGCTTTTTTACAAACTTCTTCAAAACAAATATGAAGAGGAGTTTGAGATATATTGGTGATATTCATTGAAACTTGTGCAATTCCATATTCATCAATAAACCAACCAATAGCTTTAGTTCCTTTTAAAGAACCTGGAATCATTATTGCTTTACCGTTTTCATCTTTTAATGGTTTTCCATTAACACTTCCACCTTCTCTTGCAGGACGTCCTTTTTCTCTAACGTCAAAAGCTATTGCATTAGCTCGACGAACAGATGTTGTATTAAGGTTATAGTTTACGGCAATAAGGAAATCTCTTGCTGAAATAGCAGTTGCTCCTGTTGTAGCTATTTTATCATTCCATTGATTAGGTCCAAAGCAAGGCTTCCAATCAGGGTTTTGTATCTTTTCTTTTAATCCTTCATATTCACCTGCACGGCAAGAAGCAAGGTTTCTTCTTTTTGGTTCAAAACAAGCATTTTCATAACAATATACAGGAATGCCTAATTCTTCACCAACTCTTTTTCCTAATTCTCTTGCATATTCTACAACTTCTTCCATTGTAATGCCAGAGACGGGAATTAAAGGACATACATCAGTTGCACCAAAACGAGGGTGGTCGCCATGATGTGATTTCATATCTATAAGTTCAGAAGCTTTCTTAATTACTCTGAAAGCAGCTTCACAAACATCTTTAGGTTCACCAACAAAAGTAATAACAGTTCTATTTGTTGTAGCACCTGGATCAACGTCTAATAGTTTAACGCCGTCAACTTTTTCTATTTCATCAACAACCTGTTTGATGATATTTTGGTTACGTCCTTCACTAATATTAGGAACGCATTCAATTAATTGCTTCATAGTGATTATATTACTTTTTTATATTCAAATTAAATTGCATTGTCTTTGTAAGAAAGACTAATTTTAAGTTTGCAAAGTTCGGTAAAATAAATGATATGGAGGTAATTTTAGGATTAGGCTTTATGAATTAGTAGTATCTTTGAACGTCAATTAGCCTTACTCCATCTAACCAAATGGCAATACAGCCAACAACTCCATTATCTCCTTTTTTGCTTATTGGTTGAAGAGTGGTGTCATCAACAATTTCAAAATACTCCAATTCAAAATCTTTAATTAGTTTAAATTCATTAACAACAAAGGTTTTGATTTGAGAAAAAGACAAACTGTCTTTCATTGTAGCACTCTTTTGTAAAATAAAATGAATCTTTGGAGCTATTTCTCTTGCCTTTTGACTTAAACGAGCATTTCTTGAACTTAAAGCAAGACCATCTTCTTCTCTAACAATTGGACAAGGAACAATTTCAACTTGTGAGTTTAATTGTCTTACCATATCTCTAATAATTGCTATTTGTTGAAAGTCTTTTTCTCCAAAGTAAGCTCTATTTGGATTAACCCAATTAAACAAACGACTAACAATTATTGCAACTCCATTAAAATGTCCTGGCCTTTGTTTGCCTTCCATAACAGCTTCCAGACTTCCAAAAGAAAACTGTTCTGTAGGTTCGTCTTTATAAACTTCTTGAGCATTTGGAGAAAACATAATATCACAACCATTTTCTTCCAAAAGTTGAGAATCTTTCTCTAAATTGCGAGGGTATTTCTCTAAGTCTTCTTTATTGTTGAATTGAATTGGATTAACAAAAACACTGCTAACAACAATATCATTTTCTTCTCTTGCTCTTTTTATTAATGACATATGACCAGCATGCAAAGCACCCATTGTTGGAACAAGCCCAATTGTTTTACCTTTTTGTTTTAGTATTTCAATGTATTGAGTAAGTTCATTAATATTTTCAATCTTCTTCATTTATTTTTCTTCTTAAATATTATAAATTTTTAGTCTTTATCAGTTACATCTTCGTAATCTGTTTCTTCAACTTTTTCTTCTAAGTTATTGTTGTTTTTATTAGCTTTAAAACTATTTTCAACTTGTTTTTTGGTTTGATACAGTTTAATAGTAAGATCAATAATAAAACTAATTACAGTAATAATTATACTAAAAAGAAAAGCATCCCAAAAACCATTTACTTCAAATCCTTTAAGTAAATAGCTTGTTAATAAAATAATAATTGCATTTATTACCAAGTTAAATAGTCCTAATGTGGTAACCATTATAGGTAATGAAAATAAAACTAAAACAGGTTTTAAGAATGCGTTTAACAGACTAATTATTAATGCGGCTAATAATGCATTAAATACACCATCTACTTTTGCAAATGAAAATAGATAGCAAGTAATGAATATAGAAATAGCCATTATTAGAGTTTTAACCCAAAATTTTGCACTAAGTATTGAAGGGTTATCATTAGAGAAATTCATTTTAATCATTCCCATAATATTATTTATTAATTAGCCTGCAAAGATAGCAATAAAAAAAATATTGCGTAAGTTTGCAAAAATATTTTGCTATGAATAAGGGAAGAGAAAATAAACCACATATTGGAGTATTTGGAAGATGTAATGTTGGGAAAAGTACATTGATAAATAGGCTTGTAGGACAAGAGATTTCAATAGTGAGCAATTTGGCAGGAACAACAACCGATGCAGTTAAGAAAACAATGGAAATTAAGGGTATTGGTGCAGTTGTTTTAATTGATACTGCAGGAATTGATGATGTCTCGGAATTAGGAAAGAAAAGAGTTGAAAAAGCTTATGAAGTTTTTTCTCAAATTGATTTGGCTATAATTGCTTTTGATAACAATTTTGGAAAAGAAGAAGCCGAGTTAATAAAAACAAGTGAAAATTTAAAGGTGCCTTTTATATTGGTATTCACTAAAAGTGATTTGAGCCCAATAAGAAAAGATTTAAAGGAAACAATTGAAAAGAATTACAATCAATCTATAATTGAGTTTTCTCAAGATAGTTCTGAAAGCAAAATAAATCTAACACAAAAAATAAGAGAAACAATACCACCAACAGCATATCAAACAAAAGGAATATTAAAAGGTTTAATAAAGGAAAATAGTGTAGTTATCCTTGTTACTCCAATTGATAGTTCTGCTCCAGAAGGAAGAATGATTTTGCCACAAGTACAGTTAATAAGAGATGTTCTTGATAATGATTCAATAAATATTGTTGTAAAAGAAACTCAGCTTGAATACACCTTAAAGAATATTTACCCTAATCCTGATTTGGTTATTACAGATAGCCAAGCTTTTGATTATGTAAGTAGTGTTGTTGATGAAAAAATACCATTAACTAGTTTTTCAATAGTATTGGCTCGCTTGAAAGGTGCATTTGATGAATATGTGAAAGGTACACCTAAAATTGATAGTTTAAATGATGGAGATAGAATATTAATGTTGGAGACTTGCTCTCATCAACCAACATGTGAGGATATTGGAAGAGTAAAACTACCTCAAATGATTAGAAAATATTCAAAGAAAGAGATAGAATTTGATGTTGTTGCTGGTCTTTCGCCATTTCCTAAGCCAATTGAAGAATATGCTATGGTAATTCAATGTGGAGGTTGTGTCGCTACAGAAAAACAATTGCAAAGTAGATTATTGCCAGTTATTGAAGCCAAAGTTCCTGTTTCAAATTATGGAATTTCAATTGCTTATATGAGTGGTATATTTAAAAGAGCAACTAAGATGTTTGTCAAAAAACCGTAGTATATATTTTTACTCCAAAATAAATTATTATCTTTGAAAATTAATTTGTAGAGTATTTCTAATGAAAAAGCTTGTAATTATTGTTTTTTGTGCTTTATTGTTTGGATCATGTTCAAATGCTTTATATAAGTATTATGATTACGATAATCTTTTGTATGCCTATGGTACAAGAGATTTCTCTGAAAAAGAAATAAAGAAATTTTCACGCCAATATTCAAAAATTGTTGAATTGCCAAAGGGCAAGCGTAAACTTCCACCTCCAGGAGCATGTGTAGAGTATGCACTTTTACTTTTCCAACAAGGAAAAACCAAAGAAGCTAAGGAATATTTTGTTAAAGAAACAGTATATTATCCAGAATCACAACCTTATGTTGATTCTCTTGTAAAAAAACTTGGACTATGAGAAAGCTATTATTAATATTGATCACTATATGCTTATTTGTAAGTTGTAATCTTGCCAAGGATGTAATAGAAAAAAATATGCCTAAGGAAGAGGATTCAACAGAAGATGTTATTGCAAATATTACTGGAGAAAAGAAAGAAGTTGTAATTGACACAAACGTAACTCGCTTAAGCAAAAAAGAAATAAAGAAACTTAAAAAAGAAAGAGAACGTCAGGATAAAATTGCAGCAGGAGATACTCTCGGTTTTGTGAAGAAGACTTGGCTAAAATACTTTCCAAAAAGAGAAGATAGAATAATTTCTTATTCACTTATGTATACCCAAAAGCCTAAAACAATTCTGTTAATTTATCCATGGAACAGGTCAAAAAATTTGGCTGCTCCTGAAATGTATATAATTAATATTGCAAAAGAATTGAGTCTTAAAGGTTATTATGTTGTTCCTCCAATGATAACAATGAATATACATAATGAAGATACAATGTTTTCTTCTCAATATCTTAAACCAAATGATTTGAATAAATATAAGATGAAATATGGTGCTGATGCAGTTATGTTTGTTACCATTTATAGCCTAAACAAACCATGGTGGTCAACAAACATTAACTCAGTTGCTGAATATAATTTAATTTCTACCACAACTTCCGATACTCTTTTTAATAGAAAGGCTGATTTCAATTACGATAGTCCAATCCCTCCATATAAGGTAGATAAATCGAAAGATACCTATGAAATGGAGCCAAGAACAATACCTCTTTTTGGAACATGTTATCAAATGCAAAGGTCTGTATTTATGGATTTCCCTTATGGTCCTTATCATAAAAAATACCTTAAAGATCAAAAGAAATTCTCCTATCAAAGAGAGATGAGATATAAGGTTGATGCAAGACCAAGTTAAAATGAGATATGAAAGTAAAAACAGCTTTTTTTTGTAAGGAGTGTGGTGCTCAGTCTTCAAGTTGGATTGGGAAATGTCCTCAATGTGGAGCATGGAACTCTTATCAGGAGGAAGTTCTTGAAAGAGAAGGGGAGAGTAAGTATAGCAAGAAAAACAATAAATCCTCATCAAAGCCTCAAATCATTAATGAAATAACATTTTCTCAAGAAAAGAGAATAAATACTTTCAATTCTGAGCTCAATAGAGTTTTGGGAGGAGGATTGGTTGTTGGTTCTGTTGTATTGGTTGGTGGAGAGCCAGGAATTGGCAAGAGTACTCTTTTGCTTCAAGTTGCACTTAACTGTAAGGGGAAGAAAATTCTTTATGTTAGTGGAGAAGAAAGCCTTCAACAAATCAAACTAAGAGCCGATAGGGTAGAGGGAGAAAATAATGATTGTTTTATTCTTACCGAAACAAATATACAATCAATATTTGAACATTGTGATGATTTGAAACCTGATATAATAATTATAGATTCCATTCAAACCATAACAACTCAAGATATTGAATCTTCGGCAGGAAGTATTTCGCAAATTAGAGAATGTGCTGGAGAGTTGCAAAGATATGCAAAGACAACTTCTACAGCAGTCTTTTTAGTTGGACACATAACAAAAGATGGCTCAATTGCAGGACCTAAGATATTGGAACATATAGTAGATACAGTTCTTCAATTTGAAGGAGATAGAAATTATGGTTATCGTATGCTTCGCTCAGTTAAGAATCGTTTTGGCTCAACAAGTGAGTTAGGAATTTATGAAATGCAATCCACTGGACTTAGAGAAGTAAGCAATCCATCCGAAATTTTACTTTCACAAAGAGATGAAGCTTTAAGTGGAACAGCAATTGCTGCAACAATGGAAGGCACACGCCCAATTTTAATTGAAACCCAAGCTTTGGTGGCTAATTCCAATTATGGAACAGGACAAAGAACTTCCACTGGATTTGACCTAAGACGTCTTTCAATGCTTTTAGCAGTTTTGGAAAAAAGGGGAGGATTTAAGCTAATAAATAAAGATGTATTCTTAAATATTGCAGGAGGAATTAGAGTTGATGACCCAGCCATTGATTTGGCAGTTGTTGTAAGTATAATTTCTTCTTCAGAAGATATTTCAATAAGTTCTCAATATTGTTTTGCTTCTGAAATTGGACTAAGCGGAGAGTTAAGACCAGTAATAAGAATAGACCAAAGAATAGCTGAAGCAGATAAATTAGGCTTTGAGAAAATCTTTATCTCAAAATATAACACCAAAGGGTTAGACACTTCAAGATACAAAATAGAGATTATCCCTCTTGCCAATTTGGAAGATGTTATAAGATATATCTTTGGATAAGGATATTAAACAATAAAATTATGAAAAGAATTATTTTTCTAATTATTGTAATAATATTTACTGGATGTTGTAAGAAAAAGCAAATTGCTTTTGATAGAGAAGGATGGAATTTTGATACTGATGCGCAAGCCATACCGCCACTTCGAGAATTTATGACTAAAAGTTTATTACATGATGTTAGAATCAAAGGTATGACAACTAAAGAACTAATTGATTTATTAGGAGAACCAGAGAATAGTATTGAAACTCCACCAAATATTTTGAGATATGAAATAACATGTGAAGATCAATACGATGATATTCTTGAAATAGAAAGCTTAGACTTCTACTTTAATAAAGATAGTATTATTGAATCTTGGAAGTTTGAAAAATATGAGGTTGATTTATAGTAATAGATTGAAAAACAAAAGTAAATGAAAAGATTATTATTACTTTTTTTAACTGTGATACTTTTCCTTAGTTGTAAAGAGAAAGTACAAATCTTTGAAGGATATGATTTTAATTCAGGAGAATATTCTTTACATGGAATATTGAGTGAAGGAGGCCCTACCTATTTTACAGAAGAAATAGGTGATTTTATTATTACTGATACAGTTGTATTAAACAAAATACAAAAAGACTGGAAGGTTTCACCTACCAATAAGAGAATGCCTTGTGGTTTTAGTTATATTATTGTTTTGATGAAAGGAGATAGTTGCGTTAAAGATTTTGAAATTAATTTGGACTGTGAATACTTAGTATGTGATAAGGGTTGGTTTGACTTTCCAGCGAAACTTCTGAATAAATATGATAAATCGGTAGTAAAGGTTCCACGAGAAGAAGCAAGGGAGTTTCATGAAAAGTTAATAGAGAACAATGTTTTTAAAGATTAATTTATTCATAAAAACAGAATTAAGTAAATGAAAAACTATCATTTCTTATCTTACCCCTAATCCTAAGTTTAGGTATAGAATTTAAATAATGAAATGTTTCTTTTGAATAAGATTTAATCCTTAAACTAAATCTTATTTATAGTTTTTTTTTGATATGAAGTGTGAATATTATCTTCTACCAAGAAATCTTCAACTATTTTAAATAAAGGATTAATCTTTATGTTTTCTTCATCTTGGAAGATACGTTTTGAAGTTTCAAATGGAATACTTTCAACCTTTGTTCTTGTTTGGTCTAATTGTAGTGATTTTATCTTATTAACTAATAATTGCTTTATTAAATAGAAGTAGTTCATAAGAATTTGACGAGATAGGTTAAAATCGTAGTCGTTATTCTTAATCTGATTGATAACGATGAATCTAATATCCGACAATACATTAAAATCCTTTAACGATTGATAATGACTTCTCATATCAATCCTTTTTTCTTTAATTAGTTTTGAAGTTATTTCTCTAAAATACATATTGATTTTTGGTTCTACCTTAAATCCAATATTTAAATCTATTCTAATAACCTTGTTTGTAACAATTTCATACACTTCATAAGTTAGTTGTTTTGGGTCGTCAGTATTGTTTACATGCAAAAACCAGTAAGTGTCAGCTCTTTTTACTCTATTAATAAGGATGGAATAGAAAATTAAATGCTCCAATCTTGATGGACTATTGCTTTTGGTTAGATAAACCAAGTTTGTAGAATATTTAGGTATAGAATCATCTTTAGAAATGGCAACAAATAAATCCTTAAAACGATCAATGCTTAAGTATTTCACAAATAGACTTTCAATATTAGAACCTCTATGCCAAGTAAACATAATTGAAATAAATACAAGCATAATTACCATTGAAACCCATCCTCCATCTGCAAATTTGGTTAAATTAGCCAAAAGAAAAGTTATTTCAATGGATATGAAAATAATACCAGAAATGATGGCAAATATCTTACCTTTCTTACTCTTTAGATAATACATTAGAAGCAAAGAAGTCATTAACATAGCAATTGTTATTGAAAGTCCATAAGCTGCTTCCATTTTTGCAGAAGATTGGAAGAACAAGACTACTAAAATACATAATATCCATAAAGTTTTATTTACAAAAGGAATATACATTTGCCCTTTTACATTTGTTGGATATTTTATTTTTATTTTAGGGAAGAAATTAAGAGATATGGCTTCCGAAACAATTGTGTAAGAGCCAGAAATCAATGCTTGAGAAGCAATTATAGCAGCAAGTGTTGCAATAATAACTCCGTATGGTAATAACCAATTAGGCATAATTGCAAAGAAAGGATTAATACTTGAATCCCAAGTTGACTCATGACTTATCAACCAAGCACCCTGACCAAAATAATTTAAAATCAGACTTAACTTAACAAAAATCCAAGATATTCTAATATTCTTAATACCACAATGCCCCAAATCAGAATACAAAGCTTCAGCACCTGTTGTAACAAGGAAAACAGCTCCAAGAAAAGCTAAACTACTTGGATAATGAATAATTAATTGTATAGCATAAATTGGATTAAGAGCTTTTAAAATAGTTGGATAACTTGATAAAGAAAATATTCCTAAAATCAATAGCAAAGAAAACCAAATGAACATAATTGGGCCAAAATATTTTCCCAATTTATAAGTGCCAAATTGTTGTGCGAAGAAAAGAATGGATATGATGGTAACAACAATTAATACAACATTTAAATCAGGGAAAAATTTAACAACTCCTTCCATAGCTGAAGTAACAGTCATTGCAGGTGTAATAACTCCGTCACCAAGCAATGCACAAGCTCCAATAATTGCAGGGAAATAAATCCATTTATGCTTATTCCTAATTAAGGTAAAAAGTAAGAAAATTCCTCCTTCACCTTTGTTGTTAGCCTTTAGAGTAATAAAAACATATTTAATGGTAGTTTGGAGAGTAAGAGTCCAAAACAAAGCTGATAAACCTCCAATTACAAAACTCTGAAAATTATATGAAGTAAAATCCAATGTTCGCATTATAGCTTGCATTGTATATAAAGGAGAAGTACCTAAGTCTCCATAAACAATACCTAAAGTTACAATTAATCCTAACGCAGATAAATCAGTCCCTTTTTCACTCTTCCACTTAATCATTTAAAAAATATTTTTTCCTATTATTAAAATAAATAATACCTATTTTAATTGCCAATAGATTAAGTAATTGTAAACCATAAAGACTTATGAATTGGTAATTTTTGGGGATGCAAATGTATAATAATTTCACATAATAGAGCAAATAAAAATAAAAAAAATATTTTTACCTTTTTTAAACATGAATAATTGGAAATAAAATATAGAAATAGCTACTCTATTTTAAGCTAATTTTATAATCAACAACCTTTTCAATATCCTCAAATTGACTATTATCTCTTATCTCAAAAATCAATTGTCTAAACTTACCAACAAGTTTAGTATTTTCAAAATTCTTTATTATTGACCCTTCAAGACCTAAATCATAAATGCCAATATAGTTTTTCTCGTTAAAGTAGAACGTTAACATATAGAACCCTTTCCAAATAGATAACCAGAAAACAGTTTTCTTCTTAAATTGAACCTTACAAAGCCATGCCTTACCATCATTATAGTAGTTCCAAATATAAATTAGATCTTTAGCAACCAGCTTTTTCTCCAATTCATCATAAGGCAAAAACACATCCCCCAACAAGTTCATAAGAACATTACTATTTGGAGACACTTCCTTTTCTCTAAGCAACATTTTTTCCATAATATGATTTTATAATTGTTTTTTATTGTTGAGATTAATAGTTTATTTATTGATTATTATGAGTATTTCCTATTATTCTTCTCAATAAATAAATAAATTGTTGAATTGAATTCTTTTTTAATCTGTTTTACAACTCCAAAACTACAATTTATTTATGAATAACCAATAAAAAATCATAAAATATTATCAAAATTAATGAAATACAAAGAGTTTTAAATGATAATGGGAATTAAATCCTAAGAGTTATTTGGGGAAAATAAGAAAAGGACTTTAAACTTAATCATCTAAAACAATAAAAAAAGGAGAGGGGGAAATAAAATGCTGTTTCAAAAAAATAAAACGCTGTTTCAGTAAATTAAAGTAAAGAAAGAAAAAATTTAAGTAAAGAAAGAAATTAATAAATCAAAGAAAGAAATAATTTAAGTAAAGAAAGAAATTAATAAATCAAAGAAAGAAATAATTAAATAGGACTTTAATCTCAAAACAATGCCATTGTTTTGAGATCAAAAGGAAGTTTAGTTAGTTTGAAAGCTTATTAAATAAGTAATTACCTTTAATTTATTAGCTAATTAATAATTGTATTTATTTTTACTGTACTGATGTTACCATATTTGTGCTAATGGTAAATGTTTTTGAAGAGCCTCCTGTATATGTTGCTCCGTCGTAGTAGTTATGGAATGATGTTCCTCCTGTTATTGTTCCTCCATATTGAAGTGTATAAGTTCCTTGTGTTAGGCTTGGACTTGTGTATAATAATAACATTGTGTTTCCTCCACCAGGTCCACCTTGACTAGAACCATAATAAGTAGGTAGGGTATAAGTAAGTATTGCTGTGTTGGAGCTGTTCTTTATGCATATCGAGTTTCCTGCAGTTGCATTAGAATATTTTAATGTGTGTTGAGTGCAAAGTGAAGATGTTGGTGTACTTGTAGCACCTCCTGTTCCAATAAGAATTCCTCCTGTTATTTTAAAATTGTTTTGGTCGCAATCAAATCCTTCTTCAGGAGCACGGGTTCCACAAGCTATTGTTAGTCCTCCAGTAATTAAGAAAGTACCGTTTGAATCAAATCCATCATTTCCTCTTGCATAAGCATAAGTCTTTCCTCCATTTATTTGAATATGATTTGCAGCATTAACACAATCATCATAAGTGTTGATTTCAATTATACCACCATTAATAAATAATGAATCTTTACTTTCTAAACCTTCACCACCTTCTGTTGTTTGTGTACAGCTAATTGTAATAATACCACTATTTACATAAAGATCACCATCTGATTTTACTGCTTTTGGATTTGCATAGTCTGCATTATCATTAGGACCTGTGCCTATTGTGCCAGAAACATAAAAACGATTTCCTGTTGTTGTAACATTTAAGTGTAAAAGGCTATCTGCAACTTCTGCAACACCAATAATAATTAAGCTATCGGCAGAAATTCCTTTACCAGCTAAACCATTACTTTGGCATGTAATATTACCACCTAATATATAAACACCATAGTCTCCTTTTATACATGAAGAAGAAAAATTATCTTTTACTCCAAGTGAATTTGTTATTGTATCACCATTCCCATTTGTTGTAAGATTTAATGTTCCTCCATTAATATAAACACTGCCGTCAGCTGAAAGGCATTTGCCACCATTATTAGTAGAGGTATTTACCATTGTTATTGTCCCTCCATTAATAATTATATTAGTGTCAGAACTTATTCCTGTTGCATATTTTGTGTCAAATCCAAGGTCTAATGCTTCACGAACTGTTATTCCTGATGTTGTTACATTTATATTACCATTATTAATTGTAACTTTTGATGCTCCTTTAATACCTTTTGATTGTGCTCCTGCAACAGTCATAATAATATTTGAACCATTAATTGTTACTGTTGCATCAGTTTTTATCCCTTTTGTATCATCGGCTCTTGAGCTAATATTAATCTCTCCACCATCAATAATTATAGCTGTTGCTCCAGCATCAATACCATCACCCAAGGTTGTATCTATTTTTAATGTTCCATTAGTCATAGAAAAACCTTCTGAGTGAGTTCCATCACTTAATGCATAAAGAACTTCTATATTTCCATTTAATATTGAAATTGCTTTTGAAGAAGATATACCATGCTTCTTAATACTTTTTAGTTTTAGGTTTCCTTGTCCATCAAATATTAAATTACCTGCACTATGAATAGGAGCCTTTGCAGAAGAAGCAGAACCATCACTAAGGTAATTTTCTGTATTTTCTGTAAGAATTACCTTAGTATCTTTATTAGAAGAAACTAAAATTGCAGCTCCATTTGGATTTGTAATATTAGCCCCTGCAAGATTTAAGATTAATTTTTTATCACTATTGATTGTAATAGATCCGTTAGATGTTGTTCCAGATATATTATATTCTATGTTTTCAATATTTGCAGTTGTAATAATATTTACCTTATTAGCTGTATCAGTTATTATAACACCTAAAGAAGAAAGAGGATTTATTATATTACAATTTGTATCATTAAAAACTATATATACTACATTTGATATTGGATTAGTTGCTGTATCGTTTGTAAAAGTAATGCTGTCTATTCCACTAATTGGTATTGTAATAATATCATTTGTTTCGTTAATAAGAACATTAGATGTTGAAGTGTTCATTTTTATACTATCAATTGAAGAGATAGATTTTTCATATACAACATTTGAAGAATGATGAATTAACATTTTTTCTTGTTGTGCAAATAATACTCCATTAATTAATAGAGCCATTATTAATAATGCTATCTTTCTCATTGTTTGATAAGTTTAAATGTTTTGTTATTAACTTTTACTATATATAAACCTTTTTTTAGGTTTCCAACATTTATGCTTTGGTCAGAAGAACTAAACTGATTAATTAATAATTTTCCATCCATGCTGTAAATACTTATTAAACTATGAGATTTAATGTTTGATAATTTAATATTATCATTTGCAGGATTTGGATAAAGAATAATATTCTTATCCAAAGCAATATCTTCATTTATGCTTAAGTTGGTTTGGAAATATAATTTCCTAATATCGGAAATTGCTATTGTTTGAGTTTGTCCATTTGATTGATTTATTACTAAATTACTTCCAGAAAAATATATCTTTCCTTGGTCATTTAAGATAAAAGCTTGCTCTTGATTTGTGGTGTATTGGACAACAACACCATATTGAGCCATTGCTGAATATGTTATAAATGATAACATAACAGAAATGATTGAAATGAAAAATTTGTTTTTCATAGTTTAAAAGGTTAATATTTAAATATGTTATTATTAGACAATTAATAATTGAAATAGTTTAAAATTAAACAAAAAAGGCCTTGTTTCTAATAACTCTTTAATATTTATTTTGTTGTATAGTTCAGACATATTTTCACACAAAAAGACCGCATAAGCAAGGATTATTATCAAATAAAAAAATAATGATCTTAAAGTTTTTTACTTTAAGGTCATTATTTAGATTCTTATAAAAATAGGGTAGAGCTCTATCTATTTGGATGAAGGAGTTAATTCTACTGGGAATTTTAGTGAATTGCCTGTTTCGAAAACAAATTCAACTCCAACTATTCCCCAGTTATGGTTTGCATAATAGATGATTTTTGTTACTCCATTTGATGATTTAGGTTCCTCAACTTTAAGAACTTTAATATTCATTCCACTCCAATAGTAGTCATTGGTTGTTGATTTATGGGTTACTGTTCTAACATTTCCCCATGCTGTGTTGTATTTATCTCCAACTTCACTGTCAAACTTAACCAATATGCCTGGATCAAAGCCTTGAATGCTTTCAAATCCTTCGTTGGTGGCTTTAATTTTAAGGGTAGGGGCTGTAACGTTATTTCCAACAACGGTAAATCCTCCAACATTGTTTACCAATTGAAGAATGAAATCATCGGTTACTGTTGCTGACAGGTTAACAGTGCTTACTCCATTAACGTTTTCTGTAACTGTTCCTGTTATTTCTCCAACTCCTTCAACTGATCCAGCTGCAACTGTAACTTGTGCTCCAACATTTCCATAAGTTGATTGTGTGCCTGTTATGTGTTCAACTACTGGAACGGTGGGTTTGGTATCTTCTTTCTTGCAGGAATTTATTAATGTAGCCGTAACTAATAATGAGCTAATTAAAAATAATAATCTGAATTTTTTCATATAGGTTATTTATTAATTGTTAATACTTTTGCAAATATACATACGAAAGCTTTTTTTTTATTAATTAGGTTGAAATTTTTTTATATCTCTTGTCTTTCTTGTTGCTATTTTGTTGATTTTCAAAAGATATTCTATATTATGCTAAGTTGTTGATGTTCTTATTTCTTTTCTTTTTTCTTGATGTATTCAAACACAACGTTAATGATTAAAACAAGAACGGTTGAAACGACTGCAAGTTCAAATAGTCCCATTCCAACCAAAACTCCAACTGCTGCTGCACACCAAACGGTTGCTGCTGTTGTTAGTCCTGATATTTGAGTATCGTTTTTGAATATTATACCTGCTCCAATAAATCCAACTCCAGAAACTATTTGTGCAATTACTCTTGTTGGGTCAGATTTAATGTAATAGACCGACACCAAGGTAAAGATTGTGCTGCCAAGAGTAATTAGAGATAATGTTTTTACGCCAACAACTTTATGTGACCTTTCTCTCTCTAAGCCTATCAAGAATCCTAAGCCGACAGATATTAATAATTTTACAATCATACTAATCATAAATCCTCCTTTGTTTTTGTTTGGTGCAAATATACAAAAAAAGGAGGTCATTATGAACCTCCCTTTCTTATTGAATAGTTTTAATAGATTATTTAATAATTAATTTTGCTGTGCTTGTTGAGTTGCTTGTGATGATACGAACCATATAGATTCCTCTGTTTAGGTTTTGTACATTTATTTCTTGTGAATGTACTCCTGCAGATTGACGTCCTTTGTTTAATGAACTTACTAAACGAGAATTCATATCATAAACTTGAAGTGTTACATCAGATGCTTTTGAAAGGTTATATTCAAGAGTTGTTGTGCTTGAAGCTGGGTTAGGATAAGCTTTTAAGCTTGGCTTTTCATTAATTGTAACAATGTTATCCTTAATTCCGATTACATTAGTATTTGCAGCAACAGTGTCTCCTAAGTAAGCAAATAGACCTTTTCCGTGAGTTGCAGCATAAATTGCTCCTGGAAGTTTTGTGTTCGCAAATGAAGTAAAGAATGTATTTTGTCCTAAGTAAGTGTGGAATTCATATCTTGGAAGGTTCATTGTTTGTTGTGTCATTTGGAATACTGGTACATTTGGAATACCTGTCATTTTTTCCCACTCAACTTCAACTTTTGTTCCAGAAGCTGTTCCTAAGAAGTTTTCTGTTTTGTAAATTCCGTCTTCAGCTCCAATATAAGCAATGTTTTGTCCATTATTATTCATGCTTTCAATTAAAGCACAGAAAACAGGTTTGTTGTTAGGTAGGAAGTCTTCATCGTTTATAGGGTCTCTGTTGATTGTTTCTTTAAATACAACTGAAGAGAATGGAGTTGCTAATGCATTTGATGAAACTTGAATGTTTGAGTTTGCACTTAGGTAAGTTCCGAAAGTTAAAATTACATTATTTCCGTTTTGTTTGTCAACGTTGATAGATGTGATTTGACGGTAAAATTGCATTACCTCAGGAACAATAGATATTGCATTGGGAGAATTTAAAAAGTCGATGTTAGATAAGTCAAATCTATAAAGGAATGATGTATCAGAAACAGCACCAATTTTGTCAGTTGAAACGAAAAGAGTTTTCCCGTCATTAGTTATTGCAAAGCAATGAATTTTTTCTGTTGGTACGTTAGCAAATTTTGTTGTTTCATAGAACTTAACCATTGAAATTGGAGTAAGTGATCCAGAAAGTGGAGAAGCTGCATAGTCATTAATGTTTGAGCAAACATACATAGCTTGAGATGTTCCAAAGAATAATCTTGATTGGATTGGGTTTTGAATTTTGATTGCAGTGTCTTGATTGAATTGAACAGAATCATTAAATACATAAATGAAAGGATATCCCATTGTTGGGCTGTTTGCTAAAACTGTATCTCCTGGAACTATCCATGAACCTTCTCTCCATTCTACATCAGAAGATGTACGATTGATTGGATTAACTACTGTGTTTTTATCAATTACTAATGACATTGAGTCAGGTAAAGTTGAGTTGATAGATTCCCATAAATATAAAGGAGTTACTAATGGTTCGTATTGAGCCCAAGTTTGATTTTCAATAATTCCGCTAGGGAATAAAGTTGCGCCATAGTTCCAAGTTACGTCATCAATTGAATAATAATCTCCGTTATTTCCATATGTACGTGCAATTTGTCCATAAGGTCTTGAAAGAATTAGAGATTTTCTTGGAGTTGGGTCAATACGTTGGAATTGTGAAGCTCCAACATTACCTCCATTTTCAGTGTATTGGAAGTAGTTAGGATTATATCCTGGAGAATTTATTGTCCAAATTACATCACCACCTTTATTTTCTCCCAAATTTCCAGTATTAGGAATATATATTGAACCATTTGAAACAGTTCCTCCAACAACTGAAGCGTCTGGAGCAACAGCTACACTATAGAATTGTGTGTTAATCATGTTTTTTGTTGAAAGTTTCCAGTCTGTTGTGTAAAGTGTAGAATCGTAAGAGTAAATATGAATACCTCCATCAGTTGCTGCAACAATTATTGTAGAATCAAAAGATGTAGTTGCATTGTCTTTTATAAGTAGTTCGTGAATTCCTTTGCTTACATAAGAAGGAGAGGTTCTTACTCCATCAGTACTTCCAAATGAGTTAGAGTATTGACTGATACTTTCCCAATAGTAAATATCAGAATTGTTTGCATCGTATCCTTTTCTTACATAGTTTCCTCCAAGATAAACTATTTCAGGAGTAGTTCTATCATCAACGACAATTGACATTGAAGCAGGATCTGCTCCATTTGAATATGATGTTGGAGTTGTTCTTCTCCAAGTAACACTATTTATATCATCAGTTCTTATTAATATTTCTTCGTAGCTTATAGATCCTTCTCCAGTTTCACTGAAATAATTTACATAAGCGTAAAGTTTGTTAGGATTGTTTATGCCAAAAGCTAATCTAATACGATTAATTGATAATGCATTTGCGTCAAAAGTAGTAATATTTGAAGAATTTAGAATAATTGAATGTGCAGTAAAGTCATCAGAAGAAATAGCTATTTTACCTTCACTGTCTGTAAAATAAACTGCAATATTTCCATTGTTACTAATGCAAATATCTCCCACAGTAGCTGTAGCTGGAATTGCACTAACTGCAGACCAGTTTGTTGCATCATCATTCATTAACATTAATCCTGCGTCAGTTGCAACATAAACTTTGTTTGTTGTTTTATTAACTGCAATTTTATTAACAAAAGCTTTACCATCACCATAACTATATGGAGTTGTTGGTTTAGTAAAATCTAATAATTGAAAACTAATGTTTTGACTTGCCCAAGCGTATTTTTCTTCATCTGTAGCTAAATTTGAAGCCCAGCTTTTGTTTGTTTCATTTAATGTAGTTGATTTATAAACTCCATTACCCAACATTCCAATAACATCACTATTTATTCCGAATCCGTTTCTTTTGTAGTTTCCTTCTCCTGTTCCTAAATAAATAACACCATTATTGTCTTGAGCAATGCTAGTTATAGCAAGATTTTGTTGTCCGTTACCTAAGGTAATTTCTTGCCAATTTTTACCATTATTTACACTAATAAACAAACCTCCAGCAACACCACCTGAATAAATGATATTGTTATTGAAGCGGTCAAAGATTACAGCTCTTGAACGACCACTGATGTTATTTGGTCCAAGAGAAATCCATTGATCATTTGTTTGAGCATTAACTGAATTTATTCCAATAAAAGAAAGGAATAAAAACATTAATCCTAATAGTAATGTTCTGTTTTTCATAAATCTATTATTTTATTGCTTTTAAATTATTTCCAATTTTAATGAGCAAAAATACAAATAAATATTTAACCAAACTAATTTTGCTGTTTTTTTATAGGTATTTTTTTGCTAGATGTAAATAGGTATATATGTATAAGCATAAGATAGCTTATATAAATTGTTTGAGAGATTACTTAAAAAATAGAATGTTTATTTGATATAGAAATTGATGTTTTTTTCAATTCTATTTCTAAGTAAATAAATAATGAAGAAATAAATACCAACTGTAAAAATTGCTAATAGAGATGGGTAAACTTCATTTTTGGCAAAAAGAAAATTATATGCGAGTATAAAAGTTGCAATTAAAATAATAAATGGGAAGAAAAAACCTATTAAAACTGCTTTTACTCCAATCTTTTTTTCCATACAAACAACAACTTCATCTCCAATTTTATAGTTTGAGGTATCAGTAGTTTTAACCTCAATAATTTTTTCTTTTGAGTCACCAGATATACATGCTCCTTTTGCGTGGCAAGATGCACACATTGATTCAGATACAATGGTTACTCTAATTAAATTGTTTTGTATATCTGAAATTATGCCTTTATGTTCTATGTCTTGGTCCATTTTGTCTGTTTGTTTTTATATAATCACGATGTTTTTATTCTCAATCCATGCTTCTTTTCCATCTTCCGTTTTAATCTTTATCCAATTACTGCTTTTATCTACAATTTTTATCTTTTGACCTTTAACAATTTTTATTTTATCTGTTGAATTCTCATCTGGAGAGTCTTTTCCCATAGTTGTTTCAGAAAAAACTATGGCATAATCTTTTGATTGAATTAGATCTTGTCGAGTAAATCCAGCAAAACATGAAACCACAAAAAGAATGGAAAGAAGGATAAATGAATAAAAAAATATTTTTTTATTATTGAAGGAGAAGTAGTAATATATGAATATTATGCTTGAAATTAAAAGTAGTATTATTGATACGATTGTCCATGTTGAAGGAATAAATAGATTTGAAATATTATTCCACCAATCAACCAAAAAGAAGTTAGGCATAATATAAACATCGCTTTTTAGTCTTGCTTTTGCTACTTTTAGATTAGTATTTAGATTGTCGTCATTAGGTTTCAATAGAATACCTCTTTCATAATATAATATTGCGTTTGCATAATCATTAATTCGAAAATAAGTATTTCCAATATTATAATATAAATCTGCTGAAATATCTTTTTTATTATTGACTTGAAGGTAGTTCTTTAAGGCTTTCTCATATTGTTTATTGTTGTAAGCCTGATTACCTTTTTCAAATAATATTTCTGATGATTGAGCATTTGAGTATATGCTTATAAATAAAAGAATAATCAAATATATAAACTTTTTCATACTAACTTTTTGTTTAATTATTTCATTTGAGATTCTATGTCAGATAAAGAATTTGCTGCTTGTTCGTAAAGAGAGTCCATTTTTTGAAGCTCTTCACCTTGTGAAAATCTCACATATTCACAATTATTTAAAAGTGATATTAGATTATTGATAGTATTTTCGTTGATATTTCTATTATTCAATATTTCTTTGACGTTATCAAAGCTTAAATCCATTTTTACAATCTTAAATCTATCAGAAAGGTAGTT
Organism: Bacteroidota bacterium; assembly: GCA_017860255.1. Lineage (GTDB taxonomy): Bacteria > Bacteroidota > Bacteroidia > Bacteroidales > P3 > UBA10566. The sequence continues at coordinate 8,784 of JAFNAR010000031.1, read as the reverse complement.
CCATGTTGCTTGAGCAATTTCATTATAAAATTCATCTTTTTGATGATTTTCTAAATACTTTTTTGCTTTCTTTAGTCTATTAAGCGCAACCTTATTTGCTTTCTTATATCTAACATATGAAATGTCACTATTTTTCTTGTTGGATTTATTTTTAAAAATAATGTATCCAATTGTAATAATAATGATAAGAAGAAATACTAACAATAGATATGGTTTGAAGTAAATTGAAGAATTTTGTGAATGGAAATTAGTTGGTTTTGTTTTTATGTGTTCTATATCTCTATTAATATATTTTTCTCTTTCACTCATTTGTTGAGCTAATCCGCTAAGTTCATCCTTGCCTTTTGCAATTTTTAATACAAATTCATTTGTTGAAATTATTTTATAGTTTTTGGTTTTAATGTCAAAGTAAGTAAAATTTACCTTTGGTATTTTAAACTCACCTTGAACACGTGGAATTAATATGTATTCAAATGTTCTTTTACCATTTAATCCATTCGGTGTTTTGTTTATTTGATCATTTATTGTTGGGTCAAAAGATTCAAAATCCTCAGGAATTTTTAAGTTAATTTTATCAATAAGACTCAAGTTTCCTGAGCCTGAAATTGTATATCTTAGTGTAATGGCTTCGTTGGTTTTGCATTGAAGAGGATTTGCAGTTGCAAAAATTTGGAAATTTCCTACTGCTCCAGAGAAATCAATGTTAGTTTTTGGAAGTTCACTAACATTTACATTGATAACATTTGACTTTATGCTTTTCTTAACTCTTTCATACCCTGTTGGACCCATTGATTGGAAGAAGGAATCAAAAAATGGATCTCCTGTAGATACTCTTCTTTGGCTTCGAGATGCAATATGTGCTACTACATCGATATCTAAAGGAGCAATTTTTAATTTACCAGATTCTTGAGGATAGGCAATAACTTTTCTGAGTGTAGCAACTTGATATTGTTTCCCGTCAATTGTTTCAGTGCTTATTGTTGGGTCTTGAGACATATCAATTTCCTCAATCCAGAATCCCTTATTAATAGGCATTCTATTTACTTGATATTCGGAAATATTAACAAGGGTGTATAGTTTGTAGGTAATAATTATCTCTTCTCCAATAAAAGCTTTTGATTTATTTGCACTTGCTCTTATAAACAAAGCTTTATCATCTAAAACAGTAACAGAAGCTTGGTGGTTTTGATTTTGGGAGTATCCTCTTTGGGCTTGTGCTCGTTGTGATTGAGTAGGATTTTTTTGAACTTTAATGGTTAGAGAATTAGATGTGTATGTTTTGTTATTAACATTAATTTTTGCACCTCTAATAGTAAATGTTCCTTCTCTGTTAGCTGTTAAAACGTAAGTAAAACTTGTTGAAGAAGTATTGGTTGTTCTACCATTTATCATATTATAAGATGACATTCTTGAAGTGCTTGGTCCAGCTAAAATTTCAAATCCACTAATACTTGGAGGAGTAAATTTTGAAATGTCATCAGAATTAATTTTATATACAACTCTAAATTGCTCTCCAACGCCTATTACAGATGGACCTGAGGCAGTAAAGATTATTTCTTGAGCATATAGGTTGAATCCTATAAATCCAAATAATGATAAGATGAATACAATAATTTTCTTTTTCATACCAAAATTACCAATCTTTAGCGTTTCTACTATTAATCACTTTTTTTTCTTTTTCTTTTTTTAGTTTTTCCAAAGTGTTTTTCTCATTGTTCTTTAATGCTTCTAACATTCTTTGGCTATCTTTATTTTGCTTTGGCTTATTTTGTTCTTGTTGTTTAGGTTGTTGCTGTTGATTTTTGTTGTCTTGTTTCTTCTTTTGTTTGTTTTGGTTTTTATTCTGATTTTGTTTTAGTAATCTCATTGCTAACGAAAGATTATACTTAGCATAACTATCTTTAGGATTAAGTTTAAGAGTTTTTTTGTAGTCTTCAACGGCTTTTTTTAGTCCTTCATTATATTTTTCTCCTTTTTCTAATGAATCTAATAAAGCAAGCTTGAAATTAGTATTACCTCTATTATACAATGTGTTTGCAGTAAATAATGTGTCAATAATTGTGTCTTGAGCTAATGCTTTTTCATAATATAATAAAGATTGATTGTATTGATCTTCTTTATTTTGTTTATATGTAGAATTAGCAAGATTGAACTGTGCTTTTTTGTAAGTACTGTCTATGTTAAGAGATTTTCTGAAGTTATCTTCTGCTTTAGCATATTGCTTCTCTTCAAAATTCTTATTTCCTTCTCGCAAATAATTCTTTTCTTTATCGCAAGAAATAAAAATAAATAAAATTAATATTCCAAAAACTAACTTTTTCATAAATAAATCCTATTCTTTTCCAAAGAAAAACTTCCTATTAATATACTTATTCTTCTTTTCAAAAACTAAAAATTCTATACAAAGAAACACAAGCGCAATAAATGCAAATATATAAAATCTATTTTCATAATCCTTATAGGCTATGGCTTGATATTCATTTTTGTCCATCTTATTTATTCTTGCAAGAATATTATCTAATCCAATTGATGCATTATTAGCTCTAATATATACTCCATTTCCAACAGAGGCTATGTCTTTAAGAATAGTCTCATTAAGTTTTGTCATAACATATGAACCATTTTCATCTTTCTTGTAGTCTATTTTTCCAATACCTTTTTTTGCAATTGGTATTAATGATCCTTCAGGCAGACCTAATCCAATAGTGTTTATTACAACTCCATCTTTAGCAATTTTCTTTGCAATACTTACAGCTTCTTCTTCGTTGTCTTCACCATCAGAAATAAGAATAATACTTTTGGATTTATTTTTATTTTTTTCTCCAAAGCTCTCATTAGCTATCTCCAAAGCTTCACCTATTGCAGTTCCTTGATTTGATATCATAGACGGGTCAATAACATCAATAAAAGTTTTTGCAGCACTATAATCGTTGGTGATAGGTAGTTGAACGTATGCACTTCCTGCAAAAATTATTATTCCTATACGGTCATTGTTTAACTGATTAATCAAATTGTTTAAAGATTGCTTTGCTCGAGATATTCTGTTAGGTTTAATGTCTTCAGCAAGCATACTATTAGAAATATCTAAGCAAACCATTAAATCAGTTCCCTTTCTTTCGCTCTTTTCTATTGCAGTTCCTATTTGGGGATTGGCAATTGCAATTACAATAAAAGCATAGGCAAGATTTAGAAGAGTAAATTTAGTCCAAAGTTTTCCATAAGAAATCTCTGGAGCAATTGTTTTGATAAGTTCTTTGTCAACAAGGTTATTTAATCTTGCCTTCTTTTTCTTTATATACATATAATGTATAATAAAAAAAAAGGGTATGAGTATTAAGAGATATAATGCTTCTGGAAATTCTGTTCTAATCATATCTATGGATTTGTTCTTAATATGGTTTTCCTTAATAACACTTCAGTAATCAAAAATAATAAAGCAGCAATCAAGAAAGGAAGAGCTCGATCTTTTTTCATCTTGTAGGAAGATACATCAATAATGGATTTCTCCATATTATCAATCTCTTTAAATATTGTTTGAAGAGAGTTTTTGTCGGTTGAGCGGAAGTATTTTCCTCCTGTAACCTTAGCTATTTCCTTTAAAAGAGGTTCATCAATATTAACTTCAATATTTTGGTATTGTTTTCCAAAAGGAGTTTGAAAAGGGTATGGAGCCATTCCAATTTTACCAATTCCTATTGTGTAAACTCTCATCTTGTGTTCTTTAGCTATTTCTGCTGCAGTTAATGGGTCTATAGCTCCCATATTATTTACACCATCAGTCAAAAGAATTATTGTTTTACTCTTTGTTTTGGTGTCTTTCATTCTGTTAATGGCAGTTGCCAAACCATCTCCAATTGCTGTCCCATCTTCAATAATACCGCTTTCTACTTTTGAAGTTAATTCTAAAAGCATTCTATGGTCTGTTGTTGGAGGGCATTGAGTAAATGCTTCTCCTGAGAAAACTACTAATCCAATATTATCGGTTAGTCTTCCTTGCATAAAATCCATTGCAACTTCTTTAGCTGCCTCCAATCTGTTTGGTTTAAAATCTTCTGCAAGCATGGAGCCAGAAATATCTAATGCGACAACAATATCAACCCCTTCAACATTCATTTCATCTTTACTTAAGTAAGACTGAGGTCTGGCTATTGCTATAATTAATAGAGTAAGTACTAAAAATCTTAAATAGTTAGGTAAAAGTCTGAATCTAACTTTCCATGATTTGGAATATTTATCAAATGGAGAAAGTTGAGAATAGTGAATGTTGGGATATTGCTTTTTGTCATAAAAAAATTGAAAAACAATTAGCAATGGAATAATTAATAAAAGAAGCAAGAAATAAGGATATTCAAAACCATTAATCATTTTTTACCTCCTTTTCTTTGTCTTCAACTATTAGTTTGGTGTTATTAACAAATTCTACTGCATCTTGCATGCATTTTTCGCTTAAGTGTGAAGTAGGAGTGTATTTTGCAAATTTAACCAAGTCTGAATACTCTAAAACTTCCTTAAGTAGATTAAAAGATATTTCATCTGTAAATTCAATGCCTTTAATTTGAGCTAATATTTCTTGAGTTGTCATCTCTATCGCAATAATTGAGAATCTGTCATTAAGATATATTCTAAGTATTTCTGATATTTCTGAATAGTATTCTTTTATTCTGTTATTCTCAATGAGGCGTCTTAGTCTTAATTGTTCAAGTGCATTTAAAGCAATTTCATGAGCAGGGAGAATAGGCTTAGGTTTGATAAAAATTTCTTTTATGTTCGTTTTTCTATATTTTTTCCAAAGCTTTATCGAAAAATAAGATAAAATAATAAGGCCAATTGCAATAAGTACCCATATTATTATTGGCATTATTTCTTTTATAGAAAATGGTTCCTTAATGTTAGCTTTAATGTCTTTTATTTCAAAACTTGTAGTGTCAATAGGGAAGGATGTAACCTCGTATTCAAAGCTCCTACCATTTTGATTTATTATTTTATGCTTTCCTTCAACAAAAGAAGTAAAATAGAATTTTACATCTAAGAATTCTTTACCGTTTCTTTTAGTTGTGTCGATGGTTTGTTTTATTATTTCTAAACTATCTTTCTTCTCAGTAAGAATATATGTGCTTAATTCACTTGCTTTCTCTAAAGGAATACTAAAAGAATAAACAACCTGATCCCCAATTTGAAACTTAGTTTTGCTGATGTTGGGAATTGTTGGTTGTGAAAAGGTATTGCTAATTGAAAATAAAAGTAGAATTATTATTGATAGTCTTTTCATAAACGTCCTCCTCTCTCAAATAACTTTATTAAAGACCTAATGTAATCCTCGCCAGTATAAACCATAATGCTATCAATGCCAAGTCTATTAAACTTTTGTTTTAGTATATAATCTTGCTTTTCTCTTTGTTCTGAGAAATGTTTTAAGAGGTTTTTATCAGAAGAATCTATCCATATTTGTTTGCCGGTTTCATTATCATAAAGTCTAACAAGACCAATTGAAGGAATGATGTCTTCTTTTTTATCTCTAACAATTATTGTAGAAAAGTCGTGCTTACGAGAAATTATCTCTAAAGAATCGTCAAAATTTCCAAAAGCATCAGTTATAAGGAAACAAGTTGAACGTTTCTTAATAACATTATTCATAAACTTTAATGGAATATCGAAGGAAGTTTTTGTGTTATTCTGCTTATATGTTATCAATTCTTTTATTATTCTTAATATGTGAGAAGAACCTTTTTTAGCAGGAATGTATTTTTCTACCTTATCACTAAAGAATATTACTCCAACCTTGTCGTTGTTTGCAATAGCGGAAAAGCTTAAAACTGCAGCAATCTCTGTAATAATATCTGATTTCAAACTTCCATTAGTTCCAAAGAAAGTACTACCACTAACATCAATTAAAAGAATAACAGTAAGTTCTCTTTCTTCTTCAAATACCTTAACATAAGGGTGATTAAATCTAGCAGTAACATTCCAATCGATACTCCTTACTTCATCTCCATAATTATATTCCCTGACCTCGCTGAATGACATACCTCTTCCTTTAAAGGCGCTATGATATTGTCCTGAGAATATATTCTTAGACAAACGTCTGGTCTTTATTTCAATCTTTCGAACTTTCTTTAATAAATCCTCTTCCATCTTTTAAGGAACATCAACCTTGTTTATAATTTCATTAATTATATCTTCGGTAGTTATATTATCAGCTTCTGCTTCGTAAGTTAAGCCAACTCTATGACGCATAACATCCAAACAGATTGCTCTAACGTCTTCTGGGATTACATAACCTCTTCTCTTAATAAAAGCATATGCTCGTGAAGCCAATGCTAAATTTATTGTTGCTCTTGGAGATGCACCATAGCTAATGTAAGAGCTTAGTTTTTCTAATTTGTTTTCTTTTGGGAAACGAGTAGCAAAAACAATATCTGTTATGTAGTTTGCGATCTTTTCATCTATATATACCTCCTTAACAACATCTCTTGCATGAATGATATGTTCAGGTTTAACTACTGATTCAATTTTAGGTATAGAAGCACCCACTTGTTGAGCAAGAATTAATTTTTCTTCCTCTTTCTTAGGGTAAGTAATAACAACCTTCATCATAAATCTGTCAAGCTGAGCTTCTGGTAAAGTGTAAGTTCCTTCTTGTTCAATTGGGTTTTGGGTTGCAAGCACCAAAAAAGGTTCTTCTAATTTATAAGTATTTTCTCCTATTGTAACTTGACGCTCTTGCATAGCCTCCAAAAGAGCTGATTGTACTTTTGCAGGAGCACGATTAATTTCATCCGCCAAAACAAAATTAGAAAAAATAGGTCCTTTCTTTACAGCAAAAGCTTCCTCCTTAGGACTGTATACCATTGTACCAATTAAGTCAGCTGGTAAAAGGTCTGGAGTAAACTGAATTCTGCTAAACTTAGCATCAATACTTTTAGATAAAGAAGTAATAGCTAATGTCTTTGCTAAGCCAGGCACTCCTTCCAAAAGAATATGCCCATTAGCCAAAAGTCCAATGATTAATCTCTCTACCATTCCCTTTTGACCAATAATAGACTTGTGAATTTCGTTGTTTATCATATCAACGAATGCACTTTCACTCTCAATCTTTGCATTTAATTCAATAATATCAACCATAATTTATTATGTTTTAACTCTAAATCAATATTTTTCAATAAAAGAACTGATTTTTCTAAGGTTTAACTCAATTCTTTTAATTGTAACCTCAAACGATAAACATATAAAATTATTATTATTATTTAGAAAAAAATTATGCTATTTGAGTAAAAAATGGCTTTTCCTATTTTTTGTACCAAGAATTAAGCTTAAAAACAATAAATTAATATTTGAATAAAAATAGACTCCATTTTCTTTAATTTAAAAGGGACTTAATTGGAAAAAGTCGGTGATTAAACAAAAAAAGTCGCCGACTTTTTTTGTTTAGATAGGAGCCTGATTTATTTCAATAAAATATGGGGATAATTTTGTTTTTGGTTTATTGAAAAAGATTGAAGATGGGATAAAATATGTACTTTTGCACAAAATTTTGAATATGAAAGGAGCTTCAAAAGGACATATAGCAATTCTTACTACCAATATAATATTTGGAATAAATATAGTTATAGCAAAAAATGTGCTTTCCAATGGAAATATTGATGCTTTAGCTCTAACTTATTTTAGAATGTTGGGAGCAACACTTGCTTTTTGGATAGCTTCATTATTTGTTAAAAGAGAAAAACTTTCAATCAAAGACTTTGTTATTTTATTTTTTGCCTCTTTATTAGGAATAGTAATCAATCAAACTTCATTTATTGTTGGACTTAAAACAACCTCTCCAATTGATGCCTCACTAATCATTACTCTAACTCCAATTCTAACAATGCTTATTTCTGCAGCATATCTTAAAGAGCCAATTACATCTAAAAAAATTATTGGAGTTTTTATTGGTTGTTTGGGAGCAGTTATTTTAATCCTTTCCAGCAAATATCTTAATGTGAGTGGCACTCGTTCTTGGCTTGGAAATTCACTTTGTTTTTTAAGTTCTCTTGCTTATGCTTGTTATTTGGTATTCTTTAGAGATTTTATCAAAACTAAGCATCCTATAACTTCAATGAAATGGATGTTTCTTTTTAGTACCATTTTACTTTTGCCAATTGGAATTCCCAAAATTAGTGCAGTTGATATTAGTTCCATAAATACTTTAATAGGAGTAGAAATCTTATATGTTGTTTTAATGGCAACCTTCCTTACATATTTATTAATTCCAATAGGGCAGAAGAACCTAAGACCAACAACTCTCACAATGTACAACTATCTCCAACCAATAATTGCAGCTGTTCTTGCAATATTTTTAGGTCAAGACGTCTTTGGCTTAGAAAAGGTTTTGGCAGCAGTTTTGGTCTTTTTGGGAGTTTATGTTGTTACAAAATCAAAATCTCGTCAGCAATTAGAAGAGGAAAGTAAGACAAAATCAAATAGTTAAGGCAATACTTCAGTGTAGTATAGAAAAATTATTACTAATTATTTGTTTTTTGTTTTTTAAATTCATACCTTTGTCGCCATGAAATTTATAATCTTAAAATAAATTTTATTAATTATTGTTTAACTAACACATTAAAAAGTATGAAAAAGATTTTTTACTTTCTCTTAGCGATGATTTTCGCTATTCAGGGCTGGTCTCAGACCCCAGCAACATTACCTTATTCCTGTGATTTTGAAAATACCTCAGAAAATTTAGAATGGGTAATTTCAAATGGGACAGCTTCAAACTATTGGTATATTGGTCAAGCAGTTTCTGCT
>JAFNAR010000056.1 GCA_017860255.1 Bacteroidota bacterium | reverse complement strand
AAAAACAAGTTAAATGGAAAGAGCCCAGTGCAATACCGAGCTCTTATAGAATCAAATTATTATTAATCTGTCCAACTTTTTGGGGTCACTTCAAAAAGGCAAAAACACGGCCTCTTTTTGAAAAATACACTCTTACAACCTTTTTTCAATAGAAAGCAATTCTCCTTCCTATCGGAACTTTCCCATCCAAAACTAATATTCAATTATAGTTATGTACTTATCTAAGAAAAAAAGTGGTTGCCTCAAAAGAGACAACCACTAAAAAATAATTACATTTATAACTTAAAACCACTATTTAAATATCAGTTTATTAGTTTTACTTAAATCAGAGTTATAATAAACACCCTTTTTTAAATGGTTGCTTAAGTAATCTGTTTATTCTCTTGAAGTAGTTTTATATTAGTTCTGCTTCAATGTCATTAATCTTTATATTTGTTTCTCCATAAACACTATATCTTGATTTATGTGAAAAAGACTGTGATTAATTTCAAGAAAACAAGGATTAAAAAACAGAAACCTAATTTAAGGCAACCATTCCATTGTATTTACTAATGAATTGCTTTCTCTCCACTGAATAAATTCTTTATAACTGCTTACTTTATTTGAAAGAACAGCCTGATAAATTTCTATGCTTGGAATTTTAATATCATCAGGAGTATCATACTTTATTTGAAGTATTGTCTTTTTAGTTTCGGGAGTTAATTTATTAATTATTGAATCGGTTACGTTTTCCACAAATCCATCATATTTTGAACCCATTAGAATATGAATTAGATCAAATTTCCATAAGTTCGCCTTCTTGTCTTCATAAATCAAATGCCATTCAATACATTCTTCTTCTGTGTCAATTAAATTTTTGTATTGAATCTCTTTAAATGAAGGATTTTGTGCAATTTGAGAAATGGCGTCAAAACTATCTTTAATAGAAATCTCCTTAGTGTAAATATGAATATCAATATCAAGACTCTTCATCATTAGTCCAGTCTTCAAAGACCCAACAATATTAATCTTAGCCCCAATACTTTCCCAAACAGGAATAATATTACTCTCTTCCAATACCTCCCAGGCAAGTTTCTGATTTTGTTGTGATAGTTTAATTATATCCATTAGTTGCAATTATATCTATTTTCGAATGGCAAAATTAATAAAATAAACCATCGGAGATATTTCAATTAAGTAAGATAAACAAACAAAAGATAGGATTAAAGGAAAAAGTTAGTATTGCATATAATATAAAAGTATTTAATTGCTGATTTTAATAAATTTATATGCTAAAATCTGATTGTATTTCATTAAAAATATTATATTTGCAAAAAATATAATTGAATAATTTTATTAACCTAAAATAAGAAAGATGAAGAAATTAATCATAATATTTATTGCATTATTATGTACAATTGCAATAAATTCTTGCAAAGACGATGAAACAGAAAATAATGTGACATCAAATAATTATTTAATTACAATTACTGAATTAAAAAGTTATACAGGTAAAACGATAGAACAAGTTGATTCAATAATAAAATCAAAAGATTTTACTTTTGTAGCGAGTGAAATTGAGGGAGAAGAATCATATTATTATTATAAGTCAAATGATAGTTTGTATTTAATAGCGTTTAGTGAATATAATGAAATAGTATATGAATCTACAGCTGCTTTTGGAAATGCAACAGATAGGGGAAAAGGATTATCTAAATTTAGTTATTGGTCTTCAGATGTTGAAGGTTTTGTAAATGGCTTAAATTATAATTATAAAAATTACTATGCAACTATAGATAGTAATGAATATAGTAATCGCAATGATTTCCTTATAGCATATAATGAATCAAAAGAAGGCTTGTTTAAATGTCATGAAGAATGGAATTTGGGAAATGATAATAATAATTATAGTACTTATTTATGTGTGTCATTTCGTACTTCTATGTCAGCTCCAGTATATTGCATTACTAATAATGTTGCTGTTATTACTTATATAGACAACTCATTCGCCCCAAATAAGAAAAACTTAAAAATCTAATGGGATATTAATTTATTAGTCCTAAGTAATTGAAGACAAAAAACTCTGTTTTGTTATTATTGATTTTAGTTTTATATTTTTCTCATTTTGGAACCACATTATTTTATGTTTAATTCCCTTTCTTAGTCCTGCTTGATATTTAAAGTGGACTAAATCCATTATTCGTTTAAAATATGAACTTATTATTCCTATTGATTTAAAATTATTTCTTAATTATCTGTGTTAATATTCTTGAAATCAATAATGAAAAAAAGGAAAAGATTAATCTTTGCTTTTAGTTTTATGTTATCTTTTCTTTATTATTTTTTCTTTCCAAAAGGTTTAATTAACTTTGCAGCTTAATTTTTGTTTAATCAGATAAATAGATATAATAAAATGACACAAAAGACATATAAAGCTGTTACGCCCAAAGAGGCGGTTAAGGTGATAAAGTCAGGAGACCATATTCACCTTTCTTCTGTTGCTTCTACTCCTCAATGCTTAGTTGACGCTATGTGTGAAAGAGGTAAAAATGGAGAATTTAAAAATGTATACGTTCATCACTTGCACACTGAAGGCAATGCTCCTTATGCTTCAAAAGAATTTGAAGGAATTTTTCAACACGATGCTTTCTTTGTAGGTGGTAATGTAAGAAAAGATGTTCAAGCAGGTTTTGCTGACTATATTCCAATTTTCCTTTCAGAAACTCAAAAACTTTATAGAGAAAAATATCTACCTGTTGATGTTGTAATGCTTCAGGTTTGTCCTCCAGATGATCATGGATTTGTTTCTATGGGAACATCTGTTGATGCAACTTTGGCTGCAATTGAGATGGCAAAAACAGTTATTGCTGTAGTTAATCCTTGCATGCCTCGTTCTTATGGAGATGCTTTAATCCCTATGTCAATGATTGATATATTTGTTGAAGATTCTTCTCCTTTATTCCCTGCCCATTTCTCTGAGCCAACAAAAGAAGAAGCAGCAATAGGTAAATATTGTGCTGAATTGATTGAAGATGGTGCTTGTTTGCAAATGGGTATTGGTGCAATTCCTAATGCTGTTTTGGCTCAATTGGGAAATCATAAAGATTTAGGTATTCATACTGAAATGTTTGCTGATGGAGTTTTACCATTGGTTGAAAAAGGTGTGATTAATGGCAAAAACAAGAAATTGGATAATGGTAAAATGGTTTCTACTTTCTTAATGGGTTCTCAAAAAGTTTATGAATTTATTGATAATAACCCAATGGTTGCAATGATGGATGTTGGCTATACTAATGATCCTTTTGTTATTGCTCAACAACCTAAGATGACTGCTATTAATTCTGCTTTGCAAATTGATATTACTGGACAAGTTTGTGCTGATAGTCTTGGAACAAAATTCTTTAGTGGAGTAGGGGGGCAAATAGATTTTATTTATGGTGCATCTCGTTCACAAGGAGGAAAATCAATTGTTGCTATGCCTTCAATGACTAACAAAGGAATAAGTAAGATTGTTAATACTTTAAATCTTGGTGCAGGAGTTGTTACTACAAGAAATCATGTTCATTGGATTGTTACTGAATATGGTGCAGTTAATCTTTATGGAAAATCTCTTCAAGAAAGAGCAAGACTAATAATTTCAATTTCTAATCCTGATGCAAGAGAAACTTTGGATAGAGAAGCTTTTGAACGTTATGGTTCACATTTCCATTTTGTAAAATAGTATGGGAAGATTAATGGCAATTGATTATGGGAGTAAGCGTGTTGGGTTGGCTGTAAGTGATACTCAAAGAATAATTGCTACTTCGTTAACTACTGTTGAAACAAAAAAGATTTTTGAATTTTTAGATGATTATCTGAAGAAAGAAGAGGTTGATGAGTTTGTTGTTGGGCTTGCAAAGCAAATGGACAATACTTTAAGTGAGAGCAGCGTTTATATTGAGCCTTTTGTTTTGGAGTTAGCAAAGAAATATCCTGATAAAAAAATTGTAAGGATTGATGAACGTTTTACGTCAAAAATTGCTTCAAGAGCCATTTTAGATTCAGGAGCCAGGAAAAAGCAAAGACAAAATAAAGCTCTTGTTGACACTGTAAGTGCAGTTATTATACTGCAAAGTTATATGAATTAAAAGAAAAAATACTAATATGATATTACCTATAGTAGGTTTTGGAAATCCAATTTTGAGAAAGATTGCTAAGCCGATAGATGAGAATTATCCAGATTTGAAGGATTTGAAAGAAAATATGTTTCAAACCATGTATAATGCTAATGGTGTTGGATTGGCTGCTCCTCAAATTGATTTATCAATTCGTTTGGTTGTAATTGATGCAGACCCTTTGAAAGAAGATTATCCAGAAGCTGAAGGATTTAAGAAAGTGTTTATAAATCCAGAAATTATTGAAGAAAGTGGTGAAAAATGGGCTTTCCAGGAAGGCTGTCTTTCACTTCCTGAATTGCATGAAGAAGTAATTCGCTGTTCTAATGTTTTGGTTAGATATTACGATGAAAACTTCAATCAAAAAGAAGAAATGTTTACTGGTGCAAGAGCAAGAGTTTTTCAACACGAATTTGATCATTTGGAAGGAAAGGTTTTTGTTGATAGACTTTCTCCAATAAGAAAAACCCTTTTGAAAAGAAAATTAAGTGATATTTCTAATGGAAAGGTTTACACAAATTATAAAATGAAACGTCCAAACATTGGAAGGAAATAATAAAAAACAATGAAAAAATATTTATTATTAACTCTTGCGATTTTAGTTTTTGCTTCATGTAAGCCAACTAAAGAAAATCGTTTAAAGGAGATAGGGGAATTAGAAAAGTTAACACTTAAGGAAGCAAAGGTAATTTCTCCTCAAAGAGCAGATTCTTTGCTTGTAATGTACGATAGTTACATTACAGATTTTCCAAAAGATAGTAATTCAACCCTAATTTTATTTAAGGCTGCAGATATTTGCATTAATATGAAATATTGTGATAGAGCAATTGCTTATTTAGAACGTTTGGTTTCTGATTTTCCTGATTCTAAGATGTCAGAAATTGCAAATTTTAAAATAGGTGAAGCCTATGAAAAAGCCTGCAATAACATAGATAAGGCAAAAGAAGCATATAAAACATTTGTTGAGGAGTATCCAAACTCTCCACTTGCAAATGATGCGGAAGTAATGTATCAAATGTTAGATATGCCAGATGAAATGGAAATAATAAGGCAGTTTGAGGCTAAAAATGCTGAAACATTAACTACAGAAAAATAAGATTTTTCATTTTTTGCTATTTTTTTATTGTTAAATGAAAGATTAGTAGTATTTTTGCAATCGAAATAGATATACGCGAGGGGACTTAAATGGTCCCCTCTTTTGTTGATAAGAATTTTATATGATTGATAAAGAGAAGGTTCAAAGTGTAGTTAATCAAGAATTAGAAGGAAGCGACTTATTTTTGGTTGACTTAAAAATTGGAAAAGACAATAAGATTTCTGTCATTATTGATGGAGATAATGGAGTTACAATTCAAAATTGTATTGATTTGTCAAAACAAATTGAAAAGAATTTTGATAGAGAAGTGGAAGATTTTGAATTAAGTGTTTTGTCTTCAGGAGTTGGAGAACCATTGAAACTTAATCGTCAATACGAAAAGAATATTGGAAGGAACATAGAAGTAATAACCAAAGAAGAAGGAGAAAAAATTGTTGGGGAGTTATTAATGGTTTATGAAGAAAAAATAGTTGTTAAGATTCAATCTAAGAAAAAGAAAGATCCAATTGTTGAGAAAGAAATCTTATTTGACAATATCAAGGAAAGCAAAATAATAATTTTATTCTAAATATAAGAAAGTTTTAAATATGGAAAACTTAAATTTAATTGATACCTTTTCAGAGTTTAAAGAGTTTAAAAACATTGAAAGAGAAACTTTGATGCGTATCTTGGAAGATGTTTTTATGACATTAATGCTTAAGAAATATGGCTCTGATGAGAATTTTAGTGTTATTGTGAATATTGATAAGGGGGACTTGGAAATTTGGCGTAATAGATTGATTGTTGAAGATGGTGCTGTTGAAGATGAAAACACTCAGGTTTCATATTCTGAAGCTATTAAAATTGAACCCGATTTTGAAATAGGTGAAGAATTATCTGAGGAAATTAAATTTGCAGATTTTGGACGCAGAGACATACTTGCTATTCGTCAAAACTTAGCTGCAAAGATTCAAGATTATGAAAGAGCAAATATTTTTACTAAATACAAGGAAAAGGTAGGAGAAATTGTAGTTTGTGAGGTTTATCAAGTTTGGAAAAGAGAGATAATGGTTTTGGATGAAGAAGGCATTGAACTAACACTACCTAAGATTGAACAAATCCCAAGTGATTTTTACAGAAAAGGAGATACAATTAAAGCTGTTGTTTTGAAAGTAGAAATGAAAAATGGTGTTCCTCAAATAACTATTTCAAGAACTTCTCCAGTATTCTTAGAAAGATTACTTGAACAAGAAGTTATTGAGATTTATGACGGATTAATTACAATTAAGGATATTGTTAGAGAACCTGGGGAAAGAGCTAAGGTTGCTGTTGAATCATACGATGATAGAATAGATCCAGTAGGTGCATGTGTTGGTATTAAGGGAAGTAGAATTCATGGAATTGTTAGAGAATTGAGAAATGAAAATATTGATGTTATAAACTTTACTCCAAACACTGAACTATATATAACAAGAGCATTGAATCCAGCAAAAGTTACTTCAATTAATTTAGATTTAGAAAATCAAAGAGCTGAAGTGTTTATGCCAACAGATCAAGTTTCTCTTGCTATTGGAAAAGGAGGTGCAAACATTAAATTAGCAAGTAAACTTACTAAGTTTGAAATTGATGTTTATAGTGATACCGATTTGAATTATGAAGATGTAGATTTGAATGAATTTACTGATGAAATTGAAGAATGGGTTATTGAAGAATTGAAAGCTATTGGTTGCGATACTGCAAAAGATGTATTGGCAATAAGCAAAGAAGAGTTAGTTGAAAGAACAGACTTAGAAGAAGAAACAATTGAGGACGTTTTAAAAACATTGAAAGCTGAATTTGAAGATTAAAATATATTGGCAAGCAATTATAGAATTAACATCAACTAAACTAAAAAAAGAGAAAAAAACAAAAATGTCAGAAGAAAATAAAACAATAAGATTAAGTAAAGTTGCGAAAGAATTTAATGTTGGAATTTCAACATTAGTAGATTGTCTTGCCAAAAAAGGGAAAATAATAGAAAGTAATCCTAATACAAAAATTGACGGAGAACTATATGACATTCTTGCTTCTGCTTTTCAATCTGAAAGAAAAGTTAAAGAAGAGGCAAGTAAATTAGATTTTGCAACTCCAAAAGCGAAAATTGAAGTTGAAGAAGTACATTCTGAAGTTCAAATTGAGCAAAGGAAAGAGGAAATAACTACTCCTGAAATTATTATTAAGTCAACTACAATTGATTTTGTTGAGCAGGCTCCTAAGAAAGAAGAAAAGGAAAAGAAAGTTGAAAAGCCAGAGCCACTTATAGAAAAGCCAATACAAGTAGTAGAATTAAAAAAGGAAGTAATCCCAGAACCGAAAGAGGAAGAAAAACCTGAACAAAAGGAGGAAACTATTATAAGTTCTTCTGACGACACACTTTCTTTAAATATAGTTGGTAAAATAGATTTAAGTTCCATTAATTCTAAAACTAAACCTGCCAAAAAAACAAAAGCACAAATTGCTAAAGAAAAGGAACAGAAAAAGAAGGTGGAGCAAGAGATTAAGGAAAAGAAAGAACACGAAAAGAAAGAACATGAAAAGCCTTTTCTCAAAAAGGAAAAAGAAGAAGTATCAATTGACAAAAAAGCAGAGCTTGAAGAAATAAAAGAGAAACCTGTTCTTATTAAAGAAACTCCAATAGAGCAAATAGAAGAAATAGTCATTAAGGAAGAGCCAAAATCAGAAGAGATAGAAGTTGATAATTCTTCAGAAGACAATAAGGATAATTTTATTGAAACTCAATATGTGAAGCTTTCTGGTCCAAAAGTTCTTGGAGAAAAGGTTGATTTGTCTCAATTTAATAGACCAAAGAAACAAATTGTTCCTGCATCACAAAATAAAGATGGAAATGCATCTGATGAAGCTAAAAAGGACAAGAAAAAACGTAGAAGAATAAAACAATCGCAAACTCAAGCTCAAGCTAAAACAATTCAAACTCAAACTACATCACCTCAAGATGCACAAAAGAATAAATTAAAGAAGGATGATAAGAAATCTAAATTTAGTAAACCAAAGAAGGAATTAAAGAAGGTTGAAATCAATAGCGAAGAGATAGAAAAACAAATTAAAGAAACTCTTGCTCGTTTATCTCCACTTGGAAAATCTAAAGCATCTAAGCATCGTAGAGAAAAACGTCAAACAATATCTCAACAACAACAACATGATTTTGAACAAGAGATAGAAAACCAAAAAATATTAAAGGTAACAGAATTTGTAACAGCTAATGAGTTAGCAACAATGATGGATATACCTGTTACAAAAATTATTTCTTCATGTATGTCTTTAGGAATGTTTGTTTCAATCAATCAACGTTTGGATGCTGAAGCGATTCAATTAATTTCTGAAGAGTTTGGTTTTACAACAGAGTTTGTAAGTGCTGAAGTTGTTGAAGCAATTGAAGAAACCGAAGAACAAGACAGAACAGAAGACTTAGTTACAAGAGCTCCAATTGTAACAGTTATGGGACACGTTGACCATGGTAAAACATCATTACTTGACTATATAAGAAAAACAAATGTTATTGCTGGAGAGGCAGGAGGAATAACTCAGCATATTGGAGCTTATGAAGTAAAGTTAAATAATGGGAAGAGAATAACATTTTTGGATACTCCAGGTCACGAAGCTTTTACAGCGATGCGTGCTCGTGGAGCAAAGATAACCGATATTGCAATTATTGTAATTGCTTCTGATGATAGAGTGATGCCTCAAACAGTTGAAGCTATTAACCATGCTCAAGCTGCAGGGGTTCCAATAATCTTTGCTTTGAATAAGATTGATACAAATGGAGCTGATCCTGAAAAGATTAAAGGAGAATTAGCAAATATGAACCTTTTGGTTGAAGATTGGGGTGGTAAATACCAAAGTCAAGAAATTTCAGCTAAGAAAGGAATAAATGTTGATTTACTTTTAGAAAAGGTACTTCTTGAAGCAGAACTTTTAGATCTTAAAGGAAATCCTAAGAAAAGAGCAAAAGGAGCTGTTATTGAGTCTTCATTAGATAAAGGTAGAGGTTTTGTTGCAAAACTATTAGTTCAAGAAGGTTCAATCAGTCAAGGAGACTTTGTCTTGGCTGGTTCTACTTTTGGTAGAGTTAAAGCAATGTATAATGAAAGAAATCAGCTAATAAAAGAAGCTGGTCCTTCAGCTCCAATTCTACTTCTTGGATTAAATGGTGCTCCTCAAGCAGGTGATACATTCAATGTTATGGCTTCAGAAAAAGAAGCAAAAGATTTAGCAACACGTCGTACTCAATTACAAAGAGAACAAGGTTTAAGAACTCAAAAACATATTACTCTTGATGAAATTGGTAGAAGAATTGCAATTGGAGACTTCAAACAACTTGATATTATTATTAAGGGAGATGTTGACGGATCAGTTGAAGCTTTGGCAGATTCATTACTAAAATTATCTACTCCAGAAGTTCTTGTTAATGTTATTCACAAATCTGTTGGACAGATTACTGAATCTGACGTTTTATTGGCAACAGCTTCAAATGCAATTATTATTGGTTTCCAAGTTCGACCTTCATTAGGAGCAAGAAAACTTGCAGAAACTGAACAAATTGATATTAGATTGTATTCCATCATTTACTCTGCAATTAATGAAATTAAAGATGCTATTGAAGGAATGCTTTCTCCAGATATTGAAGAAAAGATTGTTGCAAACCTTGAAATTAGAGAAACATTTAAGATAACTAAAGTTGGAACAATTGCAGGTTGTATTTGTTTAGATGGAAAAATAAACAGAAATACAAAGATTCGTGTTATTCGTGATGGTATTGTTACCTACTCTGGAAAGCTTGCTTCTTTAAAACGTTTCAAAGACGAAGTAAAAGAAGTTGTAGCAGGACAGGATTGTGGTTTAAATATTGAAAACTACAATGATATTAAAGTTGGGGATATTATTGAAGGATACGAAGAATTTGAAGTAAAGAGAAAACTATAAAATAAATATATAGTTTGCCCCTGTAGTTCAACGGATAGAATGGAAGTTTCCTAAACTTTAGATAGCAGTTCGATTCTGCTCGGGGGTACAAGTTTGAATATTATATTGCTGCAATACAATGAAATAAAAGTTGTGCAGATGGTAATTGCACAACAATTGCACAACATGAAAGAATTAAACAGTTTTTTTGGATTTGGAAGTTGATTTTTTAACTTCCTTTTTTGTTGTAGGAGATTTGGAAACTTTGAAATTGTTTTCTCTGACAATTCCTAAATTAAGTATTGCGTCTTTCTTCAAAGAGTCGTTATCTCCATTATCATCTAAATACTGTTAATGTTTCTCGTGATCTATTTTTAGCTTAGTAAAAGACATATAATATTTAACTAAATCTTTGCCTTACAATTTCATGAGTTCTTTTTTAAACCTTCTCGATTAATGATTTCTTGGTAAATTCATTACTTAAAATACCATAATATTGTCGAGTGATAATACTTTTTCTTTTTTTTATTGAGCCTTAATTTATTATATAATATGCAATTAACGATTCAAAGATATGATTTTTTGAACTTAGCGAAGCTAACATGTAAAAAAGTTGCTCAAATGTAGACAAATTGTTCGAATTTTTTTGTATAATATTGCAGGCAAAACAAAAATGTTATGCCAGACAAAATTCGTATTTACAATAGTAACTATAATAGAGTGTTCCCTGTTATAGAAGGAAAGAAAAAAGAATTAATCGCCAAAGCTAAGAAGTTAGGGGTGAATTATGAATTAATTAGTTCAAGTCTTGCACAACAAACGCAACAAGTTGCACAACCTTCTCAGACTTCTGCACAGCCAAAAAAATAAGTGAGCTACTATACCGACAGGCCTTCCAATAGAACAAAAGAAAGATACGATGTTACCTTTTAATACAAAGAGTAATGTTGAACTTCCTATTAATAGCAATGCACATAAAAAGAGTACAGAAGAGATAAACAATGAAGTAAGAACAAAACTATTAAACGAAAAAAGAGAAAAGGAACTACAACTAAAACATAAAAACACTGAACAAAATAGTACAATACAAAATCCTTGCTTAGAAGTTATTGAAATAATAATTGAAATCTTTAAAGATGTAACTGGAATTCCAATAAACACAAAATCAGCTTGCAAACGACTTTGTATGTTGCTTCGCTGGTTGGTTAGAAATGATAAAATAGTTGATTTAGGCATTTGGACAATTCTAAAATCTGAAGATTTAATAATTCCAGTTGACACACATGTTCATCAGCAAGCCCTTTCGCTAAACTTAACAAAGTCTAAACAAGTCAATGAAATAACTGCTAAGCTTAAAGAAGTTTTTCCTCAAGACCCTACCCTTAGCGATTTTTCTCTTTTTGGATATGGAGTAAATAACAAATAATTAAGATTTTTATCTTTTAATTTTATTTCAACACATTTAGAAAATAAAAGCAATTAATCTCATCTTACTTTATCTTTAGATTATTCCCAAAAACATCAAGCATAATGAAAAATAAATCAAATAGCAATATATTTTAAATTAACATAAAATTATTTTACATAGAATCAATACATTGAAAATAAATATCAAAAAACTGCAAAAATAATTTGCAAATTTAAAAATTATTTCATAGATTTGCCGCGAATATTCAACATATTAATAATTAACCCTTTTAGTATTATGAAACGATTATTATTATCTTTCGTTTGCGTATTTTTCTTCATGAATTTAATGCCCACGCTTTATTCCCAAACCCTTTTCACTCCTTCACTATGGGTAAAACCCAAACAAGTTCAGGGAGACAGTCTTTTATTAACCATCACCCCCACAGAACTAACCACCGACAGCACCCATAGGAAAGCAAGTTATATCAACAATAATGTTGGCGTTAACTCAATAGACAGCATTCCCATAACA
>JAFNAR010000030.1 GCA_017860255.1 Bacteroidota bacterium | reverse complement strand
CCAGCGTTGCAATGTCGTACAAAGCATATTACAGGGCAATATGGTTATTTAAATATGAAACAATAAAATTTAGATGGATTGAAGATTATTTATCCATAACAAATATTAAAGAAATTAATTAACTTTGCAATACTAAATTACTATATCATTACACACTTTTTGGGATACTACCAAAGTATCCTGCCACCTTACAAAAATTAAACCTTGTTTTAATAAGCTAAAACAAGGTTTAATTATGATAGAATCAAGTAAAAATATTTTATTTCTTTATCCTTTCTATGATTTTAGGGTCTGATAATTCTCTAAAAGCATCTTTTCCTATCTTTCTATGAGTTGAATTGGATGATAAGGAAAGCTTTTGAGAAAGTTCCAAAGCGTATGGATGAAGGTAAAGACTTCTTTTACCTGTCTGTCTTAATGCCCAATTGACGGCTTTCCAGACAAAATTTCTTTCATCAAATGCATATTCTTCAATAAGTGGAAGATATTTTAAAAATTCTTCATCAGGCATTTTCTTAAGTCCAATTGCTAATCCTGCAATTAGAGAGAAGGAAGTTCTTCTAACATATTCCTTTTCACTTTTGCAATATTGAAAAATCTTTTCTTCAGCAAAAGGCGTATATCTATATAGATTGTAGCAAGCACCATCAACAATTGCCCAATTGTCAAAATCTTCTGTCCAAACATCCATTTGTTTGCTTGTAATTTTATTTTTATCGGCAATCAGGGTGGCAATCATTTTTGCTTCATAATATTCCTTTTGCCAAAGCTCAAGAGCAAGTGGATGATTAATTTTTATTTCTTTGGCAATACTTTTTATTTGAGGAGAAGTAATTCCTAAAACAATTCCTCCCTTTATTCCAAAATACTTTGCTTGAGCTATTTTTTCTTCATCAGACAAAGAAATTAATCTCTCAACAATTTCTTTTGCAGTATTCATTTAGTTTTTAGGCGTAATAAGTTTTATATATACTGGGAAATGGTCGCTTATGCCTCCTTGATATTTGAATCCTTTATAGGTACTGAAAGGAGTTATCATTGTTTGATTTGGATTGTTGTCGATAAGAAAATCTTGCATAAATATATGTGAAGGAGTTGAAACAGTATCAATTTTTTCAAGCATATCCTGAGTAACTATCATCTGGTCAAAATTAAGCATCTTTCCCATATAAGTATATGAGCCACGCTTATCTTTGTCCTTATGCATAAGATTAACAAAAGTTGGAGTATGATTATAGTATTTTGCTAACTTAAATCCTTCCTGAATTGTTTTGTCCCAAGGATTATCGTTAAAATCTCCCATAATAACTATATTCTTTTCTCCCTTATCGTATAGATCTTTAGCCTTCTTGTATATTAAATCAAAAACAGCTTTACGAAGAGGACGATTTCTATCTTGATTACGTCTTGAAGGAGCATGAACAACAAAAATATGAAGAGGTACTTTGTTTAATATACCATTAACATATAGAATATCTCTTGTTGGTTCATCAATGATAAGAGATTTATCAACTACAATATTTTCGTGACTAATTACTTTAAACTTATCCTTTCTATATAGCATTGCAACATCCATTCCTCTAATGTCACTTGAGTTATAGTGGATGAAATCATAATTACCTTTTTTCAAAGGTGAGTCATTGCAAAGAGCAGAAAGAACTCTATCGCTTTCAATTTCGCATAGACCAATAATTGAAGGAAGATTGCCTTTAGACATAGCAATATAGGTTTTAGCCAAAAGGTCTTTCTTCAGGTTAAAGCGTTCCCAATTCCAATTGCGTGGAGAATTAATTGTAAAGTCATCATCTTTTGAAAGAGAGTCATTTGTTGGATAGAAGAAGTTTTCACAATTGTGAAAAGCGATTATTTCGATTTGAGACTTTAGAAGTTGGGGTAATAGCATAATGATAATTAGAAAATAATATTTTTTGTATTTACTTATCAATACTCATTAATATTGGTTATGAAAAAAATAAGGGCGTTATGCATTAATGCAATACGCCCTTATGAGAATTTTGTTATTATTGTACTTTATAGAAAGGCATTCTAACTACTTTTGCTTTAAGCAGTTTTTCTCTAACCTTAATATAAATTTCACTGTCTTTTTTGCTGAAAGCTGTTTGAACATGAGCAGTTCCTATAGCTATTCCTAATGAAGGTGATTGTGTTCCTGAACATACATGACCTATTACATTTCCTTCTGCATCACAAACTTCATATCCTTGACGAGGAATTCCTCTGTCTATCATTTCAAAACCAACAAGTTTTTTAGAAACTCCATTAGCTTTTTGTGCTTCAAGAAATTCTCTGTCAATAAAGTTGTTTCCTTCTTCAAACTTTGTTAACCAGTTTAAACCTGCTTCAATTGAAGATGTTGTATCATTAATTTCATGTCCATAAAGGCAGAAACCCATTTCCAAACGAAGAGTGTCTCTACAACCAAGACCAGCTGGCATTATTCCAAATTCTTTTCCTGCTTCAAAAACAGCATCCCAAATTTTTGTTGCATCTTTTGGAGCAAAATAAATTTCACATCCACCTGCACCTGTATAACCAGTTGTTGATAAAAGAACGTTTTCAACTCCAGCAAGAGTAAGGTATTTAAAAGTATAGTATTCCATATCTTCAACTGGAGTAGAAGTAAGTTTTTGCATAACCTTTAAAGCCAAAGGTCCTTGAACAGCAAGTTGAGCGTAAGAATCTGATTCATTTGTAAAATCTTTTCCTAATTCTAATCCCATTTCTGTTGCAATCTTACTCATCCAATTCCAGTCTTTTTCGATATTGGCAGCATTTGGAACCATAAAATATTCTGTATCGCTAACTTTGTAAACTAACATATCATCGACAATACCACCTTTTCCATTTGGTAAAACTGTATAAAGTACTTTACCATCAAAAAGAGAATCTATATTATTTGAAGTGCAGTATTGAATAAAATCATGTGCCTTTGGTCCTTTTGCTCTAAATTCTCCCATGTGAGAAACATCAAAAACGCCAACATTATTTCTAACATTATTGTGTTCAATAACTAATCCTTCATAGGAAATTGGCATATTGTAGCCAGCAAATTCAGCCATTTTTGCTCCAAGAGCAATGTGCTTTTCTGTAAACGGTGTTTGTTTCATATCTTTATTTATTATTTTATTGAATATATTTATTAATCTTGTGTTTTAAAATGCAAAATTAGACTTTTTTATTTGTTAATCAAAGCTTTTTAGTTCTAATTTACTTCCATCCCATAGAGCATAACTACTTGCATTTATCCAATCGCTCAAAATTATTAACTTCTTGTTATCTTCAATTACGTATTCTTTATTTAGATGGCGATGCCCAAAGATGAAATAATCTATTGGTTTTTCTTTAATTGTCTTTTGACAAAATTTATACATTTCTTCTTTATGTTCTTTATCCATCAAATCTTCTTCAGAGTGAGATTTGCGGCTTGCTCTTGACCAACTATTACCAAAAGCAATTGCCCAACGTGGATTAATGGATGCAAACAAAGCTCTAATTATCTTTGAGCCAAAAAGACTTTTCATAAATAAATACTTCTTGTCTGTTTTGTCTAATCCATCACCATGAGCCAGATAGAATATATATCCATCAATATTTTGTATTAATTCTTTTGTGCAAACAATCATTCCAATTTCTTTTTGAAAATAATCTCTAATCCACTGGTCATGATTACCTGTAAAGAAGTAAATCTGAGTTCCCCTATCAACTATTGAGGCTAAAGTTCCAAGCAAACGAACATAGTATTTTGGAACAACATATTTGTATTCATGCCAAAAATCAAATATATCTCCCATAAGATAAATTGTCTTAGCATCTTTTTCTGCCTCCAAAAGGAATCTAACTAACTTCTTCTCCCTAACAAGAGATTCTTCATAATTGGGAACTCCCAAATGTGTATCAGCAACAAAATAATATTTATCTTTTATCATTTCTTATTTGCTAATTCTTTTGGTTGAGCATAAAGAGAATCTTGTGTAGCTTTTGCTTTTGCATCATCAATTAAGTTCTTTAGTCCAATTGTATGTTTGTTGTTTGGATATTTCTTATATAGCTCAGCATAAACTTCCTCATATACATTGATATCTTTGTTAAGGTTAAATAAATAGTGATTATCAAATGAGCGATACAATGCTATTATGCAAGACAAAGAGCCTTTATTGTCTTTTAGAAACTTTCTTATAATATCTTTTTGATGTATCTCTAAAATATTGTATTGGTCTAAAAGCTCTGCTTTAAACTCCTCAAAGTTGTTTACGTATTTATTCTCATATAGTGTTCGTTTGATTTCAGCCAACACTGTGTTGGTTTTAATGTATTCTTGATTTAGTTGATAAAGTAGTTCTGATTCTTTTGAGTTTTTAACTGTATAGGTTGAAGAAAGTGAATTAAAAGACCCTGATATTATTATATCTTCTTGTTTTTGAGGAATAAGTGTTATGTAATCATTTTCATTTCCCATCAAAATATATATTGATGGTTCTTTATATTTATAGTCTAAACTAAACTTCCCTTTGTCATCTATTTCAATTGTATCTAAAGGCATTAACCCTTGACCTGTCATTTCCAAAAAATAAAGGTTTTTACTTTCTCCTTTATTCAATTGACCACTTATTCTAAAGCTGTCCTTATCCATTTTATTGCATCCAGCAAATACTAAAAGCAAAACTATTATTCCTATTATCTTTTTCATAATTCAATTATTAAATCTTATTTGTGTAACTTCTCAATAAATGATCAGCAATAGTTAGAGCTGCCATTGATTCAACTATTACAATTGAACGTGGCAGAACACATTTATCATATCGTCCTTTATTTTCAATTTCTTGTATCACTCCATCTTTACTAATGTAAGAAACGTCTCTATTTAAGGTTGGTATTGGTTTAAACCCAACTCTAAAAAAAATAATCATTCCATTAGAAATACCTCCTTGTATTCCTCCAGAGTGATTTGTTTTGGTTGAAAAATCTTCATTCCAATTATCCAATTGTTCTGAACCATATTCCATACATCCTTTAAATCCATCTCCAAACTCAAAAGCCTTAACAGAAGGAATACTTATCATAGCCTTTGCCAAATCAGCACTTAATTTGTCAAAAACTGGCTCTCCCAATCCAACAGGCATATTATTTATTTCGCAAGTAATTGTTCCACCAAGAGAATCTCCTTCCCTGTTTATTTTCTCAAATGCTTTTTCAATTTCTTCCTTTTGAGTTAAATAATCCCATTTACCTATTTTTTCAATTTGGGCATTGATTGAAATATTTGCTTTATGCTTTAAAAACAATTTTGCAATACTTCCTCCAACCACTCTTGATAGAGTTTCTCTTGCTGAAGCTCTTCCTCCACCTGAGGAAGCATTTATACCAAATTTTCTATTGTAAGTGAAATCTGCATGAGAGGGACGGAATAATTCTTTTAAATCTTTATAGTCTTCTTTATTATAATTTTCATTCTTAACAAAGAAAGCAATTGGAGTACCTAAAGAAATATTATTTTCAATTCCAGAAGCAAAAATAAGTTTGTCTTCTTCACTTCTTGATGTAGAAATATCTTTTTGAGTTGGTTTCCTTCTTTGAATTTCACTATTAATAAAATCTAAATCAATAGTCAAACCAGCAGGACATCCATCAATAACTCCTCCAACAAAGTCGCTATGTGATTCTCCAAAAGTAGTCAATTTAAAAACCTTACCTATTGTATTGCCTGCCATTATGTAAAAATATATTTTCTCTTAAGCCTTGCAAAATTATTGAAAAAAAAAGTTAGAGCAAAGGTTTTGATAAAATAAATGAAAATGACTTAGATTAAGGAGATAGAAAAAAGATATCAACAATAAAAAAGGAGTGTATTTCGTACACTCCTTAGTTTGTTTTATTTTACAACCAATTTCTTAGTTATTTTTCCTTTGTCGGTAATTAAGTTTACGACATAATTACCCTTAGCAAGTGAACTTATATCTATCGTAGCTTCTTTTCTATTTAGTGTTATTGCCTTTGCTTTCTTTCCTAAAGCATCGTAAAACTCTATTTCTTTTATTATTTCTTGACTTTCTATATTTAAAGTATTTTCTGCTGGATTTGGATAAAGCTTTATTGTATTATCATTACTTATTTCTTCTGGCAAACTTAATCTTTGAACTTTAAGTATTGGAAGAAACTCTATAAATGTTTTTTGGAATATATTATAAACTGGGTCATCAGCAAATCTCACCCATTTATTATCTTTCTTTAACCATGGACTTTCTTCAAATCTACAAGCAATTAATGTATCTGTTACTGTTGCCCAAGGGTCTGGATTATCATAGTTTATTCCAACAAAAATTGTATCATATGGTAAGCCTCTTGATGTAAGTAAGTTTTCCAAACAACCAGTTGAATCATACAAACTCCAAGTACAAAGATAATTTATATTAAATCCATGTTGATTATATGAAAGTATATCGCCTGCTAAATAGAAGTCTCTTAATGATATTTCATTAGAGAACCAATGCCTTTTATATCCATTAGAATCTGGAGTTTGCCAAGGGTATACTGACGATTGTCCTAATTCATTAAATCCCTCGTCCATTATACGAAAGAATACAGTTCCATTTAAAGAAGGATCTAAACTTCCATTACCAATTTTAACAGCTATTCCAATTACAGTAACAGTTGAATCAAAATGATAAGGTTGAGCTACTCCCTGCACTCCATATTGATTTCTTCCTGTAACTGAACCATCTATGTAACATGGTATTGTTGTACCAGGTAAAGTTGTTAAAGGAGGAATACAACTATCGCAATATCTTGCTTTATCTTCATGATAATAGATACTTAAGCCCATTGGACATTCACTTAAATCATAAGGATGAAATACTATTGTATCATATTGTGTTTGCGCATTTATTTGCAATAATGCAAAAACCAATGCAATTGTTAAGATTAGCTTTTTCATATCTATTATAAATTTTTAATTATCTGATTTCTTTAAACATTTAACTTCTATTTTTTCCACTCTTGGTATCATTAAATCCATTTTATGAATTATCGTTGTATTGCCATAATAGTAAAATCCTGGAGCATAAGGATACATAAGAGCAAATGAACATTGGAATAGACTATCAAATTGTGTAAAAATATTTATTTCTCTTTGATGAATCGTTTTTATATCATATTTTCTGCATTGATTAGTTAAAAAATTATTTGTTTCATTATCCAACAATCCTAATTTAGTTCCAACATTCCCAATAAGAGCAAAATTGGTTTTGTCGTATCTTAAAATATTATTCCATTTTTGATAAGAGAAAATCTCTTGTGGTACATATAAATAATTTGTTATATAGTTACCAAAAGTTGCAGTGGGATAAATATTTTCATACATATCCACATAGTATAAAATATTATTAATACCATAAATATCTTTTTCTTTTAAAAGTAGTAGATGATCTATTTCTGGAATATATTCTATGTCTTGCATATTAATCTGCTTTATATCAGAGTCAACTAGTGATGAATGAATAAACTGACACGGTTCTTCATCTAAATTAACTTTTGTAACTATTGTTCTTATTTGATCACCCATAGGATATTCGCAAGCTACATGTGCTATTGCTACATTATCTTTATCTAAAGCCTCTAACCTAAAACCATACTCAGCATGTGATATATCTGAAGAAGATAGATTAATTCGGTTAGAGGTATGATTATTAAAATCATTTTTATCGAATTTCCTCAGAACAATAAATTTACTGTGACTTATTAATCCTGTTATTGAAGGATCAAATAGATAAGTTGAAGCTAAACAAATATAATTATCTGTTATTGCCAAATCTTGGAATTCTTCATATTTATATCTATCAATAGTATCATCATCATCTGGAGTAAACTCATGCCTATATAAACTAAATGAATTAACAGAAGGAAATGCAGGGTTTAATATTGTCTCTGTTATTTTATATCCAATAAAACAATCAAAATAATTTGTATCTGGATAAACCCAACAATCAGGATCAGGATTTGGATCTATTTTAAGTGGATTTGGATCATAAGCAACAGGGCACTCATAAGGAGGTGCAGAATATAATTGTTTTCCTATCCCAACAACCATTCTTTCTCCTCTACTATTATGATATGTCTTTATCTTATTCACAACAGTTGTAGTGGGAACTCGAGAATAGTTATATTGTATATTTCCTGTATTATTAAATAAATCTGTTATACTTACATAAGCTATAAATCCTTGAGTAGAACCTTTAAAATATTCATCTACTTTATTCATATATCCACATAAATATATAGAATCACCCATTATTGAAAAATCTTTTACTTTTAATTCATCTGATATGTCTGCAAAAATAGGTAAATATTTATCTTGTTCAATTAAATAAAATATATTTCTTTTGCTTCCTTCTAATTTAGTTAGAACTATATGATATCGATCCTTATATTTTAAAATCTTTTGAGTGTAATCAACTACTGACTCACTTGCATTAATTTCATAAGCCCCACTAATAATATTATATGGAGAGATAATCTGTGATTTTGAGGGTTTACTTACTATTATTAGACTTACAGTCAATAATAGTATAATCAATAACTTCATTTTCATAAGCTTATTTTTTTATAAGGTTAATATTGTTTTTAGGATTGAATGTAAAAGGGAAATTAGAAAGGATGGGATTGAATTTACAAAGAAAGGGTAATGCTATAAGAATAACATAAAGAAGGAATAGGAAATTATAAACAAAAACTATCATATAAATATGATTTATAATTTTCGACAAATATACAATATTTTTCTTTTACAGACAAAATAATATTATAATAAATGTTAATATTAATTTCTCTTGTGAAATTTCTCTTTAAAGGTATCTTATGTTTAAAAAGGATTATTGATATGAAAAGATGGCATCTTTTGTGCAAATAATAACATCTTTTGATGAAATAATTAGAACTTTTATTAATAGATATACTCTTTTCATAAACTCATGATATTAAACAGAGAATTAAAGATAGATTATAATAGATAATTGCGTTAGATCCAGATATTTATTCAACAAACAAAATAAACTAAGTCCTTACCATCAGAGGACTTAGTCCTTTACCCCTGAGGACTTAGTCCTTGGGCATGGAAGACTTAGTCCTTTGGGGGTAAGGACTAAGTCTATTTTACATAAGAATAATAAAACAAAAAAAACCTTATCCTGTTTTATCAGAATAAGGTTTCTTAAGTATTATTTTTTCTAACTATTTCTTTTTTGTTGTCTTCTTTGCAGCTGTTGTTGTCTTTTTTGCAGTTGTTGCAGTTTTCTTTGCCGTTGTTTTAGATGCAGTTGTTTTTGTAGAAGCTGATTTAGTTTGCTTTGTTGCTCTTGAAGAAGTTTTTTTAGTTGGAGTTTTTTCAATAATCTCAAGACATTCTTGAAGAGTCAGGCTTTCAATTTCTTTTGATTTTGGAATTTTATAGTTACTTCCATTTTGTTTAATGTATGGTCCATAAATTCCATCCAAAATCTCAATTGATTTATCTTCTTCAAATGATTTAAGAACTTTCTTTTCTTTTGAAGGCTTGTTTTTAATCAATTCAATACACTTTTCCAATTCAATTGTGTAAGCATCTTCAGTTTTGGGAATTGAAATATTTGTTTTGCCATATTTAATGTAAGGACCAAAACGTCCAACGTTTACAATTACTTCTTCTCCTTCATAATTACCTAAATTTCTTGGCATTTGGAATAATGTTAAAGCTTCTTCCAAAGTAATTTCTTCAATTCTTTGATCTTTCTTCATTGAAGCAAATTTAGGCTTTTCTTCATTTGAAGTTTCTCCCATTTGAACCATTGCTCCAAAACGACCAATCTTTGCATAGATGTTTTGACCTGTTTTTGGATCTTGACCCAAAAGTCTTTCACCACTTGTTCTTTCTGATTTATCTAATGCAGTTAAAACTTCAGTATGAAATGGTTTATAGAAAGAGCTTATCATCTTTTGCCAATCCTTCTTGCCTTGAGAAATTTCATCAAATTCTTTTTCAATACTGGCAGTAAAGTTATAATCAATTACATCTTCAAAATTTTGAACAAGAAAGTTATTAACTATTGTTCCAATATCGGTTGGGAACAGTTTTGCCTTTTCAGCTCCATAGTTTTCTTTTTCTTTCTTTTCTTTAATTTCATTATTTTGAAGTGTGATTATCTCAACTTCTCTTTTCTTGGCAGGACGATCTTCTCTTACAATATATTCTCTTTTTTGAATTGTACTGATTGTTGGAGCATAAGTTGAAGGACGACCAATTCCCAAGTCTTCAAGTTTTTTCACAAGGGTTGCTTCGTTATAGCGTGGAGGTTGAAGAGTGTAAGTTTGTTTTGCAATTGAATTTGCCAAACTAAGATTATCTCCTTTCTTTAAATCAGGAAGTTTTGAAGAAAATTCTTCATTCTCTTCATCATCATCTTTTGAAACTGAATAAACTTTAAGGAATCCATCAAAGATTATAATTTCTCCTTGAGCAATATAGTTTTCCTTACGAGTTGATATATCAATATTAATTGTAGTTTTTTCCAATTTTGCATCAGCCATTTGAGATGCAATTGTTCTTTTCCAAATCAATTCATACAATCTTTTGGCAGAAGCATCACCTTCAATGGTTTTATTCTGCATGTATGTTGGACGAATTGCTTCGTGAGCTTCTTGTGCTCCCTTACTCTTTGTTGAATATTGTCTTGTTTTAACATATTCAGCTCCAAAAGTATTTTCAATCTCTGTTTTAGCTAAACTTAAAGCCATTTGAGAAAGGTTAACAGAGTCTGTTCTCATATAAGTTATATGTCCAGCTTCATATAGTTGCTGAGCAACAAGCATGGTTTTTGAAACAGGGAAACCAAACTTGCGAGAAGCTTCCTGTTGAAGAGTTGAAGTTGTGAATGGAGGAGCTGGAGTTTGTTTAGACGGTTTTTTCTCAACACTATTTACAGTAAAAATAGCACCAATACAATCTTTTAAAAATTCAAGAACATCTTCTTTTTTATCAAAACGCTTGTTAAGAGTTGAAGAAAGTATTTTTGTTGATGAAGGAATATTAAATTCTGCAGTAATCTTAAATTGAGATGTTGGAGTAAAAGAACGAATTTCATTTTCTCTCTCAACAATTAAACGAACTGCAACTGATTGAACTCTACCAGCAGAAAGAGATGGTTTAACCTTTCTCCAAAGAATTGGAGATATTTCGTAACCTACAATTCTGTCTAATACTCTTCGTGCCTGTTGAGCATTAACTAAATCAATATCTATTGTTCTTGGATTTTCAACAGCATTAAGAATTGCCGTTTTTGTGATTTCATTAAAAACTATTCTCTTAATTTTTGCTTCATCCAAATTAAGAGCTTCTTTTAAATGCCAAGCTATCGCTTCTCCCTCACGGTCTTCATCGGATGCCAGCCAAACAACCTCAGCTTTTGAAGCATCTTTTTTAAGTTCTAAAACAATCTTTTGTTTATCTGAAGGTATTTGATAGTTCGGTTGAAAATTATTTTCTATATCAATACTGATATCTTTTTTTAAAAGGTCTCTAATATGTCCAAAACTAGATTTAACAACAAAGTCTTTTCCTAAAAACTTCTCAATAGTCTTTGCCTTTGCAGGCGACTCCACAATCACAAGATTTTTTCCCATAAATATTTTAAAAATTTACAGCTGCAAAAGTACAATAAAAATAAAAACCGCCAATGAAATCTTTTCTTTATATTGTTTTAGAAGAACCAAGCCAAAGAGACTACAAAGCCATTCTGATTTGATTTAACTGCATCATCTGAAGCAGTCTGATGTAATATATCATCAGGAATTTCTTTTAATGGAGTTTGGAAATTATAGAAATAAGCAATGCTTGCTTGTATTTTCCATACTTCAAATCCCAATCCAGCATTTAATCCCCAGTTAAAGTTTTCTGGAGAATACTTAATTGTTGAAGTAGATTTTGTTAAAGAATAATTAGGCAGAACAATATCACCCGAATTGTGTAGCATAATTTCTAAACTTGGACCTGCAAAAGCAAACACTTTAAAAGGTTTAATTCCTAATTTATATTTAAAATTTACTGGAATTATCAAATAACCAACACTAACTGATTTTTGCAAATCACTTCCTGTAATTCTTTCCAATTCATAAAGAGCTGAAACCTCAAATCCAATATTGAGAATTGGAAAAATACATTCAGAAGTTAATCCCAAATTAAATGGTCGTGAAGTTTCAATTTTTGCATTTTTAATTTCAAGATTTTGAATATTAAAAGGAACTCCTGCTTTTACCCCAAATTTTAATTGTGCATAACTACTAAGCTGAACAATCATCAGGCAAAAAATAAAAAATAATAACTTCTTCTTCATAATACTAATTGTTTTTATATATTTGCATTAATAAAAAGTGATTTAAAATGAAAAACATCCATGTGTTTTTAATTCTTACAATCATACTTTTTTCATCTGCAAAAATAACATATTGTGGAGAAAATTTGTATAAAAATTTGAATTTTATTGAAAATAAAGGTCAATGGGAAAGTAGAATTATTTTTAAAACAACTCTTACCAATGGTGCTGCATTTTTAGAAAAAAATTGTATAACCTTCTCTCTTTCTGATTACAAAAGAGAATGCAAACACGACAACCAATCACCAAAAGATCATAATTGCGAAGAAGACAAAAATATAATCAATAATCATGCTTTCAGGCTCAAACTACTAAATAGCAATGAGCAAAACAATATTATTCCAAACCAAAAAAGCACGAGCTACAACAATTACTACATTGGCAACGATAAATCTAAATGGGTAAGTAAAGCTTATTCTTATGGAGAAATACTTTACAAGGATATTTATTCAAATATTGACTGGAAGGTTTATTCTGAAGGAAACAATATTAAGCATGATTTTATTTTACACTCTGGTGCAAAGGTTGAAGATATTTCTCTCTTCTATGAAGGAATTGATAAATTAAACATTAAGAATGAAAACTTAATTTTATACACCTCCATTGGACAATTAGTTGAAGTTAAACCTTACGCCTATCAAATTATTAATGGAGACAGCATTAAAATAGAGGCTGAGTTTGTTCTAAATAACAACATAATTACATATAAAATTGGAAATTATAATAAGGATTATGATTTAGTTATTGACCCAACACTTGTTTTTTCAAGTTACACTGGTGCTTTGTCTGATAATTGGGGATTTACTGCCACTTACGACAAGATGCGAAATGCTTATCTTGGAGGAATTGTTTCAGGAATTAATTATCCTATAACTATTGGTGCATTTCAAACAACTTATGGTGGAGGAAATTGGGATGTTTCTATTTCTAAATTCAGTCATGATGGAGTTAATTTGATTTACTCAACATACTTGGGAGGTTCAGGTTGTGAAATGCCTCATAGTTTGATTGTAAATGAATTTGATGAACTTATAGTTTTTGGAACAACTGGAAGTAACAACTTTCCTACCACAACTAATGCTTTTCAAAGAATATTTGCAGGAGGAGATTCTGCTTCCTATGATGGTTCAATAAATTTCAATCAAGGATGTGATATTTTTATTTCAAAATTTGCCCACGATGGAACATCTCTTGAAGCTTCAACCTACGTTGGAGGAAGTAAGAATGATGGATTAAACTTTAGAAACTCCTATAATGAAAACCAAATTTATTATTTAGGTAACGATTCTCTTTACAGTAATTATGGAGATGGAGCAAGAGGAGAGATAATAACAGATGACATGAGTAATATTTATGTTGGCTCGTGCACCTTCTCTCAAGATTTTCCAACAACGCCCAATTCATTTAATCCAAATTATATAGGCAAACAAGATGGAGTTGTTTTCAAAATTGATTTCAACCTTTCCACAATGCTATTCTCTTCCTATATTGGAGGAAGTGAGGATGATGCTGTTTTTTCAATAGATACTGATGATGATTATAAACTTTATGTTGCTGGAGGAACTGTTTCTCATAATTTTCCTACAAGTTCATGGGCATACTCTCCTTCCTTTAATGGAGGAAATACTGATTGCTTTCTTTCTTTAATATCATATAACGGAGAAACAATGCTTGCATCTACTTTTTTTGGTTCTGACAAAAAAGACCTTTCTTATTTTGTAAGAACAGATAAATATAATAATCCTCATATTTTTGGAATTACCAATGCTACAGGGATGACTTTAATTCATAATGCAACTTACGGCATTCCTAATAGTGGTCAATTTATTGCAAAGTTTTCTCCAAATCTTCAAACCCTTACTTGGAGTACAGTTTTTGGGTCAGGAATTGGAAGACCTAATATTTCGACTTCAGCTTTTGCTGTTGATGTTTGTGGAAGAATTTACTGCACTGGCTGGGGAGGAATGGGCAATTTAACTACAAGCAACATGCAAACAAGTTCAAATGCTTTTATGCAAACAACCGACGGAGGAGATTTTTATATAATATCTATTGCTTCCGATGCTTCAACGATGGACTACGCAACTTTCTTTGGAGCAAACGGAATTGCAGACCATGTTGATGGTGGGACAAGTCGTTATGACAAGTTTAGCACAGTTTATCAGGCAGCTTGTGCTGGATGTGGAGGTAATCAAGGTTTCCCAACATATCCTTCAAATGTTTATAGTCCAAGAAATCGTTCTAACAATTGCAATGCTGCTGTTTTTAAATTTAATGTTCATGAAGATTATGCTGTGGCTGATTTTGGATTCCCTCCAATTGGTTGTGCTCCTCAGACTATAAACTTTCAAAACTACGGAAGAGGAACTTCTTATATTTGGGACTTTGGCGACGGAACATTATCTAATGACACTAATCCAATTCACACCTACAATACAAGTGGTTTATATGAAATTACTTTAATAGCAAACTTTGAAAATGGATGCGTTTCTTCTGATACAATGAAACATACTGTTTTGGTTTTGGGAAATACTTCAAGAGAAATTGATTCAATTGGAACATGCCCCAATTATGCAATTCAAATTGGCATTCCTCCCATCTCTCAAAGCAACTTAACCTTTTCTTGGTCTCCAGCAGAACTCCTAACTGACCCAACAATATCTAATCCTTATGCTATAATTAATCAGACAACAGATTTCCGATTAATTCTTACCGATGGAATATGTTGGGATACCATTTACCAAAGAGTTTATATTAAAAAATTAGAAATTGATATTCAAGACGCCATTAACACTTGCAATAGTCCAATTGATTTAACTGTTCCTGCTGACTATTACTCCAGCTATAAGTTTT
Source organism: Bacteroidota bacterium (assembly GCA_017860255.1). Taxonomy (GTDB): domain Bacteria; phylum Bacteroidota; class Bacteroidia; order Bacteroidales; family P3; genus UBA10566. The sequence continues at coordinate 17,137 of JAFNAR010000030.1, read as the reverse complement.
CTTTTTCAAGAGACTTCTCTTCGCTTATAAATACTGACACAACAAATAATTCAACAATAATATATTTAAATCAAAGTCGATATGTTTATATTTGGGTTGAGAAAGACGGTTGCTCTGGATTGGACAGCGTTTGGATTGGATTCAATGGAACAAGTTTAACTGTTCAAACAGACGATGTAAGTTGCTTTGGAAACAATGATGGGCAGGCTACTGCAATAATTAGTGGAGGAATTAGCCCTCATACTTATGAGTGGAGTAACGGACAAACTGGAGTCAGCTCAATTTCTGGACTTTCTCCAAACAACTATTGGGTTAAAGTTACTGAAGCCTCTGGATGTAATTCAACTCTTCCTTTTACCATTTCATCACCTTCAACTCTAACTTATTCTTTCACTAAGGTTAATAACCCATGTAATGGAATTTGCATTGGAGAAATAGACATTAACCCTTTGGAAGGAACTTCTCCTTATTCAATTCTTTGGGAAGACGGTCAAACTCAATTTTCAATTAATAATCTTTGCTCAAAAGACTATATTTTTACAATTACTGATGCTAACAATTGCACACTTACCGATACAATTAGCATAATTAATGAGGCTAATTTCATCACTGTTCTAACAAAAAAAGACCTTAACTGTATTGAAGCCTGCGAAGGAGAAATAACTGCAAATGTTGGAGGAGGAACAGCTCCTTATTATTACTTATGGAGTAATGGTGATACAACCCAAGCGATAACTGACCTTTGCGTTGGAGATTATAATGTTCAAACAACCGACTCCTATGGATGCAAATCTTCAGATACAATATCCATTGTTAACTTGGATATATTCCGTGACTTTGAAATTAACGCATCAAAAACAGAAATTTATGATGGAGAAGTAATTGTTCTAAGTGTAACTAATTATCCAGGCTTAACTTATTTATGGTCTCCATCAACATATTTAAATAATCCAAACAATGCAAAGGTATATGCAACACCACTTCAATCCATAACCTATCAAGTCTTTGTTACCGATGGAAATGGATGTGATTTCACAGACAGCATAAGGATTAAAGTGGAAGTCATTAATTGTGGCGAACCCAATATATTTATTCCAAATGTATTTACTCCCAATTCCGATGGCAAAAACGATGTTATTAAAGTAAGTGGAGAACATATTGAGAAAATTAAATTTATTATTTTTGATCGTTGGGGAGAAGAAGTGTTTGCAACAACAGATCAAAACCAAAGTTGGGACGGAACTTACAAAGGACAAGACTGCCTTGCAGGAGTATATTTCTATCGTTTGGAAATAGAATGTGGACTTGGCAGAACATTCAAAAAGAGTGGAGATATAACACTTATAAGATAGCTATAATTTTAAGAGAAAGAAAAAAGACTAATGGCAAAACAGAAATATTATGTAGTTTGGCAAGGACATAAAAAAGGAGTATTTGAATCGTGGCAAGAATGTCAAGAACAGATTAAAGGATTTCCTCAAGCACAATATAAATCATTTAGCAACAAAATAGAAGCAGAATTTGCTTTTAAAGAAAAAGCAGAAAAACATTTATACGCAAAAGCAAACAACAAAACCTCAACACCATCACAAACCCTAATTTCCGAAGCAGGCTCTCCAATAATGGAAAGCATAGCAACCGATGCAGCATGCAGTGGCAATCCTGGAAAAATGGAATACCAAGGAGTAAGCAGCAAAACCAAAAAACAACTCTTTCACTACTCCCATCCTTGTGGGACAAATAATATTGGAGAATTCTTAGGCTTGGTTCACGGACTCTCCTACCTCAAACGCCACAACCTCAACCTTCCGCTCTACACCGATAGCGTAAATGCAATGAAATGGGTTAAGCAGAAAAAATGCAAAACCAAACTTGAACGCAATTCAAAGACTGAAGACTTATTTAAATATATTGAAAGAGCAGAGAAATGGCTTCAGGAAAACACCTACACAACCAAAATTCTAAAGTGGAATACAGAAGCTTGGGGTGAAATTCCAGCTGATTTTGGTAGAAAATAAATAATAGTTATTCAGCTAAAAAGAATAACGTATTTTTTATCTCCTATTTCGTTTCTTAATAGTTTTGAAGAACTTTATACCCACCATTTCTTTTCTTAGTTTAGACTCAGCCCTAAATGAAATTTTACCAACCTTAACTTTATTAGGCTTGCATTCTTTCTCGGTATTGCATGCCTCTCCAGTAACAGAAAGACTGAATGTTCCAATTCCGTCCAACTTAATATTATAACCCAACTTCAATCTATTTTTCAAAACAATTGAAAACGCTTTCAAAGCTCCAATAACATCAGGTTCTGAAAGACTTGTTGCTTCAGCAATATCCCTTGCCATATCTTCCGAACTAAAATGTCCAGCAGAAACTGCATTAGGATAATACCTTACAACCTCTTGACCATCCTTGTCAATAAATTTCTTAGCACTTACGCTATAATACCTTCTCATAAAATTACATATTTTTAAATTAAACAATATCTCTTATTATATACAATCAACAAACTCTAATAAAATGGAAAGTTGAAATAACCACTTTATAAATCTTCAAATGATTGATTATAAAATGCAAAGATAGGAAAAAAATTTGACAAAATCAAGTAAAAATTTTGCAACCTGCCAGGATACATAGTGCAAGGTGGCAGGATACATGATGTAAGGTGACAGGATACACTCTACATCCTGCCACCTTGCAAAAATTAAATCAAGCATAAAGAAATTTATTCCCTATTCTAAATAATTTATATCTTGATTTGAGAAAATTATATCTAATCAAGAAACATATATATAACTTAACACACAAAAGAAGTATATTAATTCAGCAAGAAAATAATTGATTGTTTGACATTTAAGATAAATTATAGACTTCATCTCTTAGGAGACAAAGAAATAGTTGTATAATTGTGAGGAAATAAATAAATTTCTAACTGCAATACTTTAATTTACAATTAATTTTCTTGTAATATTATCATTACTATTTACGACTTTTAAATTATAAATTCCTTTTGCAATATCTCTTACATTTATTTCTAATTTTCCTTGCTCATTATTAAATAAATATGTTCTAATTATTCTACCATATATATCATATAACAAGACATCAGCCTTTTCCTTTAATCCATTAATTTCTAGTATTGTTTTATCATTTGTAGGATTTGGATAAAGTTTTATTGATAATTCATTATTAGTAATATCTGAGATTCCTATATTTTTATTAGAAACCAAGTTTGAACGAATTGAACTATATGTTTTGGTTGGAAAACAAGATTCATTTAATAGTATTTCGATTTGATAGTAAATTGTTCCTGATGGTGCATTGAGATCTGTGTATGAAGTATTATCTCCTGATATTGTTTCTATAAATTCTAAGGAATGTAGTGAATCTCCTTGTCCTCGATAAATATTATATGTTGAGTATAATATGCCTTGATATGGGCTCCAATTTAAATTCCAATTATTTCCTATTCCTTGACTTATTGTTAGGTGCATTGTTTTATGTTGATAACTTAATGATGATTCATTATTGCAACTATCAATTGCAGATATTTTATAGATATATGCTTTAACTTCAGGGTTTGATGAAGTGTCAATATATGATATGCTATCATAAGAGACAGTTGCTAATAAATCATATTGACCAATTTGATTCCCTTGTCGATATACATTATAATAATCAACTATTTCATCTCTTTTCCATACAATTTCATTATGATTATTTTCATCTACTGTTACCATGCATATTTTAGGAGTTGGAGACTCTGCATATGTTAAATTTATTCTATAATAAATACTATCGCAACCATCCATTGAACTAATAACTTGAGTGTAAACTCCAGCAGAATCAATATTTAATCCATTAAAAGAATATGTACTTCCTTGACATATTAATGCATCTATATATGTTGGAGTTATTCCTTCATTAGTGATTATATTAAAATTATTCCAATTATTAGCTGCTTGGTATAATGGCACAGAACCACAAGGAACAAATAAAATAGTATTAGGAAAATTATAATTAAATGTAGTATTTGTAATTATTGGTGGCTCAGTTGATTTAACAACAATTGAGATTAGAGGAGTAGAATAAAAAGCACCATTCCCAATTGATGTAACAGAATTTGGAATAGTAATAGAAGTTAAGTTACTACAACCTTCGAAAGCATAATCTCCAATTGATGTAACAGAATTTGGGATAATTATAGAAGACAAACTATTACAAAAACCAAAAGTATTATCATTTATTTTTGTAATAGAATTGCCTAAATTTATAGTAACTAAACTGTCACACCAATAAAATGCTCTATCTCCAATTGAAGTAACAGAATTTGGAATAATAATAGAAGATAAACTATAGCACATCTGAAAAGCACCATAACCAATATTTATTACAGAATTTGGGATAATTAAAGAGGTTAATCTTCTACAGCTTTGAAAAGCACAAGATCCAATAGAAGTAATAGCATTCCCAAAAGAAATCGAATTTAGACTGTCACAAAATGAAAAAGCAAAGTTTCCAATTGTCGTAACAGAATTTGGTATAGTAATATGAGTTAGACTTTGACAAAACATAAACGCATTGTTCCCGACTGATGTAACAGAATAATTTATAGAATTATTAATTACTGATGATGGAATTTCTATTGAATCTGCATAAGAAGTTGAATCTGTATTAGTAACCTCAACTGTATATGGATATGATGAAGATGTTATATTATAATATATCGTATCGCCATCATTATTTATAGCAAAGAAATCATATGCTTTTGCACTAAAACTAACACTTGTCAGTACAAGAATAAAAATAATAGATAATTTTTTCATGATGATTTGATTTAATTTGATTTAATTTGATTTTTAGCTAATTATATGCCGCAAAGGTATATATTTTTATATCAAAAAAACAAATTAAATCATCAATATTTTAAAAAATTATTTTATTCTTAATCTCTCTTATTATAGCTATTATTAAAGAAAATACAATTAAATAATTTTAGTTGCATATTCCTTATTTCTTTTTCGGAATAGTTACGGCTTGTTTTGTCCAGTTGTTTAGAAATGATACTACTTCTTTTTCGCTGTATCCTTCGCCTTTTTCAAGATAAGCGGAGTTTTGGGTGTGGACTCTTTCGCCTTTTTCGTTAAGGATTACAAAAACAGGAAAGCCAAATCTTTCTGGATAGCCCAAACGTTTCATTGCTTTTGTATTTTCGTTGGCTTTGGAATAGTTGATATGAACAAAAACAAAATTATCTTCTAAGGTTTTCTTCACGTTTTGATTGGTATTGGCAAATTCATTAAACATCAAGCACCATTTGCACCAGTTGCCTCCAACCATAGCAAATACATATTTATTATTTGCTTTAGCTGTTTGAATTGCTTCAAGCAGTTGTTTATCTCCGTCTTTTGTTTCGTCATATACTTTTTGTGAAAAAAGTAAGTTTGAACTGATAAGGGTTAGAATAGCTAAAATTAATATTCTTTTCATATTCATATCGTTTTAATTTTGCAAATTTAGAATAAAATTATTTTCTCAAAAATAATTTGCAAGATATTTGCTTTTTTTATATATTTGCTTGTTAAAATAGTTATCCACTAAATAAAAATAAAATTATGAGCATTAAAGGAACAAAAACAGAACAAAATTTATTGAAGGCTTTTGCTGGAGAATCTCAAGCAAAAAATCGTTACACCTATTTTGCAAAAGAAGCAAAGAAAGAAGGTTATGAACAAATTGCTGCTATTTTTATGGAAACAGCTATTCAAGAAGAACAACACGCCAAACAATTCTTCCGTTATCTTGAAGGTGGTATGTTGGAAATAACAGCTATGTATCCTGCAGGTATTATTGGTACAACTCAAGAAAACCTGAAAGCTGCTGCTGATGGAGAAAATGAAGAATGGACTCTTCTTTATCCTGAATTTGCTCGCATTGCTGAAGAAGAAGGTTTCCCTAAGGTTGCTGCAACTTTTAAGAGCGTATCTAAAGCAGAAAAAGTTCATGAAGATCGTTACAGAAAGCTTTTGAAAAACATTGAAGAAAACAAAGTTTTTGAAAGAGAAGGAGAAGTTTTCTGGTATTGCAGAAACTGCGGTTATGTTCATTTTGGCAAGAAGGCATTAGAAAAATGTCCTGCATGTCAACATCCTAAAGCTTATTTTGAAATACAATCCCTAAACTACTAATAAAGTTTCACATTTTATTAGTTGCTTTAAAAAGAAAACAGCTACCAAAATTTTGGTAGCTGTTTTTATTTTATTCTATTGGTTTCTTACTTGGAATGATTGAGGTGTAAAGGTAACGTTTGATGGAACGTTTTGGCGTTTTCTCAAATTCTTCTTCTTGAAGATAGATGTAGGAAATTTGACTATAGGCAGGAAGTTCTTTATTTAATTCTTCCTTAATTTTTCTAATAATTGACTTTGAGCGAACAATATCAATTCCTTCTTTGTCTAACATATCCTGATTCAAATAAACCATAGCCACTAACTTCCCCTCTTGTTCCAAAACAATGCTTTCCATAACATATTCCATAGAGTTTAGTTTGTCTTCAATTTCTTCAGGATAAATATTTTGACCACTTGAGCCAAGAATCATATTCTTAATTCTTCCTTTAATAAAAAGGTATCCATCCTTATCAATTAATCCTAAATCTCCTGTTCTAAACCATCCATCCTCAGAAAGCACTGCAGATGTTGCTTCAGGATTTTTATAATACCCCATCATAACATGATCTCCCTTAACCATTATTTCTCCAACAATATTTTCACTATCAGGGGAATCAATCTTTATTTGCATTCTTGTGACAACTTTTCCACAGGAACCTTGTCTAAAAGTTTTCCAATTTGAATAAGTAATAATTGGAGAACATTCAGTCATTCCATAACCAATGGTATATCTTAATCCTAAGTTTTTAAAGAATGCTTCAACTTCTTGATTAAGAGCTGCACCTCCAATAATAATTTGATTGAACTTACCTCCAAATGCAGTATTTATTGATGATAGTATTTTATTTTTTATTATGCTGTCAATAATTGGAGTATTCAGTAATATTTTAATAAGAGTTTTATCAATCATTGGTTTTATTTTAGACTTGTAAATCTTTTCAACGATTAAAGGAACTGCAATAATAAGGTCTGGTTTAACACTTTCAAATGCTTCTGCAATAATTTTTGGACTTGGAACACGTGTTAGAAAATGGATATGCATTCCAACCATAAATTCAAAAATAATTTCAAAAGCCATTCCATACATGTGAGCCATTGGAAGCATTGAAATTATATTCATTCCAACAGTCATTTCTGGTAATTCTTCTGTTGCAAAAAGGAGATTGGAGTTTACTGCTTTATAAGACAACATTACTCCTTTTGAAAGAGAGGTTGTGCCAGAAGTGTAGTTGATAATTGCTAAATCATTTATATTTTCACGTTCATACTTAACATTTTCTCTACGAAATCCTTTTGGATATCTCTTTCTGAACTTCTCTTCAATTCTTTGATATGCCTTTTTGCATGAGTTGCAGGAAGAAACCAAACTGAAATCAGTCAAAAGAATAATTCCATTTAATCCGTCCATTTTCTTCTCATCCAAACTTTCCCAAACAACATCACCTACAAAGAGTAATTTTGCTTCGGAATGATTAACAAGATGATGAACTGCTTCAGGCTTGAACTCATGCAAAATTGGAACTGCAACAGCTCCATAGGTAATTATGGAAAAGAAACTAACAGCCCAATTAGAGGAATTTCTACCACAAAGAGCAATTTTATCTCCTTTTTTAATTCCACATTCTTCAAAAAATATATGAGCCTTGGCGATTTGTTTTGCAACAAAAGAATAATATTTTGGCTCAGCCTTATAGTCAGAAAGAGCAGGATAATCCCAATGATTCTTTAAACTCTCTTCAATATTCGCAATAAAACTTTCTTGATTCATGATTGAAAAATATTAAATTGAAAGGGCAAATATAAATAATAATTTATAATTGAATTAAAAACACTATTTAAATATTGATTTACAGAATAATGATATTTATTCTATTGGATGATTATATTGATCGATCAAACGTTCCGTTGTGTAGGAAAGGTAATCTATAAGTTAGCTTATACCTAAGTTATAACTTAGCATATAGCTAAACTATAACTTAGCTCATAGCTAAACTATAGATTAGCTCATAGTCAATCTATAGATTAGCTCATGGCAAAACTAAGGTTTACTTATAGCCAATCTATAATTTTACCCATAGCTAAATTAAGGTTTGCTTATAGCTAAATTACTAATTTACTCTATGCTTATTTATAGTTTAGTTTATGAAAAAAGAAATAGGCAGAATTTTGTTCTGCCTATTTTTGCGAAGAGATTGTAGTGATTATTGTTTTTATATTACATTATTATGCCTAAAATACTAATTTCCCATTGCATATTTAAATTTTTCTTTATAAGTAAGATTTTTATTGTCTTTTGGTATAGAATTTAACCGCGAAATTGCTACATCTATACCTATTTTTGCTGCTTTTTCCAAATTTTCAATAGCCATTTTTGCTGTTCGTTCATCAATGTAATCGCTATTTCCAGCATAATAAATTTGTTCTATACTTTCATAAATATCAATACAAAAAGAAGAATCATTGTACTTGTTTTCCATAATTATTGCGAATGGCAAAATTTCACCAGGATGATAATCTAAACATTCTATACTAAGTGAATTATAAGCATCAAAATCACCCCTATACAAAACATCTTCTCTTAATTTTTGAATATCATGTCCAGTGTCGTTCAATGATCTTTCATGCTTGTCTTTTTTGCTACATGATAACAAAATCAAAGGCAAAATAACTATTAATAAATACCAATATTTCATATTTTTTAATTTTATATTATTGAACTTCTTTCGTGCGGGATTTCTTTGATTTGCATAGTCGATAAGTAATCCCTCTCTGTATTTATTCCTCAATTGGATGATTATATTGGTCAATCAAACGTTCTTGTTCATCTTCGGAAATAATTAAAAGAATATCATTCTCAATTAGCTCCAATTGACCATTAGGAATTAAGAATTTACCATCTCTCTTAATCATTATCACTAAAGTTCGTTCTGGAAGAACCATATCATTTAGATTATTCCCTTTCTTTAGCATATACTTTGTTAATTGAAGTTCCTTAAGATAAACATTCAACTCTTCTGGAATTTCAACTCCAAAATCACTTGGTTTATTATTATTAGGAAGGTCTAATTTCAAGAACTTTGCAACGCTTTTTATTGTCATACCCTGAACAACCAAAGAAACTAAAGTAACAATAAATACTATATTAAAAATATAATTGGAATTTGGAATATTAGCTACAACTGGATATGTTGCAAAGATTATTGGCACAGCTCCTCTAAGTCCAACCCACGAAATAAAGGTTTTTGAACGGAAATCAACCTTTCTAAAAGGCAAGAGGCACAAGAAAACACTGGCTGGACGAGCAATCAAAATCATAAATACACTTATAAGAAGACCTATTGGAAGCAGATAAATCATCTCACTTGGATTGACTAAAAGTCCTAATGAAAGGAACATAATTAGTTGAGCAAACATTGTCAGTCCATCTAAGAATGAAGATATTTCCTTTTTGAATACTATCTTATTATTACCAACAATTATACCTGCGATATAAACTGCCAAATACCCATTCCCTTTTAAGACGTCAGTTATGGCAAAAGTAAAAAGAATTATGCTAAACAAAAGAAGTGGATAAAGTGAAGGATATGGAATTTTTACTTTATTAATTAACTTAACAGATAGTTTTCCAACTGAAAAACCTATTGCACCTCCAACTAAAAATTGTATTACAAAACTACCAATAACTGGAGCTATACCAATGCTTGAAGAAGAAATGAATTGTATTAGTGCAATTGTAAGCATAAATGCCATTGGGTCATTACTTCCACTTTCTAATTCCAATTTTGGACGAAGATGATATTTGAGTTTAATATTTTGGGAACGGAGTATACTGAATACTGAAGCTGAATCGGTTGAAGACATTGTAGAAGCTAAAAGAAGTGAAGTTGCCAAAGGAAATTTTATATTGGCAAATTCAAAACCTGTTACCCAAAATATAAAAAATCCAGTAAGTAAAGCTGTTATCAGGACTCCAAGTGTTGAAAGGACAATACCTTGAGCCAAAATAGGTTTTATTTCTTTAAATTTAGTATCCATTCCTCCAGAGAAAAGAATAATACTTAATGAAATCATACCTATAAATTGAGCTACTTTAGCATTATAGAATTGAACCCCAAGACCATCACTTCCAAACAACATTCCAACAACTAAGAAAATAAGTAAGGTTGGTATTCCAAACTTTGAGCTTGCTCGTGAAACAATAATACTAATAAAAATTAAAATCGCTGCAACTAATATTATATTGTTTGGTGATATCTCCATAGTGATTTGTTTTAAGTTAATTTCTTATACTTTTGTCATATCTCTGATTATTTTTCTAATCTCCTTATCCAACTCTTCTAATGTAGTACAACTATATATAATAGATAATTTATCTTCTTCAATATTTAAGCCTTTTGAAAAATAGCTCCAATATTCTTTCATCTTATTTGCTGATTTAGCAGTTTTCAAAAGTTCTTCATGCAATGCGAGTACACCTTCTTCTTTTTGGAAATATTCATTAGACCTAATTTCAAATGGTAAAAGTGGATTATTTAATAAGCCTCTTCCTATCATCCAATCATTTATTGTTGGAAATCGGAGTTTAAGGTTATTGAAATCTTCTTTTGAGAATATATCTCCATTATAGACAACTCTTTTATTTATTTTAGTAATTAAATCTTCAAAGCAATCTAAGTTGACCATTGAATCATATTTATCAATTGCCAAGCGAGGATGAATAATAATGTTTTTTATTGGATAGTAATTAATAATTGGGATAAGCCTATAAATATCATCTTTTTCTTCTACTCCAAGACGGAGTTTTAGAGATAAATTAATTGGGATTTTATTTATAACTCCTTCTATTATATTTTCTATTCTTTTGGTGTCTGAGAGAAGTCCAGCTCCTCTATCTTTCTTTAGAATTCTTTCAAAAGGGCAACCCAAATTCAAATTCATTTCTTTGTAGCCCAAAGAATAAAGAGCCTCTGCAATTTCAATCATTGCATTAATATCATTTCCTAAAACTTGAGGGATTATTTCCATTTTAGAAGTATTGTGTTCTTTCAAAACATCTCTATACTTCCTTTTACTAAAACAATTACTTCCATGTGTAATGGATATAAAAGGTGTTATAGCTTTATCTATAATATTGGGAAAAAGCTTATCGTAGGCATTTCTAAACAAATAACCCGTCAAATTTTGCATTGGAGCCATAATAAGCTTGTCTTCGGGAGAAAAAAGCTTTGTTTCAAATACAAATGTATTTTTTGTTTTTATTTGAGGAAATAACACCCTTAATTCTCCATTCATAACTAATAATTATAATAATCTTTCCACATCATACTTAAATGCTTAAGTATTTCTTTTTCTTTTGGATTGTTACCTGTTTCATACAGTTTCTCCCCAATTAAACCATCTGGCATAAATTGTATTGGGATAAAATTATTTTCGTAGTCATGAGCATATTTATAGTCTTTGGAATATCCAATTTCTTTCATAAGTGAGGTTGGAGCATTTCTTAAATGAAGTGGAACAGGTAAATCTCCTGTCTTTTCAACAATAGATAATGCTTTTTCAATTGCCATATAGGTTGAATTGCTCTTTGGAGAGGTTGCCAAATAAACTGCCATTTGAGATAGTATTATTCTGCATTCTGGATATCCAATTTTATTTACTGCTTCAAAACATGCATTAGTTAAAAGCATTGCATTAGGGTTTGCCATTCCAATATCTTCGGATGCTAATATAACCATTCTTCTTGCTATAAACAATGCATCTTCTCCTGAGTTAACCATTCTTGCCAACCAGTAAACTGCTGCATTTGGATCAGATCCTCTAATACTTTTAATAAAAGCAGAAATTATATCATAGTGCATTTCTCCTTTTTTGTCGTAAGATGTAAGGTTTTGTTGTATAATGTATGAAACCTTTTCATTGGTAATTATTGTATCTTCTCCAAGTTGAGTTACAACTATTTCTATTGCATTCAAAAGCTTACGAGCATCTCCCCCACTTATTCGCATTAGAGCTTGAGCATCTTTAACTTCAATTGTTTTATTTTCGTTCTCTTTATAGTATTCAATGGCTTTATCAATTAAGTGCATCAAGTCTTCCTTCTCTAAGTTTTTAAGAATAAAAACTTGACATCTTGAAAGCAATGGTGTAATTACTTCAAAAGATGGATTTTCAGTGGTTGCTCCAATTAATGTTATTATACCTTGTTCTACTGCTCCAAGTAGAGAGTCTTGTTGGTTTTTGGAAAAACGATGTATTTCATCAATAAAAAGAATTGCTCTATCTCCTTGTTTAGCTTTTTCTATAACTTCCCTAACATCTTTCACTCCTGAATTGATTGCTGAAAGAGAATAGAAAGGACAAAAAAGTCTGTTTGCTATAATATTAGCCAAAGTTGTTTTCCCAACACCTGGAGGTCCCCACAAAATCATTGAAGGTATATTTCCACTTTCAATAGCATTTCTTAGTATGGCTCCTTCTCCAACTAAGTGCTTTTGACCAATATATTCATCTAATGAATTGGGGCGTAAATATGCTGCAAGTGGTTTATTCATTTTATTTTACCTATATATAAGAAAAACTGTATTTCTTTTATTCAAATCAATTTTAGTTTTTTTCCAGCCACTGACAGTTTTGGTAATTACTTGTTCTGAAGACATTGAAATATCAACGCCAACACATATGGAAGTATTTGGATTGAGGTTTTGTATCAAACTCTCCAACATTTGATTATTTCTATATGGGGCTTCAATAAATATTTGTGTTTGATTAGTTTTAAGTGCAATTGTCTCCAATTCTTTAATCTTTTTTGCTCTAAGCACTTTATCAACTGGCAAATATCCAACAAAGGCAAAGTTCTGACCATTAAAGCCTGAAGCCATAAGTGCCATCATCAAAGAAGATGCACCAACCAAAGGGACAACTTTAATATCTTTATTTTGAGCCATACTAACAACCATTTGTCCTGGATCAGCAATACATGGAAGTCCAGCTTCAGACATTAAACCAATGTTTTTGCCTTTAATAATTGGATCTAAATAGTTATCTATCTCTTCTATTTTGGTATGTTCGTTAAGTGTAAAAAATTCTACTTCCTCAAAATCTTTCTTGTAACCAGCCTTTTTGAGAAATCTTCTTGCTGAACGCAAATCCTCTACTATAAAAAAATCGCATTGATTTAATAGTTCCAAGTTTACTTCTGGAATAGAATACTTCAAATCATTATCAGCAATTGGAGTAGGGAATAAATATAGTACTGCATTATTCATCTTAAGTGCAAAGGTAATAAATTCAATTGTTTTTCCATTATTTTTAGTTAAAAAAAGACAATAAATAATAAAGTCCCTACTTAATCAAATTTAATCACCGACTTTTTTTGTTTAAGTGCCGACTTTTTCAATTTAATCGGTGACTTTTTAAATTTAATCACCGACTTTTTTTTGATAATAAGAAGCTTAAGAGCTTTAAAGTCTTTAAACTCATTAATTCTAAAAATAATTTTTTAAGATTTATTTTGTTTCCTATGGTTATGTTTCTTATTTTTGCATGATTATTCTAATTAAAAACATATTTCTTATGACAAAAAATATAGAATTAATCAACTGGGTAAATCATTGGAAAGATATTTTTCAGCCCCAAAACGTTCACTGGTGTGACGGTTCAGAAGAAGAAAATCAAAACATATTAGATAGTATAGTTGCAAGTGGAGTTGCAATCAAACTAAATGAAGAAAAAAAACCAAACTCCTACTATTTTCAAACAGACGACTCTGACGTAGCAAGAATTGAGAGTAGAACTTTTATTTGCTCCAATAAACATGAAGATGCAGGTCCAACAAATAATTGGAACGACCCTGAATCTATGAAGGAAGCTATGCTAAAGGTTTACAAAGGAGCAATGAAAGGAAGGACAATGTATGTGATTCCCTTTTCTATGGGACCTTTAGGCTCAGATAAATCATATATTGGTGTTCAACTAACTGACTCCCCTTATGTTGTAGTTCATATGCGAATTATGACAAGAATGGGTAAACCTGCTTTAGATATTTTAGGAGAAAAAGGAAGATTTATTCCTTGCATTCATTCTGTTGGTTATCCATTGGAAGGAGGACAAAAGGATGTTAAATGGCCTTGTCGTCCTATAAATGAAAAATATATTTGTCAATTTCCCGAAACAAAAGAAATATGGACTTATGGTTCAGGATATGGAGGAAATGCACTCTTAGGGAAGAAATGCTTTGCTTTAAGAATTGCATCTGTTATAGGTAAAGAAGAGGGATGGTTGGCTGAGCATATGTTAATTTTGGGGATAACAAATCCAAAAGGAGAAAAAAAATATATTGCAGCAGCTTTCCCTTCAGCATGTGGAAAGACAAATCTTGCAATGTTAATTCCAACAATTCCAGGATGGAAGGTTGAAACAGTTGGAGATGATATTGCATGGATGAAATTTGGGAAAGATGGTCGTCTTTGGGCTATCAATCCAGAAAATGGATTCTTTGGAGTTGTTCCTCAAACCTCAATGGATACAAACCCTAATGCATATCAATCTATTCAAAGAAATACACTATACACAAATGTTGGTCTAACTCCAGATAAAGATGTTTGGTGGGAAGGAATTGGATATGATTGTCCTGAAGGAACTATTGATTGGAAAGGAAGAGTTTATGATAAGACTTCCAAAGAGCCATGTGCACAAAGCAATTCACGTTTTACAACCCCAATTTCTGAATGTCCTGTAGCTGATCCAGCATATAACGAACCTAATGGAGTTCCTATTTCAGCCATTTTATTTGGAGGAAGACGTCAAACGACAATTCCTTTGGTTTATGAGGCAAAAGACTGGAATCATGGAGTTATGATTGGTTCTGTTATTGGTTCTGAAATAACTTCTGCAGTAATTGGACTTAATGTGGGAGAGCTTCGCCACGATCCATTTGCAATGAAACCATTCTGTGGCTACAATATGGGAGATTATTTTGCACATTGGATAAATATTGGAACAAAAACTCAAAAAGAAAACTTACCAAAGATTTTCTGCGTTAACTGGTTTAGAAAAGATAATGGCAAATGGCTATGGCCAGGATATGGAGAAAACTCAAGAGTTTTAGCTTACATATTTGACCGATGCAATAATGAAGACATTGCAATGGATTCACCTATTGGAAAAATTCCAAAAACAAATGCAATAAATACAAAAGGTTTAGATGTAACTTCTGAACAGATGGAAAAGCTAATGAAAATTGATAAAAAAGAATGGTTAAGTGAGCTTGAAAGAACAGAAAAGTTCTATGAATTATTTGGGACACATCTTCCTAAAGAGCTAAACAATCAAATCAGCAAATTAAGAGAAAATATTAATAACTTAAAAGATTAATTATCAAAAATTAACTTCTTCAAATCGTAATTCAAAGAACTGATTTGAAGAAGTTTTTCTCCACTATTTTATTCTTATTTTAATACTTCAATTATTCCCTTAGTATCTATTGTTTTGTCGTAACGTTTACCAATAAAACGATAGAAGTATGTTCCTGTTGGTGAATTTGTTTGAGCAGGAGACCAGAAGTCTTCTTTTTTCCTAATATTCTTAAAACTATAAATTAACTTACCATTACGGTTATATATAATTAGTTCATTATCTGTAAAAGCATTTTGCTCAATCAAATTATGAATTTCAAACACATCATTAATATTATCACCATTTGGAGTTATTACATTTGGAAATAAAATTCTATCAACCTGCAAGTCGAGACATAAAATACTATCACATCCATTTACATCTTGGAATGTATGAATATAAACTCCTGTTGCACTTTCATTAAATCCATATTTATTATAAACATTTCCATAATAAATATCTGCATGTAATGTGTCAATATAACTTTCGTTTACGATTAGATGTATAATATAAGTACTATCTACATTATTATTAGTAGAAAAATTATAAAAATATATTCCTGATTGGTTAAAGACACTGTCATAATAACTATATGGCAGCTCATTTTCACATATTGTAATATCTATTGTGTCTATGATTGTTTGTGGGGCAAAGATTATATTTATAGTATCTGTAGCTTTGCAAAACTTCTTTAATAGAATATTATCTACTGCAAAGTCATTACCTCCTCCATCTGTATTATCATCTACTACTTTTACAGTTGCTGTTGAATTTGTTCCACTATACCATTTATATTTGAATGTATGCCAATCACAATTATAATTAGAAATAGTATCTATTCCTCCTAATTGTTGATTATTAATATAATATTTTAATCTTGGATAATAAGAATAATCTAATTCCGTAAATGCTAAAAATACTGATTGTACTGAAAATTCATATAAGGTATTTGGTTCAACATTCACTGTTGATTGAAAGAAATATTTATTTGGAGTTTCCATGCCATCTAAAACCATATATTTTCCTCCATTATTACATGGTGTAAAACCTCCACTTACTGTATTTGCATCATCGGTAATGGAATAATTTCCAAAAATAAATCCTCCTGATGTCCAATTAGTATATTGAGTTAAAAAACCTGTATTTCCTAATTCAAAGTCTCCATTATATACCAAATTAGAATCTATCAAATAATATACTTCAACAGTATATTGTGTTGTATTATTCACTGTTGCAATTGGGTTAGGAATTGTATCATTGCTTAATCCTGTTGAAGGCACCCATCGAACAGAGTCTGCTCCAGTTGTGATGCTCAATTGTATTTGAACAGAATCATTGGAAAAAATTATTGTATCGTTTTGTTGTATATTTACTGAACATGTATCATTATCTATATATAAATTATTTAGTCCATAAGATTTTATGGATATACATAATATTAAGATAATAAATAATCTAATTCTTCTCATTCTACCAAATTAAATGTACATTGCCTGCTTTTTCATAGTATTTATCTTCAAAGACTGTCTTGTACTTGAGCTTCCAGGCATATAAGCCTCTTTGACATTCTG
>JAFNAR010000029.1 GCA_017860255.1 Bacteroidota bacterium | reverse complement strand
ATGATAAAATTGATTACAAAAATGGGATTATTCAAAAAAAATGAGAAATTACGTTTATGAGAAAGCATATCCAAAAAAATCTTCCGACCGCTCATGATTTTAAATCCCATATAAAGAAAGGCATGAAATGATAAAGAAAAATAAATGGATAATATTAATAATACTTGCTGTGTTTGTTTTTATTGGAACATATTTTTTGTATTATTATTACCCAAGAAAAATTGCTTTTGAGTTTGTAAAAGAAATACCTAAACCAAATGAAAATTATGATAATTCTCAATGGTTTTCTTATCATTATATTCAAAACGAAGAAAGATTAATATATTGTTTGATTGATTATTACAAACATAGAGACCCACCACAACAAGGTTATGATTCCACTTTTGCTCATAATGTAGGGAAGACATTTGATTATGAACATTATGATTACATTATGGTATATCAAAAGCAATTAAAAGACTTGACTTATTCGCCTTATTTAGCGAAAAAGGAAGATTTAATGGGGTATTTATCTGAAAAACCATTAATTCCAACTTTTGATACTGTTATAACAGATAAAGTATATATTTATAGAATAAAGAAAAATAATGAATATAGAGCACCTGGTCCATAGTATTATAATATATTTATAAAATTAAACAAGGGATTGTTTAGAATAGCTTTCTATGATTTTTGTCTTGTATGATTTGCTATCATTAGTGGTTAGAAAATTTCATTATCTGTTATTAGCATTTTATTTGTAATTTTGTGACAAATATAAATTTTACATTATGAAAGATGAAAAATCATTGATACGTTCTTCTTCGGCGGAATATTTAACATATATTGCTTCCACCGGGGAAGGTGGGGTGAATGCTATTTATGCTGATGAAAATATTTGGTTGACACAAAAAATGATGGGTGTGCTTTACAATGTAGAAACTCATACAATTAATTATCATCTTAAAAAAATATTTTCAGATAGTGAGTTGGATGAAGATTCAGTTGTTCGAAATTTTCGAATAACTGCAAATGATGGTAAACTATATAATACTAAACACTATAATCTTTCAGCAATAATTGCTGTGGGTTATAAGGTAAATTCCGAAAGAGCTGTACTTTTTCGCAAATGGGCAACTCAAATAGTGGAAGAGTTCACCATTAAAGGTTTTGCTATGGATGACGAGCGTCTTAAAAATGATGGTACCATTCTTGGTAAAAAATATTTTGAAGAACAACTTCAACGGATAAGAGAAATTCGACTTAGTGAACGGAAATTCTATCAGAAAATCACAGATATTTATGCAACAGCTATTGATTATGATGTAACGGCACAAACTACAAAGCGTTTTTTCTCAATTGTGCAAAACAAATTACATTGGGCAATTCACGGACAAACAGCTGCGGAAGTAATTGTAAATAGAGCCGATCACAAAAAGGAGAATATGGGATTAACAACTTGGAAAGATGCTCCAAGAGGGAAAATTCAAAAATTTGATGTAAGTGTGGCTAAAAACTATTTGTCAGAAAGTGAAATGCAACAATTACAACGTTTAGTTTCTGCCTATTTGGATATTGCAGAAGATATGGCTTTGAGAGAAATACCTATGACAATGGAGGATTGGGAAATAAGATTAAATAAATTTATTGCTGCTACTGATAGGGAAATATTAATGAATGCAGGTAGAGTTACGGCTGAAATAGCAAAAGCTCATGCTGAGAGCGAGTTTCAAAAATATAGAATAATTCAAGATCAATTATTTGAAAGTGATTTTGATAGAGAAATTAATAGACTAAATGAGATTAATGATTAGCTAATTTTTATTTGCAATTTAAGATTTTCAATTATTCTCTTACTATCTTTTGTATTTACAAAGAAACTAAATCTTTTCTTATTTACTTTTTTCTTGATAAAAAAGTAACAAAAAATCAAGACTGTTCACAAATAAGCTAAAAATTGAAGCTTTTCTCTAAAAGTTTATAAACTCGCCTTCGGCTCAAACAAAATAAACTTTCTTAACATTCAAAACTTCAATTTTCTTAACGCTTATTTGTAAAAGGTCAGTTTTGGTTAATGGCTATTTTTAAGTTTTAATTTGTTAATTGGTTTTATTCAAAATATTATTTATAACTTTGGCTTTGGAAATAAAATAAATTAGGTAAAATTATTCAAAATAGATTACTTATTTCAAAAAATATTTAGTATGAGAATTAATAAGTTGATTATTATTTTATTTTGTGTCTTATTCCTATATAATTGTGCAAAAAAAGAAAATATAAATTTCAATAATTCATACCAGATTTATAAAGTTAATGATTCAACTATATTTTATCTTTATCTAAATGATAAATGGGGAGAATCAAATATTTTAGGTCTTATTGATAATAATAGTCATTATTCAATTGATAATATCGACATTGACCCAATACCAATAATCAAAGATGTTAAAAATGATACTATTATTTTAGATTATTATTTAGCACCTTATAAGTCAGAACAAATTATTGATACCACAATATTTAAACAACCAGATAATGAAAGAATAAGAAAGATAGGTAAATATAAAAAATTTATCATGAATATTATTATTTTAGAGGAGAAGGACTTAAAAGCGATACAATAATTGATAGTATTTTCTTTGATAACAAAACATTTAATGTTTGTTTCTATAAAGATAACCGAAAGATTAAAGAGTTAAATCAAAGGAATTTAATATTTGAAAAAGATAAAAATAAATTTTGCTATTTTATTATAGATTCAATTCATCATGATTTGAATTGGCATTATTTGTCTCCTCATAATGAAAAAATTACTCAAAAATATTTTGAGAGTGTTTATTAGGTGTTTTCAATAACTTCTTTTAAATCAGAGAAATTAACGTTTTTTGCATCTATTGTGATTTTTGATTTTTTGTAAATGGGTTCTCTTTGGGTTAGGAGGGCTTTAAGATATTCTTCAATTTCTTCCTGGGTTTTATTTTGAAGTAGGGGGCGTTTTTGTTTGGAGTTTTTTTGACGGTTTATTATTGCTTTAAATGGCATTTCTAAATAGATTGAAATACCCTCATCGTTGATTAAGTCTATATTGTTATTATAGCATGGTAGTCCTCCTCCTGTGGAAATTATAACGTTATCTTTTACAACTAACTCTTTAAGAATATCGTGTTCAAATTTACGAAACATTTCTTCTCCAAACTTTTCAAAGAAATCTAAAATGGAGATTTTATATTTTTCTTCAAAATAGCGATCAGTGTCTATGAATTGATAATTCATTATTGAGGCAAGTTTCTTCCCAACTGTGCTTTTACCACTAAACATAAATCCAATTAGAAATACCCTCATCTTCTTTTTTTTAACGAGTGTAAGCTGTTTTATCTAATGATGCAAAATCATTTTTCAAAAACTTATAGTATCCAGCAATGGCAACCATAGCTGCATTATCAGTGGTGTATTGGAATGGTGGAATAAAAACTCCCCAATGATTTTTATTCCCCAATTCAATAAGTTTCTCTCTTAAATAGGAATTTGCAGAAACTCCTCCTGCAATAGCAATATCTTTAATTTTTAAATCTTTGGCTGCTTTTTCCATCTTCTTTAAAAGCATACTTACAACTCGGTGCTGAACTGAGGCACAAATATCATTAAGGTTTTCTTCCAGAAAATAAGGGTTTTCTTTCAGTTTATCTCTAAGTGTGTAGAGAATGCTGGTTTTAACTCCTGAAAAGCTATAATCGTAGGCAGGAATATGTGATTCTGCAAATTTTAAAGCATTAATGTTTCCCTCTTTTGCTAAACGGTCAATATGTGGTCCACCAGGGTAGGGAAGTGAGAGAATTTTAGCAACCTTATCAAATGTTTCTCCTGCTGCATCATCAATTGTCTTGCCTATGATTTCCGTATCGTATGGTGAACGGATATAAACAATTTGAGTATTCCCACCACTTACCAAAAGGCAAAGAAATGGAAATTCAGGAAATTTCTTATCTTCACTGTCTTTAATGAAATGAGCCAAAACATGTGCTTCCAAATGATTAACATCAATTAGTGGAATGTTGAGTGACATTGCTAAGCTTTTTGCAAAGCTAACTCCAACCAACAAAGAACCCAATAAACCTGGCCCACGAGTGAAAGCAATGGCAGAAAGGTCTTGTTTTTTTATGCCAGCTTCTTTTATTGCAGTATCAACAACTGGAATAATATTTTGTTGATGTGCTCTTGATGCCAATTCAGGAACAACACCTCCATATTTTTCATGAACTTTTTGAGATGCAATAATGTTTGAAAGTACTATGTTTTCGTCAATTACTGCTGCTGATGTGTCATCACAAGAAGATTCAATTGCTAATATATATGACATTTTTTAATGGTTAATGGTTAATGATTAGTGGTTAATGTTTAAAATTATTTACGCGTGTGTAACATTATAATGCAAAATAAAGTAATATATTTGCAAAAGTAATGAATTTAGACGTAAAAAAACCTAAAAAAAAATATTTAAAGTCAATAGTTAAAGTTATTAGCTACTCACTATTGATTGCTTTTATATTGGTCTATTTCATTATTGCATTTCTAAATACATCAATCGTACAATCCATTTTAGCTGTTAAACTTTCTGATTATTTTTCTAAGGAATGGAAAACAGAGTTTAGAGTTGGTGCTGTTAGCATTAATATTTTTGATGGTGTGGCTTTAAAGGATGTTTATTTGGAAGATAGAAAAGGAGATACAATTCTTTATGCCGATAATGTTTCTGCTAAATTGCTTAGATTGCCTACTACAAAAGGAATAAAAATAAGCAGTGTTAAGCTTGAAAACACAACTTTTAATGTTGAAGTGGGGAAAAAAGGTTTGAATTTTGGTTTTATTATTGATTATTTTAGAAGCAATAAGCCAAAGAGAAATAAACCTAATGCAAAACCATATGTTGTTGAGGTGAATAGTTTAATGGTGAAAAATGTAAATTTCTCGCTTAAACTTACTGACAGGAAAGAAGTTTATCCTAAGAATATGGTTGCTATAAACAATATGCGATATAGCAATATTAGTGCTGAAATGGAAGATATTTCAGTTATTAAAGATTCTATAAATGTTGTTATTGAAAAATTTGCTGCAAAGGAGTATTCTGGTCTTGAAGTGAAAAACATATCTGGAAAATTTACTGTTTCTCCCAGAACAATTATTGCAAAGAATGCAAATATTAAAACACTTAATTCTGATTTGTATTTTGATGCAAAAATGAATACAGCCACATGGAAAACATATTCTAAATTTATTGACTCTGTTTATTGTGAGGGAGAAATTAAGAAAGGTAGTGTTGCAGGGATGAAAGATGCCACCTATTGGGCAGAGGTTATAAAGGGTTTTGAACAAAAAGCTTCTGTTAGTGGTAAGTTTAGAGGAACAGTTTCCAATTTGATTTGTGATGAAATGGAAGTTAGAACTGGTAGAGATACCTATGTGAAAGCAAAAGGAAAGATTGTTGGACTTCCTCATCCTGATAGTACAATTTACGATTTGGAGGCAGAAACCATTCAAACAAGCTATCAAGATTATAAATCAATGCAGTTGGGTGAGCTTTTAGAGAATTTACCAATTCCTGAAATGGTTGGAAAATTGGGAAAGATTAATATGACGGCTCATTTTGTGGGGCTAATCAAAAATTTTGATGTTTCAGCAATCCTAAAAACACAGATTGGGGATATTGATGTTGTTGGAAGTTCAATAAATAATGGCAAGACAACAACATATTATGCAGATATTGTTTCAGATAAGTTTGATGTTGGATATCTACTAAATCAAAAATTTATAAACACAGCAGGTATAAGTGCAAAAGCTGAGGTTAAGGGAACAGACTTAAATTCAATGGAAGCTAATTTAACTGCAAGTTTAAAGGATTTGAATGTTAAGGGTATAAACTACGATTCAGTTTACATTGAAGGAGGAATGTTAAACAAAGAAATCACTGCCCAATTAGCCATTAAAGACAATGATGTTAATCTAAATGCATATTCTGAATTTTATATTGGAGATAAAAAAACTCTTTATGTTGATGCTGACATAAATAATGCTGACCTATATAAGCTAAACCTGTACAAATTTGCTGATAGCACAACTTCCATATCAGGGAAAATGATTGCTGATATTCAAAACTTAGACTTAAAACATCTTAGTGGAAACCTTAGAATTGAGGATTTATTATTTAGAATTCAAGACACTAATGCTTTTGCAATAAAGAATTTTAATGCTCAAATGAGTTCTTATAGTGATGAAAATAATATAATCACAATTTATTCCGATTTGGTTGATTTTTATATGGAAGGGAAATATTCTTTTGAAACAATAGGACAAGATATTGCTTGGATCGTTAAAAGATATATTCCTAATTTCAATTTCCTAAAAGCAGATGGACATACTCCAATAAAAGATACCTTAGACTATAATTATAAAATAAAGTCTGATTTAACTTATAATGTGGTTTTAAAAAATCCTAAGCCAATATTTGCACTCTTTGCTCCAAGCATAGTTTTAAGTAATAACACTTCTCTTAAAGGTTATATTAACCCATATCAAATTGTAACTTTGCATGCAACTACGAATAAATTTGTAGGTGGTGGACTTAATTTTGATAATGTTGATTTGGATGCAAGAGCAAAGGATGATGTTTTAAATGTTTTGCTCAATTCTTCAAAATTCAAAATAACTGATAGTTTGGCTTTGAAAAACTTTGCAGTAGATGTTTCAACCAACAATAAAAAACTTGATTTTAATCTTACTTTCTCCGATAATTTAACCAATAATAGAACATCCGGAAATTTGAATTTTAAATCATTCTTTGAAGAAAATAGTATTCAAGGAGGATTTGAAAATTCAGATATTGAAATTTATGGAAGGTCAATTCAAATTAATAATGAAAACATTTTAAGCTATAATGGGGATAAGTTAGCAATTTTGAATTTATCACTAAACAGACTTAAAGAAAGTATAGTTATTAATGGAATTGCATCAAAGAATAGTGAAGATAAAATGGAAGTTGATTTTAAGAATGTTGACCTTCAATTTATAAATCCATTTCTAAAAGATGTTGGTGTTGAGGTTGCAGGAAAGATAAATAGGAATATAACCTTTCAAAGCTTGTTTGCAAAACCATTCTTTACTTCAAATTTGATTATAGACAGCTTGTCAATAAATAATAACTTATTAGGATTTACAGAGCTTAACGTTAGCAATAATCTCAACTTTGATGAGTTTATGGTTGATGTGAGAATTTTGTATAAGGGAAATGAAGGAATTCAAAACACACCTCTATCAATTAAAGGTTTTATATATCCTGAAAGCAAGAAAAACAATTTTAATCTTAATTTAAGTCTTCAAAATTTCAATTTAAAGGTAATTGATAAGTTTATTTCAAGTTTTGCTTCCGAACCACAAGGATTTTTAAGTGGTGATAATATTAAGATTAGAGGAACATTTAAACAGCCAGATATTAGAGGTGAGCTTATTTGTCATGATGGTGCATTGAAGATAAATATGATTAATACTAAGTATTATTTCTCTGATACCATCAAGATTGACAATAATAAATTCATTCTTGATAATTTTCTATTAACTGATGCTCAAAAAAACAAATTAAATATTGTTGGAACAATTACTCACGATAAGTTTGTAGACTATTATCTGAATCTACAAGCAAATGCTGAAAAGATTAAAATACTTAATACAAATGCTTCTTCTGACCAAATGTATTATGGACAAGCTTATGCTTCTGCACAAGCATCAATTTTGGGAGATTTATCTACATTAGACATTTATGTTAAAGCAAAAACTGAAAAAGGGACCAAATTGGTTATTCCAATTTCAAGCAAAACAAGTGTATCAAACAATTCATTTATTAAATTCACTTCTTTAAGCAATAATAACAAAGATTCAATTTCTAAATTAGAGAAAAATTCAAAGAAAGATATGGATTTGAAAGTTAAAGTTGACTTGGAAGTAACTCCTGATGCCATTATTTCAATTCCAATGAATTTCTCACAAATTGGAGGTAGTTTATTGGCTTCTGGTAAAGGAGATTTGAAAATAGATATAAACAATAAAGGTGACTTCAATATGTATGGTTTAGTCAATATTGATAATGGAACATTTGGAATGTCAATTATTAATTTAATCGATAAAATCTTTGTATTGGAAGAAGGAGGAACAATTCAGTTTAATGGAGACCCTACAAATGCTTATATAGATGTTGCAGCAGTATATAAAACAAAAGCATCACTTGCACCAATACTTGGAGACAAATACAGCAAGCAGGTGGATGTGAATAGTGTTATTTTGCTTTCAGGAAATTTAATGAATCCTGTTCCTAAATTTGATATTCGTCTTCCAAACACCGACCAGCAAACAGTTGATGAATTATTTATGCATATAGATAGAAATGATGAAAAGCAAATGATTGAACAAACAGTTTCATTACTAATTTCTCGACAATTCTACGCAAGTGTTGTTGAAAACACTACTTCAACATCAACCAATCTTTCATCATCTGCATTTGGATTAGCATTTGGACAAATGGCTGGAATAATAACCAATATGATAACCTTTGTGGATGTTGGAGTTAACTACACACCAGGAACAGAGGTGGTTTCAGATCAATTTGATGTAAACCTTTCAAAGAGTATTGGAAGATGGGAAATTGAGTTTAACTCTGTTTTTGGAGGGAAAACACAACAACAAGCACAAGCAACATCTACTTTTATTGGAGATATTAAAGCAGAATATAAATTTACTGATGCTTTCCGTTTTAAGGTGTTCAATAAATCAAATGCAAATGACTTTACCAAATATAACATAAGTCCATACACACAAGGTTTAGGTATAACCTATAAAAAGGAATATGATAGTTTTGCAGATATATTTAAATCAAAAAAACAACGTTCAAAATATATAAAATAGACAATGAAAGAAAAAAAGAATAAATACACAATTGCACTTGTTGCTCATGATAATTGTAAGGTTGATTTGGCCGAATGGGTAGCTTTCAATAAAAAGAAACTTTCAAAACATAATATTGTAAGCACAGGAACCACTGGAAAAATGGTTGAAGATGAAATAAATAAAGGAGTCCCTGCAAATTCAAGAGAATATATAACTGTAAGCAAACTTAAATCTGGACCTCTTGGAGGGGACCAACAAGTGGGCGCTATGATTTGTGAAAATAAGATTGATTTATTGTTTTTCTTTTGGGATCCAATGTCTCAACAACCACACGATGTTGATGTGAAAGCTCTTTTAAGAATTGCAGTAATGTACAATATCCCAACAGCATCAAACAGATCAACTGCCGATTTCATAATATCTTCTGAACTTTTTGAAGATGATAATTATGAAAAGAAAGTATATGAATATAAAAATTATATAAATAGAAAGATTAAGTAGATTTTTGTGTCATAAATTTATTTCATATAAATATTCTCTTATCAAGGAAGAAAAAAATGAAATAAGGATTTAAAACAATGAATTCAGAAGAAAATAATTACTAAATAAAATAATAAATTAACATGAAAAAAACTATTCTATTCCTTTTGATAGGATTATTTGCTTTTGCACCACTTGCAAAAGCTGATGAGGGTATGTGGCTTCTAATGTTTTTAGACAAGCAAACATACAAAGATATGAAAGCTAAGGGGCTTAAACTTACTCCAAAACAAATTTATGACATCAATCAAGCTTCACTTAAAGATGCCATTGTTCAATTTGGAAGAGGTTGCACTGGTGAAATTATTTCAGATGAAGGACTTCTTTTAACTAATCATCATTGTGGCTACCCTGAAATTCAAAGACATTCAACTGTTGAACACGATTATTTAATGAATGGATTTTGGGCATACTCAAAACAAGAGGAACTACCTTGTCCAGGTTTAACAGCAAAGTTCTTTATTAGAATGGAGGATGTTACTTCAAAGGTTTTACAAAATGTTACAAAAGAAACAAAAGAAGAAAATCGTAACAACTTAATTAGAGATAATATCAAAAAAATTAGAGAAGAAGCAGAAAAAGGAACTGGTTATACAGCACAAGTTGCAACAATGTTTGATGGTAACCAGTACATTCTTTTTGTTTATGAAGTTTATAAAGATGTTCGTATGGTTGGAGCACCACCTTCATCAATAGGTAAGTTCGGTTCAGACACTGACAACTGGATGTGGCCTCGTCATACAGGAGATTTCTCAATGTTCAGAGTTTATTCTTCAAAAGATGGAAAACCAGCTGAATTTTCAAAAGATAATATTCCACTTAAACCAAAACATTCTCTTCCAATATCTCTAAAAGGAGTAAAGAATAATGATTTTGCAATGATTATTGGTTACC
The DNA here is from genome assembly GCA_017860255.1 of Bacteroidota bacterium. Classification (GTDB taxonomy): domain Bacteria; phylum Bacteroidota; class Bacteroidia; order Bacteroidales; family P3; genus UBA10566. Next base: position 51,764 of record JAFNAR010000029.1, on the reverse strand, counting down.
CTGGCTCAACTGATCGTTTCCTAACAAGCTATGGAGTAAAACAAGCAATTGATGTTTACAATCCATCAGTAGTTACTGCAAGGACTGCAATTCGTGAAGTTATGGATAAAGATATGAGTAAAGATGCAAAAGTTAGAATTCAATATGCAAGCAAATTTGCTCAACTATCTAACTACTGGAAATTCTATATTGGTCAAACACAATGTTTAAATGACTTAAATGTTTATCAAACCAAAAAAGATATTGAAGACAGATTTGCAAGCTGGATTGAAAAAACACCTGAAAGAAAAGCAGAATACTCAACAGTTTTGAAAGACCTTGAAAACTCAATGGCAACAACTAACCAATATGATTATTTGAGAATTTACACCAATGAAGCCATTCTAAGAGGAAATTCAGCAGTTTCAGTTGCTCGTCAATTGGTAGGATTGGAAATAGAACTTAGAAACAATGGAATTTCTGATAATGCAAAACAAATGATTGCAAAAGCAAAAGAAGGTATTGATGGAATTTTTAAAGATTTTAACTATTCAACAGAAGAAAAACTTCTTGCAGCAGGAATGGAAGTATTTTTCAAAAATGTTCCAATGGTTCAACAAAGTGAAGATTTCCTTGACCTTGCTTTCAAATATCGTTACGATTTTGCTAAATTAGCAAATGATATTTTCAACAAATCACAATTGGTTACTCCTGAGAAAGTTGAAAAACTTTTAGCAAATCCAACATCTGAACAAATAGCAAAAGATCCAGTGTTTCAACTTTTCAGAATGTTTAGTGATAATGCAACCAAACGTTTGTCAGAAGCTCAAAAATCATATGCTGATTTAAATAAAGCAAATAGACTATTTGTAAAAGGGGTTATGGAAATGGAAAGTCCAAAACATTTTGCACCAAATGCTAATTCTACAATTCGTTACACTTACGGACAAGTTAAAGATTACAAGCCAAAAGATGGAATCACTTACAACAACTTTACAACTCTTGAAGGAATTATAGCAAAAGAAGATACCACAAGCTGGGAATTCACTGTGCCTGAAAAACTAAAAGAACTTTATCGTACCAAAGATTATGGTCAATATGGAGTTAATGGAACCGTTCCAGTTGCTTTTATTACCAATAATGACATAACAGGAGGTAACTCAGGTTCACCAGTAATGAATTCAAAGGGAGAATTGATAGGTATTGCATTTGATGGAAACTGGGAAGCAATGAGTGGAAATATTGCTTTCAACCCAGAACTACAAAGATGTATTAATGTTGATATTCGTTATGTGTTATTTATAATAGATAAATTTGCAGGAGCACAAAATTTGATTAAAGAAATGAAGATTGTGAAATAACAAATTTTCTGTTTTTTTACACAAAATTATGATGAGGTTAAGGAGTTTAAAGGCGTTATTAAATTAAGGTCTTTAAGCTCCTTAAATTCTTTAAAACCAAAAACCAAATGAAAAGAAAAAGTAATATGTTTAGATATTGGTATGTTTTATTAATTATTCTTTTACCAATTAATTCATTCTCTCAGTTAAATAATGAATTAATTGATTTCAATCAAGAAATTAACTCCGATTCATTAAAGTATAATGTTGAGCAACTCCAAAATTTTGGTTCAAGATATGCTTTCAATCCAAATAGGGTGGAAATATCCAATTATCTTAAAAACAGGTTACAAGCCTATGGCTGGGATGCAAAAATTGACAGTTTCTATATGGAGAATTTCGAATATCCCTACTATTCTGGAATTATCAATAATGGTTGGCAATATAATGTTGTTGCTGATAAAATAGGAACTATTAATCCAGATACATTTTTTGTAGTTGGTTCTCATTACGATTGCTATGCTTCATTTGATACTTTAACCTATTTCAATAATTCACCAGGAGCCGATGATAATGCTTCTTCTGTTGCTGCAATATTAGAGATGGCAAGATTATTCCAGAAATATAATATACAGCCAATAAAAACTCTTCGTATTGAACTTTATGCTGCCGAAGAGTTGGGATTGCATGGAAGTAATTATGCAATTCAAGAATCTCATTATAGATATAATGAACATATCGCTGCAATGTTGAATATGGATATGATAGGTTATAATCCAGATACTATAAATGCTGATTCTGTAAGATTAGTCTATTATGATAATTCGCAAGAATTTACTGATTTTTGTGAACAAACTGCCCTTAACTACACATCTTTAAACCCAATAAAAACAACAGAACATAACCAACATTCTGATTCTTGGTCTTATTACAGTTGGGGAAGAAGAACAATTTTCCTTCAAGAAGCATATTTACATCCTTTCTATCATACTTCCAACGACCTTTCTTCAACTCTCAACTATAACTATTTGAAAAAGATTGCCCAATTAGGTTTTTTAATAACATATTTGGCATCAACAACCAATCAATATTACCCAGTATCAACAAATGAAATTTCTCTCCAAACCCCATCATATCTAAAACTAAAATCCAATCCAGTAAAAGATAATATTCTATTTTCGTTTTACAACCCAAGTAGAGAAAATCAAAGTTTTCAAATAATAAATCAAATGGGTGAGATAGTTAAAGAAGGAAAACTATCAAATCATAAAAACAGTCCTAATCAATATCAAATTCCAACCCAAAACTTTAATCAAGGTATTTATTTTTTAAAAATTGAAAATTTGGTTGAAAAGGTAGTCGTTGTTAGGTAGTGAAAAGTTTAGTGTTCAGGGTGAAAGAAATTTGTTAAAGGTATTTCTTAGTTTATGCTTTTCTGAAAGTATTTCTTTTTAATCCAAAGCGATAAGTTTACTAATGCTATAAGTGCAGGAACTTCCACCAAAGGTCCAATAACACTAGTGAAAGCTTGTCCACTGTTTATTCCAAAAACTCCAATTGCAACTGCAATTGCTAATTCGAAATTATTACCAGCAGATGTAAAGCTTATGGCTGCATCTTGCTGATAATTTGCACCCATTTTTTTTCCTAAAAAGAAACTGATTAAAAACATTAAAGTAAAGTAAATAAGTAAAGGTATTGCTATTCTAATTACATCAAAAGGAATTTGAACAATTAATTGACCTTTAAGACTAAACATTAAAATTATTGTAAATAGTAAAGCTATTAATGTTATAGGAGAAATAAATGGTATAAACTTATTCCAAAACCAATCCTTTCCAAATGATTTTACTAAAACCAGCTGACTTATAATACCCATGGCAAAAGGAATACCTAAATAAATTCCAACGCTTTTAGCAATTTGTCCCATTCCAATATTCAAATCCAAACTATCAACTCCAAACAAAGGTAGAAGTATTGAAACAAAAAAGTAGACAATGGCACTATAAAACAATACTTGAAAAATACTGTTCAGTGCAACTAATCCAGCAGCATATTCTCTACTACCACCTGCCAATTCATTCCAAACAATAACCATAGCAATACATCTTGCAGAACCAATAAGAATTAATCCAATAAGATATTCTGGTTTATCTCTTAAAAAAATTATACCAAGAATAAACATAAGTATTGGACCAATTATCCAATTAAGAATAAGAGATACACTTAATACTTTTCTATTGCTGAAAACCTTTCTCATTTGGTTATATCTAACCTTAGCAAGAGGAGGATACATCATTAGAATTAATCCAATGGCAAGAGGAATATTTGTTGTTCCTTTTGACATAAGATTTATATTATCTGAAATACTTGGGAAGAAATAACCCAAACTAACTCCTATGGCCATTGCTAAGAATATCCAAAGAGTTAAATATTTATCTAAAAATCCTAATTTCTTTCTTTCTATTGTTGGATTACAATTATTTGCACTCATAATATTATAGATTTTCTTCCACAAATTTATTGTTTATATTGATTTAATTCTTATTCTTAAAAAACATTTGTTTGTTGTTCGCAAAATTACGAATTAAAATTAATCTACAAAATAACAAATAGAAAATTCATAATTATTTAATATGTTTTTACAAAAAAAAAGCATCTAAAAAGATGCTTCCTTAATTTCTTTTTTAGCTTGTTTCTCAGCTTTCTTAGCCTCTTTTAGTACTTTTTTTTATTCTTTATTACCAATCTTATCTATTAACAACTAATTTCTTAGTTATGTTTGTGGTTGAATTAGTTATTCTAATATTATAAACACCTTTTGCAAAGTTTTCAACATCTATTTCCAATTCTTTCTGGTCTGTATTTATTTCTAATGTTTGAATCAATCTTCCAGTTATATCATATATTCTTACTAATGCATTTTCTTTTAACCCTTCAACTCTTAGAATTGTTTTATTGCTGGTTGGGTTAGGGTAGAGGTAAACATTAAAATTATTAGTTTCAATTGTATTAATGTCAAGGAAAGTTTTACATTCTTCATTAGAGAAAACACTTTCGCAATTTTCGTTTATAGCTTTAATCTTATAACAATAATTTACACCTTCAACAACATTACTGTCCTGATATGTTATTGTTGTAGTCATCGCCAAAGAATCATTATCTCTGTAAATTACATAGTTTTCTTGTTCTCCTTCCCAGTTTAGCTCAATATAGTTTGCAATATTATTTAAAGTAAGATTGGTTGGAGCAGGAGTTTGTATAACTGTTAAATGAAGATTTATTAAACTGTCACAACCCTTTGTTGTTTGAAGATAACGTGTATGAATGCCTGGCATATGTTCAAAGAAACCATTTTGATAATAGAACTTACCTTCACATACTTCGCCATAAATATCAGCACTATATGACGGATGCATAAATAGAGTAAGATTAACAGTACTGTCACATCCTTTATATGTTTGAAGATTTAATGTATGTAATCCTGCTGTGTCAACATTAAAACCATATAAAGTATAAGTTCGACCCTGGCAAGTTGTGTCATTAAAGTTAAATGTTTTAGTTGGATTAATTGTAAGGTATAAATTAATTAAACTATCGCAACCTTTTGTGGTTTGAAGGAATAGAATATTTAGTCCAGATGTATTTGTATTAAATCCATTTTGAGTATAAGTTTCTCCATCGCAAATTGTGTCGTAAATATCAATAGAATAAGTTGGATTAAAACTTAAATGAAGAACTATAACGCTGTCTTTTGTTGGAGAAAGTGAATATGTGCGATAATATGTTCCTGCTGTTTCCAAATAATTTCCATAAAAGAAATACGAATGATTTTGACAGTTAGTGTCGATAATAATATTGTAAACAACTTCTTTAAAAGTTGCTGTAAAGGTACTGTCTTTTGATACAATAATTGTTCTTATCGAATTTGTATCACCGTCTTGCCAACTAATAAATTCATAATTATTAAGAGGAGTTGCAGTAATTGTTATGGTGTCATAAGTATATGTTCCTGAGCCAGTAACTGTGCCTAATGTTGTGTCACATGATTCAACATTAATTGTATAAAAGCATGTATCTAATTCTTGCAAATTGGTGAAATTGTTAAAACAGGCAGCACTTCTATATCTAATATATGATGAACATGGAAGAATAACAGTAACAGTATTTGGAATATTTTGGAATGCATTACTTGCACAAGTTGGAGGTATTACTCTGTTCATAATAATAGTATCTACATTTGTACAATTAGAAAAAGAAGACATTGCTATATTATTTACAGATGAAGGAATGTTTATTGAAGTAAGACCAGTACAATTTAGAAATGCATTGCTAAGAATTTGAGTAACATTTTCAGGAATTGTAATTGAAGTAAGTCCAGAACAATCTCTAAAAGAATAAGCTCCAATAGATGTAATAGTGGATGGAAGATTGATAGAAGTTATGTTAGAATTATCATAAAATGCATTAATAGCTATTGCAGTAACAGAATAAATATTATTGTTGAATTGGACTGAACTTGGAATTGTAATATCGCCAGTATATTCATCTGTATATGAAAATACTGTATTACCCTTAAATGTAACAGAAACTTTGTAAGTATTATTAGAAGTAATATAATAATAGATAGTATCTCCATCACTGTTTACAGCAGAAAATGTTTGTGCATTTGAATTAAAACTTATCCCTAAAACAAGGGCAAATAAAACTATATATAATTTTTTCATATCAACTTATCAATTTATCTGTTAACAATTAATTTCTTTGTAATGTTTATTGTGGAATTAGAAATTCTAATATTATAAATACCTTTTGCAAAGTTTTGAACATCTATTTCCAATTCTTTTTGGTCTGTATTTAGTTCTAATGTTTTAATCAATCTTCCAGTAATATCATAAATTCTTACAAGAGCATTTTCATTTAACCCATCAACTCTTAGAATTGTTTTATTGCTGGTTGGGTTAGGGTAGAGGTAAGCATTGAAACTATTGGTTTCAATTGAATTAAGATCAAGGAATGTTTTACATGCTTCATTAGATAAATCACTTTCACAAAAACCATTTAGAGCTTTAATTTTATAACAATAAGTATTACCATGAACAAGATTTGAATCAATATATTCTAATTCTTGTGTTATTGTAATTAAAGTATCATTTCTATATAATTCGTAGCTTTGAGCATTTGATTGCCAGTTAATTTTAAATAAATTGTGCAACTCTTCAACATTCAGGTTTGTTGGACTAAATGGAGTTGAATTGACAAATAAAGTTATAGTATCAGAAGAAGTACAATAAATTGAACCATTATAGTTAGTTACCTGTGCAATATATGAAATTGAAGAATCCAATGTTTGAGGAGAGGAAGCAATAATACTTTGAGTAGTGTCCCCATCAGGAAGCCACAAATAACTAACTGCATCAGGATTTCCACAATTTAATGAAAGGCTAAAAGGCTCACAATTTGAAGTGTCACTTCCAAGATTAACAATTGGACTTTGAGCAACATTCAAATATGCAGCAGTATCCCAAATGCAGCCAAAATCATCAATAACACTCACTCCATAACGAATTAATCCAGAGGAGTCAATTATTGGAGTAATAACAACAGTATCAATAGAAAGATTATAATTATTTGCTCCTTCAACTACAACATTATCTAAAACTGATTGATAATCCCAAGTATTTATTCGTTTAAAATCTAATTTCCACCAGAATAAAAATCCATTATCAGCTCCCCAGTAATCAGAAATTCTCAGTTTCCATTCTCCATTCATTGGACATCCAATAAGTGTACTGAAACCATTCAAATCAGGAGTTTCAAAGCCAGTAGCAACACTTGTAGCATTTTGCACAGGAGTTTGGTAATACTTTGAGTGATTGATTGTATTGGAAGAATCAATAGGCGAAGGCATATTTCCAGAGATAACCCCTCTTGCAGAATCTAAGTATTGATTTGAATAACAATAAGTCCAACCAGTGCCAGGAAGATTTGTTGGAGACATTTCACAACCTGAATTACCATAACCAGGTATTCCCATATCTGAACCACCCATATGATTGAAATGTTTTAGTATGGTTTTTTGCCCATTTGGACAATAAAGTTCAATTGAAAGATCTCCAACAAAGGAATGTTCCATATTAATACAAACACTTCTTAAATCATTAATAGAATCAAAAGTTTTGTCAGGAAAGAAATTATCAATGAAAATAGAGGTTTCCAAATATACAGAAGGACAATTTGGACCATCAGGAATAAAAACAAGAGAATCAAATATTCCAGTCATTTTTTCCACTCTTTTAATTGAATCAATAACAATTGTGGAATTGGTATCAAAACCAACATTTAACATAAAAGGAGTTCCTGAACAAATTTCAACAGGAGCTTTAACAGATTTTATTGGATTTTGAGTTATCCTGATAATTGTATTTATATCGTTTTCACTCTTGCAACCAACCTCATTCAAATAACTGAAAGATGTATCCAGAACATTTAATTCCAATTTATAAGCCTTAGGTAAAGTCCAAATATGTCCTGCCATATTATTATAGTTAATTGTATCATAATATCTATCTCCAAAACTCCAAGAATAAATGCAACTATTCAAAGATTGATTATAGTGAGAATTATTGTCAGGGAATTGTGGTTTAGCAACAAGTGCAATTAAATCACCCTCACAAAAATCAATTGTCCTGTAAGTATTGTATGTCCAGGAGCTATCAAAAGAAGAATAAACAGAATCGGTAATAGTTTTAATTAAATGATTTGAGATATTTCCTAAGGTGTCGTATTTGGTGAAAAAAGTATCTAAATCAGCAATAACTCTTTGACAACGGTCAATGCAATCTGCAAAAGCTTTAAAACCAGTTGAAGTAATGGCAGTGTCGGTAATTAAATTGAAAGTAATGCAACCACTTGTGTCAGAAAGATTAGCAATTAGAGATTTATTTTCTAAAAAGTTTCCAGTGAAATTTGAAGTATTTTCAATGCTTAATTGATTTTGTGGATTAATACTTCTACCACTATAAGCTCTCAAAACATCACCTTGACCCAAAGAAAACTCTTCAAAATTAACTTTTGTTCTCTTTATAGAAAAAGGATCAGTTGTTTTGCGAGTAGGACAAATGGTAAAAGTATAGTTAGTATTATTGGAATAATTGCTGTCTTCTCTTCCATCATCGTAGAAATATTTACCACAAAGATAAGCAGTTTGATTATTAAAAGTTGAGTCAATATATAGAGTAGGAGTAGAGAAATTAAATACATGACTTGAATCGGAATATGTTGAGCCTGAACAAAGAGTTTGAATAAATGCTTCGTAGTTGGCGTTAGGTGATAAATTATTTAGTACATAATTATTAGTATCGAAATAAACTTGGTTCCAAACACTATCTCCAATCTCTCTATATTGAATAACCCAATTACTATCAGTAGGCAATGATTTGTTGAAGCTAATATTTGCATATGTTGACCCAACAGTATCAACATTAACCATTAGTGGAGGGTAGCAAGTTGCTTCTTCATAACCTTCTGTTTTACCTGCAAAATAACTGTATGATTGAATGAAAGTACTATTGGATTTAGAAGTAATTATTTTTATTCTAACTTTTTGACCAATTTTACTTGATAAATCAATGTTCATTTTTGCCCATGGTTTCCATTTAAAAGAATTTGGGTAAGCTTCATCAGTAAAATTCCAACCAGTTCCTGCAAACATTCCAATTGTATCAAAATATGAATCAGGAACTGCTCTACCATTTTCAACTAAATTTCCATTCGATTCAACTAAATTAAGAACCTCTAATGAATAATATGGACCAGTAAATATTGAATAACTAATGTTTCTACAAATTATGGCATAATTAAGAGTAAGTAAGTAATTGGAAAAATCAACATCTAAATCATATGTAAGTTTACTTGCTTTTCCTGCTGCATTGAAATTGTTAATTGTATCATAGTTTATTCTAACAGAATTTTTATAACCTGTTGGAATGGTTTTAAGAGCTTGTACATGAGTGTCAAAAGCAGTGGTATCACTATTAACTTTCAAATAATCATTACTTGAAATCATATCATTTGTACCTCCAATTGTCTGAGTCCAAGCTGTGAAACTTCTTGTGTAATCTTGACTATTATTTATTGCTGTATAAGCTTTCCAATCAATAAAATTGCCATAAGAAAAATCAAAATTATCACCATGGATAGGATGAGTATAATAAGTCCACTCACTACTATCAGTTGCAGAACAAAAGGCTCTAATTCTAAGAGAAAGAGCAGTATAAGGAGAGATATTGGTTAAAGAGATTTGACTTGTTGTTATGTTGGAAACTCTAACTGCATTTTCCCATGAAGAGTCAGAATAAGGTATGTAATCAATTTCCCAATGATCAGCATTAGTGTCATTAAACCAAGCCACATCTATACTTGTAGGAGTAATATTTGAAATATTTAGTTGATTTGGTCTAACACAAGAAGGGAGATACGCAATTTCAAAGTCATCAACATAAACAAAATTATGTCCATTGTCGGTAGAGTTAAGTGCAATATATTGACCTGAACCATTATATGAATTAAAGAAAACCTCACAGTCTTTCCAAGTATTTACTTCATTTAAGGTTATTTCTTCAATTGGAACAAAAGTAGAAGTGTCATTAGGATTACTTATCACTCCAACAATTAACTTATTGGTTGGATATTCAGTTCTTAGTTTGAATGATGCTTTAATGGTGTTTATAGGGATTGAACCATCAATCTTAGGACTTGTAACATAATTATAGGTCATAACATCAGAGCGGAAATTCAAAGCACCAGGAGTGGAATAGCTTGTGTAATCAATACAGGCAATACTTGTTGAATGTGGTATTCTTGACCAGCGTTTATAAGGGAAAACATTAAAACCAGTACCATAAGTATCAAATGAATCAGCCCAAGGCAAAGAGTCTATTGCTGTAAAAAATGAAGAATAAGCCCACTCACTACTATCAGTTACTGAGCAAATGGCTTTAACTCTAACATCAAAAGCAGTTGCACTTGGTAATCCAATCATTGTGAATGTAGGAGAATTTGATATATTGAATGAAGGAGCATTTGCCCATGAGGTATCAGATGAAAGTTTAAATTGTAGTTCCCACTGAGATTCATTATTTCTTGGAGTAAAAGCAATGCTCGCTGAATTAGCATTAATACTATTTAAAGTAATATTATTTGGACTCAAACAAGAAGGTATGTAGCTTATTTCTAAATCGTCAATCCAATAGCTTGAATTATCGACTCTAAAAGCAATGTATCGTCCATTTCCAGAATAAGTATTAAATAATATCTCTTGTTCTTCCGATCTCAACCTGTATTCTGAACTTATTTCTGCAATTTGAACAAATGTAGAAGTGTCACCCGAATTTGTCATAACACCAACACTCAACTTACTGTTTGAATTTCCAATACAACCTTTAAATTTTATTCTAATAGTATTTATATGAATAGAAGTGTCAAACATTGGACTTATTGCATAACAACGTTGAGTAGAATTTGACTGCAAGATAAGAGTATTTGAAGTAGTATAATAATTGTCAAAAGTTCCTACGTAACTATATGATGAGTTGTAAATTGAACTCCATCCAGAGGGTAAAACATTCATTCCAGAGCCATAACTTTCAAATGTTTGTGAATAAGGCAAGGCGTTAATTGTGCTTTGTGAAAAACTTCCAAAAGAAAGGAAAAATAGAAAAATAGAGAATAATAAATGTTTCATATTTATTGTCATTTAATTTATATGCAAAGTAACATATAATAAATGAAATAAAGAAGCAAAAATCAGATAAATTGTAAATAAGTTGGAATTTATTTACTCTTTAAGTTTCCTGTATGTGATATAGTCTGACAGGTTCCATTCTAATGGTTTTTGGGCTTGGTATCTCTCCAAGAAATCATTTTTCTTTAATTCTATCATTTCAAAATATTTTTCACTGTCCCAAAAATAACTATACCTTGTTATGGTTGGCAGTGCTTTGTTTTGAAGGGAATCAATTGTTTTTAACTCTTCTATATTTTTAGAAAACAATAGATATGCTAATTAGAAATTAAAGTTTTTTTATGTCAACTTATCAATCTTATCTATTAATAACTAATTTCTTCGCTATGTTTGTGGTTGAATTAGCTATTCTAATATTGTAAACACCTTTAACTAAGTTTTTAATATTAATTTTTAAAATTTGAATGCATATCCACATCCAATTAAATAAATTATATTGTATGAGTCAATTTCTTCAAATATTCTATTGTATCTAAAATATAGGTTTAATTCATGATGTTTATTGAAGTTGTAATTTAATCCAATAATGTACCTTATTTCGTTAACAAAAGGATCTTCGTATTCGAGTGTTTCAAGATTTCTTTTACGATTTAAATATAGAAATAATTCAGCATTACTATATATTTCAATTTTTGTTTTTGGTATTTTATATGACAGTTCTAATTTTGAACGCAATTCAAATTTTTGTCTTGCTTCAAGGGTATCAAAAATTATTTTTTCTGGACGTATCCTCTTAAATTTATCCCATTTTGTGAATTGAATTCTTTCTCTTAACGAAAGTTTGAAATTTCCAATTTTATATAATCCTGTTGCATAAAAGCCTCCTCGATAGCGTGGTTGTAGATAATTTGTGTCAATATTTATTCTGCCTGATTCAGTATGTTTTGAATAAAATTCATTATTCAGAATTAATCCAGCAAAACATCCTATTTTAAAATATTTTTCAGGACTATAATCAAAAGATAAAAATGTTGTAGTCCTATCAAATTCTTTAAAATTATTTCTTGTTCTAAGCTCTTGTTCAAAGCTTATTGATAAATTATTTTTTAGTTTTTTGGTAAGTTCAAATGATAAACTACTACCATAAGGTTTGGAAATTGTAGGTTCACTTTGGGCATACAACAATGTAATATTTAGTATTAAACTTATTAATGTAATAATTTTTTTCATGTACTATAAGTTTGTCTCTTCCTCGTTTGGAAATTTAGTTAATGTATTAATGGTATTAAACTCTTCATTTTCGGATTGGTAATATATTTTAATAATTGCAGAGTCTTTTAAGAAGTCAATATGTCCAATTTCAATTTTTTTTATTTTTAATCCTGTTCTTTCTGTTAAATCTTTAATTAATTCTTCTCTCTTTTCTGGTACTATAAGTTGTATTTTGTCATATTTTATTAGTTTAAAAAGTACATTGTTCTTATTTCTTTGTTTTTCTAAACCCCAAGTAATTAATAGGAATATTATGTTGGTGATTAATAACTCAATGCAATTATTGTTTTCTGCTAATGCGTTAATTACAGAAATTGATGTAATTGCAAAAAGATACGTCATTTCTCTTATGGGAATACTTTCTGTTCTATATCTAATTATTCCAAAAATGGCAAATAAACCTAATGCAAATCCTATTTTTATTTTAATGTTTCCAAGCAGATAAATTAAAAAGAAAATGGACACACTTATTAGTATAAATGAAAAGAAATAATCTCTTCTTTTACTTTTTGTATAGTATAAATATCTTGTTAAGATATAAACTACGCAAAAATTGAGTAAGAATTTCAATAGCATATATATTATAGAAACCCAATTGTTAATAGGAAGCTCTATTAAACCTGAAAGCTCTTCTGTGAAATTTTCCATCTTTATTTTATTGTATTGATTATTTTTGTTTTAAATAAATTCTGTTTGATGTCGGGATTTGTTAACACTTGCCCAATACATGATTTTGAAAAACTACTTGGGTGAATTCGTAATGAATTTAGAATTTCTTTTGTTTTTGATGATTCTCTTCCTTCTTGTTTTAGTTCCAAAATGGCAATTTTATCTAAATTATAGTTTAAGTTTGTTCTAGGATTATTGAAGAAAATATTAAAATCAATAGTAATTCTTTCTTTAAATGATTTGTTTACAATAGTAATTCTTGAAAAATTAGTTTCAATCGAGGGAGATAAATCTTCATACTTATAATTTGAAGTATTGTTTATAAAGTTAATAGCTTTTTCTTGATTAATAAAATCAATCTCTATTCTTTTTTTATTTGTTCTTTTTTTATTGTTTTTGTTTTTTATTTCTAAGTATGATTCGTTTTTATCTAAGTATTTTCTTGTTCTTATTTTTTGTCTTGGGTATCTTTCATTATGATGTTCTAAATACATTTTGTAATCTATTGTATCATAATATGTAGTTTTGTAGTTTGAAATAATTTTCTCATCATTTTTTTGAATTAAATAATCAAATCTCATTAAGTCTAATATCTCGGAAATTCTATTAATAGGAATTACATATTTCAAATCAACTCTATCCATCAACTTTATTTTCTCCATTTCAGATAAAGAAATGGTTTTAAATAAATTGATTGAAGATAATGTATCATTAATACTAATCATTCCTACCATGTTGAAATTTGTGCATCTAACCAATTTAATCTAATAGAATAATTCGTTTTCATCCTCTCAACTGCTTCATCCCAAGGTAATGATGAATCTGAGTTGTCATTATTATCAATTACCCAAATTGCCCAATTCATACTTGCAGAATTTGTTATATATAATTTTTGTTCATTAATATATGAGATAATTGTTTCGAATGATGGTTTAAATTGTTGCCATCTTTGTTTAGCTAATGCCTTAAAATATGGATCAGTAAAAAGTTTTTTATACCATAGATGATTCATGCAAGCATAATTTTTTTTATCTTGAAATGTAAACATATCAAAATCCCATACAGGACCAGCAAATAGTTTTTTTGATTTGTCTTTATACATAAAACAACTATGTGGAGTCATAACTTCTGTATTATAAACAAGTTCATTTATAATCCAAAAATCAACAAAAGAATTTAAATCAATATAATTGCGATAGCTTGTATCAATAATATTATCTTTAAAAAGTTTTTCTTCAATATTATTGATATAATTAATTAGATAGTTCATTTGAATAGAATTAGGAGGATCTTGCTCTTCTATGCTAAAAGGGAGATTTGCATATTGTGATATAAATTGAGGAACATCAATATCATTAGGATACCTATCAGCTTCTAATAAATAACCACCAGTAATGTCATTTGTAGTCAATTCTTGAATATTTACTCTATTTGGTCCAATCTCAATTTTCTCAGTTAATAAATAACAACCAATAAAAGTATTATTTAATATGATGTTTACATATTTACAATTTGATACCCATGCTTGGTCTGTTCTTCTTGCAATTTCAAGAGCTACTTTATTTCTTAATAATGTTTTATCTCTTGGATTTGAAATTAAAACCCATTTTCTGTGAGAATTCATTCCTAACAAGCTTGATTCATTATTTAATTTTATAACATAAGGTTTTTTTGGAGCCGACCAAGAAGCATTTCCTCTACCTTTTATCTCAATATTTCCAATGTATTCATTTTCATTTGATAGTTGTTTATCAATAATCATTTTGCCAGCAATCCAATCTTCTCTATTTTCTATGGGTTTTGCTTTTTCTGTATTAATTACAATTAGAGGTATATCTAAGTTGCAATCATTTGTGAGCTTAAATGTTATATCCTTATAGTTTCCATTAATAGTATATAATCTATAAGTAACTTCATTATTAAAATTATTTGTAGTGATATTGCTGTACTGATTTTTATTATTAACAGTGATTTTAATAGCATTTGTTCTAAAAGTTGATTTAATTTCGTTTAGGTTAGTGTGATAATAGCATATATTAGTCGTATATTTATTTTCATTTGAATCAAAAGTAAAGTAAACGTCGGAATATATTTTAGAGTTAATTGAATCATTGATTTTAAATGATATAAATTTTAAAGAATCAATATCAGAGTATACATAAGTTATAGGTTCTTCTGGAATATCTTCATTATCATCATTCTCTAATAAAGAGGTATCAATACATGATACAAACATAAAAATTATCATTGAAGAAAACAGAATGATTTTAAATAGAAGTGCTCTTTTCATAAAAATTTAATATTCGTATTTTGTTGAATACAATTATATTAATAGCATATTTTCAAAAATTAGTTTATAATAATTGAAAATAACTTTATCTTGCAAAGGTATAAAAAATTAAATTGTAAAAATAAATAAACAATAAATTTAATTATATAAATTATTCGAATATAACCAATAAAATTCTATAACACTCCAATAAAGCTTATTTACTTTTTAAGTTTCCTGTATGTGATATAGTCCGACAGGTTCCATTCTAATGGTTTTTGGGCTTGGTATCTCTCTAAGAAATCACTTTTCTTTAATTCTATCATTTCAAAATATGTTTTACTATCCCAAAAATAACTGTAACTTGTTATGGTTGGCAGTGCTTTGTTTTGAAGGGAATCAATTGTTTTTAACTCTTCTTTGGTTTTGATGGTGTAGGGTAGAGAGGAGTCTTCAAGCGTAGCCATAAAACGATATTCAACAAAGGATTTTTCATAATTATTAAAGTTATATTTGGCAATAACAACGTTCCAATCCACAAAACTTGAAATAGCAATTACAATAATGGCAGCAAAACTATTTGTTTTAAGTAAATAAAATGCTGTTTTCTTATTAGTTATTTTAATGATAATTGTAACCAGACCAATGATGGCTAAAACAAGGAAGAAAAGAACAGCAATCCTCTTGTAAGCAAGTCCAAAATAAGTCATATACCAATAGTTACGAATGATAACAGAAATAGCCATAACTATGTTTTGAGCAATCCAGGCAATGGTAAGACTCTTAATAAGCTTATTCTTGGAATAGAAATTTAAATTATCCTTAAAGAAGAACAAAGCAATTAAAGAAGAACAAAGAATGGCGAAAATTAAAATCCATGTACCCTCATGAACAAATTCTTTTAAGAAATCACCTTCCCACTTAAAGAACCAAACAGATTGAATGTCGGTGATATTAAAAATAAGAATAAGAACATTTAAAGCACTTAGGGTTATTATCCCCATTATGTTTTGAGTTTTCAAACCAGTGTTTTTAAAATTAAGAAAATGTTTAATCCTCTTCCTTTCCAAATCATCTTTGGAAGAAATATCCATATCCCAAAGACCAACAGGATTAGAGTTTCTTAAAAGAATATTTGCAACAATAACACCCAAAATAAAAATAAAAACAATGGTTATATTCAAATTCTCAAAAAATCTACCTATACAATTTAAAAATGGATCAACTGTGCTGGCAAACTTGGAACTTGCATTAAAATACATAAGAAGAAAAATCAGAACAGTGGCCAAAGGAACAATACCATAAAGAAGTATTTTGATGAAAATATTAGTCAGTTTAATATCATTTTTGTTTTTATCAGAATAGTTTTGAGAGGAGAAATGAGTTGTAAACACACGCATGAACGATTCACCAAAAGCATGAATATACGAACGGAAACCTTTAAAAGCCAAAAGAGTGCTAAAAGAGAAAAGTAAAACAAAATTAATGAAAATTGTCCAGGGAGTGTTGATAACAGCAACCATAATGGAGCTAATAATTAGAGTTACAAGAATAGACTTGCTCAAAAAATTTAGTTTATCAGGTTTGTTAACAAAAAGCATTACAGAAATAAGAATACACTCAAAAATAGTCAGATTAATTCCAATAGAATTTCTGTAAAATAAAAGAGTGAAAACACCCGCAACAATTAAAATTAAGGCTAAAAATTGTTTCCTTTTCATAAAAAATAATTTTAAATAATAACTCATTTTCAAACGCATAAGAAATTATAATATTATCATTTGAAACAGAAAAATAAAAAAAAGTAATTTTTGTCGTATATTTGCTCTTCAAAACAATCTTCAAAAAATCGATAATTATGAGATCTATAAAGAAAATTTTGATTGCTTTGCTTGTAGTAGCTGCAATTCTATTTGGATTTTACACCTATTTTGGAGGCTTCAATAAGCTTAACTTTAAAATAGAAAAAGCAGGAGGAGAAACCATAGTATATAAGCAATTGGTGGGAGATTATTCAAAGAGTGGAGAAATAATGGAATCCATAAGTGATGAACTCCAAAACGACCATGGAATAAAAATAACACAAAATATAGGTATTTACTACGATAATCCAGAAACGACAGATAAAGATAAATTGCGTGCAGATGTAGGCTGTGTTATAAAAACACACGACCAAAACAAATTAGACGAACTTCAAAAAAACTATTCCCTAAAACAAATACCAGAAAAAGAATACCTGATAACCAAAATACCCTACAAAGGCTACTTCTCAATAATTATAGGAATATTCAAGGTATATCCAGCAATGGAAAAATACCTCGATAAGAACAATCTAAGCGATGATGGAGCCATCACAGAAATCTACGACAAACAAAACAAAGAAATAATCTACCGAAAAGAAATCATTGCAGAAAGAGATGATGATTAATTTAAGTGACCCGAAGAACGAAGTTCGAGAGCATCGAAGATAAAAGATAGAAGTGAAAAGATAAAAGTGAAAAGTGAAAAATCATAGTCTTTACACAAATCATTTTAATCAAGGTTCAGACTAAATAATCATGAGAATCCTTTAATCTTTTATCATCCTGATTCAGAAAAAATATAAAATCTTATAAATCTGTGAGAATCTGTGGATAAAAAGAAAGACACAAAAAAAGAGCGAACCCAAAGGCTCGCCCAATTTTTCACTTTTAGTTTTTCACTTTTCACTCTAAAAGTCTTACGGAGCAACAGGAGTATCAGGATCAACAGGAATAACCAAACCCTTAGGCATTGGATTACGATATTCGTAATTTGTGGTTTTAAGTTTGTTTTTAAACCTTACATTAGGACGGAAATTCACTCTAACGCCTCTAATAGTTGATGTATCAACTTCTTCAGCAGTAAGCATAGCCTTAGC
The DNA here is from genome assembly GCA_017860255.1 of Bacteroidota bacterium. GTDB lineage: Bacteria > Bacteroidota > Bacteroidia > Bacteroidales > P3 > UBA10566. The sequence goes on along the minus strand of JAFNAR010000029.1, from coordinate 33,591 downwards.
CTTAAGGTAAGGAGTAAAGATACCTAACTCATTCAATTGAACAGTAATTTCATTCATAGTTGCATCAGTAATAACAACTTGCAAAGCACGAAGAGCAGACAAAACATCATTCTCAGCCAATGCAGAAGCGCTGGAAATTCTTTCAATTAACTGTTCTTGACTAATAATACCATTTCTTGAAATAGTAGCCAAGTACTTTTCTCCAGGAGCAGCACCAACAGAGATTTTCTTTTTGATTGTTGTGTAATTCAACATAATTTTTTGCGATTGACCTTCAAATCACTATCGCGAGGTTTTTTGTTAAACATAATTGTGAATTAAAATGAAAACTTCTATTTTTTTTCATTTTTTCTATTGCAAAGATACGACTTATTTAGCTATTTACCAAACTTTTAAACCCTATTATTTAACATTCTAAACAAAAATACGTTGATTCCCTAACTATTTTTACTGTTTTACCTATTTTTCATTTAAACAACGTTTTACATTAAGTTCAGAGAAATTTATTTAGCTAATATAGTTATTTAAAAAAAGATGAAGACTTTTTGGAAAAAGAAGGGACTTTCTTTAAAAAAGACAGGGAGTTGATTAAAGAATACTTAAGATAAAATCAGATAGGAAAGGAAATAGAAAGTTAAAAAAGTAATAAAATAAGCCTCAAAATGAAAAGTATTTCTGTAACAGCAAATAAAAAAAGTTTTGAAAAAAGACTCAATTTTATTACTTTTTTAACTTTAGAGCAATAGGATATCATATCCCAACAATATTATTATTAGAATTTACAACCCAAAAGAAATGTAAAATGCATAATAACAAAGTAGGGAAGTAGGGAAGTAGGGAAGTAGGGAAGTAGGGAAGTAGGGAAGTAGGGAAGTAGGGAAGTAGGGAAGTAGGGAAGTAGGGAAGTAGGGAAGCAATTTACTATCTTAATATATATATAAAGGTATAAAAGTGCTTCCCTAAGTATTTATCCTCCCTAAAAATTATCCGCACTGTCATGCAGTATTTATAATGCCACACAATGAAAATCTCAAACACCAATAGATATAGGATAAGCTCAAAAAACTATTTTTTCTAAAAAACAAGCTTTTTAAGAGATAAAACACTGATATTCAATAAAATGATTTTTGACTTATGCAAGAAATTTATTTTTTTGCATGTAAGGTTAAACATATATTATCTAAAGACATATTAACGTGCTAAAAACTTGCAGAAACTTTTAATATTAGCTAGGATATTCACAAATAGCGAGAGCATTAACAATTCGCCAAACAACTTTTTGATATTATGTTGAGGAAATCATTTAATCAAAAAACATAGTTCAAGACAAAATAATTATTAGCTTTGTAGAATTATTGAATATGTTTTTATGGCAAAAATTAATGTAAAGGATACAGAAATATCAATTATTTCATTTGAGGAAAGGGATTACATTTCTCTAACAGATATGGCAAATGCAAAAGAAAGTATTAGTCGTGCTGCTGATATTATTAAAAATTGGTTGAGAAATCGTTATACTCTTGAATTTTTAGGGACTTGGGAGCATATAAATAATCCAAATTTTAATGTGGTCGAATTTGACCACTTTAAAACCCAAGCTGGATTACCAAGTTTTGTTTTAAGTGTTACCAGTCGTGCGGTATTTCTTTGCTTTGCAAAGCGACAAAGTCGATAAGTAATCCCGCACAACCAAATTGTTGTTACTTCTATATTTAACAATAGGAATCAATAATCTTTTTGAAGGTATCTTGAATTTCGGTTTGGTTGGTGGTGCTTACTAATTGAAGGCGGAAGGGTTTGAAATCTCTTAGTCCTTTGAAGTAGCCTGAATAGTTCTTACGCATTTCAAATATTGCATTTTTCTCTCCTCTAAGTGCTATCAGTCCTTCAAAATGTTCTTTACAAACCATTACTTTTTCTTCAATGCTTATTGGGGTGGGGGTTTTGTTTTCTAAGAGTTGTTTTGCTTGTTGGAATATAAACGGGTTGCCAATGGTGGCTCTTCCAATCAATATGCCGTCTACTCCATAGCGGTTTTTATATTCTATTACTTTTTCTGCTGAATCTATATCGCCATTTCCAAAAACTGGTATTGTCATTCTTTGGTTGTTTTTCACTTCTCCAATCAATGTCCAGTCTGCTTGTCCTTTATACATTTGTGAGCGAGTTCTGCCATGTATGCTTATGGCTTGTATGCCCACATCTTGAAGTCTTTCTGCTACTTCTACAATGGGTTTTGAGTTTTCGGTGTAGCCCAATCGTGTTTTAACTGTAACGGGGATATTGGTTGCTTTTACAACTGTTTCGGTTAGCTTCACCATTTTGGGAATATCATTCAATATTCCACTTCCACTACCTTTTCCTGCAACTTTTTTAACGGGGCATCCCCAATTTATATCAATGAAATCTGGTTTTTCTCTTTCTGCAATTTTTGTTGCCAGTGTCAGGCTTTCTTCGTTATTCCCAAATATTTGTATCCCCAATGGTCGTTCTTCTTCATCAAAGGACATTTTCACAACGCTTTGCTCAACTTCTCTGAGTAGTGCATCGGAGGATATAAATTCTGTTATTAGAATGTCTGCTCCATAGCGTTTGCATATCCTGCGGAAGGGCTTATTGGTTATAGCCTCCATTGGGGATAAAATTAAAGGGAAAGGAGTAAGAAAGTCTTTAAAGACGTTCATCATTTTTTAATCCCTCTTTTTGTTCTGGATCGTAAGGTCTATTCTTGTAGGTCTTTATTATTTCTTTAATAACATAGTACAAGAAAAAGCCTGCAATGAGAACAACAGCTGTTACAATTAAAAATGTTTTCATCGTGTGTTTGTTTGCATTGAAAATTTGTTGCAAATATACTAAAAGTTTTATTTTTAGAGTATATATAGTTAATTTTGGTTATTTTGAGGGTTGAGATGTTGAGGAGTTGAGATGTTGATATGTCTGTCTGAATCAGGATGTTCATGATTGTATGATTTATTGATTTATAAACTCAACAAATAACCCCTAAATCCCCTAAAGGGGACTTGGCTGACGCATTCTATTTTCCCCTTTAGGGGTTAGGGGTAATTAATAGAAGAATGTAATTAATCTGAATCAGGATTTACAAGATTAGTGAATTAATCAAGAAAATCCACTAATCAAGAAAATCCTGATTCTGACAAAAAACAAACAAGAAAAAAACAAAAAAATATGGAAAGTAAACAATTAGTTATTAATTATTGGGAATCTTCAATTGAAGGGCTTTCAAAGGAAGATAGAGAGCTTTTGATGGAGGCTCAAAACTCATTGGAAACGTCTTATTCTCCTTATTCTAAGTTTAGGGTTGCAAGTTCTGTAAGGATGGATAGCGGTGTGGTTTTTTGTGGTGCTAATCAGGAAAACTCTGCTTATCCTTCTGGACTTTGTGCTGAAAGGGTTGCTTTGTTTTATGCTGGTGCACATTCAAAAAATGCAAAGGTTGTTTCTATTGCTGTTGTTGCTCAAAATTCAGATAATAAATTCTCTAAGGCATATCCTTGTGGAGCATGTCTTCAAGTGATGAGTGAGTGGGAAATGAGATTTAAAACATCAATTCGTATAATTGTTCAAATTGATGATAATAGGGTTCAAATATTTGATGGTGTCAGATCTTTAATGCCTTTTTCTTTTAACCTTTAAGATATTTTATCTCTTTTGTGTTAAGCAGTTCAAAAGGTAGAAAACTTGATACAAAATATTCGTTATGTTCAATTGCTTTTGTTGTGAATGATACAACAGGTATTTCGCTTTCCTTAATCATTTTTTGAGCTATGGCTCCAATATAACTATCCATTACTCCCAATTCCTGGTGTGTCATTATCATTAACAAATCGCCATTAACTTTTTGAGCGTGATTAAGAATTGTTGTGTGAACAGGTTCTTCCGATTTTTCGTATAGTTGTGCAGTACAATTAATACCTTCTCTTTCAACAATAAATTTAGCTTTCTCCATTTTCAGGTTCAAACGGCTTTGTTTGGTTGAAATTCCACCACTTAAAACTCCCACTAAGTGAATGTTTGCTTTGTAGTATTTTGCCCAAACTATTGCTTTTGATACTTTTTCAAGGGTTTGCTTTGTCAGGTCGATAGGTAGTACAATGTTTTGAAAACCACATTCGAGAATTGGATTGTCCGAAACGGTTATAACAGGACATGGTGATTCACTAATTACTTGCAGTATGCTTGTTCCAAAAATATTTAAATCGGGTTTTGACTCTTTGTTCTTACCCATAATTATATATTGAGCTTTTAGAATATCTGCCTGTTCGTGAATAACATCTACTGGGTTGCCTTCTTCAACAATTGTAATTACTCTAACTCCTGTTTCTTTTTTTGTGTTTGTAGCCAACACTTTCAATTTGGCTCTAACTTCTCTTTGAATTCTTCTATTGTCTTTTTCACTGCGGAAAAGTTGTGAGAAGAAATCACCCTTTCTTATAACAGAAAGAACATAAATTTCTCCCTTCAAATATTTAGTTATACAAACTGCTTCTTTAAGAGCAATTTCTGATGTTGGACCAAAGTCATAAGGCACTAATACAGCAGGTTTTTTAATTGTTTTTGTTGTCATATATTTCAGTGTTTTATTATTAACGCAGGAATTATTATTTAATTATTTTTCCCCATACATAAGATGGAATTAAAAGCATTAGTCTTGAAATTAATCCCCAATATGATGGACAAAAAGCCACCTTTTTTTCTTTTTGGATTGCATCAAAAATTAGTTTTCCTCCTTTTTCCAAGCTTGTTGTTAGAGGATAATTTCTGGTTTTAATTAAATCTGTTTTAATGAATCCAGGTAGTATGGTTGTTGTTTTAATGTTTTCTTTCTTTTGTTTTGAAAGTTGGGAAATGGCTTTCAAATACATGATATTATATCTTTTGGAAGCTGAGTAGGAGGGTGAAACTGAAAATGTTCTTATGCCTGCAACTGATGCAATACCAACAATATGTCCTTTACCTTTTCCTTGAAAATAGTGATAGGTCACATTAACCAATTGAGTAAATCCATAAACATTCACTTCAACTGTTCTTACTTCCTTTTCCAATTCTAATTCTTTGTTAACATATCCCGTTCCAGAGCAATAGATAAACTTATCCATTCCACCACACATTTCAATCAATTCCAAAAGCTCCTCTTTGGCACTTGGTTTAGAAGTATCTATTTTCTTAAAGAATACTTTTGATGGATTTATTGCTTTCAATTCTTCCAAGAGGTTTCCCCTTCTTGCTGCAATCCCCACAATATAACCAGCATTAATGTAGTGAATAGCCAGTTCCCTACCAATACCAGATGAAGCACCAATAATTATTACTCTTTCCATAATCATTAACCATTTATCATTAATCATTAACCATTATTATGCACTTGATTGAATGGCATGCGATTCAGTATTGAACGTCCCAAGGTTATTTCATCTGCAAATTCAATATTATCTCCAATTGCAACTCCTCTTGCTATGGTTGTTATTTTAATATTGCAGCCTTGAAGTAATTTGTTGATGTAGAAACCAGTTGTGTCACCTTCCATAGTTGTTGGCAGTGCAAGAATTATTTCTTCTGTTTCTTTTTCCTTAACTCTTTCAATAAGTTGATTGATTGTTAAATCTCCAATGCCAATTCCTTCAATTGGAGAAATTACTCCTCCCAAAACATGATAAACTCCTCTGTATTGATTTGTGTTTTCAATTGCAAGTATATCTCTTATGTTCTCCACAACACATATTTGATTGTGATTTCTTTTTGGATGAGAACAAATTGAACATATTTCAGTGTCAGACAAAGAATGGCATATCTTACAATACTTAATCTCTGCTTTCATTTTGCTAAGTGAATTGCACAGGTTTTCAGTTGTTTGATTGGGTTGTTTTAGTAGATATAGAGCAAAACGAAGTGCTGAACGTTTTCCTACACCTGGAAGGCGTGAAAGTTCATTTACTGCATTCTCAACCAAGGTTGAAGGGTATTCCATATAAAATTATTAATCAAGTTTGAAAAAATATAGTTACTTTTGTATCTCAAATAAAATTGATAAAGCAATTTACAAAAATACAAAATTCTTTCTAACTTATGGAACAAATTATTTTCTGGGCATTCGTATTATACACTCTATTACTTTTCTTTATAGCCTATCTAACTTCTCGTAAGGCAAATAATCAATCCTTCTTCTCAGGTAATAAACGTTCTCCATGGTTTGTGGTGGCTTATGGAATGATTGGTGCTTCTCTTTCAGGGGTAACCTTTATGAGTGTTCCTGGTTGGGTGAATGAGCGTTCTTTTACTTATATGCTTACAGTGTTTGGTTTCTTTCTGGGCTATTTGGTTATTGCTTTTATTCTTATGCCTACCTACTATAAGCTTAACTTAACATCCATTTACAAGTATTTAGAAACTCGTTTCGGTCGTTTTTCTCACAAAACAGGTTCTTTCTATTTTCTTCTTTCCAGAACTTTGGGTGCATCACTAAGAATGTTTATTGTAATTATTGTTTTGCAAAACTTTGTTTTTGATTCTTGGGGAGTGCCTTTTGAGCTGACAGTAGTTTTATTTCTTACACTAATTCTTCTTTTTACATTTAAGGGTGGGATTAAAACAATTATTTGGACTGATACCCTTCAAACAACTTTCATGTTAACTGCATTAGTTATGTGTTTTGTTATGGTGGCTCAGGCTATGAATATGTCAGTAGGAGACATGTTCTCCACAATTTATAAAAGTGACTACACAAATGTAATTGTTACCGATAATTCTTCACGATTGGCTTGGTGGAAACAAATACTTGGAGGAATGTTTATCTGTATTTCCATGACTGGATTGGATCAGGAGATGATGCAAAAGAATTTGAGTTGTAAAAATATTAAATCTGCTCAAAAGAATATGATAACTTTTAGCATTATTCTTTTCTTTGTTGATTTTCTATTCCTTTTGCTTGGTGCAGCTCTTTATATTTATGCAGGTCAAATGGGTATTGATGTTCAAGGTGACAAGCTTTTCCCAACCATTGCTATCAAATATCTTTCTCCACTTGCAGCAGTTGTGTTTATTATTGGTCTTATTTCAGCTCTTTTCCCTTCTGCTGATGGTGCTTTAACTTCACTTACAACAGCATTTTCAATTGATTTTTTAAATCTTGAACATAGAAAAGATTATACCGAAAAGAAAAAAACCAGAGTAAGACATATTGTTCATGCTTGTTTTGCTTTACTTTTTGTTGGTGTAATTATATTCTATTACCGTCATCAAGACCAACACCTTATTGATACTCTTTATCAAATAGCTTCCATAACTTACGGACCACTTCTTGGTTTGTTTGCTTTTGGACTACTAACAAAAAGAGAGGTTAAAGATAAATTTGTTCCAATAATATGTCTTTTAGCACCAGTGATTTGTTTCACACTAAGTGCAAACTCTCTAAAATGGTTTAATTACAGTTTCGATTTTGAACTCTTACTTCTAAACGGCTTCCTAACATTTATAGGACTAATGATGATTAGTCATAGGAAAGCAGAGAATAAGGTTTAATTTAAAGACATTATTGACGCTAATGACCTTAAAGACCTTAAACTATTTTTAAAAATATACTCCACTTATTTGAAAATAATCGGTAGTTAAAGAAAAAAAGTCGGTGTTTATTTTTGATTAATCAGGGACTTTTTTTTAAATAATAAATTAATATAAGAACTAATCCTTTATTAGTTTCTTTCTAATATATCCCTTATCAGTATTAATTCCTATTATATATACTCCCTTTGAAAGAGAATTAATATCAATTGATTTTTCGTTTGCTTTTATATCTGAATGATAAATTTTTTGTCCAAGAGAATTAAACACTTCAATAGAGTTAATTATATTTTGGGAAGAAATATTTACTTCCTTGTTTGCAGGATTTGGATATAGAGTTATTGAATTATCTTCAAATAAAGCATCATTTAAACTAAGGGCAGGAGTAAAGCAATCATCAATTCCTTGTGGATAATCGGAATAAAGTAAAATTCCATTATGTTCATAGCAACGGTTTCTACCCAAAAAGTCAAGCCCCAATGTTTTAGAAAACATATTATATAATAAACCTTCACGATTGCCAATTCCCTCTATCCATTGAGCAACAATTAAAGAAGGAAAGTCATAATATCTAATAGTAAACATTTTCCTTTTGCCATCTAAGTAAATAGTATCAATATCTTTTACTTCAAAAGTGGCTCCATATTCTTCAAAAGTCATTCCATCTCTTACGCTAAATGTATCTCCAACAGAAAGAGAAAAATCGCAAATTAAACCACTTTGTGTTGTATATGCTGGACCAATTCCTTTAAAAAAAACTTGCTTTTGTTCATTTTCTCTTATTCCTCCAATACATTGGGCCGTAAGAGAATCGAATTCACTACCACTAAATAGATATAGTTTCTTATAAGTTTCGTTTTCAATTATAGTGTCTTCCTCTGTTAAGGCATATCTATTTAAATAATATAAAATACCCACAGGAGTGTAATAAGCAAAATCATCACTCCAAATCTGTACGCCAGATTTTACCATTGGTACATACTCATAATTTTGAGCATTTAGAGTTATACCTGAAAGAATAAAAGAAAGTCCTAAAAACAATTTGTAGAGATTTGCTTTGATGTACATGATGTTTGATGATTAATATTGTTATGATTTTTATTTCTAAATTTTTTCCAAAGGTACAATAATATTTTGTTTATATTGCTTTTGTCATTTTATAACAATAAATAGTGAAATTAAATCTATGCATAGAATCAAAATAAGAGAAGAAATCTTATTAGTTTAAAAATGCAAGAATGGCACTATTTATTTTGAGTATAGGTTATTGGCATATAGTATTCTTTTGTTATCCCAATTTCTTCTATGAAATATTTATCATGAGATATTATTATCAAACTTCCTTTATAATTCTTTATTGATTCTAAGAGAATTTTAAAACTTGAAATATCTAAATTATTTGTAGGCTCATCTAAGATAATCAAGTCAGTAAATTTGTTAGATATTATCATACAACACATACATAAACGCATCTTTTCTCCTCCACTCAATTCTTTACATTTTTTATCCCATTGATTACTTGTAAACAAAGCTCTTGTTAACTGATGTTTGACTTCATAATCCTTTAAATTATTTTTATTATGTTTTTGAGCTATTTCCAAAATGGTATATTGGTTGTTTAGAATTGAATAATCCTGATCTAAATACCAATAATTAAATTCAGCATTTTCTATCTTCCCGCATGAAGGAAGTATTTGTTTTGTGATTAACTTAATTAAAGTAGTTTTACCACTTGCATTATTACCAATAATATGTATTCTTTCTCCACTATAGAGTTCAAAGTCTAATAAAGAAGACCATAAATATTTATCCTCTTCAAATGACTTGTTTATTCCTTTTGCACTTATTAATAACTTTCCTTTATGAAGTTTAGAGTATTCAAATTCAAACTTTAATTTATTTAATAATTCTCTTTGCTGTTCAACTTGCTTTAATTTATCAATATTATCACTGATAATTTTATCATGTTTTTCTTTTAGTTTTGCTTGTGTTTTTTCTCCTCTATTTACTATTGTTTTTTTAAGAATTCTAACTTCTACATTCTTTTTACTTCCCTGAGATTGTCTTTTAGCTTGTCTTTGAATTATCTCTCTGGCTTTTTTTTGAGCTTCATTGACTTTCTTTTTCTCATGATTAATTTCATTTATAATAGCATTATCTTCTATCTCTTTTTGATTTTCATAGAAAGAGTAGTTCCCTCCATAAAGATTGATGCCATTATGTGATATTTCATACATTGCTTCTAATTGATTAAGCAGAGTTATGTCATGACTTACTACAAGCATTGTAGCTTTTGTTTGTTCGATATACTTATAAAGTAATTCTCTGCTTGATAAATCTAGATGATTGGTAGGTTCATCAAATAAAATAATTTTAGGATTAAGAATGTTTAGTTTTGATAAATAAACTTTGATTCTTTCTCCTCCGCTTAATTGACTGATTTCAGTGTTAAGATTTAAATAAGATAACCCCCAATAACTTAAAGCAATTTCACATTTAGTTTCAATATCCCAATCATCTTCAAGAATATCGAAATCTGTTTGAGATATACTCCCATTGGTAATTGCATTTAAAGCTTGGATTTTTTTATCAACTCCAAGCATATTGGCAACATTTGAAAAATTGCTTTCAATCTGCTGCGGAATATAAATAGGTTTGGAGCTTAAATAAATATCACCTGAAATAGGTTTTAAATAACCCGTAATTAGTTTTAATAATGTAGATTTTCCTCTTCCATTATTTCCGACTAAGCCGCATTTAGAATTATTATTTATAGATAAACTTAAATGCTCAAATATATTTTTTTGATTTGGATAGTGATAAGACAAATCACTTATAATTATACTCATAATAAATAATTAAATTTACCTTGAAAAGGTAAGGTTAAACCGAATAAATTAAAATTTTCCTTCTGGAGTCGGTTTAGTAAACCAACATTTAATTATTTTTCTTCATAAGAGTATTCTTTTTTTATTTCTGCAAAGATATAAATATTTATTATAATGCCAAAAAATCACCTATAATCTTTACTTTTAAATAGGTTATGATAATAAAATATCTTTCCCGCAGCAAAAAAAAAACTCCAAGAGATAAGGAGTTCTCTTGGAGTTTAAATCAACTTTTAGGAGGAAAGTTAATTTTTTGAAGGTATATCGTTACAAATCAATTTTGTTTAAAAATAAATATCTCTTTGTCCTTTGTGTATGCTTTCAAGATTTTCTTCAATCTTCTTTTGCAATTGAGGTTTCGAAATATCTTTTGTCATTTTATCAATTAATGCCAATCCTTTTCTCTTGGTTTCTTCTGATGCAAAGTCTTCAAGGTATTCTTGGAAAGTAAACATTGCGTTTGGCAAGCAGAATTCTTTAATCAAACCGGGTTTGGCTAAATCCATAAAGTCGTGTCCAACTCTTCCCTTACGATAACAACCAGTGCAGAATGAAGGAATATAACCAGCATCTGCCAATGAAGAAATTACTTCATCCAATGATCTATGGTCACCAGTTGAGAATTGAGTTCCTGTTCCTTCTTCATCATGTGCATATGAACCTGGATTGGTTTTAGATGCTGCTGAAACCTGACTAACTCCATATCTAATTAATTCATTTCTCATTTTGTCGTTTTCTCTTGTGGAAAGAATAATTCCAGTGTAAGGAAGTGCAATACGAATAATGGCAACAAGTTTTTTGAAATCATCATCACTAACAGGAGAAGGAATATTTTCTGAATCTGGTGCTCCAACTGCTGGTTCCATTCTTGGAACAGAAACAGTATGAGGTCCGCATCCAAAGGCTCTTTCAAGGTGATTAGCATGTTCAATCATTGCCAAAACTTCAAATCTATAATCAATCAATCCAAGTAAAGCTCCAATTCCAACATCATCAATTCCACCTTCCATTGCTCTATCCATAACAGTTAAACGATAAAGATAATCAGCCTTTGGTGTTCCTTTTGGGTGAAATCTTTCATACATTACTTCATCGTAGGTTTCTTGGAAACAAACATAAGTACCAATCTTTTCGGCTTTAAGTCTTGCAAAGTCATTAGCTTCCATTGGAGCAAGCTCAACATTAATTCTTCTTACATAATCTTTTCCATCTCTTTCTCTAACTCCATAAGTTGTTCTAAGAGCTTCAATCATATAATCAGTACCATTATAATTGTTTTCTCCACAAATCAAAAGCACTCTTTTATGTCCTTGTTTTAATAGGGCAGAAGTTTCTTGTGCAATTTCATCCATTGTTAAAATCTTTCTTTTAATCAAATGGTTATCCTTACGAAAAGAACAGTAAGTGCAATTGTTTACACATACATTTCCAGTATATAAAGGAGCAAACAAAACAAGTCGCTTGCCATAAATATCTTCTTTTATGATTTTAGCAGTTTCCATAATCTTATGGATTTGTGTGCTATCTTCCACTCTAAGTAATGCTCCAACATCTCCCAGTCCAATTCCTTTAAGTTTTAGGGCTTGGTTTAATATTTCATCAACTTGGCTGTCTGTTGGTGCTTCTCCTTCAATTATTTCATAGAGTTTATCTCTATCAATAAAGTTCTTGTGTCTTTCTGCTATATTCATATCTTTGTTTATTAAATTTTTTATCTGTTATTTCCCTTAGCCAAAATAGATTTCACTTCAACGTTTTCCAATCTTCCCAACTTACCAGTTAGAGCATTGATTTCGTTGCTTGTTGATTCAATAACTAAGGTGATTATGTGTAAACCTTTATCTAAAAGAGGCAAGCCCTGACGAGCCAATATGGAATCAGAATACTCTGACAATAAACTATTGACAGTAGAAGCTACCGCTTTATCGTAAATAACAATTGAGATTGTTCCAATTCTCTTTTCCATTAGTTCCACTTTTGGATTAGATTAAATAAATATTTTTGTTTAATAGATTGATTTTACTCGCTTTGTGAAGGAGTCCCATAAAGAAAGTCTTTACACTCAGGTTTCAAATACGATGCAAAGATACAAAAGATTTCTTTAATCAATTATTTTTAAGTAGAAAAATTATCAAAAGCTTCATTAAACTCAATCTCTTACTTATTCCTGATAATTAATAAAAACCTTTAACCAGTAAATCAAAGCTTTAAACTAATGAAATTCTGTTTAGAAAAAATTTTGCTTGATATAAAACTGATATAATGCCATTAAATGATAAGTATAATGCCATTAAACCATCCATATAATGCCATTATACTTCCCATATAATGCCATTAAACCGAGAATATAATGCCATTATACGAAAATTAAACTTCGTTTGGTGAGATTTAGATAAGGATTCCAGACTTGGATTCTTAATAAATCTACTATTGTTTTAGAATTATTTTTTTATTTTTATCATCAACAATTATTGTGTCAGAATATGATTTGAAGATTATAAGAGTATCATTATAAAATATAGGTTGGTCAAAACTATTATACTTTCCGTTATCATATAAATCATCAAATTTCCAATCAAATTTTCCTTTCTTATAATCAATTTTATTAATACCTCCAATTGTAGTAACATAAATGAAATTATCATCATAAAGAGGAATTGACATATTGAATCCTCCAAGATATAAAGTCCATTTAACTTTGTTGTCTTTTAATGAAACCATTTTAGCAACAGAACCTGCATAGTCCATATCTGTTTCAGTATAGATAGCAATAATGAAATCTTCCTCAAATATAAAATAGAGACTCTCTATTTCAAAATATTCATCCTCCATTTCCAAGTCAATAAATAATTTATTGTTTTTAAAAATCTTACCTTCGGGAGTTATCAATAATTTATCATTATTAAAGTTAACAAACATTGTATCTGGTTCTCCAAAAACATCAGTATATTCAACACTTGTTGCTTCTTTAAGTTTTTTAGTAGGATTTGTATTTTTTTCGTGAGTAATACTACTAAAAGAAAAACTTACAATTATTAATATTGTGAATAATAGAATTTTTTTCATACTATAATTCTTACAAATTATTTCTCCCTAATTCGAATAACATTTACAAGAGTATCTTTCTTTGTTAGGGTGATGCCATGAGAGGAGTAAAGCATATTTTTCTTTTCTTCAAAGGTGTTTTGTTTGTATAGTTTGTTGAAATCAATCCAGATTGAATTATTTGAAACTCCTTTTTGAGGTATTATTGTTGGAATTTTTTCTCTTGATGCTATTGAGCCTTCTGATAGAGATTCGCATAATGCAAAAACTGTTGTTCTAATTAGAGGTTTTTTGCTATCCCAATCCTCACTCTTATCAATTATCTTATCCAATTCTTTTACATTAAGAACATAAACCTCACGTTTCTCTTTTATGGTGTCAATCTTTAAATCTTCTAATTTACATAAATCATCAATCACCATTTTATAATCGATAAAGCTATTTGTGTCTTTTTGTTTTACCAACAAGTCATAGTTTCTGAAACTTAAAATCTCATTTTGCTTAATCCAATATGTTTTTGTGTCATATGCACCAATAAGACTTTCTGCAATTGAACCAAGTGGGGCATTTTTAAAACTAATTGTTTCTCTTCCAAGTGCATTTGTGCTAACGGTATTTAAACCCCATTTTAAAGGAGCATTAGTAAGAGTAGCTTTATAAGTCTTGCCTTCAAAATTAATTGGTTTATCGGAATTAATAAACAATCCCAGAGCAGCAATAGCAACAAAATTATTTAAAGCATGAGCAATTATGGAGGTGAGAAGATTAAATCTTAGTGTAAAATAGGAAAAAAGCAAACCCATCCCAACATATTGAGGAAATGAGAGGAAGAAACTCTTTGGTTGAAGGTTGCCATAATGCAAAGAAGCAAAGGTTATAGAGCTTAGAATAAGGAAAGAGTATAATCTAAGTTTGGGTTTGTCTTTTAGGAAAAAGATTATTAATAAGAATAGTACAGAGTATATGATTCCTCCATAAACATTGATTAATAAAACATATAAAGAAGAAACCGCAAAACTAATCCAAATCCATGCTCTCTTCTTACAAGCCCATGAACGAAAAGCAATTTCTTCTGTAATTGGAGCAAAAATCACCACATAAAAGAGGACAAACCCCAAAGGTAAGTTGAAAAGGAACTTATAAACAGGAGCATTAAATACATCTTGTTCCTTGTCAAAAAGTGTTCTAAGTAAAACACCCAAAGCCATAAGGCAAAGAGATATGACCAATAAATAACGATAGTTTTTCTTTAAGTTCATGGTTTTTATTGATTAATTAATATTTCTCAGCAAAGATATAGATTCTATTTTAAAAGAAGTATTTAATGCTAATTTTAAAACAAAAAATATATAATGTTTCTAATTGTCTTTTTCTAAGTCTTTAAGTGCTTTCCTGTTTGATTTTCTTGATGAAAATACAAAGAAAAGGAATGTGAGTGGGAAGAATTTAATTATGTATGGAGTTCCCATTTCTTTTTCGTAATCAAAATATGAATAAATGCAGATTGAATAATAGATAATTATATACAACAAAATAAATATTATTGTAAATTTGTTTTGTTTATTGGAAAGAATTGGATTTTGTGGTTTTTTGTACAACTTGTTATAAGAGTAGAGTACAAAATATAAAGCAAGTACAACTATGCTAACAATAATATCTACTATGCTAAATTGAATATTCATACCTTTTTTTGATTTATTAATATTTTCCAGCAAAGATATAGATTTTATTTTAGACGGAGAGTTTAATACTGATTTTTAATCTGTAAACCAAAAAAGTGTAAATAGTATTTAGTATTAATTTCTAATATGCAACAATATTAAGGAATAAAAGTAATGTGAAATCAAGTTTATAACTACAAAAACAAAATCTTAAACTAAATAAACAGGCTTTCAAACTAATTAAGCTTCGTTTCAATCTCAAAACAATGCCATTGTTTTTGCATCAAGTCCTTATAAAAATACTTTAATGCTTGATTTAGTGAGATTAAAGTTTTGAAAAATTAGTGGTAATTCTTGTGTAATTTGATTGTTGAAAGATATATTTGAAAATAGGATAGGAGTAAAGATTTTTTTTCATAATATTGCATCATATTTTATAGAAGTTATTTTTTAAATAAATAAATCATTTCTTATGAGAAAAACTTTAACTCTTTTATTTGTTTTTCCCTCATTAATTTGTTTTGCTCAAAATTATAATGACCAATTAAAACATATTCTTTCTTATAGTCAAGAAAATTTTGACTCCGATACTTGTTGCTGGCATAGACTGAGTGCTGACAAAAAGTACCTTGAAGCAGCAAATCTTATTGTTTTTTATTTGCAAACAGATAATGCTATAAATAAACATTCTCTAAATTGGCATTGTGGACAGATGTTTGCAATGGCTAATTCTAATAAATTGGCTAAAAAGCATTTTAAACGGACTTATTCAATATTTTACAAACTCTTTGGCGACACTGATGCTAAAACATGGTACTACTATGCAAAAGGAACAATTGCATTTATTGATAATGACAGAAAGAAACTCCAAGCCATTATCCATACATGGAAAGCCAATTATCCTTCGGATATTAATTTAGAAACTCTAATCCGTTTAAATGAAAATTGGGGTTTAAGTTATGAGAATGCATATTAATGTATATAAAGAATCCGTTTTTATTTTTTGTGTTGTTTTCTGGATAACTTGTATCAGATAGAAATGAATTTCTTAACATTGCATTTAATTAACAGAAAGTAATTTTATATAGTTAAAGTATGGTAATGAAAAACAAAACTTTGATATTAATTCTGATTTGCTTTTTTGCTATTAACACATTTGCTCAACAATGTGATTTTTACAAAAGAGATTTTGAACTTCTATTAATAATAAAAGATAAATCAGAAATAAACTCAACTGATTTGGAAAAGAGTTGGGAAATAACAAAAAATCTATATAATATTAAATATACAGATTATATAGATAGCGTTTCAAAAGGTACTTTTTATGTTTCTCATAGCCTTACAAGAGTATTTTCAGATATATGTATAATGGCTGATAGCATTTTAGGAGTTGATTATTATTTCAAATATTTAAGTTTAACAAATGGCTCTGCAGAAGAAGAACGTTCTTTTGCACTTGAAAGAATCTTTGTTAAATACCCTGAGATTGTTCTTAATAAAATAGGAGACAACAAAGAATGGCTTAATTATTTAACTTGGGGATTTATAAACAATAGATATTATGGTGCTGTAAATCCTTATGAAAAGGAAGATTATTCAGCAATGACTATTTATGAAGATTCTCAGAAACCTATCCTAAATAAAGAAAATTGCAGAGAAATATTCTTTGAAACAAACCCAATTTTGGAAACAAAGTATAGTCAATATAGATATCAAATAGATTTTATAATAAATACTGCAATTGAAAACTTAAAAGAGAATTATTGATTATCTTCCGTATTTTCTTCAAGCTCTTTTAAAGTGTTTTTTAATGAATTTATAATAAAAAAGTGAAGGAAGAAGAATGTGAAAGGGAAAATCTTTATTGTATATGGAAGGTTTAATAATTTAACATTTTCAAAATAGTAATAGAAATCAATTGTAAAGTATATGATAATAAATACAACAATAAATATAAAGAAATACCTGCTTAACTTAATATCATGCTTAATTACTTGAACAGGATTTTTTAGTTTTTTGTAGAATTTACCTTTAAGTATATAGTGCATTATGAAATATATAGCAATAATAATTACACTAATAACTATATCTAACAAATCAAATTTAATATTCATATCCGTCTTATTTTGTATAATTATAAAGCAAAGATAATAAATTTTATACCAAAAACAAAATATTTTAATTAAAAATTTTTATCTTTGCTGAATAAATATGAATAGCAAAATATAATTACATAAATAAAAGGATAAATATTTAGAAAATGAAACACGTAAATAAGATAGTTAGTTTCTGCTTATTAGCAGTATTATTTAGTTTGCCTTCTTTTGCAATAAAACCTGATAGTGTTTATGTGTTGCGTCCAGAGAATCTTGGTTTAATTTATCGAGATTTAAATGTAATAACTTCTGACGGATTGAAGATTAAAACATGGTTCTATCCTGCTCAACCTGCACTTTCAGAAAAAGAAATAAATGAAGCTTGGAATAATCCTGTCAAGAAACCTTATAAAACAATTGATAAAGAACCTCGCCCAACAATAATTATTGCTAATGGTGATGCAGGAAATATGTCTTACCAGCAAGTGCATTTTGCACTAAATTTTACTTCTAAAGGATATAATGTAGTAACCTTTGATTGGCGTGGTTTTGGAGAAAGCAGTGATTGGGATATAAATAACGATTATTTAGTTTATTCGGAGTTCTTGCTTGATTATGATGCTGTGATAAAAGAGGTTTTAAAACAAAATGAAGAAGTAGATACTAATAAAATTGCTGTATTTGGATGGTCAACAGGAGCATATCTTTCAATGGCAGCATCAAGTAAGTATGATAATATTAAAGCATTTGTAGGTATTGGTTTAATTACTTCTTTTGAGGATGTGTTTCCTCTTTTAAAACAATTACAAACCAATAAAGATCGTAATCTAATAGTCCCTGATAACTATCCTAAAGAATTACTTCCAGTAAACTTAGCCCCAAACTATAACAAATCAACTTTTCTAATTGTTGGAGAAAAAGATAATCGTACACCTATTTGGATGAGCAAGAAAATATACTCATTACTTCCTTCAAAGAAAGAGCTATGGATAGTAGAAGGAGCAGAGCATGGAGGACAATATGGTCCAATAAAAGATTTTGACCTATTCAACAAAAGATTTATAGAGTTTTTGGATAAGAATTTATAGAGAATTAATTTGAAATTTTAATTTTCAAATTTGAAATTCTCTTTTTAAGAATATCTTTTCTAAGAAATTTGTGAGAAATCTATTTGAGGTTTGGTTCTTTGGAAGTATTCTTTTAATTTTTGGTTTTGTGGAGTGATTAGCATTGGGTCTTGTTGCGCTATTTCAATTGCTGTGCTTCTTGCAGCTTTTAAAATAGGCTCGTCTTTAACTATATTGGCTATCTTTAAGTCTAATAAACCACTTTGCTTTGTTCCAGCAATGTCACCAGGACCACGAAGGCGAAGGTCTATTTCTGAAATTTCAAATCCATCATTTGTTTCAACCATTGCTCCAAGTCTTTCCTTTGCTTCGGAAGATAGTTTGTAGCTACTCATTAAAATACAATAAGATTTTTCTGCTCCTCTACCAACTCTACCACGCAATTGGTGCAATTGAGAAAGTCCAAAGCGTTCTGCATTTTCAATTATCATTACAGAAGCATTGGGAACATCAACTCCAACTTCAATTACTGTTGTTGAAACCATAATATGAGTAATCCCTTTTTTAAATCTATCCATCTCATACTCTTTGTCCTGAGCTTTCATTTTTCCATGAACAATGCTTATTTGAAATTCTGGTAAAGGAAATTCTCTAACTATGCTTTCGTATCCATCCATCAAATCTTTAAGATCTAATTTTTCGGACTCCTTAATTAAAGGGTAAACAACATAAATTTGTCTTCCTGCTTCAATCTCTTTTCGCATAAATGCAAAAATTCTAAGACGGTCTTTATCGAAGAAATGAGCTGTTTGAACTGGCTTTCTTCCTGGTGGCAACTCATCAATTACTGAAACATCCAAGTCTCCATAAACAGTCATTGCAAGAGTTCGAGGAATAGGAGTAGCAGTCATTACCAAAATATGTGGAGCTGTATGATTCTTTGTCCACATCTTTGCTCTTTGTTCAACTCCAAAACGATGTTGCTCATCAATAACGCATAAACCCAAATTGGAAAACTTAACCTTGTCTTCAATTAAAGCATGTGTGCCAATAATTATATCTATTTTTCCTTCCTCCAATTTAGGCAGAATAATATTGCGTTCTTTTTGCTTTGTGCTTCCAGTCAAAAGAGCAACTTCAAGAGGCATATCGCCCAAGAATTTCTTTATGGAAACATAATGCTGTTGAGCCAATATTTCGGTTGGAGCCATAATGGTTGCTTGAAAACCATTATCTATTGCAATTAGCATACTTAAAAGAGCAACCAATGTTTTACCACTTCCAACATCTCCTTGCAAAAGTCGATTCATCTGATGTCCCGTTCTCATATCATTGCGTATTTCCTTAATAACTCTTTTTTGAGCATTTGTTAAGGGAAAAGGCAGGTAGTTATTGAAGAAATCATTAAAAACATTGCCAACCATTGAAAAAACAAATCCTTGCGACTTCTCAACTCTAATAGTTTTTAGAAGTTGATGTTCAAGTTGCATAAAGAATAGCTCTTCAAATTTTAGTCTTGCTTTTGCTTTTGAAAGTAATTCAGTAGAGGAAGGGAAATGTATTTGAATTAAAGCTTCTTCAAGTGAGATTAAATGATACTTATCAATAATATAATTTGGTAAGCTTTCTGGTATATATCCTTTAACTTGTGCAATTAAAGTTCGCATTAGATTGGAAATAGCCTTAGAGTTTAAGAAGGCATTTTTCATTTTTTCGGAAGTATTGTAGAGAGGGGAGAACTTTTGAGTTAGGTTTTCTTGTGAGGCAAGGTATGTTTCTAATGGTTCAATGTCGGGGTGAGCAAAATTATATGTTCCTTTAAAAAGTGAAGGCTTTCCGAAAGTCACATATTCTTTTCCTTGCTTAATGCTTTCTTTAATCCATTTTATTCCTTTAAAGAATACCAATTCAACCTTTCCTGTTTGGTCAGCAAAATTAATAGAAAGTCTTGCTTTTGCACCAATTCCAATAATTTCCATTCCAATGACTTTTCCTCTAATTTGAATGAAAACTTCCTCTGATTGAATATCCTTTATTTGGACGAAATTACTTTTATCAACATAGCGATAAGGATAATAGGATATGAGGTCACGATAAGTATTGATGTCAAGTTCTTTGTTAAGAACTTTTGCTTTCTTCTCGCCAACTCCTTTCAGAAATTCAATCTTAGTATCTAAGAGATTAACCTGCATATCTATTTTAGTAAATGTCTTGGAAATTTTTTAAACCTCTCTGCAAAGATATAAAAAACTGAATAGAAAATAAAAAAAGCGAGGAGATTTCTCATCTACTCGCTCAATTATATTATTATGAAAAAATATTATAATGGTTTTAAACCTAATATTTCTCTAGCTTCGGTTGGATTTGCTATTTCTCTTCCAAGTTCTTTTGCCATACGAACAACTTTTGCTACAAGTTCTCCATTTGATTTTGCTAGAACACCTTTTGAAAGAAATACGTTATCTTCAAATCCTACTCTTACATTTCCACCATCAATAATAGCAAGTGCTGCAAGAGGGAATTCGTAACGACCAACTCCTGCTACTGTATATGTTGCATCTGATGGAATTGAACCTCTTAAGAATACAAAGTCACGAATATCACCAGCAATACCACCATTTACTCCCATTACGAAGTCAAAGTGCATTGGTTTTACAATATGACCTTTTTTATGAAGTCTTAAAGCCATTTCAATCATACTTTTGTCAAATACTTCAAGTTCTGGTTTAATACCTCTTTCAATCATTCTAGTCCCAAAGTACTTTATTGTATTTTCAGTGTTAGTGAATACATCATCACCACCAAAATTACAAGTACCACAATCAAGTGTTGCCATTTCTGGACATAATTCTGTTGGTTGAAGACGTTCATCATCTGTCATTCCAACAGCTCCACCAGTTGAAGGTTGAATAATTACATCAGGACATTCTTTATGAATAGCATCCATAATCACCTTGAAACGATTCTTGTCTTGTGTTGGAGTACCATCGTCAAGACGAACATGAAGGTGAATTATAGAAGCTCCTGCTTCGTAAGCAGATTTTGCTTCTCTAACACACTCTTCAACAGTGTACGGAACAGCTGGATTGTGCTCCTTCAGCACTTCAGCACCACATATTGCTGCTGTTATAATTAACTTTTCCATAGTTTAATTTCTTGATTTATTATTTGTTTTTTCTTTGACATTGCTTTGGTACAACGCAAGTTCCAGTTGCTCTACAAACAACAATAGGTTCTTCCAAAACATCAGCAGCTGAAGCAGAAATATCTGTTCTTGGAACAATAACTTTTCTTGCTTCAAATTTCATTTTTCTTGATGAATTTCCAACTGAAGTTATTTCTCCTTCTGCTTCAATGAAGTCTCCAGCATAAACAGGTGCTAAGAATTCAACATTATCGTAAGCACAAAAAAGTCCTTCGTCTCCATCATTTATTATTAATAGTTCTGTTGCAACATCTCCGAAAAGGTTTAACATCTTTGCTCCATCAACAAGATTTCCACCATAATGAGCGTCATGCATGCTCATTCTAACTCTAATTATAGATTTTGTAGCCATAGTTTTTTATGTTTTAAAATATTTGTTTTATTATTTTACTAAGTAATCAATGAATAAATAAGGAGTATGAATATCATGTGGTTCAAGTTTTTCAACTTCTTCACTCGCTTCTGCAATAACAACATCGGCAGCCATTGCAATTAGTGGATTGAAATTTTTGGTTGTTCCTCTAAAAACCAAGTTACCATATGAGTCAGCAATGCTTGCTCCAACTAAAGCAATATCTGCTCTAAGTGGTTTTTCTAAAAGAAAATCTTTACCATCAACATTGATAATTTGTTTTCCTTTTTCAACCATTGTACCTAAACCAGTTGGGGTTAAAACTCCACCTAAACCAGATCCGCCACAACGAATTTGTTCAATAAGAGTTCCTTGAGGAACAAGTTCAATTTCCATTTCTCCACTTAACATCAAATCTCCAGCAATTGGGTTTGTGCCAATATGTGAAGCAATTACTTTTTTTGCTAAACGATTTGCAACAAACAATCCACTTCCAACTTCTGGAAAAGCTGTATCGTTACAAATTATTGTAAAGTCTTTCTTTCCTGATTTGACAATGGCTTTAATAAGTTCATTTGGAGCTCCAACTCCCATAAAACCTCCAACCATTATTGTCATTCCGTCCTTTATAAGGTCAACTGCTTGATTGATATCAATCCTTTTCATATATCTGAGTTTAGGTATTTAATATGTTAAATTATGAATTGGCAAAGTTAAGTATTATTTTTAGAAGAGCCAAATTTTGTAATTATTGCTTGCTTAAGTTAGTTTATTTGCATTTATTTTATACCTTTGCAAGCTAAATTGATATATAATAATAAATTAAAAACGATATTAAGATATGAGTACAAAGGTTACAAAAGAATTGGTTAATCCAAGAAGTATTGTGGTTGTTGGCGCATCAAATGACACAACAAAACCAGGAGGAGCTGTTTTGAGAAACATTATTGAAGGAGATTTTAAGGGTAGTTTGTATGTAGTAAATCCAAAAGAAGACGAAATTCAAGGAGTAAAATGTTATCATAAAATTAATGAAGTTCCTCAAGTGGATATGGCAGTAATTGCTATTGCAGCAAAATTTACTGAAGAAACTGTAAGAGTGTTGGCACAAGAAAAAGGAACAAAAGCATTTATTATTATTTCTGCTGGATTTGGTGAAGAAAGTCAAGAAGGAAAAGAACTTGAAAAAAGAATTGTAAAATTAATTGAAGATAATAATGGTTCTTTAATTGGACCTAACTGTACAGGTATTTTCACTCCTTTTCATCATGCAATTTTCTCTAAGCCTTTTCCAAAATCTTCTTCAAAAGGAGTTGATTTTATAACTGGATCAGGAGCAACAGGATGTTTTATTATGGATATTGGAATGCAACAAGGATTACATTTTAATCACTGTTGGGGTGTTGGAAACTCAGCTCAATTGGGTATTGAAGATATTTTGGAATATCATGATGAGGTTTACAACCCTGAAACTTCTTCAAAGGTTATTTTGATGTATGCTGAAAATATTAAAAACCCAGCAAAACTTCTTAAACATGCAACATCTCTATATAATAAAGGTTGTAGAATTGCAGCAATTAAATCAGGAGGTTCAGAAGCAGGTTCAAGGGCAGCTTCATCTCACACTGGAGCATTAGCTTCTCCAGATGTTGCTGTTGATGCTCTTTTCCGTAAGGCAGGAATTGTACGTTGTAATGGTAGAGAAGAATTAATTACTATTGGTTCAATATTTACTTATCCTGAATTTGAAGGAAAGAATATAGCAATTATAACTCACGCTGGAGGTCCAGCAGTTATGTTAACTGATGCTTTAAGTAGAGGTAAAATGGAAGTTCCACATATTGAAGGAGAAAAAGCAGATAAACTTTTATTAGAACTTTTCCCTGGTTCATCTGTTGGAAATCCAATTGACTTTTTGGCAACTGGTACACCAGAACAATTAGGAAAGATTATTGATGCATGTAATAATGATTTTGATAATATTGATGCAATGTGTATAATCTTTGGTACTCCAGGATTGGATAAAATCTTTGATGCTTATGCAGTAATTGATCAAAAGATGAAAACATCCAAGAAACCTATTTTCCCAATTATGCCTTCAACTCTTGTTGCAAAAGAAGAAGTTAATGATTTCGTTTCAAAAGGAAATAACTATTTCCCTGAAGAAACCGTTTTTGGAACAGCTTTAGCAAAAATCAAATCAACTCCAAAACCAAGTGTTGATACAAATGACTTAATAGGTATTGATGTTAAGAAAGTAAGAGAGATTATTGATAGTTCTGAAAATGGATACTTAGACACAAAACCAATGTATCAATTGCTTGATGCAGCAGGAATAAAACATTCTAACGAAGTTTCGTCCGATAAGGTTGAAGATGCAATTGCATTTGCAAGAGAATTTGGTTATCCTTTGGTAATGAAGGTTGTTGGTCCAGTTCATAAGAGTGATGTTGGTGGAGTTGTTTTAAATGTTAAGGATGAAGAAACAATAAGAAGAGAGTTTGATAGATTAATGAAGATAAAGGATACTTATGCAGTTCAAACACTTCAAATGCTTTTTGGAACTGAAATTTATATAGGAGCAATGCGTACTGAACTTTTCGGACATCAAGTTCTTTGTGGAATTGGTGGAATATTTATTGAAGTATTGAAAGATGTTCAATCTAATCTTGCTCCAATTGGAATAGGAGAAGCAAAACAAATGATTAAGAATTTGAGAAGCTATAAAATTATTCAAGGAGTTCGTGGACAAGAACCAGTTAATGAAGAATTATATGCAGACCAAATAGCAAGAGTAAGTGCACTTGTTCAAGCTGCTCCTGAAATTGCAGAAATGGACTTAAATCCACTTTTAGGTTCTGCAAATGCTGTTGTTGCTGTTGATGCTCGTATTAGAATTGAAAAATAAAAAACAGAAATAATATGAATAAGAAAGTTCTTTGGAATATAGTTTCCTCAGTATTGATAATTGCAATGTTTCTTTTGCAATATTCTCCACAATTGGAAGAATTTAAGTATTGGATTTGTTTCGCAATTATTGTAGCATCTTGCGGAATAATAGTTTATAATACTTTTGCAATATCTTATAAGTATTCACAAGCAAATAAGCAAATTGAACGTTCAAGCAAAAGAATTGCTGAATTGGAAGGTCAATTAACTAATAAACAAGAATAATACTACAAAAAATAATGAAATTAAAAGACATATTAATCACCCTGATAGTTATCGGGGTGATTGCTTTATTTATTACAATTGAGCCACTAAGAGATTGGTTTATGCAATGGAGTGGAGCTAAGGATTGGAGATATTTCCTTTTAGCATTCTTTAAGTTTGCAATTTTGGCAACATTAGGAGAAAGTATTGGATTGAGAATATCAAAAGGAGTTTATAATGAAAAAGGATTTGGACTTTTGCCAAGAGCTTTTGTTTGGGGAATATTAGGAGTGGTGATTACAATTGCAATGGGATTATTTGCAAGAGGAACCTTTGGACTATTTGATTATTTCGGATTAAATATCAATGGTGCAAATCTTTCAGAGCAAACCTTTGGAATGAGACTGCTTTATGCTTTTTGTGTTTCATTGTTTATGAATACATTCTTTGCTCCTGTTTTTATGACAGTGCACAAAGTAACAGATACCCATATTTTAGCAAATAAAGGTTCATTAAAAGGATTCTTTACTCCAATCCCTTTTGGAAGAATTATTGAAAACCTTAACTGGAAAGTTCAATGGGGATTTGTGTTTAAGAAAACTATTCCTTTTTTCTGGTATCCAGCACATACAATCACTTTTATGTTGCCAAAAGAATTCCAAGTATTATTTGCAGCCCTTTTAGGAGTGGCTCTTGGAGTAATACTTTCAATTGCTAACCTTAAAAAGAAATAAAATTTAAATGATTAGAAATTTTAGAATAATAATATTTTCACTTCTAACATTAATTACTCTAAACTCAATTGCACAAGAAAAATCAGGATTCACTTATGATATCTATGGTTTTATAAATGCACAATATTTCTTCAACACAAGAAAGACATATTCTTCTGTTGATGGATTGTTTTCCTTATATCCTTTATCTCCAAATTATAATGCTAAGGGAGAGGATTTGAATGGTGTAAATAATCATTACTTTTCTGTGTCAACAACCCGAATTGGTACAAAATTTAACTTTGGAGAAATTAATGGAGCTAAATTTAAAGGACTTATTGAAGCTGACTTTACTGGACAAGCTGGTGGTTTGGCAAATTATTTAAGATTTAGACATGCTTATTTACAAATAAATTGGGAGAAAGCTCAATTGATTGCTGGGCAGTATTGGAATCCAATGACTGTGCCACAAATTATGCCTTCAAATAAAGAAATGCATAATGGAGCTCCTTTCCATCCCTTTTCACGTATTTATCAAGTAAGATTGGACTACAAAGTTTTCGGAAACTTTAATATACTTTCAGCTTTGTCTTTTCAAAGAGATTATGCAACAATTGGAGTAGATAAAATTAAGGATTATAACCAACAAGCAAGAACATTTATCCCAATAACAAATTTACATTTCCAATATGTTTCTGATAATTTTTTTGCAGGAATTGGAGGAGAGTTTAAGGCAATTCAGCCAAGAGAAACTTATACAACAAATAACCAAACTTTGATTATGGATGAAAAGATGTATAATTTCTCTACCTCTATATATTTTAAATATTTAACAAAGAAACATTCAATCAAGTCACAAGCAATTATTGGAGATAACCTAAATGATTTAACATTAATTGGAGGTTATTATGAAAGTGCATTTGATACAGTTAATAATAAGTTTACCTATCATCCAGCAACAACTTTTTCTTCATGGCTCGAATACACCTACAAAATAGGTAACTTTATACCTGGAGTTTTGATGGGCTATACAAAGAACTTAGATATTAACACAAAAGGCTATCAAAATGCTTATGGATTGGGAATGGATATTGATAATTACATTAGAATATCTCCACGAATAGATTATGAGTTGAAAAACAATTTTTCTCTTTCTTTTTGCGTTGAATATCAAAATGTAAAATTTAAAGATATATCAAAAAGAGTGGAAGCTCTTAAGTATTCTTTAAATTGTACCTATAGTTTTTAACAAACATATGGAAACAATAAATTTTGTTAAGTATCAAGCCTCTGGAAACGATTTCGTTTTAATTGATAATCGTTTTAAAGAATATTCTTTCACAGAAGAACAAATTCAAAAGATTTGTCATAGACATTTTGGAATAGGTTCAGATGGTTTAATCCTATTGGAAAACTCCAAAGAAGCAGATTTTCTAATGAAATTCTTTAACCCTGATGGGTCATCCGATATGATGTGTGGAAATGGAGGAAGAAGCATTGTTGCCTTTGCCAAAAGTCTTTTAATAATTGATAAAGAAGCAAGTTTTATTGCTCCCGATGGATTGCATTCTGCTCAAATCATAAGCCAAGAAGAAAATCATTCTTTGGTTAAATTGAGTTTAAGGGATGTAAATGAAGTTTCTTTGTATGATGATGGTCAATATCTCAACACTGGTACATCTCATTTTGTTAAAGAGGTTGATGATGTTTCTCAAATCAACATTAAGGAAGAAGGTAAAGCAATTCGTTATGATAAGCGTTTTGAGAAATTTAAAGGAACTAATGCAAATTTTATTCAAGTTGTGAATAATGGAGAGCTAAGAATAAGAACCTACGAAAGAGGAGTAGAGGACGAAACTCTTTCGTGTGGAACTGGAATAACAGCTTCTGCCATTGCCTATGCAGAAAAATATAAACTAAATCAATCACCAATTACCATTCATTCAAAAGGAGGGGAGTTGAAAGTATTTTTTGAAAAAACAGCTCAAAACACATATTCTAATATATTTCTTCAAGGCTCAGTTGAAAAAGTTTTTGACGGAGTAATAAATCTATAAAATTTTCTTTATGAAAAAATATAAAGGGACTTTCTTTTATTTGATAATAACAAGCCTGTTTACTGCTCTTATTTTCTATATAATTTATATAGGAAAAGATCTTGAAGTAGGGCGTGAAATTATTAGAAATTTTTCAAAGAATACCCCTTTTCAAGATTTTTCTAATTTCATTTCTAACAATCTTAAAAATTCTGTTGGTCTATTAATCCTACAAATTATAACAATAATTATAGTTGCAAGAGGAATAGGCTTTTTCTTTAGAAAAATGGGGCAGCCAGTTGTTATTGGTGAAATACTTGCAGGGATTATTCTTGGTCCTTCTCTTTTGGGAACTTATTTTCCTGAATTTTCCAATTTCCTTTTTGCAAAGGATTCACTTGGAGGGCTTCAAATACTTAGTCAAGTTGGGCTTGTTTTGTTTATGTTCGTTATTGGAATGGAGCTTAATTTAAAGGTTCTTAAAAACACAGCCTACGAGGCAACGGTTATAAGTCATGCAAGCATTATTATTCCTTTTGCTTTAGGAATTGGATTGGCCTATTATCTTTATCCTTCTTTTGCTCCTGAAAATATTCCTTTCTCTTCTTTCAGTCTTTTTATTGGAATTGCAATGAGTATAACTGCATTTCCTGTTTTGGCAAGAATTGTTCAGGAAAAAGGACTTCATAAAACAAAGATTGGGGCTTTATCTTTAATTTGTGCAGCAATAAACGATATAACTGCTTGGTGTTTGCTGGCAGTGATTATTGCAGTTGTTAAGGCTGGCTCTTTTGCAAGTTCAATTTACACTATAGTTTTCGCAATTGCCTATGTTTTCTTAATGATTTCTGTGGTGCGTCCTTTCTTGAAGAAAATTGTTAGTTCATCCAAATCAGATATTTCTCTTAACAAAACCTTAGTAGTTATTGTCTTTTTAGTATTGCTAATATCTTCTTTTATAACAGAAACAATAGGAATTCATGCTCTCTTTGGAGCTTTTATGGCAGGAACCATTATGCCAGAGAATCTTCGTTTTAGAAAACTCTTTATTGAAAAAATTGAAGATGTTGCATTAGTGCTTTTCTTACCTATTTTCTTTGTTATAAGTGGATTGAAAACAGAAATTGGATTAATTGATAATTCTAATTTGTGGGAGTTAACAGGAATTATAATAGCTGTTGCCATTGCAGGGAAATTTATTGGAAGTGCTGTTGCCGCAAAGTTCGTTGGGCAAAGCTGGAAAGACAGTTTGACATTAGGAACGTTAATGAATACACGAGGTTTAATGGAAATTGTAGTATTGAATATTGGCTACGATTTGGGAGTGTTGAATGCTGAGATATTTGTAATGCTAATTCTGATGGCTCTAATAACAACCTTTATGACTGGACTTTCATTAAGTGGAATTGAAAAGATATTTAAAACAAATAAAATAGACATTAAAGATTTAGAATCTTCAAAAGATAAAATCCTGCTCTTTTTTCGAAATGCTCAAACCAGCAAATCATTATTAAGAATAGCCAACTCATTAACAAAGAAAACCAATTCCCAATCACCAATAACAGCCATACATATTGCTCCTTCCGATGGACTATCGCAAATGAATACTGAGCAATTTGAAAAGGAAAGCTTTAAACCAATAGTTAGAGAAGCAAATAATTTGGATAGAAAGTTAATATCATTCTTTAAGGTTTCAAATAACTTTCAAACTGAAGTGGTAGAGTTTGCCAATCAAGGCAATTTCGACTTTTTGTTGATGGATAGCGAAGAATCAATATTCTACGGAACACTCTTAGGAAGAGTTTTGGGCTTTACAACCAAAATCATCAATCCTGAAAAACTTATAAATACAGTAAGAGGAAGAGAACCACTATTGGAAACCTCAATAATTGACCTTAATACAAGAGCAATAGAGAAAAAGACAAAAATGCCTGTTGGAATATTGTTAGACAAAGAAATAAAGAAATTTGATAATATTCTTTTTATATATTTTACCAAAGAAGATGTATATTTAAATAAGTATTCCAAGAAATTTATTGATAACGAATACTCATCAATAACAATCTTAGACTATATCCCTAACGACAAATCATCCATAAAACAAAGCCTAAGTTCTTATGAAGATAGCTATTTGGATAGTATTAACATAATAACTTATAAAGATATAAGCGAAAACTTAATATCATCACAAGATTTAATAATAGTTAGCTTTAAGAATTTCAATAAACTATTCCAACTAAAGAAAGATTGGTTAAATAGCATCCCTTCAGTGCTTATTATTTCAATTTAGGGAAAAGATAGAAAGTAAAAATATCCGCCATTCTTAACTTTCTCATTTGCTTTGCAAATTTGGGGAAATAATTAATGGTAAATTCAACATTAAATTCAAAATAATTTTGTATATTTGCAAATGTAAACCATTCATTAGGTTTATTTAGGACTATTTATCCTAAAGTAATTTTCTTTAAAACAAACTCCAATCCCTAAAAATATATCAAAAAAAAGATGCACATCTTTTATCGTGAAAGATGTGCATCTTTTGGTATGAAAGATGTACATCTTTGGGGTAAAAAGTCCTTGATTAATAAGTTTTATATAAGGAGTTTGTAGATTTATTCGCCGTTTACGCAGAATTATTCCCTATTTAATTTTACGTGATTATATACTATTGTAACCTTCTTAGGTAGTTAAGTGTTATATTGAAAACTGCATTTCTCAACCAATAAGGTACAAAATTATACTTAATAATTTATCTACCAAAATTTTTGCACCATTTTTAACCTTAAAGCAGATTTTTACACTCAAAATATTGTTATTATGATAACAATAACTATCTTTGCCATGTAAAAGAGAAGAAATCTCTGAACATATAGCCTAATCGTCATCATAATCACCACATAGACAACAAAAAAGGCTATCATATACCTACTTATTAGAGTTAGTGTTTCTACATATAGCGTAGAACCGCTCCATTAAGTAGGTAGGCTTGTGGTGAGCCTTGATGACGTATGGCAGTGGGTTCTACGTCTTTTTTGTGGTTTCCATTGTACTAATTTTGACACTTAGTATTAACTTAAAATAAAAAGAAAATGGAAACAATTTTTCTATTATTAGCCATACTTTCATTGATGGCATTTATTATTGGTATGTTCAATCCAAAAATCGTACTACCTTTTAAAAGTAAAACAAGAGGTAAAGTTGCCCTCTTGTATGTGAGTTCATTTATTGTATTTTCTATTATTGGCGCTTCTACATCAAAGACACCCACAGTAGAAAAACCAAAGAGTAAAGAACAAAAGGAAGTTCAACAAAATGAACAAGAAAATCAAGAAGTAGAGTCAGCTATTGGGAAACCCATAGAAATTGGAAACTTCTTATACACTATACAAAGCGTATCTTTCCGTAAGAGTGTAGGAGGTCAATTTATGGAAGAAACTGCTGACGGAATTTTTATGCTGATAAAAGTCAGTATTAAAAATATAAGTGATGAAACAAAAACTCTTGATAATTCCTTATTTAAGGTAACAGATGCTAATGACGTAGAATATTCTTTTGCATCTAAAGCATCAGCCTCATTAGAAATGTCTGGCAAAGAAACATTATTCTTAAAACAATGTCAACCAAATATTACAACTAATGGGTTTCTTATATATGAAGTACCAGAAAAAGGAGAATATTATTTACATTTAATAGGTAGTTCTTGGGGGACATCCTCTGTACGTGTACCCTTAAAATAAAACCTTTTGTAAACACGGGGCATATAATTGTTCCGTGTTTATTTTTTTAGGGTTCCTCCTGATAAATCTATTAACTTATCAAATACACCCATTGCTTGCAAGTGGTTGTAGTAATCTTCAAAACTAATTATAGATAAGTTCGCATCCTGCAACAATTTTGTTACATTAACTTTAGATAACTTCTTCAAATGGGGAACTTCTACTTTAAGTTCTCCTTTTTTGAATATTGTAAACTCTGGTGTTACTTCTATTACAAAGTCATGCAATCCTAAAAAATCTTCAAATATCCTTGTGTAAATTGGATAAGTGAGCATATCGGTCTTTTGCTGGTGGGAGTTCGGCATACAATTCAACAATTATAGGTTCTTTAATTTTTACTTCAAAACATTCTTCGGTCTGTTTAACCAACTCTTCATCTGCAAAGATAGGTGGTTTTGCTGAATTTTCAGATACTTCCCAGCCTAAATTTTTTAAATTCTTATAATGAATGCGTCCTTCAAGGTCTCTAATTAAGCGGTCTTGCATATAAGAATGTAGTTTCTCAAATGAATTGAACACATGAAATGCACCCAATGCGGGGCAGTAACCACAATACTCGCCCTCCTCGTGAAATGTCTTTTGTCTAAACATCACGAGTTTTACTTTTACTTGCATAATTTTTGATTTTTATTATCAAGTAATATCTTTATACTTGATGCGAATGTTATTTTTATCTATTGTTTTTCGGAATTTTATTTCTGGAGAATTATTCCGAGTATTATAATTGAATTGAAATTCTGCACAATATTTATCAAGATGCTCCTTACTTGGTCTATGATATGTTCCCATAAGGGAACGTTTTAAATGAGACCAAGCTCCTTCGATAGTATTTGTATGAACATCTCCTCTTACATACTCCTTAATCCTATGCTTTACTACACTATGTTCATAATTAGAATCTAATTTTCTATATGCGTGCCATTCATCACTCATGATATGAGTGTTTTCTTTTATGACTTTATGTATGATAGGTTCTAATGTTTTACGTTTTGTATCTTTTACTGGCGAAATAGATAATCTGCCTTTACGTTGTACTGCTCCAAATATTGGAGTTTTATTTTCTGAACCTCTACCACGTTTCCCTTTTTTCTTACCACCAAAATATGTTTCATCACATTCAACTATTCCCTTTAGTTGATTATCTGAGTCATTATGCTGTAACATATATCTTATTTTATGAAGTAGGTACCAAGCTGATTTTTGTGTTATATCTAATGTCTTTGATAATTCAATTGAACTAATACCTTTCTTTGATAGCGAAATTAAATAAAAAGTTAGAAACCATTTTTGTAATGGTATATTAGAGTTCTCATATATTGTCTTCGTTGTTACTTTAAACTGTTTATTACAACAAGCACATTTAAAAGTTTTATCATCTTTGTACCTGTATATTTTTTGAGAACTTCCACAGTGAGGACAAACTGGATTATTGCCCCATTTTCTTTCTTCAAGATACTTTCTACACGATTTTTCGTCTGGAAATTGTTTGAAAAAGTATAAAAGACTATTATTTTTACTCATACTGTATTTTTGGTACAATTTACGAAAAAATAATGACTTGACAAAATATTTTACAACTTTTCTTTGTTTAGGTTAGAATAGTATATAATTGCGTAATAATATAAGATTATGAGGAAAATAGCAATAATAATATTTACAATTATAGGATTTTCGAGCTGTTATATGATTTATCCTTTAGAGAATGAATATAAAAAGACTTGGGATGTCAATGATAATACAGAGACAAAATACGAGGTATCACTGCATTTTGGTTTAGATGGCTCATGGGTAGTTGTAGAGAATTATGGTAAATACTCGGATACACTAGATAGATTAAAATATGTATTTAAGATACCATGTCCAGAACTTCCTTTAGTAAAGCTAAATTCATTTACTTTTACAAGGCAAAAAGACAAGGATACAATCATGAGCGGTAGGAAGATTTTATAATTATTTAACACATTGAAATACAATAATATGCTTGCGTATATCAGGTAATTATTGTAACTTTGTAGCATAAT
>JAFNAR010000055.1 GCA_017860255.1 Bacteroidota bacterium | reverse complement strand
ATTTTATCAATAAACTAGTTTTAGAAATAAAAAAATAAACTGTAAATTTGAATTAGTAATAACCTAAAAAGTGTAAACCTATTTCAGGAAACGACATTAGTTAGATGAAAGTCTTGTTTTATAAGTCAATAAGTTTATTTTTCGAGATTCATAAGACTATTGTATTATAAATTGCTTTATCTATAAAGGTAAAATCATTATAAATTGGTTTAAAATAATAATTCCAAATCTTAGTATCATTTGATTAATTTTCACAAAAAAGAAGTTTATTTCTTAAAATACTTTCTGTTTATAATAAATTACTTAACTTTGAGCCTCATAACAAACTTACAAATAAATAAAACTATCGCAATGCCATTTCTAACAATAAAATAAGATTATTGTTTAATGACTTTATTCTCTTGTGAAATAGTCAAATCCATTGCAAGACAGAAAAAAAACAATGAAAAAATATTTTTTATACATATTGCTTTTAGCACAATTCAATCTATTTGCTCAAAGCTCAGCAGATGAATTATTTTTAAATGGAGTTTCCCATTATAATTCAAAAGATTTTAAACAAGCTTATTCTTTTTTTAAGGAATCAGCCAATAAGGGCAATTATAAATCATATGAATACTTAGGGAAAATGTACTATTATGGCAATTATGTCAAAAAGGATTACAAAGAAGCTTATAAGTGGTTCGAAAAATCTGCTAAATATAATAATGATGAGGCTAAATTACTTTTAGTTTCGATGTATTATAATGGAGAATATGTAAAAAAAGACACTTCAAAAGCAAATAAAATAATTTATGAACTTGCAAAAAAGGGAAATCCAAATGCACAATCTATTGTAGATTCAATCTATTATGAGAAAAAAGACTATAAAAATGCTCTAAAATGGTGGGGAAAAGCAGAAAAACAAAATAATTCTTACGCAAAAAAGCTTATTGGAGACTTGTACTTAAATGGTGAGGGAGTAAAAAAAGATCACAAAATTGCTTTTGAAAAATACTTAGAGGCTGCAAATCAAGGAGACAGTGAAGCTGAGGCTAGTTTAGGTTATATGTATTTGAATGGAATTTATGTAAAAAAAGATACAGATAAAGCTTTTCAATTATTTAAGAAATCAGCTAATAAGGGAAACTCTTATGCATTGTTTCAATTAGGGTTAATGCACTTTAAGGGTTTAGGTACGAATACAAATAAAAAAGGAGCAATACATTGCTGGACTCATTCTGCAGAAAAAGGATATGATTTATCTCAATTAATTTTAGGTGTAATTTACTTTCAAGGCATTGAAGTTAAGAAAGATTTGAATTTATCAAAAGCATATTTTACTCAAGCTTCTAATAATGGGAATAGCAAAGCTCAATTGTACTTAGCTGAACTATATTATAATGAGAAGAATTACAAGGAAGCTATAACCTATTTTAAGAAAGCTTCTAATCAAAATAACAAAACGGCAAAGTTTAAATTAGCAAGAATGTACGAAGCAGGTGAAGGGGTGGAGAAAGACCTAAACAAAGCAATAAAACTTTATAAAGAATCTACCACTCATGAAATAAATGAAATTCAAAACTCTATTGGTATTAATTTGTTTAATAAAGAAGAATATGATAAAGCATTTAGCTATTATCAAGAAGCAGCAAATGAAGGAAATATGTATGGGCAATATAATTTAGGAGCGCTTTATTATAATGGTTTAGGAGTTATGCAAGATTACTATGAAGCAATTAAATGGATTAGAAAATCTGCAGAACAAGGATTTCATGAAGCTCAAAATATGCTTGGAAACATGTATTTTGACGGATATGGAGTAGTGAAAAATATGCATGAAGCAATGAAATGGTTTAAAAAAGCAGCAGAACAAGGCAATCCTAATTCTCAAAACAATCTCGCAGTTATTTATAATATGGGAGAAGTTGTACCAAGAGACGTTTCAGAAGCAGTTAAATGGTTTAAAAGATCAGCAGAACAAGGACACGGAACTGCCCAAAACAACTTAGCTTATATTTACTCTAATGAGAAAGGATATGTAAATAAGGAAGAAGCACTAAGATTATATACTTTATCAGCAGAAAGAGGAAATATTAATTCAATGTATGAGCTTTATCTAATATATTTGAAAGGAGATGACGTTGAGAAAAATCTTGAAAAAGCAGAATATTGGAGACAGAAAGCAATTGAAAATGGATATATTGAAGGAGACAGAGGACTCAATAATTTAAAAGGAATGCTCCTCTTAACTGCAATTATTTCTCCTTTTTTTATTTTACATTTTCTCCTCCTCCTAATCTTTTCTTAAATCATATTACAACGCCAATATTGAATAATAACCTTTAAAAATAAATATCAAATGAAGATTAAAATTATGAAGAAGAAAGAAAACAATCAAGAAAAGAAATTGAAGAGTCTTCCAAGGAAATACATTAGAAATAAAATAATTAACTAAAATAACTTATGAAATATGAAAAGACTATCAAACATTATTTGATGGCATATTTCAATGGTAAATAAATTTAATTATTGAGTCTATCGTGCAAAAAAATAAATTATTATGGATATATGTTTTATTCAATATATAACAAGAAATTCTTATGAATAAATATCTGGTTTTTAAATATCTATTTTTTATTTATTTGATATTTTCTTATACCATTTCAAACTCTCAAGAGAATTATATTGAATATCAAAAAGGGATTACTAAGGCTGAAAACCTAATGCTTGATTCAATGTATAATGAATCTATTGAACAATTTCGTTTGGTATTAGATAATTATTCTTTTAATTTTCCAAGAGATTGCATTATGGCTGCTCAAATTTCTGCTTATATTGGAGATGATAATAGTTTATATCATTTTCTTAAAAAAGCTGTTCGATTTGGTGTACATATTGATTATATTAACTCAAGAAGCCTGTATTCAAAATATCATAAATATCCATGGTGGGGAAATTTCATTAATAGAGATTATGATTCTTTAAGAAACGAGTACATTAAAGGAGTTAATTGGGAATATAAAGCTTTGTGTGATAAATATAGAAATATTGATCGTATAATCAGAGATAAAGATCAAAAATGGTATAGAAACGAATATATTGTTTTGAGGTGGGATATAAGAAATAAATGGGAAAAGGCAAATGAAAAATACATTAGTGAGGTAGATTCGTTAATTGATATATGGATTCCCTTCATATAGGATTATTGGAGTTGAAGATTCAACTACCAGTCCAATTAGCAAATATAAATATTTAGGATGTTCACAGTTTAATATTATCTACAATCATTATAGTAGAAAGAAGATTAGGGAGGATAAATTCCAAAAACACCTTAGTAAATTATTAGAGGAAGTAAAGAAAGGTAATTTATCAGCAAGAGATTATGCAAGGATAATGGAGATTAACTATCGCGATAGTAAAGAATATAAAAACAAAACAAGTCTTTACTATGTATGGTATGAGCCAACATTAAATCCTACAGATGTTTATCCGAATGAAGAAGAAATAAATAGAAGACGAGAGGCAATAGGATTAAGTAATTGTTATTATGAAAGAAAGCGAAAAAGAGCAGCATTAATGAGTGGATTTGAATTTTGGTATTTTAATTTCTAATAATAAATTTCAAGAAGAAGAGCAACCAAATAAATAACTTTAAAATGAAAAAACTAACAAGCATATTATTTACATTACTACTATTATTTGTCTCAAATATTAGAGGACAAGATTATTATAACACCCTTCATACATTTAATAAGATGTTGAAAACGAATAAGGATTTAAGTAGTTATAGAACTTTTATTGATACTACCACCTATCTTTTTCCTGATATGTATACTACTTTATTGAAGCTTAATAAAGCCACACAAGACAGTGATTTAGTTGCAGAATGTTTTAAGAGATTAGTATTGAGTGGTTATGATGAAAATTATTATAATGGTTTTCTGAATGAATATATGGATATCAAACAAAGACAATGGAAAAAGTATAGACCAATATTCGAAAAAGGACTTGATACTGTATTGGTAAGAAAAATAAAAGAGATGGATGAAAAAGACCAATATGTAAGAAGAAATGATGTTAGTCTTGAAATTATGGTAAAG
The DNA here is from genome assembly GCA_017860255.1 of Bacteroidota bacterium. Taxonomy (GTDB): domain Bacteria; phylum Bacteroidota; class Bacteroidia; order Bacteroidales; family P3; genus UBA10566. Next base: position 8,928 of record JAFNAR010000055.1, on the reverse strand, counting down.
ACAGATTCTATAAATCAAGTTGAATTAAAAAAAATAATAACAGATTTAGGAAAGATACCTGGGATTAAAGAATTAGGGTATACTACTTTGTATGATTTAATGATATTATTTAGACATTTAGATTGTAATAAAGATTTTTTCTATTTTATATATCCTAAAATCATTCAACAGACAAAACAGGGAGAATTTTTTCCAGAACAAGTTGCATCAATGATAGATTATTATTGGTGGGGATGCGAATTTATTCAAAAAGATAAGACAAAAGGATTTTCTTACCAACTCTATGGAACAATTCAATTGAAAACAAATGATGGAAGAATGATAAAAGTACCAGTAAAAGATTGGGAAGAAACTGAAAAATTGAGACATGAATTAGGTTTACCTTCTTTGAAAGAGGAATTGGATAATAATCCAAAAATTATCTATGATTTAGAATTATTTAAAGAGAAATTTCCAGCTTTTCAAGAATAAAATATATCAAAAAAATTCAAAACTGAATATATTAATAAAGTCTTTCTAACGGCTAATATAGATTATCAATACTGATATATCAGAAGGGGAAACTCCGCTAATGCGGGAGGCTTGTCCTATGGTTTTTGGACGGATTTTAGTTAGCTTTTCTCTGGCTTCAAAACTAAGGGATTTAAGAGCTTGATAATCGAAATCATCCTTAATTATTAAGTTCTCATATTTTGATAACTTATCAGCAATCTCCTGCTCTTTATCAATATAGCTTTGGTATTTTATAATTATTTCTGCTCCTTCAATAATTTCTTCCTTAATATCCTTTGGAATTGATTGAATGTTATCATTTAGAGAAGGAACATTATCTGCCAAATCCTTTAAATTTATTTGAGGACGAAGAAGAAGTTGTGAAATCTTTGTTTTCTGGTTTATTTGAGGAGTTTCTTTTTCTTCAAACAAGGAATTAACCTCCTTAGGTTCTGCACTTGTTTTCTCTATGAAAGAGACTAATTGATTACAGGAAGTTTTCTTTCTCTCAACTCTTTTCATTCTTTCCTTTGAAGCTAAACCAATGGCAAAGGACAATGGTGTTAATCTAAGGTCTGCATTATCTTGACGAAGAAGTATTCTGTATTCTGCCCTTGAAGTAAACATACGATAAGGTTCATCAACTCCTTTTGTAATCAGGTCATCAATCAACACTCCAATATAGCTTTCGGAACGTTTAAGGGTAAAGGCTGGTTTTTCATTAACTTTTAAACTTGCATTTATTCCTGCCATTAATCCTTGTGATGCTGCTTCTTCGTAGCCTGTTGTTCCGTTTATTTGTCCAGCAAAATAGAGATTTTCAAGTTGTTTTGTTTCTAAAGTGTCTTTAAGCTGGGTTGGAGGGAAATAGTCGTATTCTATTGCATATCCTGGTTTTTGTATTATGGCATTTTCAAAGCCTTCAATGTTTTTTAAAGCTTCATATTGAATGCTGAGAGGCAATGAAGAAGAGAAACCATTTACATAGAAAAGGCTTGAATAATTACTTTCTGGTTCAATGAAAAGTTGATGACGGTCTTTTGAAGAAAATCTTTCAATTTTATCTTCAATGGAAGGACAATAACGAGGTCCTACTCCTTTTATTCGGCCTTGGAAAAGAGGAGATTTATCAAAACCTTCTCTAAGTATGTCGTGAACTTTAAGTGAAGTGTAGGCTAAAAAACAGCTTCTTTGCTCCAAGGCTTTTTCTCTTTGAACAAAGAAAGAGAATTGTTTTGGTTCAGAATCGCCTTTTTGTTCTTCCAGTTTAGAAAAGTCAATACTTCTTCCATCAACCCTCATTGGAGTTCCTGTTTTGAGAGTTTTTACTTCAAAACTATATTCTTTAAGATTTTCTGATAAGCCTTTGGATTGTTCTTCTCCTATTCTTCCTCCCAAAAAATTAGTTTCCCCAATATGTATCTTCCCATTAAGGAAGGTTCCATTAGTTAAAACTACTGATTTCCCTTCAATTTCCAATCCCATTTTAGTTCTAACTCCACAAACTTTTTTATTATCTATCTTTAAACCAATAACCTCATCCTGCCAAAGGCTAAGATTAGGTATTTGTTCCAAAACTCTTCTCCAAGAGATAGAAAACATTATATTATCTACTTGAGCTCTTGGACTCCACATGGCTGGTCCTTTGGAAAGATTAAGCATACGGAACTGGAGAGTATTTTGATCGGTTATTATTCCCGAATAGCCTCCCAAGGCATCAATCTCACGAACAATTTGTCCTTTAGCCACTCCTCCCATTGCTGGATTGCACGAAAGATGAGCAATGGCATTCAGGTTTTGAGTGATTAGAAGAACTGAAGAGCCTAAATTAGCTGCTGCACAAGCTGCTTCGCAACCTGCATGACCTGCACCAACAACAATTACATCAAAGTTTTTAAACATTCCTGCTCCTTAATTCTCATTTGTTTTGCTTCCTTGTCTGTTTTATCTTTAAATCCTAAAAGGTGCAAAACTCCATGTATAATTACTCTATGAAGTTCTTCTTCAAAACTTACATTTAATTCTTTAGCATTGTCCATTACTCTGTCAATGCTAATAAATAAATCGCCTGCAATTTTATTTTCTGCAGTATAATCAAAGGTTATAATATCTGTGTAGAAATCGTGCTGAAGATAGTTTTGGTTAATCTCCAAAAGATAATCGTCTGAGCAAAAAATATAGGATATATCCCCTACTTTCATTCCTTTTTGCTCAACAATAGATTTAATCCACGATTTTAATTTATTCTTTTGTCTTAAAGTGTCTTTTATTTCAACAAAATTAAAGCTTACAGCCATTTATCATATATTTATTCCATCCAAAAAAAGTCTATTAAAAGACTCATTAACCTATACCTTTTCCCTATAAGGGTAAAATATAATGCAAAATAACACAAAAAAAATAACTTACCCGCAATTTCACTTGAGGAAAATCAAAATTTCCTGAAAAACTATTGAGAGATACTAAAGCTTCATATTTTTGATTTTAATATTAAATGACTTAAAAGTAATTACAGACCTATGTATTATTAAGAAAATGAAAATCAACCTCAAATATCAAAATTCCTAAAAAAGAAGACCATCTAAAAAATACAGTCTTATTTCTTTTAAAAGATAATTTCGAATAACTAACAAAAAAACTTCAATAATCATACCCAATTTTCAAACAAAAACAGCAAAAAATACTCTAAAATAACCTATTTAATCATTTATGTATTTGAAATACTATATTCTGACAACCAATAAACTAAAAGGTTATCCTAATATAATTAAACAAAAAAAAGTTTTCAAGAAAAAAATACATCTAAATTAAAATTTTCTTTTAACTTTGCTGTTGAATAATATTAGATAGAAGAATGCAATAATGAATAATTTGAATAATATCTATTGAAAAATTAAGTCCATATATTAATAAACGAACAAACAAATGTATTAATAGTTTGAGTTCGATAAACAAATAACATCAAACCTAATGAGTAATACCCATGATCCAATAAAACATATAAAATTTCTAAGACAAGCTCTGTCTCAAGATAAGAAACCATTAGGGTTTTTTCTTTCTGCTGGTTGTCCATTAGCTGTTAATCTACCCAAAGAAAAATGGCCACTAATACCCGATGTAAATCGTTTAACTATGTTTATTAAAGATAATCTTAAATCTACGACTGAAGAAAAAAATAATTTTGATAAACTCATTGATGAAGTAGCATTATCAGAAAGAAACACTAATAATATTGAAGATATTTTAAGTTTTATTAGGGGATTAAAAGAAGTATCTATAGGTAATAAAGTTAGAGGGTTTACAAATGAAGAGCTTGTAATCCTAGAAAAAAATATATGTGAAAAAATTGTATCTAAACTAGATGTATCACTCCCTGACAAGAACACACCTTATCATAAATTAGCTAATTGGATTTCTATTGACAGAGATAAACCTGTAGAGGTTTTTACTACTAATTATGATTTATTGCTTGAAGAAGCATTTGAAGATTTATCTATTCCATATTTTGACGGATTTGTAGGATCTAGACAATCATTTTTTGACTTAAGAGCAATAGAGGATAATTTAATTCCTAAACATTGGACAAGACTTTGGAAAGTTCATGGTTCAATAAATTGGTTTCAAAAAGATAATAAAGAAGTTTTTCGTTCGAGTAGAACAAATGAAATAGATGCATCACATTTAATTTATCCTTCTCATTTAAAATATGAACAAAGCCGGAAGATGCCATATTTGGCAATAATTGACCAATTGAATAGATTTATTCGTCAACCGAATTCTTTACTTATCATTAATGGATATTCCTTCAATGATCAACATTTAAATGATACAATGATAAATGCATCAAGAGCTAATCCAAATTCAATGGTTATAGCAATGTTGTTTGATAATTTAACATACACAAATGACGACAAAGATATTATTGAAAGATACCCAGAAGCAATAGAGCTTGCAAAAAAACGTAACAATATTGCCATATGGTCATACGATGAAGCAATAATTGGAACAGTTAGAGGGAAATGGGAAACGAATGAAATGACGAATGAAGATAATATCGCTAATTGCATTGAAAAAATTACTGCAACAAGTGATATTGAAGAGACTCTCTTATTAAAACTTGGGGACTTTTCAAAATTTGGGGATTTTCTTCAAGAACTTATTGGTTATAATCAAACTAAACTAGATGAGAACTAACGCTACATATATAGGTACGGTTCAAGATGTAACGGGAACGACTATTAGAGTTACAATGGTTAACGATTCATTATCTGGATTAACTTATGTTAAGGGAGAAGGATATAGAATTGGTCAGATAGGAAGTTTTGTAAAAATCCCTATTGGATATAATTACTTATTTGGCATTATTACACAAGTTGGTGCAGGTGCCGTTCCTGAAAATAGATTACTTAATGAGCCATATGGCAATAGATGGATTACAATACAACTAGTTGGAGAAGCTCAGACAAATGGAGAATTTCAAAGAGGTATTTCCCAGTATCCAACCATAAGCGATGAAGTTCATTTAGTTTCTGAAAATGACTTAAAAAGAATTTATGGACAACCTAATAAACCATATTTTGTAAATGTTGGACACATTGCAGGGGCAGAATCAATTCCAGCATTAATAGATGTAAATAAATTGATAACAAGGCATTCTGCTGTAGTTGGTACGACAGGTTCTGGAAAATCCACTACAGTTGCAAGTCTATTAAATGCTTTGTCCGATACAGAAAAATATCCATCATCTAGAATTTTAGTTTTTGATATTCATGGCGAATATGGTCAGGCTCTAAAAGATAAAGCAAAAATATTTAAAATTAATGCTGATAAAAGTGAAGGCAGTATAGAAAAAGAACTTTATTTACCTTTTTGGGCTCTAAGTTTTGACGAACTGTGTGAAGTAAGTTTTGGGAAAATTATGAATGAAAAAGACTATAATACAATACTTGAGAGAATTTTAAATGAAAAAAGAAAGAGTCTTGAGCTTACACCCAAAAAAGGAATAAATATAGATACATTAAATGTAGATTCTCCAGTTCCATTTAGCTTAAACTATTTATGGTATGAATTATATACTCAAACGCTTGGAAAATTATATCAAGATAAAGAAGGAAAACCATTAGCATACGAAATTGATGAAAAAGGTAATGAGATTAAAGGTGACCCAAAGAAAGGCATACCTCCATTATTTAAGAAAATTAATTCAAATAGTGCAAATGGAGATAGGGTTCAATATCAAAATGAATCCCCTTTAACGAATGGACAACAACTCCATTCATTAGGTTCCAAATTAAGAATACCAAGATTTGATTTTATTTTTAAACCATCAGATTGGACTCCTAATGAGTATGGAATAGTAGAAAAAGATCTAGATGATTTATTCAAAGACTGGATAGGTAGTGATAAACCAATAACAATATTAGACTTATCTGGTGTTCCAATTACAATTTTAAATACAATAATCGGCGTATTACTAAGAATAATTTATGATGGACTCTTTTGGGCAAGAAATTTATCTCAAGGAGGAAAAGAAAGACCTTTATTACTTGTAATGGAGGAAGCTCACAATTATTTAAGTACAGAAAGCAGTGCATTATCAATAGTTCAAAAAATTGTAAAAGAAGGGAGGAAATATGGGATCGGGGCTATGATTGTTAGTCAAAGACCATCTGAAATTAATGCAACTATTCTTTCACAGTGTGGAACATTTTTTGCATTAAGGTTATCAAATGCTACAGATAGAGGTCACATCACTAGTGCGGTATCAGATAACTTGGAAGGTCTTACAAGTATGTTACCTATTTTAAAAACAGGTGAAGCAATAATTTTAGGAGAGGCTGTAAAATTACCTATGAGAACATTTATTAAAGCACCTCCAAGAGACAGGCGTCCTGATAGTCAAGATCCTATTGTTTTTGATGAAATAGACACAGATGAATCTCTACGCCCTGGAGGTTGGGGAAATAAAATGGAAAAAGATCCAAATTATGAAGAATTTATTGAAACATGGAGAGCTCAAAATCCTAAAATTGAAAGAATTATAAACAAATAAATTAATATTGTTATGAAAAGAAATCATGTAGAATCTTCAAACATTGAGTCAATAGGATATGATTCAGAAAGCCAAACCCTAGAAATTGAATTTCTAAATGGATCTATTTATCAATACTTTGATGTCCCAGAGCACGTGTACGATGAATTAATATCTGCAGACTCACACGGTAAATATTTAGCACATCAAATCAAAGGTTATTATAGATATTCTAAAGTTTAAAGATGCTTAAAATAAACCAACAACTTAAACGCATTGAAATAAAAGAATTTGAAATAGAAAATCAAATTGTTTTCAATTATTTTGATAATCTTCCTGCAAATGAAAGAGACGAAAAACTACTTCGTGCAATATATATTGGTGTATTGGCATTAATGGAAGATAGAATTTCTTCTTTCCTTTCTAAAACTTCTAATGAATTGGGAACTGAATTAGAAAGTTTGAAGATGATTTTTGAAATGAAAAAAGAACTTTTCTATAAATCAACTATCAAAGGAACTTTGGCAGAGGATGATATTGCAGAATTTTTGAATCAATACTTTTTAGATAAAAAACTAAAAGACCGTGCTTTTCTAACAGGAAATACTACAGGTAATATTCCAAAAAACAAAACAGGAGATATTATTTGCGAGGTAAACGGCAATCCTGAACTTAAAATATCTATTGAATGCAAGTTTGATAAAAGCGTTAGATTAGGAGATATTGAAAGTAAAGATATCTTTACTCGAAAATCAGATACTGCTTGGAGTCAGTTAATTGAAGCACAAGCAAATCGAGATAGTAAAGTTAGTTTGATTGTATTTGATATTTCTTTAGTTGAAAACTCTATATTGAAGAATTTCGATAATGTGGGTTATATTTCTGGTATAGGCTTTGTTGCGATTGTTAATTCACAAAAAGGAGATTACAGCAACTTAGCTATTGCATATATGCTTGCAAGAGATATTGCCTTAAATGCAAAGGAAGTGGAATTGGACAAGGATGTTTTGGCAATGATTGTGAATCGTATTATTAAAGATATAAACGAGATTTTAGTAATTAAATCACTTGTCCTAAATAATATTGAAAACAACAAGGCTATTTTAAAGCAACTTGAAAAATCTCTTCTAACAATGGAATTTAATCAAGAGTACTTGAGAAGATTTTTAAGTCAAGGCACATTAAATAAAAAGGATTTACTTGACTTCTATACAGGAGAAGATGTTAAAGACAAATATCGTTTAATTGAAAAGGAAATTAATGATTTATAAGGGTTGAATACATTCATTTTCAATAAGTCAATAAAAATTAATATGCAAATAATAAAATCACTTAAAGATATTAGTTTCGATGAATTTTTTATTTCATTTAACGAAGCTTTTGGTAGTTATGAAGTTCAGGTAAATAAGGAAGAACTTCTTGTAATGTTGAAACGTAGGGGTTTTGTTAAGGAATTATCGTTTGGGGCTTTCGAGAATGGCAGGTTAATTTCTTTCACTTTAAATGGCATTGGACAGTTTAATGGTGTGAAAACTGCTTATGATACAGGAACTGGAACTATTGAGGAGTTTAGAGGAAAAGGTATTGCTTCAACTATTTTCAATTACTCTTTGCCTTTTTTGAGAGAGGCTGGTATTAAGCAATATTTACTTGAAGTCTTACAGCATAATACTAATGCGGTTTCTGTTTATAAGAAATTAGGATTTGAAACAAGTAGGGAGTTTAATTATTTTAGGCAAACAAATGAACTTATTAAACTAAATTCTAAAGATTTGAGAGACGAATTTTGTTTTAAGGAAATGGATTTGAGAGACAAGAAACTATTAATGGATTTTTGGGATTTCACTCCTTCTTGGCAAAACAGTTTTGAAGCTATTGAGAGAAGTATTGATGATTTTAAGATAATTGGAATTTATAAAGAAGAGGAACCAGTAGGTTATTCTATATTTGAACCTAATTCTGGTGATTTAACTCAAATTGCTGTTGCCAAAGAATATAGAAGACAAGGTATTGCTTCTGCTTTACTTTGTGAAATTTTAACAGAGAATAAATTCAATTATCTTAAGGCTGTTAATGCAGAAATAAATTGTGAATCAATTACTGCTTTTTTGCAGTCAAAAAACATTCCTTTATTAGGAAAACAGTTTGAAATGATCAAGAATTTATAAATATAAGATAAGTTAATCTTCTAAATCAAGAGTTATTTTAATAACAAATGACTATTTGTAATAAATGTTTCACATAAGAATTTCAATTTGACTCTTTGAAAAAGTATTAAAATCGCCTTCCAATCAAAAAGAGGCTGCATTTTTGAAGTGCACCCCAAAAGTTAGACAAAAAACTTTTGGGGTTTATTATTTATGTCCAAACACACAATTGAAGAGAAATTGAAAATAATTTCTCTA
>JAFNAR010000028.1 GCA_017860255.1 Bacteroidota bacterium | reverse complement strand
TCTCTATACGAATTGCATCCGTAATCTTGCCTCTTTTCTCCATTTTTGTTACACTTTTTTTGTATAAAAAGTGTCAACTTTTTTCAGTACAAGACATTAATTAGTTTTATTTCTTGTTTCTCTATCTTTATAAAAGAGTTTTGCATTTTTTTAAACTCTTTTTCTTCTATAATTAAGTCAATTTTTATCGAATAATAATGATAAGGAGATAGAAAAATAAAAACTTGTTTCAGTAAATTAAAACCAAGAGTTAGAAATTTATTATCAAATAATATTTTTTCAATTAAAGTTCTTATCTTTGAAACTTGAAATTAAGAGTATGAAAAAACTTATTACAATTTTATTTTTATTTGTTTCTGCATTAACTTATGCTGAACAAAAACCCTTAAATCCAAATTCTCCAACCAATGAGCAAAAAATTGATCTTTTAGAGAAACAGGTTTATAATTTAGAATATAATGTCAAAGAAAATAATGATAATATAAAAGAATATAAAGAGAATGTATCTTTTATGATTGGTTGGATAGGAGTGTTAGCAACAATATTTACTATATCAAATATTTTTGTTCCCATTATATTAACAAGAAGAAGAGAACAAAATGTTAATAATCAAATTAAAGAATTAAATGATCAAATATTAGATGTTGGTGAAAAGGTAAAAAGTATTGAAAAATCAGAAAAAAGAGTAAAAGAAGTAGAAGGTATTGTTACAAAAGCAGAACAAGAAGCTAAAGCCTCTGCTCAAGAATCTTTGATAAATAAACTATTTACAGAAGCATCTAATGAAAAAGATAATCAAAAAAAAATTGATTTATATTCTCAAATTATAGAATTAGATCCTAACAATATATCTGCTTATGATGAAAGAGGTAATTTATATTCTTATTTAAAAGATTATGATAAAGCATTATTAGACTATAATAAAAAAATTGAATTAGCTCCTAATGAAAGTATTTTTTATAATGAAAGATATTTTTTTAATATATTCTATGAAAAATATGATAAAGCTTTAATAGATAGTAATAAGTTAATAGAATTAAAACCAAATTTTAGAAATTATTTTAATAGAGCAATTTTATACGATTGCTTCTTAAAAGATTATGATAAAGCTATATTAGATTATAATAAGTTAATAGAATTAGATCCTAAAGCATGGGATATTTATTATAAACGAGGCTTAGCTTTTCAAGAACTTGCAAAGATTATACCTGAAAAGGAACAAGAATATAATGAACAAGCAAAGAAAAATATAGATATTGCAATAAAAAATGGTTTTGATCCTAAGAGTATATAATAATTAATGAAGAAATAAAGAATAATATATTATGAATACAACATTAAGTGATATTATTAAGGAAGGGTATGATATTCAAAAGGGTATTTATCCTGATAATGGTGGTGGGCTTTACGCTACGTTTTCGTTTAAAGACCAAAACAAGTATTTGAAATGGGCAATAAATGCTACAAAATTTATTGAGAGTAACTTTTCTAAGGATGAAATATACGATAGATTTAAAGAAACTCTTTTTTTAATTGAAAAAGAACTTTCAATTAAGGAGTTTAATAAGTTAATGTTTATTTTGGAGTCTTATAATTCTTCACTTCAAAACAATAATAATAAGTTTAATAGCAATCAAAATAGAAATATAGCTGATATGTTAATTAAGTATTTTGCTGAAGATGAAATGCAAAAACTTACTTCTATTCTTAATGAAGGAAGAAAGGTGGAGGATTTAAAACCATTTATTGATAAATTAAGTCCTAATCAGCTTAAAGAAATTATATTTGAAATGATTAACAGTACCTATTCTAAAGACTAATAACCTGAATTAAATTACTTAAATCACAATACTTTATATATACTTACTAATCCGAAGATATAGATAAAATGCTACAAAATTTAAAAATAGAAAACTACGCTCTAATAAGAAAAATGGATATTCCCTTTAATAGGGGTTTTATTGCTATAACAGGAGAAACAGGAGCAGGAAAGTCTATAATGCTTGGAGCTTTAGGCTTAATTTTAGGTCAAAGAGCTGATTCAAATGTGCTTTGGGATAAGGAAAAGAAATGTATTGTTGAGGCTGTTTTTGAATTAGATGATTCATTCAATGCTTTCTTTGAGGCAAATGATTTGGATTATTCTTTTCAAACAACAATTAGAAGAGAAATTACTTCAAATGGGAAATCAAGAGCTTTTATAAATGATACTCCCGTTCAGCTAAATACAATGAAAGAATTGGGAGAGAGATTAATTGATATTCATTCTCAACATAACACCTTAACCCTTAAAAACTCATCATTCCAATTTTCAATTATTGATTCATATATTGATAATCAAACTTTATTTACTAACTATCAATCTCTTTATTCTCAATGGAGAAAATTAACTAATGAAATTTCTGATTTGGAAACAAAAGAGGCTGAATTTCAAAAAGAAGCTTCATATTACCAATTTTTGAGTGATGAATTTGAAAGTGCAAATTTAATTCTTGGAGAAAAGGAAGAGTTGGAACAGGAAATTGATTTATTGACCAATGCAGAACAGATTAAAACAAATATAATTGAATCAATTAATTATTTAGAAGCAGAAGAAGCTCTTGGAGCAATAAATCTTATTCAATTAACACGTCAAAACATTTCAAAAATTGCTTCTCATCACAAATCATTGGAAGAAATATTTAAAAGATTAGATTCTTCTTACATTGAATTAAAAGATATTCTTTCTGAACTTATTATTTTGGGTGATTCAATTAATATAAATTCTGAAAGACTTTTGCTTTTGCAAGAACGTTTAGAGATAATTTATAAATTAGAAAAAAAACACGCTGTCAATTCTTTAGAAGAATTACTTAAGGTAAGAGATGATATTGATGAAAAGCTTTTACTTTCATCCAATTTATCAGATAAGATTGAAAAATTAAAGAAAGAAGAAAAGAAAGTTTTCTCAAAACTTAACCTTTTGGCAAAAGATATTACCAAAGAAAGAAAACTTTCTTCTCAAAGTATAGAAAAAGAAATTCTTCCTTTACTTTTGGATATGGGGATGAAGGATGCAGTTTTGAAAATAAAAATAACTGAAAACTCTACTTTATCTTCAAATGGTGAAAACGATATTGAGTTTTTGTTTAATGCAAATAAAGGAGGGGAGTTGCAACCTATTTCAAAGGTAATTTCAGGAGGAGAGCTTTCTCGTTTAATGCTCGCTTTAAAAGCAGTTATGAATAATAAAGGAGATATGCCTACAATTATCTTTGATGAAATTGATACTGGTGTCAGTGGAGATATTGCTTCAAAGGTTGGTAATATAATGAAACAAATTAGCCAAAACCATCAAGTTATTGCAATTACGCATTTACCACAAATAGCTGCAAAAGCAGATTCTCATTTTAAAGTATATAAGAATAATACTGAGGAATCAACATATTCAGAAATGAAAATCCTTTCTCAAGAAGAAAGGATAGAGGAAATTGCTACAATAATATCTGATGGTAAAATAACTCCTTCAGCAAAAGCTCTTGCAAAAGAACTTCTATTCTGAACGAGCTTCAGTTTCTTGTTGGAATTTTAAATTTGCTGGTGGTACTTCTTGAACTTTAATAACTTTCTTTTGGTCAGCATCCTTTAAGTCATCATAGAAATGATCCTTCTTTGAATAATTGAACTCTCTTGTTTCAATATATTTAGGTTCCCAACCATCATAAGTTGTTTTCTTTGTCCAATTGAAGAATTTATCCTTTTCATACTTATAGTAATACTCAATTGCCCATCTTTCTTTTTCATCTTTAGCAATTTCAGATAACATATAATTATGTTCATCATAAGTATAGGTATAAGTAAGGGTTAATTTGTTTTTTCCATTATATACTTTCTTACCAATAACTTGGTATTGATCGTTCAAATCGTAAGTTTCTCTTCTTGTTTGAATATCATTACGAAACATTGTCATTTCAATTAGATAATGAGCAAAGTTCCTTTTATAAGTTGTTTTTTCAATGTTTTTATTATATCCGTAAGTAGTTAAAGTATAAATTAAACTGTCTTGAGGACCATAGAAATATTGAATTGTTTTTTGTCTTGAAGCATCATCTCCATAAATAGAATATTCTGAAAGTTGACCTTTTGGATTCCATTTATATGTTTGGCGAGATACCATTTTATTTGCTCCACCCAAAGAAGCTGGATAATTTACTTCCACAACTTCTTCCAAGCGTCCAAGATATCCATATTTATGAGTAATTGTAGAAACAATCTTTTTATTTGCTTCAAACAACTCTTCCTTTAATAAATCACGAGTTACATCATCATAAGTAAAAACAGAAAATCTATCTTTGTTTCCTCCAATATAATGTTGTCTTTCAATCAATCGTCTGTTATCATTAAAAGTCATTTGATAATCATCAATAAAACTTGTTCTTTTATCTTTTTGTTTATAATTAGTATCAGTTTCATATTTTTGATAGCGAACACTAAGAGGATAGCCCAACAGGCCATAATCGGAAGTTGTAACTGGAACTATCTGTGCTTTAGACACAAAAACACTGCAAAATAACAAAGCTATTAATAAATATGTTCTATTTTTCAACATCTTTTAATGATATTAGATTGATAAATAATTCATTTATATGAAAAGCAAAGATACAAATAAAATTATATTTTATAGGTCAATGCTATTAAATTTTACATTCTTAATGCAATAATACTTTCAAAAATAGCAATAATACATTTGTTTATCCAAATATATTATCAATTTCTTGTGCATCTAATTTATGAAGTATCTTCTTTCCAAAAGGACTTATTTCGCAATTGGAAGAAGAAAACAATTGACCGACAATTCCCAACATTTCTTCATCCTGAAGTTGTTTACCTTCCTTTATAGATAATCTTTTAGACATGGTTAAAGCTATTTTCTGACTTTTAGGAGAAGGAGAGTTGAAGTTTGTTTGATTTAATTCAAACAATAAATCTTCCAATATAATTTGAGCATCATCGGAATTCATTTCATTGGGAGTGGCAGTAATATTGAAACTTCCATCTTTTTGATATTCTATTGCAAAACCATATTTTCTTATATCTGGCAATAGTTCCAAAAGTTGAGTGGTGTGAGTTGGAGAAAAGAAATGATTGTAAGGGAAAAGAAGTTGTTGACAAGAAATATCTGCAAAATCCATTGAAGAAAACTTATCATAAAGTATTCTTTGTGAAGCTCTCTCTTGATTGATGATTAATATATTGTTTTTAGTTTTTGTTATAATATATTTATTCAAAAATTGAATTACTTCTGGATTATTATTTGAATAGTTTGTATTAAAACTTTCCTCAACAGTAAATATGTTTACTCCCTTATCTTCAAAAATATCTTCTTGCTTATGATATGAAATATTATTAGTTGTTTCTTTTTCAAAAGGATTATAGTCTGGATTAAAATTAGTTCTTGGCATAGTAGGCATTTCTCCTTTTTTCAATGGAGTAAACTCAAAACTACTATCTAAAGAAAAATCTAATTGATTTATTAGAGTGAATTGTCCTAAACTTTTCTTTGCTGCTGCATATAAAACAGCATAAATAACTTTATCATCCAAAAATTTTATTTCGGTTTTTGTTGGATGAATATTTACATCAATATTTTCTGGATTTACATTCAAATGAATAAAGAAAGCAGGGTAGGTCTTCTCCTGAATCATACCTTGATAGGCTCTATCTATGCTGTTTGCAAGATAGGTATTACGCATATACCTATTATTTACAAAAAAATACTGTTCCGATTTATTTTTCTTTACATATTCAGCCTTAATAATAAAACCACTTATCTTAACTGCATCAATTTCTTCCTCAATTGGCAAAAGTCTTTCATTGTATGCCTTACCGAAAAGGTCAATTATTCTCTTTTTTAGATTTTGTTTGTCAAGTTTATGAATTAACTTACCATTATTATAATATGTAAAAGCAATATCATTATTAATAAGTGCGGTGCGAATAAACTCTTCAAGAATATGATTGTTTTCAATTTGTTCAGTTTTTAGAAAATTTCTTCTTGCAGGAACATTATAAAAAAGATTCTTAACTGAAATTGAAGTTCCTTTTTCGCAAGCAATTGGAGTTTTATTCTTACAAACATTTCCTTCCATCTCCACAAGAGTACCCAATTCCTGATTCTCCTGTTTGGTTCTCATTTCAACATGAGCAATGGCAGCAATAGAAGCAAGGGCTTCTCCACGAAAACCCATTGTTGTAAGATGAAAAAGATCTTCCGATGTTTTTATTTTTGATGTTGCATGGCGTTCAAAAGAAATTAAGGCATCTTCTTCATTCATGCCAGTTCCATTATCAATTACTTGAATAAGAGTTTTTCCTCCGTCCTTTATATTTAATTGTATATGGGTAGCTTTAGCATCAATTGCATTTTCAATTAATTCTTTTACAACTGAAGCTGGTCTTTGAACAACTTCACCTGCAGCAATTTGATTAGAAATATTGGGAGGGAGAATTTTAATTAAATTAGGCATATTACCATCTTTCAACGAATGTTAGAAGAAAATACAGTGCAATTAATAGCAAAGATGCAATTAAAATAATTCTTAAAACAGGAATTGGTTTTTTAATTTTTTCATCCTTTTTCTCATGCATTGCTTGACGGAAATTAATTCTCCTTTTAAATGATTCTCCTTCAATTGGACCATATTTAGCTTTTAATTGTTCCAATTCTTCTTTCTTTGGATCATAAAAGCGTGGTTTATATTCAAATTTGCGAGGTTTTTTTGGAGTGAAAAATGCCATAATATTATTATTTTTTCAATTTTGGGTTCTTTTATTATTGCAAAATTAGTGTTTTTTCTTCTTTAATGAAAATATCCCGCATTTTTTCACTAATTTTGCAGGCTCATTAAGTTTAAGGCAAATTTATATAACCTTCTAAAACAAGTATTTTTATGACAAGTAATGAAATCCGTACTGCATTTTTAGACTTTTTTGCTTCCAAAGAACATTCAATTGTACCTTCTGCTTCTATGGTTGTGAAGAATGACCCAACTCTTATGTTTACTAATGCTGGTATGAATCAGTTTAAAGAAATATTCTTGGGAAACAGTCCAAAGATTTCTCCTCGTATTGCTGACACACAAAAATGTTTACGTGTTTCAGGAAAACATAATGATTTGGAAGAAGTAGGACACGATACTTATCATCATACAATGTTTGAAATGTTGGGTAACTGGTCTTTTGGCAATTATTTTAAAAAGGATGCAATTGCTTGGGCTTGGGAGTTTTTAACTAAGGTTGTTAAACTAAACCCTGAAGATTTATATGTAACAGTTTTTGAAGGTGATGAAAAAGACAACCAACCAAAAGATATTGAAAGCTATAATTATTGGAAAGAAATAATTAGTGAAGATAGGATTTTGGAAGGAAACAAAAAAGATAATTTTTGGGAAATGGGCGATCAAGGTCCTTGTGGTCCTTGTTCTGAAATACATGTTGACTTAAGAGATGAAAATCAGAAGAAAGAAATTAGCGGAAAAGATTTAGTGAATAAGGATCATCCATTAGTTGTTGAAATATGGAACTTGGTTTTTATTCAATTTAATCGTTTGGCAAATGGAAGTTTGGAACCTTTAAAAGAAAAGCATGTTGATACAGGAATGGGATTTGAACGTCTTTGTATGGCTATTCAAAAGAAGAAATCAAACTACGAAACAGATATTTTTCAAACATATATTCAATTCTTAGCTAAGGAGTCCAACAAGGTTTATGGTCAAGACAAAATGGCTGATGTTGCAATGAGAGTTTGTGCTGATCATATTCGTGCTGTTGCTTTTGCAATTGCCGATGGACAGCTTCCTTCCAATGCAAAACAAGGATATGTTATTCGTAGAATTCTTCGTCGTGCTATTCGTTACGGCTATACTTTCTTAGAATTTAAGGAACCATTTATGTATAAAATTGTTCCTTTATTAGTAGAAAAAATGGGAGGACAATTTGAAGAGTTGAAACGAAATGAATCCTTAATTTCAAAAGTTATTAAAGAAGAGGAACAAGCTTTCTTAAGAACATTATCTAATGGTATTATTAAATTTGAAAAATACACTGAAAGTTTAACAAATAAAACTATTGACGGAAATTTTGCTTTTGAACTTTTTGATACTTATGGTTTCCCAATTGACCTTACTTGTTTAATGGCTAAGGAAAAAGAATTGGAAGTTGATATGAATGGATTTGAGCAAAATCTTCAACAACAAAAAGAACGCTCAAGAAATGCTGCTCATATTGACACTGATGATTGGGTGGAAATTAAAGGAGGAGAGAAGACTAAGTTTTTAGGATACGATAGTTTAAATGATGAAGTTGAAATTCTTCGTTACAGAAAAATTAAACAAAAAGATAAGACATTCTATCAATTAGTTTTCAACCAAACTCCTTTCTATGCTGAACTTGGAGGTCAAATAGGAGATAGCGGTTACATTGAAAATGATGAAGAAAAGATTAATGTTATAAATACCAAAACTGAAAACGGATTGGCAGTTCATTTAGTTAATTCTCTTCCTAAAAATGTAAATTCATCTTTCAATGCTTATGTTAATGTTGAAAGAAGACATAAAATTGAAGCAAATCACTCAGCAACACATCTTCTTCATTATGCTTTAAAAGAAGTTTTGGGTTCACATATTGAACAAAAAGGTTCTATGGTTGATGATGAAAGATTACGTTTTGACTTTTCTCATTTTGCTAAGCTAACAAATGAAGAAATTCAAAAAGTGGAGATGAAAGTAAATGCTATGATTCGTCAAAATATAATTGCTAATGATAGGAGAGAAGTGCCAATTGATGATGCTCGCAAATTAGGAGCAGTTGCTTTGTTTGGTGAAAAATATGGAGATAAGGTTAGAGTGATGCAATTTGGTGATTCAATTGAATTATGTGGAGGAACTCACGTTAGCGCTACTGGAAACATAGGTATGTTTAAGATAGTTTCTGAATCAGCAATTGCTGCATCTGTTAGAAGAATTGAAGCAATCACTGGAACTAAGGTAGAGGAACTTATATACGATTATTCTTCAATGGTTGATAATGTTCGTTTTACTCTTAAACAAGCAAATATTCAACAAGCAATTCAAAAATTAGTTAGTGAAAACGATAGTCTAAAAGAATCTATTGAGAATTTCCAAAAGGAAAAAACCGATTCTCTTTTTGACCAATTAAAGAATAAAACAGAACTATTTGAAGGCGTAAACTATATTGAATTGAATCTTGCAATTTCTCCAAACATAATAAAAGACATTGCTTATAGATTCAAAAATCATTTTAATGATAATAATTTTGTATTTATTGCTGGAAGTGTATTCGACAGCAAACCAACACTTATAATAATGTTATCTCAAGATCTTGTTAAGAAAGGAAAAAATGCTGGTTCAATTGTTAGAGAAGCATCCAAACTTATTCAAGGTTCAGGAGGTGGACAACCTTTCTTTGCAACAGCAGGAGGAAAAAATACTGAAGCGATTCAAGACGCAATCCTTAAAGCGAAGGAATTAATTTTTGCATAACACTTAAAAATAATAGATGAAAAAAATCAGAAACATTGCCATTATTGCGCACGTTGACCATGGCAAAACAACTTTAGTGGATAGAATGCTTTATCAAGCAAAACTATTTCGCGACAATCAAGAAACAAAAGAATTAATACTTGACAATAATGACCTTGAAAGAGAAAGAGGCATTACAATTTTATCAAAAAACGTATCTATACAATACAAAGACTTTAAGATAAACATTATTGATACTCCGGGCCACAGTGATTTTGGAGGTGAAGTAGAAAGAGTTTTAAATATGGCAGATGGAGTTTTACTTTTAGTTGATGCCTTTGAAGGGCCTATGCCTCAAACTCGTTTTGTATTGCAAAAAGCAATTGATTTGAACTTAAAACCAATTGTTGTTATAAATAAAGTAGATAAACCTAACTGTAATCCTGAACATACTCAAGAAAAAGTTTTTGACCTTATGTTTAATTTAGGAGCAACTCAAGATCAATTGGATTTTCCAACTGTCTTTGGTTCTTCAAAAGAAGGATGGATGAGTGAAGACTTTAGAAATCAAACCGAAGATATTTCTTATCTTTTAGATAAAATAATTGAAGTTATTCCAGAACCAAAATATGAAGAAGGTACAACACAATTAATGATTTCTTCTTTAGATTATTCTTCTTATGTTGGAAGAATTGCTGTGGGAAGACTATCTCGTGGTACTTTGCAAGCTGGTATGGATGTTTTGTTATGTAAGGCTAACGGAGATAATATTCGTTCAAGAGTTAAAGAACTTTACACTTTTGAAGGTTTAGCTAAAGAAAAAACTAAGAACGTTATTGAAGCAGGTGAGATTTGTGCTGTTTTGGGAATGGATAATTTTGATATTGGTGATTCAATTTGCGATCTTGAAAACCCTGAACCACTAACTCCAATTAAGATTGACGAACCAACAATGAGTATGCTTTTCACAATCAACAATTCTCCATTCTTTGGAAAAGAAGGAAAGTTTGTTACTTCTCGACATTTGAGAGACAGACTTTATGCTGAATTGGAAAAGAACTTAGCACTAAAAGTTAAGGAAACAGAATCTCCAGACTCATATATTGTTTACGGAAGAGGTATATTACACCTTTCAATTTTGATTGAAACAATGCGTAGAGAAGGTTATGAGCTTCAACTTGGACAACCAAAAGTAATTATAAAAGAAATTGACGGAAAAAAATGCGAACCAATGGAACAGTTAACAATTGTTGTTCCTGAAGCATTTGCTGGAAAGGTTATTGAATTAGTAACTCTTCGAAAGGGTGAAATTATTTCAATTGAACCAAAAGGAGACCGTTCTCAATTAGACTTTTCAATTCCTTCAAGAGGTATTATTGGTTTAAGAAACAATATTCTTACAGTTTCTGAAGGAGAAGCAATTATTGCTCATCGCCTTGTTGGGTTTGAACCTTGGAAAGGAGAGATTGGAGGAAGAAGAATGGGTTCACTTATTGCTAAAGAAACAGGAACTGCTATTGAATATTCAATAAATAAACTTCAGGATAGAGGAAGATTTTTCGTTGATCCAGGTGAAGAAGTTTATACTGGAATGGTTATTGGAGAAAACAATCGTCCTGATGATATTGTTGTTAATGTTGCAGTTACCAAAAAACTTTCTAATATGAGAGCTTCAGGAAGTGATGATAAAGTATCAATTGCACCAGCAGTTCATTTCTCATTAGAAGAATCAATGGAGTATATTGCTGATGATGAATATTTGGAAGTAACTCCAAAAAATCTTCGTATAAGAAAGATTTTACTTAACGAAACAGACCGCAAAAGAGCATCTAAGTAAATGCCGTTAAAATAAATTTAGACGCCGTTTGATTTTAATTAGACGGCGTCTAAGCTTATTTAGACGGTGTCTAAATAAGACAGGATTCTATCTAAAAACACTGGGATGCCGTCTAATTTTTTGCCCCTTTTCTCTAATGATAATATCTTAGTAATTAATAATATAGAGCCTCTGAAAAACCATTCTCAAACACCGAAAACCAATAAAAAAACGCCTCTAACGTTGTAAAATGCGTTTTTAGACGGCGTCTAAGCAAATTTTTAAGCCATTAAAATAAATTCTACTGAGAGGTGCTTGGGCAAAACATAATCTTATTTTCTTCAAATTAATACTACTACGACCTTTTGTGAGGATATAATTAAAGGTACTTGGACTCTGCTTAATTTTCTACGAATTGTATTCTTACTTATTTTATATTTTGTAGATAATTGCTCTATAGTTTGTTTATCATATATATAGTCTTCTAAAATAAGTTCACTATCAATATGTTTTATATCTCTAAACTGTTTGCCACATGTATTACATTTATAAAGTTGAATACTTCCTATTTTACCATTCTTTTTGGTATGTTTTGAGCTACAATAAAAGCAAATTTTTTACTCATAATTTTAAATGCTTGCAAAGATAATAAATTCAATCTTTTATAGCGTTTTTAGCCTACTTTTTGAGAATTACACCTAGTTGTATGTTGTTTTGCAATATGTCAAGTGCAGAAGATGGTTCTTTATAGATATTGCATTTATGCTATTATTACCTTATGATAATAAGTGCTATCTTTATATTTTATTTGTCAATTTTTTTGTTTTTTCATTTATTATTGTATGTTTGCAGTGTTCAAAAAATTTGTTTTGGATCAAATAAACAATAATTTATAACCTTAAAAAAATTACAAATTATGAACCCAAAAGTACAAGAACTCTTAGATAAAAAAATAGGAGAGATACAAAAAAAGAATCTTAAATTAAGAAATGAACATTTAATTAATCTTGGATTGATTGATGAAAGTAAAATTGAAAGAAAGTATCTTGATTCGTATAAAAGCGATTCAACTTATGATCCTGAAAAGAAAAAATATTTCTTTGAAAAACACTTTGCTTTGGATGTTTCTGATGAAGAATATGAAGAGATTTGTAAGTATTACCCAATTAAAGATAAGGAATCTTATAACAAATATTCAGAATTAAAACTTAGAAAAGATGTTCGCTTAATTAAGTATTGGGTTATTTTTGGGAGTATTGCTACAATTATTTCCTTTATTGCCTTTATAAGTGTAATTATTCTCTTATTTTTTGATTTAATATAAAGGTTTAAACTTATTGAAAATAAGTTTAAGATTTCTCCCACATCTAAACCCCTAATCTACATCTTCAATTATTATTCCAAAGGGTATTAACAGTCCTGAGAGGCCATATTTTGAGAATCGGGCTTTTCTTATGGTGTTATTGTTTGGATCTATTATGTAGTTGTAGGATGTTGTGAGGTCGGCTTTTTCTAAATTGGTGTTGGAGAAGACTGTTCTTAGCATATCGCAATCTTTGAATATTGACATTGTTAAATCGGCTTGGCTAAAGTCTACTTCTTGAAGGTTGCAACTGGTGAATTTGCTGCATTTCAGTTTGGTTTTTACAAATATGGCATACTGCAGGTTGGACTGCTGAAAGCTAAAGGTGGAGAATTTATTTATTTTGGTGAAATTGGCTCCAGTGAGTTTGCATTCTTTAAATTGAACATCTCTCCAAAAGGCATCCATTTTGGCAAGACTGAAATTACACAATTCAAATTTACAGTCTTCAAATACTACTTCTTTTATTTGCATTTCTGAAAAGTTGCAGTTGATGAATGTGCAGTTATTGTATTCATCTTCCAGTGCTTGCTGTCTGAAATCTATATTGCTTATCTTCTTGTCTTCAATCATTTTTCAGTTATTCTTTTTGCTGATTTTTATTTCTTGCTTTTGTTCCTAAATTGTGGGTAGGGGGTTTGCTTTTGTGTTATGTGGTTTATTTAGCTTTAAAAGGTGTTTGGGGTGGCTAAATTACATTTTTTCTTATAAGTGTCTGTTTTTTTATTGTTTTTTATCAAATAATTTCTTTTTTATACATTAATTATTGTAAGTTTGCAGTGTTGAAAAATAATTTCTTAGCTTGTTTAATTAAGAATTTGATTAACTGCAAAATCAATCTATTATGAAGAAGTTATTATTAGTTTTTATTGCCATAATTTTTGCATTTAGCTTTAATGCTAAGGCTGAAGACTTTTTTTCTGTTTATAATGGTGATACTATCTATTATAAAATAACTTCTTTAACTTATCCTTATAAGGTTTCGGTTACCTGCAAGGGGATTTCTTCTTACTCTTATGCTAATGAATATAGTGGGAGTGTGTATATTCCTTATTCGGTTTTTTATGATGGCAAATTCTTTTTGGTTAGTTCAATTGATGAAAATGCTTTTGAGAGTTGTTATAATTTAATTTCGGTTAAAATTCCTTCTTCTGTTGTTATTATTGGGGCAAGAGCTTTTTTTGATTGTACTGAATTGAGTGCGATTGATATTCCAAGTTCGGTTACCACAATTGGTATGGGTGCATTTTATTATACTCCCTGGTATGATGCTATTCCTGATGGGGAGGTGTATATAAATAATTTCTTGTATGAATATAAAACCTCCAGTACTGAGTATTTATATATTAATGTTCGTGAGGGTACTGTCAGTGTTTCTGAATATGCTTTCTACTGGGCTACTGGTTTGATTACAATTAGCTTTCCTAATTCGCTTACTTCAATTGGCAGGTTTGCTTTTCAAAATTGTAGTTTGTTAAGTTCAATTACTTGTTCGGCTACAAGACCTCCAAGTTTGGGACAAGATGTTTTTAAAAATGTTAACAAGTCAATTCCTCTTTATGTTACTGCATCTTCCATTGCTTTTTATCAAGCAACTAATGGGTGGAAAGATTTTAATATTCAAACAATAGGATTGGATGATATTGAAGATGATAATAATTTTAATATTGTAATTTCTCCAAACACTGCAAAAGACAAGACTAAAATTGAGTTTAAGGTTTTAAACTCTAAAGCTGATATTATTATCTATGATGTTTTAGGCAAGGAAATTAAAAGAGAACCTGTTTCAAAAGGAACAAAAGAATTAGAGCTTGATATTAAAGATTTAAACAGGGGAGTTTATAATATTAGAATTGTAAATGAGTCAATTGATATTACTAAAAAACTAATCGTTCAATAAAAAACAAACAAACAAATATTTATATGAAAAAACACATTTATTCTATTTTATACTTCTTAAGTATTGGTTTAGTTATTTTTGCTCAAAATCCTGATAAGATGAAATTAGATAGCATATCTGCTGAAGGTATTGCTTACCATACTTTTGGATATGACGATAGAGGCAATATGCTTTACTATTATTCAACTGTGGATACTAATATCTATACTTATGATGATAATAATAATATTTTAAGTGATACTTATATTGGTTTTGCCCAAGATACAAGATATGTTTATACTTATGATGCAAACAACAATGTTTTAAGTTCAACTCGTTATCATCATTATACTGGCACTTGGGATGAGGAGTCAAGGATGGAGAAAACTTATAATGCAAATAATAAGGTGGTTGATCAAATTGAATATAGATATCAAGGTCAATGGCAACCCTTAAATAAATTAACTCATATTTATGATTCTTTAAATTATCTTGTTAAAGTTATAAGATATAATTTTAGTAATTCATCTTGGAGTCATTATGCTAATTCAACTAATTTATACGATAATAATTATAACCTTGTTCTTACTCTTGACAGTAGCAATTATGGTCCTTCTGGTAAAACAGAATACACTTATGATGAAAGAAACAATAATTTAAGTAAGATTATTTATGCAAGAAACAGTGTAACTGAATGGAAGTATAAAAATAAAATTGAATCAACTTATGATATGAATAATAATACTTTAAGCACCATTTCTTTTGTTTACGAAAATGATGCTTGGGAGGAAGTTTATAGAACTGAATATACTTTTGATGCAAATAGTAACTGCACCAGCATTACTAAACCAACCAGAAAAGAAGAGTATACCTTTGATGGCAATAATAATTGCTTATCTGAGACATATTCTACTAAGGAACTGACTGATACTGCATGGACTTACCAGGTAAGACATAGCTACACTTATGATGAGAATAACAACAAGACTGTTGATTTGATGACTCAGTTTTATGATGACCAATGGAATAATAATTCAAAAAATGATTATATCTATGATTATTCTTATGATAGAGAGGATTTAATTTTGCCTTTGGATTATTATAAGATGAATAATATGCTAACTATAGTTAATTCTTATACATGGACTGATTATGATTGGAGGCTACCATTTCTAAGCACCTTTCATTATTCTCTAAACACTATATCATTAAATGACATATCTGTTGATAATTCAATTGCTGTCTATCCAAATCCTGCACAAGACTACATTAGCTTTAAATTAAAAGACAATAATCTATATATAATTGAGCTTTATAATTCAAATGGTGTATTAGTGTTGAGCGAAACTACAAGGAGAAATTGCAGATTGGATGTTTTCTCTTTGAAAAGAGGTGTTTATTTCTATAAAGTTATTGATAAAAATAAGACTGCTTTCTCTGGGAAAATCATCAAATTATAATCTTATTTTTTTTTTGCTTTTGTCTTCGATGCACTCGAATTACGTTATTAAGTTCACTTTTCAATGAAATGTACAGACATAAAAAATAAAACAATTATAAAATGAAAAAATCAATCAAAATCTTACTTGCAATTGTTTTTGCAATTAGCTTTAACACCCAAGCACAAGATTTTACATCTGTTTATAATGGGAAAACAATTAATTATCATATTACTTCTTATACTACTCCACGTACTGTTGAAGTGATTTTTTTAGATACCAGTGAATATAGTGGGAGTGTGATAATTCCTGATAATGTTCAATATAATGGCAATAGCTATAATGTTACTTCAATTGGTTATTTTGCTTTTATGTATTGTCATGGATTAACTTCAGTAACTATTCCAAACTCTGTTATTACAATTGATGATGGTGCTTTTTATGATTGTAGTGGTTTAAATTCAGTTACTATTGGAAACTCTGTTACTTCAATTGGTGAAAGAGCATTTTTTAATTGCAGTGGTTTAACTTCAATAAATATTGGGGATGCTTTTACTACAATAGGTAATAATGCTTTTGAAGATTGTAGTGGTATAAATTCTGTAACAATTGGGAAATCTGTTACTTCAATTGGTAATGGTGCTTTTGAAAATAATTCTTCTTTAAACACTGTGTACTTTAATCCTATTAATTGTAATTTGATGGGTGGTGATGCTTTTTTTGATCGTGTTTTTAAAGGTTGTAATAATTTTTCACTATTGATTATTGGCGATTCTGTTCAAAATATTCCAAATAATGCTTTTGAAGATTGTAGTGGGTTAACCTCGATAGTTATTCCTAACTCTGTTGTTTCATTAGGCAGTTTTGCTTTTCGTAATTGCACAAGTTTATCCTCAGTTATTATTGGAAACTCTGTTAATTCTGTTGGTTATGCTGTTTTTGATAATACTCCTTGGTATATGTCCCAACCTGTTGGAGTTTTTTATATTAATAATGTTTTATATACATATAAAGGCACTATGCCACCAAATACAACTATTAATGTTAGAGAAGGTACTTCTATCATTTATGATAATGCTTTTTATGGTTGTAGTGGTTTGACTTCTATAACATTTCCCAACTCCGTTACTTCAATTGGTAATCAAGCATTTTATCTATGTGTTAATTTAAACTCAATTATTATTCCTGACTCTGTTACTTCTATTGCTTATGGTACTTTTGCAGGATGTGATAGTTTAACTTCTGTAACAATTCCAAACTCAGTAACTAAAATTTATGCTAATGCTTTTGAAGGTTGTAGATTTACTACAATCACAATTCCAAACTCTGTTATTTCTATTGATAATTATGCTTTTAAGGGTTGCAATAAATTAACCTCAATAATGTTTTCTAATTCACTTAATAGTATTGGAGATTTTGCTTTTGATGGTTGTGTTTTATTAGCCTCAGCAACAATTCCAAACTCTGTTACTTCAATTGGGGATTGGGCTTTTAATAATTGTACTGCTTTGTCTTCAGTAACACTTCCAAACTCTATTACTTCAATTGGGGGAGATGTTTTTTTTAATTGTACAAGTTTATATTCAATAGAAATACCAAATTCTGTTACATCTATTGGTAATCATGCTTTTGCTGGTTGTAGTAGATTATATTCAATCACAATTCCAAACTCTGTTACTTCAATTGGTGGGTATGCTTTTAGTCATTGTACAAGTTTGACCTCAGCAACAATTCCAAACTCCATTAGTTCAATTAGTAGTGGTTTGTTTTATAATTGTAGTAGATTATCCTCTATCTCAATTCCCCAAACTGTAACTTCAATTGCTAATGGTGCTTTTGTATATTGTGGTTTAAAGTCAATAAATTGTTCTGCTGTAACTCCTCCTGAATTAGGTTCAAATGTATTTTATCATGTTGATAAATCAATTCCTCTTTATGTACCAGAAGCTTCTTTTGGCTTATATCAAGCAGCTTTTCAATGGAAAGATTTCTACAATATTCAAATTGGTTTAGATGATATTAATGTTGCTAATAATATTAATGTTTTAATTTATCCAAATCCAGCAAAAGATAAGGCTAAAATAAGTATTGATAATTTAAACTCTAAGGCAGATATTATTATTCATAATATTATGGGTAAGGAAGTTAAAAGAGAAGTTATTTCAAAAGGAATAAAAGAATTGAAGCTAAATATTAGCAATTTAAACAGGGGAGTTTATAATGTTAGAATTTGTAGTAAAGGAATTGATTTAACTAAGAAACTTGTTGTGGAATAGTGTTGAGTTGTAATTGTAGATTTTAATTTGTCTGAATCAGGATTTTCTTGATTAAAGGATTTATAGGATTATTAACCAACTGACCTTTTACAAATAAGCGTAAAGAAAATTGGAGTTTTGAACGTGAAGAAAGTTTATTTGTTTGAGCGAAGCGAGTTTATAAACTTTTAGTGAAAAGCTGCGATTTTTAGCTTATTTGTGAACAGTCTTGATTTTTTGCTACTTTTTTATCAAGAAAAAAGTAAGTAAGAAAAAGAAAAATAATATATTATGAAGAAGTTATTACTGGTTTTAATTGCATTTATTTTAGGATTAAGCATAAACACTCAAGCACATGACTTTTATGCATTAAACAATGAAGGATATACTATTTATTATAATATAATTTCTTCTGTTTCTCCTTATACAGTTGAAGTAACTTATAAAGGTGTTTATTTTTATGATGATTATAATGAATATAGAGGTAGTGTGACTATTCCTGATTCAGTTTTTTATAATAACAATTACTATAAAGTTATTTCAATTGGAAATGGTGCTTTTTATGAATGTTATGAATTAACCTCTGTTTCAATTCCAAACACTATTTTATATATTGGTTACAGTGCTTTTTATGGTTGTAACGGATTAACTTCCATAACAATTCCAAACTCTGTTACTTCATTTGGCAATAGTGTTTTTAGACATTGCTTTGGACTGACTTCAATTACTATCCCTAACTCTGTGACGGATATGGGTATTGAAACTTTTGCCGATTGCGTTGAATTAACTTCAATAACTCTTTCTGATTCTATAACTTCAATTGGTTTAAATTGTTTTTATAATTGCAGTAGATTAGATTCAATTACTATTCCGTCTTCTGTTACTTTAATTGATATTTGTGCTTTTTATGAATGTAGTGCTTTAACATCAGTAAACATTCCTAACTCTGTAACTTCTATTGGTATGGGTGCTTTTTGGAATTGCGGTTCTTTAGCCTCAATTTCAATTCCTGCCTCAATTACTTCAATTGCTCCTTTTGCTTTTGAAGGTACTCCATTTTATAACAATATGCCTGATGGTGTGGTGTATTTTAATAATATCCTGTATAGTTATAAAGGCATTATGCCAGAAAATACTTCTATTACTGTTCAAGAAGGAACAAAAAGTATTTGTACAAATGCTTTCAGGTTTAAGTCTAATTTAACTTCTATTACCATTCCTAATTCTGTTACTTCGATTGGTAATAATGCTTTTGAGGATTGTAGTGGCTTAACTTCAATAACTATTCCCAATTCTGTTACTACTATTGAATTTTCTACTTTTTACAATTGCACTGGATTATCTTCAATAACCATTCCTAATTCTGTTACCTGTATTAAAGATAGAGCTTTTTTTGGATGTACTGGATTAACTTCACTAACTATAGGAAACTCTGTTACTGAAATTGATTACAATGCTTTTGGTAATTGTAGTGGATTAACATCAATAACTTCTTTAGCTGAAACTCCTCCAAGTTTAGGCGTTTTAGTATTTGATTATGTTAACAAAACAATTCCTCTTTATGTTCCTGAGGCTTCTATTCCTTTATATCAAACAGTTGATGGGTGGCAAGACTTCTTTAATATTCAATCTTTAGAAATAGATGATATTAGAAGTGAAAATAATGTTGATATATTAATTTATCCTAATCCAGCTCAAGATATAGCAAAAATAAGTATTGATAATTTAAACTCTAAGGCTGAGATTATTATTTATGATATTATGGGTAAAGAGGTTAAAAGAGAATTCATTTCAAAAGGTACAAAAGAATTAATGCTTGATGTTAGCGATTTAAATAGGGGAGTTTATAATATTAGAATTGTAAGCGAAACAATTAATCAAACTAAGAAACTTATTGTTCAATAAAAAAATAAATAAAACTATTATTAAATGAAGAAATCAATCCTTATTTTACTTGCAATTGTATTTGCAATTAACCTTAATTCCAAAGCTGAAGACTTTTCAGCTATTAATGATGGTGATACTATTTATTATAAAATAATATCTTCAACTTCTCCTTATACTGTTGCAGTAATCTTTAAGGGTGATTATAATGAGTCTTATGATAATGAATATAGTGGTAGTATTGTAATTCCTGATTCTGTTTTTTATAATGGTAATTACTATAATGTTACTTCAATTGGGGATACTGCTTTTTTTGATTGTAATGGATTAACTTCAATAACAATTCCTAACTCAGTTATTACAATTGGTAATAATGCTTTTGCTTATTGTAATGAATTAACATCAATAATAATTCCAAACTCAGTTACTTCAATTGGTAGTAATGTTTTTAGAGAATGTATTGCTTTAACCTCAATTTCAATTCCAAACTCAGTTAATTCAATAGGAGATTACGCTTTTTATGGTTGTTCTAATTTAGGCTCAATAACTATTCCTAATTCAGTTACTTTAATTGGGGGTAAAGCATTTCATAATACATCATATTATAATAATATGCCTATTGGTTTAGTGTATATTAATAATGTTTTATACTCCTATAAAGGCACAATGCCTGCAAATACTTCAATAAATATCCAAAGTGGTACAATTAGTATAGCAGGAAATGCTTTTGAAAATTGTAGTGGACTAACTTCAATTTCGATTTCTAACTCAGTTACTTCAATAGGTGAATATGCTTTTTTTAGTTGTAGTGGATTGACTTCAATTACAATACCAAACTCTATTACTAGAATTGCTGGTAGAACATTTTTTAATTGTAGTGGATTAACCTCAGTAATTATTCCTAACTCAGTTACTTCAATTGGAGAAAGTGCTTTTTTTGATTGTAATGGATTAACTTCAATAACCATTGGAAGTTCTGTTGATTCAATTGGCGGAGGTGCTTTTTGGAATTGTACTGGATTAACTTCAATAAACTCTTTAGCAATTAATCCTCCAATAATTAAATCCTCCTCTTTCTTTGGAGTTAATAGAGCAATACCAGTTTTTATTCCTTGTAATACTATTTCAAGTTATCAATCTGCATCATATTGGAGTACGTTTACAAATTATATTGAAAAGACTCTCCATTTTATTGATACTTCAATTTGCCAAGGTAGTACCTATGCTGGTTTTGGAGTAATTTTAGATTCTTCTGGTGTTTATTCTTTTGTTAGTGGTTGTGATAGTATTATATTGACTTTAAATGTTAATCCAATACCTAATATTCCTCTAAATTTGAATGCTCAAATAATGTCTGATTATATTGAATTAACTTGGCAGGATGATAGTTGTACTTATATTATTTATCGTAATGATGATTCTCTAACAACTACAACAACACCAATGTATTTAGATTATGATGTAATTAAAGGTCAATCTTATTGCTATAGACTAAAATCAATAAGTAGTGATTGTGAAAGTGAATTTAGTGATACTATTTGTAAAACTTATCTTGGATTAGAAGAAATTTCATTTAGCAATATCTCCACAAATATTTATCCAAATCCAACAGCAGGTAAAACAAGATTGGAAGTTGAAGGCTTAACTTCTGAGGCTGATGTTTTGGTTTATGATATGGTTGGAAGACTTATTCAAAAGCATAAGATTAATCAAGGCACAAAAGAATTGGATATTGATTTAAGTGAAAATGCTAAGGGCGTTTATTCAATCAGAATTGTAAACGAAAGCATAAATCAAACAAAGAAACTTATTGTTCAGTAAAGGAAGAATTAAATTATGAAGAAGGTAATATTTATTTTTATTGCAGTTTTATATGCATTTGATTTAAATGCTCAAACTAATGATAGCATATTGAATAAGAAAATTGGTGATGTGGGATTTGAGGGTTTTACTGAACTTAAGAATAAGGGTATTTTATCAGAAAAAGAATATGAATTATTTTCTAAAAATTTTTCAATATTAGAAGAATCAGGTTTAGATATAAACAATCTAACTTTTGGGCAGTTAATGGATAGTTTGAATTTAGCCAAAAAGCAAATGTTGATTACTGAGTTAGTTAATACTGGAAATGATTCTATATTTATAAGAATTCCTTTAGGAATAAAAGTTTTTATTGGTAAGGGTGAGATGAGTTTAGAGAAAATTACTGAAAGAGAGTCAAGGAATTTGCCTAAAGAATACGAGATTAAAAAATTAAATGAAAGTATTAATGATTATGATGAACCTCTCGAAACTATTTTAAATGAAAAAATTGATGATCTTACTATAAATATATTTAATAATACTATATTTATACTTTCAGAAAAGGAAAATAATATATCTAAATAATAGAATAGGTGACATATTGGAAATAGCCAAAAGAACTATAAATTCTAAGGAGTTTCAATCATTTCTTAAAAATGCAGATGAAATATTAATTCAAAATTATATGTTAGATTAAGAATAAGTTTTACTTTTTGAGATACTTTTCATTTGTTTTTTTTGTATTTGTTATTTAAAAGAGGTTTTACATATACAACTCTTAAATTAGGAGTTAGAAATGTGTTAAAGCCTCTTTTCCTTTTATATTGTTTTTTTCTTTATTTTTGCTCCAATAATAATTTATTTTTGGTTTATGAAAAAATATGACTTTGATGAGTTGATTGAGCGTAGGGGTACTGATTCTTTGAAATGGGGTATTTGTGATGAGATTTTTGGTACTTCTGATCTTATGCCTTTGTGGGTGGCTGATATGGATTTTAAAACTCCTGATTTTATTATTGAGGCTGTTGAGAAAAGATTGAAGCATCCTATTCTTGGTTATTATGAGTATTGGGATGGTTATTATGATTCAATAAAGTGGTGGATGAAGACAAGACATAACTGGAGCGTTGAGAAGGATTGGATTATTTTTTCTCCTGGCATTGTTCCTGCTTTGGGAATGTATGTTATGGCTTACACTGAAAAGGGGGATGATATTTTGGTTCAATCGCCTGTTTATCATCCTTTCTACTATGCTATTGAGTCGCAAGAGAGAAACATTGTTTATAATCCTTTGATTGAAAAGGAAGACAGGTTTGAAATGGACTTTGAAGATTTGGAGAATAAACTTAAGAAGGGTGTTAAACTTATGCTTTTATGCAATCCTCATAATCCTGTGGGTAGGTGTTGGGAAAAGGATGTTTTGATGAAGGTTTCTTTTCTTTGCAAGAAGTATAATTGTATTTTGGTTTCTGATGAAATTCATGCTGATTTGACTATGCCTTCTTTTAAACATAATCCAACTCATTTATGTGCTGAAACGGATGAAGAGAAAGCAAATATTATTACTCTTATGGCTCCTTCAAAAACTTTCAATATGGCTGGATTGGCTACTTCGGAAGTTATAATTTCTGATTTGGCACTTAGAAAAAGGTTTATTCATGTTGTTCAACATATTCTTCATATGTTTAATGGTAATGTGCTTGGTGCGTATGCTTTAGAGGCTGCTTATTCTGAAAGGGGTGCTGAGTGGGTTGATGAGTTGAGGGATTATATTTGGGATAATATTTGCTCTATGAATGTTTTCTTGAAGGAGAATTTCCCTAAGATAAAAACTTATAAGCATGAGGCTACTTATTTGCCTTGGCTTGATTTTTCTGCTTATGGTTATTCTCATAAAGATTTGATGCACAAACTTGCATATGATTGTAAGATTGGATTTAATGATGGTATGATTTTTGGGAAAGAGGGAGATAATAAGATGAGAGTTAACGTTGCTTTGCCAAAAAAACAACTTCTTTTGGCTTTGGAGGGCTTAAAATATTTGTAGTTTGTGGTAGAAAATAAGTTATTTTTTAAAAGATATATTTGATTTTCTTTGCTTATACTATAAACTATTAGTAATTTTGTTGCTCAAATTCTATAATTCAAATAATTTATAGATTCTTATTTATTAATGTTTGCGAAATGAATAAAGATAACTATTGTATAATTATGGCTGGTGGTATTGGTACAAGATTTTGGCCACTTAGCAAGACTTCAAGACCTAAGCAATTTATTGATATTTTGGGCATGGGGGAAAGTATGATTCAAACTACTTTTACTCGTTTTGAAAAAATTTGTCCAAGAGAGAATATATTTATTGTTACCAGTAGCATTTACGTTGATTTGGTTAATAAGCAAATTCCTAAATTGAATCCAAATCAAATTATTGCTGAGCCTACTCGTAGAAATACTGCTCCTTGTATTGCTTATGCAAATTTCAAGATTGCTCAAATGAATCCTAAGGCAAATATTATTGTAACTCCTTCCGATCATTTTATTGTTAATGAGGAAAAGTTTATCGAAACTATTCAATTGGGACTCAAGGCAAGCAGGGAGAGTAATGCATTAATTACTTTAGGGATTAAACCTACTTATCCTAACACTGGTTATGGTTATATTCAATATAAAACAAATGAGTATTTGCATAACTACTCTGATCAAATAAATAAGGTTAAACTTTTTACTGAAAAGCCTAACTATGAAATGGCTGTTCAATTTATTGCAAGTGGCGACTTCCTTTGGAACAGTGGTATGTTTATTTGGTCGTTGAATAGCATTGATAGTGCTATGAAAACTTATTTGAAAGATGTTTATTCAATTTTTGATGGCATTAAAGAACATTTAAACACTCCAAAAGAGGATGCTATTATTAAGAATGCTTATTCTTCTTGTCCTTCCATTTCAATTGATTATGGTGTTATGGAAAAGGCCGACAATGTTTATGTTATTCCTGCTGATTTTGGTTGGAGTGATGTTGGAACATGGGGAGCTATTTATGAGGTAAGGGATAAGGATTTGAAAGGAAACAGTGTGGTTGGTAAGAATATTATGCTTTACGATACTGATAAATGTGTTATTAATAACTCTTCAAGTAAGTTGATGGTTTTGCAGGGTTTGGAAGATTATATTGTTGTTAATACTGATGATGTTTTGATGGTTTGCAAAAAAGATCAAGAACAGAGAATAAAACAGTTTGTTACTGACGTTGAAGTTGAAAAAGGAAACGAATATCTATAAAATACGATACAATAAAACAAAAGAATAAATAAATAATAATGAAAGATATTAAGAGAATTGAGATTATTGACCTTTTGAAAGGCAATAAAAATGAAGAGATTGGTAAAGAAATCTGCGTTAAAGGATGGGTTAGAACCAAAAGAGGTAACAAGAATATTGCTTTTGTTGCTTTAAATGATGGTACTATAATACATAATATTCAAATTGTTGTTGAATTAGGTAATTTTGAAGAAGATTTAATTAGAAGAATAACTACTGGTGCTTGTTTGAGAGTTAATGGAAAGCTTGTTGAATCTGTTGGTCAAGGACAACATGTGGAAATTCAAGCAACAGAGATTGAAATTTATGGTGAGGCTGATGTTGAAACTTATCCTTTACAAAAGAAAGGTCATACTTTAGAGTTTTTACGTGAGATTGCTCATTTAAGACCTCGTACAAATACTTTTGGTGCTATTTTTAGAATGCGTCATGCTATGGCTTATGCTATTCATAAGTTCTATAACGATAAAGGATTTTTCTATTGGCACAGTCCATTAATTACTGCTTCTGATGCTGAAGGTGCTGGAGAAATGTTTCAGGTTACAACATTGGATTTGAGTAATTTACCAAAGACACCTGAAGGAAAGGTTGATTACTCTCAAGACTTCTATTCAAGACAAACTTCACTTACTGTTTCTGGTCAATTGGAAGGTGAACTTGGTGCTTTGTCATTAGGAAAGATTTACACTTTTGGACCTACATTCAGAGCTGAAAATTCAAACACACCAAGACATTTGTCTGAGTTTTGGATGATTGAACCTGAAATGGCTTTCTATGAATTGGAAGATAATATGAATTTGGCTGAAGAGTTCATTAAATATTTGGTTAATTATGCTTTGGAAAACTGCAAAGATGATTTGGAATTTCTTCAAAACATGTATGACAAGGAATTGATTGAAAGATTGCAGTTTGTTGTAAATAATGACTTTGTTAGATTAAAATATACTGAAGCTATTGAGATTTTGGAAAAGGCAGATCAAAAATTTGAATTCCCAGTGGGTTGGGGTATTGATTTGCAAAGTGAACATGAAAGATATTTGGTTGAAAAACATTTCAAAAAACCAGTAATCTTAATTGACTATCCAAAAGAAATTAAGGCTTTCTATATGAAACAAAATGAAGATGGAAAGACTGTTGGAGCTATGGATGTTTTATTCCCTAAGATTGGTGAAATTATTGGAGGAAGCCAAAGAGAAGAAAACATGGATAAATTGATTTCAAGAATGAATGAGGTTGGTATTGAACCTGAAGATATGAAATGGTATTTGGATACTCGTCGTTTTGGTTCAGCTCCTCACAGTGGTTTTGGTTTGGGATTTGAACGTTTGCTTTTGTTTGTTACTGGAATGTCAAATATTAGAGATGTTATTCCTTTCCCTCGTACTCCTAATAATGCAGAATTTTAATAATTTATAGGTTTAAATGATTTCAAATAGGATTCTTCAACGACTACAACAAAAACTCTCTCCGCAACAAATTCAGTTGATGAAGTTGTTGCAACTTCCAACTATTGCTCTTGAACAAAGAATTAAAAATGAAATTGAACAAAACCCAACTTTGGAGGAAGATGACTCTCAGGTTGAAGATGAATCAATAGACAATATTGAAGATAATCAAGAGGGTGATGATGAGGAAAATGATGTATTTGGCGATGAGGATATGTTCCCTAATGATGATGATATTGTTTCATATAAGAATAATGATGGAAGTGAGAAAACGGATAAGAACCAATTATTTGTTTCTGAAACAACCTTCCATGAAGATTTAATTTCTCAACTTCAACTTAAGCCTTTAAGCGAATTGGAAATGATTATTGGCTTGGAGATTATTGGGAATATTGATGAATCGGGTTATCTGAGTAGGAGCATTGAATCTATTGTTGATGATTTTCTTTTTAGACATAATATTGAAGTAGAGGCTAAGCAGATTGAAGATGTTTTGGCTATTATACAAACTTTCGATCCAATTGGTGTTGGTGCAAGAGATTTGCAGGAATGTTTGTTAATTCAGCTAAATAAGGAGGAGAAAACAAAAACAATTTCTTTGGCTAAG
This sequence comes from Bacteroidota bacterium, assembly GCA_017860255.1. GTDB lineage: Bacteria > Bacteroidota > Bacteroidia > Bacteroidales > P3 > UBA10566. The sequence continues at coordinate 7,911 of JAFNAR010000028.1, read as the reverse complement.
AAGGTTATTAAAAAATGTTTTGAGTATTTTAAGAAGAAACAATATAATTTTATTGCTCAAAGACTCAATTGCTCAGAGGAAGAGCTTCAAGAGGCTATTGATGAAATAATTAAACTTAATCCTAAGCCAGGAAATTCTCTTTCAACTGATGTGGATAGTTCCATCCCAATTATTCCAGATTTTATTGTTTGGATGCAAAATCAAAAGGTAGATTTTCAAGTTAACAGTTATGGTAATCACAAGCTTAAAACAAGTAATTACTATGAAAATTTACTTAAAACTGTTTCTCAAAGCAATTCGCCTTCAGATAAAGAAACGGCTGCTTTTTTAAGAGAGAAACTTGAATCTGCAAATATATTTATTGATGCTTTAAATAGGAGGAATGATACTCTTTATTTAATAATGAAAGCTATTATTAAGTATCAGTACGAATATTTTCTTGAAGGAGATATCCAAAAGCTTAAGCCTATGCGTTTGGTTGATATCGCTGAAATGGTTGATTTGGATATTTCCACAATTTCAAGAGTTGTTTGTAATAAGTATGCTCAAACTCATTTTGGAATTTATAAGTTAAAGGATTTCTTTTCCAATTTTATGCTTAATGAGGCTGGTGAACAGATTTCAACTGATAAGATTAAGGATGAAATTGTAAGTATAATTAAAAATGAAGATAAGTCTAATCCATTGACTGATGATAAATTGGTTGAGATGCTTAAGGAAAAAGGCTATTCAATTGCAAGGAGAACGGTCTCAAAATATAGGGAGACATTAAACATCCCTGTTGCTCGTTTAAGAAAATAAGTGTTAAACAAAATGAATAAAGAACAAATTATAGCCAAGAAAGTATTATTTTTATTAAATCCTTTGTTTTTGGCAGTTTATGCCTTTGTTTATTATTTATTGCTTTTAATTCTTTTTAGTGGGTATCAGGATTCTCTTACTTTGGTGTTAAAGTCTTTTACTCTTTATGTTTTGGTTTCTTGTTTGGCTCCAATTCTAATTCTTTATTTGCTTAATGGGAGCAGCTTTGAAAATTTCAAAGAGAAATCCTATGACTCTAATGTGTCTTATATTGTTGTTGCTACAACATATTTTATTTCATATATTTATTTTTCTATTCTTAATGTTTCCATTTGGTTTGAAATGGGATTGCTTATTCCTGTTTACACTTCAATTGCTCAAATGGTTTTAAGAAAAAAAATAAAGGTTTCTTTAGATATTCTATTAATGGGAGCAGTTACATTTTATGTTTTTTTGCTCACTATACAGTTCTATTATGTTTTGTCGATATTTCCTCTTTTAATCGCAATTGCTTTTTCTGGGATATTGGCTTATTCATATATGATTCAAGATTTGTTGACCAGTAAGGATATAATAAAGAATTATATTATTGGTGGTATTTTATCAGTTTTGATAATTTTATTCGTTTTAATTATATAGATTGTGTTGTCTTAACTCTCTAAAAAGCATAAAACTCTAGAGAAAAAACATATCACTTTTTTAATTAATTGACTTCATATTAAATATTATTATTATTTTTGCACGTTATTATTGAAGAGTTGACTTTATTTTAATGAATAAACAAATTACATTACTAACAATTTTATTGTTTACTTTGAGTTTAGTTTCTTTTGCTCAAAATGATAATTGTATTGATGCAAGAAGTGCAAATAGAAGGTTTGCAGATTCAATGTATGCTGTTCATAATAGCATGAAAACCATTCAAACTCCAATTGTACCTAAAGATACTATTATTGAAATAAAAAAAGTAATTAAAGTTAAAGCAAATTCTCCATCAGCAAACTCTCAAACTGAAGAAAAAAAGATTGATAATTCTGTTTCAAAGGTTATTGAAGAAAGTCAAGATAAGGAAGAGGTTAGAGAGAATTTAAAAGCTCCATGCAAAACTTTATATAATAATACTTGGTGCACCAATAAGGTTAAAATGCCTTCATTTAAGTTTGGTGAATTTCCCGATGAATTTAAAATTAAATTGGTTGATGATAAGAAAAACCAAGGTTTTCATTTTCCATGTAAGAAAGGGGTGAAATCTTCTTCTTATGGATGGCGTTGGGAAAGACCTCATGGGGGTATTGATTTTGCTGTAAATATTGGTGAGCCTATTTATGCTGTTTTTGATGGTGTGATTAGAGTTGCTCAGGTTAATGGTGGTTATGGTAAAATGATTTTAATTCGCCACTATAATAATCTTGAAACTCTTTATGGACACTTGGATAGAATAATGGTCAAGGTTGGTCAGGAAGTTAAGGCAGGAGATATTATTGGATATAGTGGAAATACAGGTTTCTCAACAGGTCCACACTTACATTTTGAAAGTAGATGTTTGTATCAAACTTTTGACCCAGAATGGATTCTTGATGTTGAAAAAAAAGAGCTAAGAACAAAGAAGATAAATATTGAAAAAACTTTCTTTGGAATTGAAAGAGCAGAAAAACAATTGAATAAGAAAAATACTGTTACTAATTTAGTTAAGGTTAATAAAACTTTTGAAGGAAAGCCTTATTATTCTTTTAAAGAAAAGTATTCAAAGAAAAGTAATACTAAATTTTTAGCAAAAGGTGGAGATCAACCTGTTGAAAAATTCATTGAAATAAATAATGATGATAAATCAAAATGGAGATATTGGAGGGTTAGAGAAGGTGATACAATTACTAAGATTTCTCAAAAATTTAACATTTCTCCAAGTCAAATTATGGAGATGAATAAATTAAAATCTGAAACTTTAATTCCTAATACAAAGATTAGAGTTAGGTAGAATTTTTTCTTGTTTCGCTTATTACAAATCAAATATATTTTACAAATTATAAATACGTATAGAAATGTCAACAGCATTAAAAAATCTTTCATCATTTAATAAAGATGAAGTCCCCTCGGCCAAAGATGGTATTTTTGGAATAGTTGTTTCTGAATGGAACTCTGAAATTACTGATGCGCTATTACAAGGAGCCATTGAAACTCTTAAAGATAATGGTGTAGATGAAAAAGATATCTACATTCAGTATGTACCAGGAAGTTATGAGCTTCCACTTGGAGCATCTAAATTGGTTGAAAAGAAAAGATTTGATGCAGTTATATGTCTTGGATGTGTTATTCAAGGAGAAACAAGGCATTTTGACTTCATCTGTGATGCAGTAGCTCATGGCTTAATGGAAGTTAGTTTAAGAAAAGATATTCCTATTATTTTTGGTCTTTTAACCACTAATACATTACAACAAGCAAAAGACCGTTCAGGTGGAAAGCATGGTAATAAGGGAGTAGAAGCTGCAATTACAGCAATAAAAATGTCAAATTTATAATCCACATTAATTTATATGAGAATAGTTTTTCTTGGAACTCCAGAATTTGCTGTAGCTTCCTTAGATGCTTTAGTTAAGCAGGGATATGATGTTGTGGGTGTAGTTACTATGCCCGATAAACCAGCAAATAGAGGTCATAGAATAACTTATTCTGCAGTAAAACAATATGCCTTAGATAATAATCTTAGGTTGCTTCAACCTGCAAATTTAAAAGATAAAGCTTTCCTTGAAGAATTAAAATCATTGGAAGCCGATTTGCAGATTGTTGTTGCTTTTAGAATGTTACCTAAGGTAGTATATTCAATGCCTAAACTTGGAACTTTTAATCTTCATGGTTCTTTGTTACCAAAATATAGAGGTGCTGCTCCAATTCATTGGGCTGTTATTAATGGTGAAACTCAAACTGGGCTTACAACCTTTCTTTTAAATGATAAAATTGATGAAGGTGAAATAATCTTTCAAGAAAAAATTGATATTCATGAAGAGGATACAACAGGAGAGTTGCACGACAGAATGATGATTGAAGGAGGTAAACTTGTTGTTAAAACTGTTCTGGTTATTGAAAGTGGAAATTTCTCGACAATTTCTCAACAAAAAACTCTCGTAGAACCGAGTCTCGCTCCAAAAATATTTAAGGAAACAACGTTTATTTCATGGGATAAAAAAGGGAAAGAAATAGAGAATTTTGTTCGTGGAATGAGTCCTTTTCCTTGTGCAACAACTGTTTTTTGTGATAAAAATATCAATTTTGAACTGTTTTTGAAGGTATATAAGGTAAAATTTAATCCTTTTTCGCATAAAAAAAATATTGGCGAAATTGAAATAAATACAAGGCTCGGATTTAGAGTATATTGCTTAGATGGATTTGTGGAAATACTTGATTTACAACAGTCAGGGAAAAAGAGAATGAAAGTCGATGAGTTTCTAAGAGGTACAAGGCTGGAAGGCAATTTTATGATAAAAAAATAAAAATATAATTTTTTTTGATGAAAAGTATACAAGTTAAATAAAAATTATATACATTTGCAGCACTAACCATTTAAATTTTTATTGACATGACAAAAAAAGATTTTATTCATTTAATGTCTGCAAAAGCAGATTTGAATTTAAAACAATCAGGTGCAGCTTATGACGCTTTCCTAAAAGTTGTTGAAGAAAAATTGAAAGCAGGTGAAAAAGTTAGTTTCATCGGTTTTGGATCTTTCAACGTAGTTGATAAACCAGCTCGTACAGCACGCAATCCAAGAACAGGAAAAGCAATTAAAGTTGCAGCTAAAAAAGTTGTTAAGTTTAGACCTGGTTCAGGATTAAAAACCCTTAAAAAAGGTAAAAAATAATATTTAAATATTATTTATCATCAAGCATCTTGCATCTTATGGTGTAAGGTGCTTTTTTTATTTCTAAATTTTCTGCCATTCAATTTAGATTGATTAATTTTGCAATATATTTTCAATTTTAGAGTTTTTGTATGTGAATTGATAATTCCAAATTATATAAATTTATTTACTAGTTGATTTTTAGTATGAATAAAAGGATGTTTAGGCTTTTTGCTATAGGTTTTTTCTTAATTGCTGTAGGAATTTCTGCCAATGCTCAAATTTTTAAAGGAATGGTTATTGCTGGAGCAAATTTTGCTCAAATGAATGGTGACCAAACTTATGGTTTTAATAAAATTGGATTAAATGTTGGAGCAGGAGTTATGGCACCACTTAATAAACAACGTAATTTTTTAATGAGTTTAGAGGTTCTATACAATGAACTTGGTGCAAGAGAAAGTAAAGACCCTTTTAAATATAACACTAAACTCCAATATGTATCTATTCCTGTTATTGCTCATTTTGAAGATAGAAGAGGAGGATTGACTTTTGGATTAGGTCTTCAATATTCAAGACTGTTTCAAGTAAATGAAGATTGGGGATTGCCTGTAAAACCTATTCAATATATGGATAGACCTATTTTCCCTGTAAATGATTTTAAACGTGATGATATTTCTTTAATTCTTGATTTTAGGTTTAGAGTTTGGGAAAAATTGAAATTGAACTTCCGTTACCAATATTCAATTATTCCTATTAGAGAAGATGTTGCATATAATAATAGTTTTGCTCCAGAACATATGGATTATTTTACATGGAAAAGAGATTTTTATCATAGTGTTCTTTCTTTAAGATTGATTTATGTTATTAACGAACGTTCTTCAAGGGAATTAGATAAAAACATTAATAGAGATTCATATTAAAATATATTGTTATGAATAGTAAACATATTGCTGTTTTCCCAGGTTCTTTTGATCCAATTACCAAGGGTCATGAGTCTGTTGTTCTTAGAGCTCTACCTCTTTTTGATGAAATAATTGTTGCAATTGGCGAGAACACTGCTAAAAAAGAATTTTTCCCTTTGCAGCAACGTTTGGAATGGATTTCTAAGACTTTTGAAAATAATCCAAAGGTGAAAGTTGAATCTTTTTCTTCTTTATTGGTTGATTTTTGTAAAGAAAAGAATGCAAAATATGTTTTAAGAGGATTAAGAAATTCTGTTGACTTTCAGTACGAAAGAAATATTGCATTAATTAATCAAGAACTTTATCACGATATAGAAACAATTTTTATTTTAACAAAACCTGAAGACACAGCAATAAGTTCATCATTTGTTAGAGAAATTCTTTCTTTTGGGGGTGATATTAAGAAATTTATTCCCTCAAATATTGAAATTAAACCTATTAAGTAATTATTTTACCTATGTCTAAAATTAGCTTTAAGCCAGGAACAATGATTTATCCCTTACCTGCAGTAATGGTAAGTTGTGGAGAAACTCCAGAGGAATATAATATTCTCACAATTGGATGGGTTGGAACAATATGTTCAGAACCTCCAATGTGTTATATATCTGTTAGAAAATCAAGACATTCTCATGAAATTATTTCAAGAACTAAATCATTTGTTATTAATCTTACCACAAAAGAATTAGCAAAAGCAACAGACTGGTGTGGAGTTAAATCGGGAAGAGATTTTGACAAGTTTAAGGAAATGAAGTTAACTCCAATTAAAGCATCGGTTGTTAATGCTCCAATGATAATGGAAAGTCCTTTAAATATTGAATGTGAGGTTGTGGAAATAAAAGAATTGGGTTCACACGATATGTTTATTGCTAAGGTTGTAAATATTAATGCTGACGAAAAACTAATTAATCCTAAAACAAATTCCTTTGAACTTGAAAAGGCAAATCTTTTGGCCTATTCGCATGGAAAATACTACACCATTGGTGAAAAGCTTGGTTTCTTTGGCTATTCTGTTCAGAAGAAAAAGAAGAAAAAATAGACAATTTGTTTTTGAATGTGGAGAACTTATTTAAAGGGATTTAAGTCTTATTTGGTTTTAGAAAGAGGATTTTCTCAAAACACTAAAGATGCATATTTAAGAGATTGTGAGAGACTTTTCTCTTTTTTAGAAGAATATGATCCTTCAATAACTCCAAAAACCCTAACTTATAAACATCTTCAAGTTTTTCTTAAAAAAATTCAAACTCCCGATAAAGATGAGGAAAGTAGATTGCTAAAAATTAGTACTCAAAAACGATTGATTTCTGGAATTAGAGCTTTCTATAAATATCTTTTAATTGAAAATATTGTTGATTTTGATCCAACAGAACTTATTGAGCTTCCTCGATTAGATATGCGTCTTCCAGTTGTTTTGACAAATGAAGAAATCATTAAAATGATTAATCCCATTGATAAATCAACTTACAGGGGTGCTTGGACTAATCTTATGCTGGAAATTCTTTATGGAGCTGGATTAAGAATTTCTGAACTCTTAAATCTAAAGCTGGATGATATTTATCCAAAGCAAGAACTAATTAAGGTTATTGGGAAAGGAGATAAGGAAAGATGGGTGCCTTTAAATAAAATTGCCTTTAAACAATTAAATCTTTTTTTGGAGAATAGTCGTACTCAAATTAAAGTAAAACAAGGTTGTGAAAAATTTATCTTTCTAAATCAAAGAGGAGGGAAGTTAACGAGAATTGCAGCCTATCAAGCCATAAAAGAAATTGCAGAAAAAGCAGGAATAGAAAAAAGTATTCATCCTCACACTTTTCGTCATAGTTTTGCAACAGAGTTAATGTTGGCAGGTGCAGATATAATGGTTGTTAGAGAATTGATGGGGCATGCCAGTGTTCGCTCAACAGAAATTTACACCCACTTAAACACAAAACATTTAAAAGAAACCCTATTGCTCTATCATCCACTTTACAACAAACATTAATCTGAGTGTATTATTTATAAAGGGAAGTTGTAAATTATACCCTATTTTTTGAATATCTAAAAGCGTAGATTAGTTCAAAATAATCCTTATTTAAAATAGCTTAAATCAAGTATATAACTATAAAAATCCTATATGAAACTTTTTATATAAGGTTTTAATCTCCAATTCATGCCATGATATTCTCTAATTCATGGCATGATTCCACCCAATTCATGGCATAAATTGGAGAATATCATGGCATGATGACCCGTCCTGAATAAGGTTGACAAATTATTAATTTGTACTAAATGATATTTACACTTTTGATTTATCGTCCTATTTTTAGTTTACACCTTATA
>JAFNAR010000027.1 GCA_017860255.1 Bacteroidota bacterium | reverse complement strand
ACTAAGAAGTTTAATAGTTTTCTTAGTGAGCTAAAATTCACCAATTACGATAAAAGATTACGAAAAGCTTTAGGTAAAAGATATTCTAATTAGAAGGTGATACACTTTCTTTTAAAGTAGTTTAACTTTGTGGTTATGGTTAGTCCGAAGAACTGATACCAGTCATTTACCTTTGGGTTTCCTCGCATTGAACCAGCTTGATTATATGTGTTCGGAATAATTTCATAGGTTCTATCGCTTGCTGCAACTCCCAAATCTCCACTCCAACTTCTAAGTTCTGCTCTGTCAACATAGTCTTTGCTAACATCATCAAGATAATCAGTAAAGGTCATTCTTATTCCCCATTCCAATCCAATACAAACTCTTTGACTTATGCTAACTTTTAGTCCTAAACCAAAAGGAATAGCAACATTTACCAATGAATAAGGAGAATCATAGCCTGGCATTCCTTGTCCTTCTGTGCTTAATGTTTGAAGCTCTACCCATTGTTTTTCAAGACTTAGTGGGTCGGTTATTTCTGTTTTCGGGTTAAAAAAGAATACTCCAATACCTCCAAAAAGATAAGGGGTAATTCTATGTTGGCGACTTCCTGTTTGATAATCAAAAAAGTTAAACTCACAGCTAAGAGCCAGTTCATTAACCCTAGACTCAAAGTTCAAATTGCGTATATTATCGAAATCAGAATCAAAAGCTTCAACCTTTCCAAACATAGCACTTGCTTTCAATACCCAACGAGGGTTAATATTATAACGATAAATTGCACCTATCATTAAATTGGTTTTGTAGAAGTTGTATTTGGGATTCAGGTCTCCAAAATAGTTTCCTCCTCCAATAGTAATACCAAATTCAGAACGTTCAAGGAATTGAGCTTGGGATTGTATAGTAACAAAACTCAGGAATAATATTATGATAAATCTTTTCATTCTTATTGTATTTTCTCGAAATGCAAAATTAAAAATTCTTTTTTATATACCTACTTATTAAACTCCAAAACTTCCAAGTCTTTAGGAACAGAGTCAATTGTAAAACGGACAAGAGTTGAAATTTGATGAATTCCTTGGCGACCAGCAGCACCTGGATTGATATGTAAAAGAGAGTATTTGGGATCGTTCATAACTTTAAGAATATGTGAATGTCCTGAAATAAATATGTTTGGGCGTTGAGCTTCAATTAACTCTTTAATACCCCTTTCATATTTATTTGGATAGCCTCCAATATGTGTAATCATAATTTTCAGTCCTTCAATCTCAATATTTTCAACTTTTTCTGTACGAACAACAACATCAAAATCATCAATATTCCCATATACAGCAACTGTCTCTTTGAATGCTTTAAGTTCATCCAAAACTTCCATGCTACCAATATCACCTGCGTGAATAACTAAATCAACATCCTTAAAAAACTCGTAAACTTCCTTAGGTAAATGTCCATGTGTATCGGACATAACTCCAATTTTCTTCATCCTAATTCTTTTTGCAAAGATAATATTTTATGTGATATTATTCACTTTGCTTTTTTTTTCGGATATTTGCAAACTAAACATTTATTGTTTTATGCTAAAGAACTTTAAATCCTACATACCTATTTTCTTCTCAATGCTCTTTTGGGGCATGAGCTTTATTTGGACTAAAGACTTGCTCAATGCTGGCTTTTCTCCAATCATAATTATAACTCTAAGAGTTTTGATATCTGCTATTTTGCTTTATGTTATATTTAAAATAGCTGGCAAATTAGATAAGATTGACAAGAAGGATTATAAGCTTTTTATGGCATTAGCGTTCTTTGAACCATTCCTTTACTTCTTTGGAGAAAACTGGGGGTTGCAATATCTTGATCCAAGCATAGGTTCAGTTATTATTTCAACTATCCCTGTTTTTGTTCCTTTTGGACTTTATTTTTTTCATAAAGAAGCTTTGCATTGGCAGCTTATTATAGGTGTTTTTCTTACAATAATAGGGCTTTTTATAATTAGTATATCTCCCAATGCAGCTTTTAATGTAAGTGGAAAAGGAATACTGTTAATGTTTTTGGCAGTTTTTTCAGCTGCAAGTTATAGTGTGGTTTTATATAAGGTTGTAAAGAAATATGAACCCATTACAATAACAACAGCACAAAATATTATTGGCTCAATTTACTATCTCCCATTTTTCTTTATCTTTGAATTCAAAAACCTAAAAAACTTAACCTTCAATTTCAATACTCTTTATCCACTCTTTGCACTTGCAATTCTTTGTTCATCAATTGCCTTTATTTGTTATTCCTATTCCGCCAAACGGCTTACCATACCCAAAACATCTGTCTTTACAAATGCAGTACCAATTGTTACCATTTTATTTGCAGTTCTTTTGGGAAAAGAAGTCTTAACCTTGAATAAAGTTGTTGGGATGGTAGTTGTATTATTGGGAGTTTTCTTGAGTCAAATTAATTTTAAAAGAAAGAATTATGAAAGTAAAAGTAGGATTAGTGCAATTAAGTTGCACAAAAGATAAGGAATATAATATTCAAAAAACAATAGAATCAATTCGCAAGGCAGCTCAAAAAGGAGCAAATATTATTTGTTTGCAGGAGTTGTTTGCTTCATTATATTTTTGTGATGTTGAGGATTATGAAAACTTTAAGTTAGCAGAGCCAATTCCAGGAGAAACTACTTCATTGTTTGAAAATGTTGCAAAAGAATTAGGTGTAGTTATTATTGCTTCAATGTTTGAAAAGCGTGCTCAAGGACTATACTTTAATACTACAGCAGTTATAGATGCTGATGGGAAATATCTTGGAAAATATAGAAAGATGCATATTCCAGATGATCCAGGTTATTATGAAAAGTTTTATTTCACTCCAGGAGATACTGGATATATGACATTTAAAACTAATTTTGGAAGAATAGGAGTTTTGATTTGTTGGGATCAATGGTACCCAGAAGCAGCAAGAATAACATCACTTATGGGAGCAGAAATTCTTTTCTATCCAACAGCAATTGGTTGGGCAAAGTCACAAGACAATGAAACAAACACAGAACAATATAATGCTTGGCAAACCATTCAACGCTCTCATGCAATTGCCAATGGAGTTCATGTTGTAAGTGTTAACCGTACTGGTGAAGAAGGAGAGATGCAGTTTTGGGGAGGAAGTTTTGTTTCCAATCCATTTGGAACAGTAATGTATCAAGCACCACATTTGGAAGAAGATATTAATGTAATAGAAATAGATTTAGAAAAAACAGATCATTACCGCACTCATTGGCCATACTTAAGAGATAGAAGAATTGACTCTTATCAACCAATAACTAAAAGATATATTGATAATGAATAATATGAAAACACCAAAAGAATTAGGATTTTATTTTCCTGCAGAATGGGTTAAGCATGCTTCAACATGGCTTTCTTATCCTCATAATGAAAACTCTTGGCCTGATAAAATAGAAACAATATTCCCTTACTATAATCAATTTATTAAAGAACTTACTCAGGGAGAGATTGTAAATATCAACATTCTTGACTCAGCAATGAAGGAGAGAGTTGAAGTAGAGTTGAAAGAAATTGGCGTTGATATGTCAAAGATAGTTTTTCATAACTTTAAAACAAATGATGCTTGGTGTAGGGATCATGGTGGAGCAATTCTTTTGAATAAGGATGGAAAGAAGAGGGCTTTGGTTGATTGGGACTATAATGCTTGGGGAGGAAAATATCCTTCAGAACTTGATGATAAAATTCCTTCTCAAATGGCAGAATATCTTGGTTTGGAAGTTTTTCGTCCAAATATTGTTATGGAAGGAGGGTCAGTTGATTTTAATGGAAAAGGAACTTTGCTTACAACAAAGGCTTGTTTGTTGAATGAAAATCGTAATCCAAGCCTTAATCAAAATCAAATAGAAGAAAAGCTAATTAATTATTATGGAGTAGATAATGTTATTTGGCTTGAAGATGGAATTGAGGGAGATGATACTGATGGACATGTCGATGATATTACAAGATTTGTAAATGAAGATACAGTTATTACAGTTGTAGAGGAAAACAAGAACGATTATAATCATGCTCCTTTAAAAGAGAATCTTAATATATTAAGCAAGGCAAGACTTGAAAATGGTAAACAATTAAATATTGTAGAGCTTATTATGCCAGAAACAGTTATTTGGGAAGATCAGCGTTTACCAGCATCTTATGCAAATTTCTACATTTCAAATGAAACAGTAATTGTTCCTGTTTATAATTGCAAAAACGATAATAAGGCAATATATACATTGGAAGAATGTTTTAAAGATAGAAAGGTTATTGGAATAAATTCCCTTGATATTATTTGGGGTTTGGGTTCATTCCACTGCCTAAGTCAACAAGAACCACAACTATAAGCATATAAGATTATGAAAAGAATTGTTTCTTTATTCCTCTTAATTCATATTTGTTTTCTTGGCTTTTCTCAAGAAAAAGAACTCTTAGAGAATTTGAAAAGTAGATATGATTCCGTTTCGGAAGTGAAAGATTTAAAAGCAGCCAATCTTTTTTCCTTTACAACAAATAATAAGGTAGGAATTCTAACTTCAGCAGGGGCATTGGTTTATGAACCATATTTTGAATCTGTGTCTGTTTATAAAGCCAATGATATTGTATATATTAAAGCTAAGATGCCTAATGGAAGAATGGCTTTGCTTGATATAGAAGGAAAGGTTATGCTTCAACCTATATATGAAGATGTTTTTGTTACAGAGGATGAACTTTTGCTTACAAAGTTTAATAATAAATATGGAATTGTAAATTTTGATGGCTTAGGCTACTTATATCCTGAATTTGATACAGTGAAGGTAATGATTGATGAGGATACTTTCTTTGTTGCATCAATGGGAGAAAAGAACATGGTGTTTAATACAAATAGTGATGTTGTAGAGTATTTTGACAAAGACACTGTTATTTCTTTTGTTGAGGTTGTTAATTCAACTATGTTACCTTTTGCATGGATTATGGAACCAACTGCTGATATAGTAAGATATATTGGAGGAGGGAATTTCTATGTGAGAGAAAAAGATAAGTTGAAAATTCTTAATAGAAAAGGGGAAGAGGTTGAAAATAAGAAAGTGTCAATTCCTTCTGAAAATGTAGTTAATTTTGATTGGGAAAGAGTTCTTTTTAGGGCTCAGTCATTTGTTGGTATGATGAATTACGATGGTTCGGTTATTGTAGAACCAAAGTATCAGGATATGAGTGTTGTTGTTCCCGATCAGGTTTATTCTTTTAAGTCAAATGATCAATGGGGCTTAATGAATAAGGATGGAAAAGAACTGACAAGACCTCAATTTGAATCTTTTAGTGTTGAAACTTATGGAGGAAAAGAGATAATTAAAACTAAAAATGCTCAAGACCGAACAGCTCTTTTAAATAAAAGAGGTAAACCAATTATGCAAGCCTACTATCAAGATGTGGTACCTGCCAATTTTTCTGGCTTTTATAATCAAATTGAAAATGGAGGATTGGGAATAATAAGCGAAAAAGGAATAATGTATGTTCGTCCGGAATATGATAAGGTTGATGCATATATTGAAGTAGATACTTTCTTTGTTGCAAGAAGAAATAATAGATTCACAATTTTTGGAACTAAGGGAGATGTTATTTATGATGGGTTAAATATTATTGTTGATATTCAAGACTCAACACTAATTTTTATTGAGAATAACCAATTAAAGAAAACAACAATAAGGAATAATCAAATAATGCAAAACTCAAAACCTATTAATGTGAACTTTGAAGAGATAGGAAGAGTTTTTGATTCTCTTATTATAGTTAAAAATAACAAGGGATGGACTTATGCGAATAAGAAAACTTTTAAACCAATCACCACAAAAACTTTTGACTATATAACTCCTTTTGCAAAGGGTTATGCTTTGGCTGTTGAAAAAAAGAAACTAAATATTATTGATACTAATTTTAATGTTGTTTTCAACGTTATTGATAAAGATTTAGCTCCAACTGAATTGGAACAAATGGCAAATCTAATTTTTGAAGCTTATAAGAATGGAAAGAGCTATCAATATATTAGAAAAGACAATAAGTATGGTATTTTGCGTTTAAAAGCAATTAAAGAAATAAAAATCAAAAAAATATAATTGTTATGAAAAGAATAGTTTTAATATTATTAGTAGGAATTGGACTTGCATCTTGTTCTTCAACCTACAAATCTTACCCAATTGAATATGCTCCAAATGATATAAATAAAACGACATTCTACTATTCTGTTCCAACATCAACAGAAGTTGTTTTTGATGTGACATTTATTAAAACAATAAGACAAAAAGGAGTGTTTGCAAATCAAAGTAATCTTTTGGGAGTAAAAAATGTTATTACTGAAGATGAGGTAAAATATGAAGTTAAAGACATAAAAATTTCTTCTCAAGCCAAAACTTCTTCTATGCAACAATTTGCCCTAATCCTTAACAGTGATAAGGTTAATGTAATGCAGTCACCACAAGGAACTCTTGAAAGCATTAGCTTTGTTGAAAGAAAACATCATCCAAAACCTCAGTTCAACCTGAATATTGAACAAGAATCAAAACCCAATACAATTTCTCAAAAGACAATTGAACCAATACAATCACTTCCAGCTAAACCTATTTTTGAAAATCTTCTTCAACAAAAAGGAATGTTAGAAAAGGTAAACTTCACCGCTGCAGATGCAGTAAAGAAAATTGAACAACTAAGAGAAAGGCAGATTGAAATACTTTCAGGAGGTTTGGAAGGAACATATATAAATACAACAGTTGATTATATGTATAAACAATTGGATGAGATAATTGATGGATATGTTGCTCTATTTACAGGAACAGAAACAGTTGTTGAAGAAACACGTTCTTTCACTCTAACTCCACAAAAACCAATAATTGCAGAAGAAGATTTAGTTTTACCTTTAAACAATAGCCCAATTCCACTTTTGGCACGTTTCAATACAAATAATCAAACTGAAATATTTAAGAAAAACTCAATTAAAACTATAAACCCAAATCCTCCTGCAGAAATAAATATTTCAGAAATAAAAGTTGAAGGAATTGAAGGAGTTTATAGTGCAGTTCCAGAAGTTGTTTTAGTTAGTGTTGAAACTCCAAAGAAAACTTTCTCAAACAGAGTGGAGATAAATCAATATGGAATGATAAGAGCAATTACCACAAAAAACAAAAATATTGAATTTAATCCAAACACTGGAGTAATAAAAAGTATTAGATAAAAAGAAAACCTTATTTCAGTAAAATTAGAATAAGGAGTTTAAAGACCTTAATGTCATTAAAGACTTTAAACTCCTTAAATAACTCAATAACTAAACCCTCAAAAAACTCAATCATAATTGAAAATAAGTCCATCATATTTTAATTTATGATGGACTTATTTTCAATTATGATTGATATATTTTGGAATAAGTGAAATAAATAACTTACTCATATAAGATTTACTTATAGAGTAAAACTATTAAAATATAAGATAACCAAATATAAAGCTTCTATTTAGAAATTAAACTCTTGGTTTAGGAATTCTTGCAAACGTGCAGGGGTTATGCCTTCTTGTAGGTTTCCTGCTTTGACAATAGAGATATTACCTGTTTGTTCACTAACAATTATTGCAATTGCGTCAGTCTGTTCTGTTATTCCAATTGCAGAACGATGTCTTAATCCTAAATGAGAAGGAATGCTATAATCGGAACTTACTGGCAAAATGCAACGAGCTGCTTTAATCATATTGTCTTTAATTATCATTGCTCCATCATGCAAAGGAGTGTTTTTGAAGAATATTGTTTCAATCAATTGAGTGTTGATTGAGCATTCCAAAACTTCTCCTGTTTTGATTATTGTATCCAAATCGTTGTGTTTTGCAATAACAATTAAAGCTCCAGTTTTGGATTGAGCAAGGTGTTGATAGGCTTGAACAATTGCAGTTGAATTAAAATTGTTCTCATTATCTTTATTAATTCTCCAAAAGAAGAATTTCTTATTGCCTCTTTCCATGCTCTTTGATCCAATTAGAGCAAAAAATCTTCTTATTTCGGGTTGAAAAATAATAATAATACCAATTGCACCTACACTAATAAATTGACCAATTATTTTTGTGAGTATTTCCATCTTAAATATGGACACAATGATCCATAGTATATATATTCCAATAAATGTAAATACAATTCCAAGAGCATTTGTGCCTCTAAGAAGTTTGTAAATGAAATAAATTAGAAGGCATGAAAAAAATAAATCAAGAAGATCTACAATTTTAAATGGAAATGTCTGTGCAATTAATTCAATCATTTTTTGGTCTTATTTGTTGTTTTCAATCAATTCAAAAAGTTTAACACATTCTTTAGCTTCTTTAACGTCGTGAACTCTCAAAATGTTGCTTTTATTCATTAAAGCAAATCCATGTAAAAATGTTGTTCCATTAAGTGCTTGTTGAGGAGTTATGGCAAGAGGTTTGTGAATCATTGTTTTCCTTGATATTCCTGTCAGGATTGGAAGTCCAAAAGTTTTGAAATCTTCAATATGATTTAAAAGAAAATAGTTTTGTTCAACTGTTTTACCAAATCCAAAACCCAAATCAAGAATTATATCTACAACTCCCAAGTTTCTTAACTCTTCAATTTTCTCTGCAAAATATTTAGACATATCCAGGAAAATATTATCATATTGAGTCTTTTTCTGCATATTATCTGGAGTTGAAGGGGTATGAGTTAAAACATAAGGTGCTTTAATTTCTCCAATAACTTTGAAAAGCTGGTCGTCAAATTGTCCTGCGGAAATATCATTAATAATATTTGCTCCCTCATTAATGGTTTGTTTGGCAACTTCTGCCCACACTGTGTCAATAGAGATTATTATATCTGGGAATTGTTTTCTTATTTCTTTAATAACTGGAATTAGCTGTTTTAGCTCTTCTTCCTTTGAAACCAAATTTGCACCAGGACGAGTTGAGCAAGCTCCAATATCAATTATGTCGGCTCCATCATCAATCATTTCTTTAGCGTGATTGACTGCTTTTTCAACATTATTTATATATTTACCTCCATCAAAGAATGAATCATTAGTTAGGTTTAATATTCCCATAATGAGAGGTTTTTGCAATGAAATTAATTTTCCTTGCAAATTTATTGTTCCACTATAAGATAATTTTGTAATTTTATCGTTCAATTTTAGAGTTTTTTTGCTGTTTATTTTGCAAAATTACACATTTTATTTGGAGAAAAATTAATTTAATAACGACATTAATATTTTTATGAATACCTCACAAGAATACGACCAAGTTATAAAGCAATGTAGAGATTTGTTTGCTGCAAAGTTAAAGGATTATGGTGCATCGTGGAGAATATTCCGTTTGCCTTCTGTTACTGACCAAATATTTATTAAGGCTAATCGCATACGCCAGTTTCAAGAATCAGGAGTGATGAAGATTGATGAAGGAATTTTGGATGAGTTTATTGGAATAATCAATTATTCAATAATAGCACTTATTCAATTGGAACTTGGAGTGGCAAAGGATGATAAAGATAAACTTGAACTGGAAAAAGCATTAGAACTTTATGATAAGTATTCTCAAAATGCTAAATCTCTAATGGAAAACAAAAATCACGACTATTCAGAAGCATGGCGTTCAATGAGAGTGAGTTCAATTGTTGATTTAATTCTTGTGAAAATTATGCGATTAAAAAATATTGAAGATAATCAAGGAAAGGTATTTGTTTCGGAAGGGGAGGATGCTAACTACTATGATATTATCAACTACGGAGTTTTTGCAAGCATAAAAATTCAATAATATAAATAGGATTATGAAGTATTTAGGAAGATTATTTAGAATTATTGTCGGATTAGTATTTGTCTTTTCTGGCTTTGTTAAATCGGTTGACCCTTATGGAACTGCCTATAAGATTACTGAATATATTGGAGTATTTGGTTTAGGGGGGCTTCTTCAAGCTATTCCTTGGCTTCCAATTGTAATTTCTGTAACTCTATGTAGTTTGGAATTTCTTGTTGGTCTAATGCTGATTTCTGGGTACTTTAAAAAGCCAACCAATTGGTTGGTTGCTTTAATGATGTTTTTCTTTACTGTTTTAACATTTATTGATGCACTAACTAACAAGGTGACTGACTGTGGATGTTTTGGAGATGCAGTTAAACTAACAAACTGGCAAACATTTTGGAAGAATATAATTCTTGATGTTTTGCTTGTCCTTTCATTTATGTGGGATAAACTAAAGTTATCTTCCAAATCAAATAGAACTTATGGAAGGTTTTATCTTATACTTGTAAGCTTTTTGGTTTTGACCTTTACAATATTCAATGCAGTTTATGAACCTATGATTGATTTCCGCCCTTGGAAAGAAGGAAACAGAATGGTGCCAATGCTAGAAGATCAAAAACCTCCTGTTAGTTATGCTACATATATAAATAACTCAACAAATAAGGAAAGAGAATTTGGTATGGAAGAACTTATGCAAGCCTATAAAGAAGATCCTAATTTTGCAACTAATTGGACATTTTTAAATAGTAGAGTGATTAACCCAAATGTAATTGCTGCTGATGGTTTTTCTATGGTTGGGGTTGTTGAACAAAAAGATGTTGCTTTTGAATTTTTGACATATCAAGGTGTTAGTTTTATAGTAACCATTGTTGATTTGGATGTTCCTTCTCATAAAACTATGCGAAAAATATCAAACTTTTTAAAACAAGCTGCAGAGAAAGGATGCCAAACAGCAATCATTACCGCATCACCTGTTGGTAAATGGGCTGAGTTTACCAATAAACATAATATAAAAGATATTTTAATTTACTCAACTGATGATAAATCTATCATGACCATTATGCGTTCAAATCCAGGAATTGTTATGATTAAGAATGGACAAGTTGTTAAAAAATATTCTTGGAGATGTTTGCCTCCTTTTGAAAACCTTAATATAGATATTAAATAGACTTCTAAAGATAATAAAGAGAAAGAATATGCTTAATTTTATCCTTAAGAGAATCGGCTATGGTTTATTAGTGCTCTTTGGAGTTATTACCTTAGTGTTCTTTCTTTTTAATATATTACCTGGTGATTCAGCTCGAATGATGCTTGGTCAAAGAGCGGATGAAAAAAGTGTTGAAATAATTAAAAAAGATCTTGGTTTAGATAAGCCTCTTTGGGTTCAATATTTATGCTATCTCAATGATCTTTCTCCTGTTTCCTTTCATTCTTTAAATCCTGAAAATGCCGTATATTTGGATGATGATAAATACAGTTATACTTCAATTGTTAAAACTCAGAATAATTCACTTGTTATTAAGAAACCTTATCTAAGACGTTCTTATCAAAGTAAAAGACAAGTTTCGGAAATTCTTTCAGAAGCTTTCCCAAACACAATTATTCTTGCAGTGGTAAGTATGAGTTTTGCTCTAATTGTAGGCGTTTTGTTGGGAAGTCTTTCTGCAATTTTCAATGGAAGCTGGTTTGATAAAATAAATCTTTCTGTAATTGTTCTTGGAATGAGCTTGCCTTCATTCTTTGCTGCAATTATTTTTGCTTGGTTATTTGCATTTTTACTTGCTCCCTACACTGGACTTTCAATGTTTGGTTCTCTTTATGCAGTGGATGATTTAGGACAAGGACAATATTTGGATCTTAAAAATTTAATACTTCCTGCCTTTACTCTTGGCATAAGACCTTTGGCAGTTATTTCTGAACTTACCAAAAGCTCTCTTTTAGATACTCTTTCTCAAGATTACATAAGAACTGCAAGAGCAAAAGGATTGGGTAAATATAAGGTAATTAAAAATCATGCTCTTAAAAATTCAATGAATCCAGTAATAACTTCTGTTTCTGGTTGGTTTGCTTCTCTTATGGCTGGTGCTGTATTTGTGGAATATATCTTTGACTGGAAAGGAGTTGGAGTTGTAATTGTGGATGGATTGGAGAAATATGATTTCCCTGTTGTTATGGGTGCATTACTTGTTATTTGTGTGCTTTTGGTTATTATAAACATTGTTGTTGATATACTTTATGGTGTTTTAGATCCAAGAGTTAGGGTGGTGGGATAGTTTAATTTTAAGATTTAGTTTCATTATCCTTTTATACAGAAAAATAAATGCCGTTTAAATAAAAATATAAGGCAGATATTTTGAAAAAGTCGGTGATTAATTTCTTTTAACCTTCGTTTATTTTTTGACTATTCAATGGAATTGTTTGAAAGAACAATTTTTATTCAATTCCGTCTATCTTTAATAAAAAGCGTATATTTGCATTAAATTACTTTTTAACTAATTATTAAATCAAAAATTTTATGAGAAAGAATATTGTTGCAGGTAACTGGAAAATGAATCTTGGCTTTGATGAAGCTGAGGATTTGATTGATCAAATTAATGAAGAGTTGGAGAAATTTAATGCAGAACCAACCATAATATTATGTCCACCATCTCCTTATTTGGAACTTACTTCCGATATGGCAGAAGAAGGATTGTTTTCATGTGGAGCTCAAAATGTTGCTCAATGGAATAATGGTGCATATACAGGAGAGATATCAGCTAAAATGCTTGACACAATTGGAGTAGAATATTGCATTGTAGGACATAGTGAAAGAAGGAAGTATTTTAAAGAAACTTCAGAAGAAATTGCACAAAAGGTTGATAGATTAATGGAAAATGATATTTTTCCAATATTTTGTTGTGGAGAAGCATTGGAACAAAGAGAAGCTGGAAAGCACTTTGAAGTTGTAGAAAACCAAATAAAGGAAAGTTTATTCCATCTTTCAGAAGAGCAAATTCTTGATGTTGTTATTGCTTATGAACCTGTTTGGGCAATAGGTACTGGAAAAACAGCAACAAGTGAACAAGCTCAAGAAATGCACGCACATATACGCTCTCTATTGGAAAAGAAATATTCTAAAGAAGTAGCTGAAGAAATTTCAATTCTTTATGGAGGAAGTTGCAATAGCAAGAATGCAAAAGAATTATTTGCAAATAAAGATGTTGATGGAGGTTTAATTGGAGGAGCTTCTTTGAAAAAAGATGATTTTATTGCCATAGTTAAATCTTTCTAAGACAAAAATATTTTAATTATTTGATGAATTATATTGAATTAGAACTTAGTTTGAGTTCTGTGGACATTTATTCCGATATCTTGCAGAGTGATTTATGCGATATTGGATTTGAAAGTTTCTTAGATAAGAAAGATGGTTTCTTTGCTTATTGTCAAAAAGAATTATTTAATCAAGAGGATTTGGATTTTCTATTAAATGCTTTTAGAGAAAATAATCCATCTGTAAATGTATCTTACGACATTAAGGAAATTGAGCAGCAGGATTGGAATATGGAGTGGGAGAAATCTTATGAGGCAGTATTGGTTGATGATTTTTGCTATATTAGAGCAAGCTTTCATCCTCCAATTAAAAATGTTGAATATAATATTGAGATTTCTCCCAAAATGTCCTTTGGGACAGCTCATCACCCAACAACATATCAAATTATTCAACTCTTAAGGGATGAACCGTTGGAAGGAAAAGATGTAATGGATATGGGAACAGGCACTGGAGTTTTAGCTATACTTTGCAAATTGAAAGGAGCTAAGAGTGTTGATGCTTGGGATAATGATGAGTGGGCATATGAAAATGCAAAGGAAAATGTAATAAAAAATAATGTTGAAGTAGATGTTCAACTTGGAGACGCAACTGGTTTGTCAAAGAGTTATGATTTGTTTATTGCCAACATTAACCGAAATATCCTTTTGCAAGATATGGCCACATATTCAAAACATTTGAGAACAGGTGGAACTTTGCTTTTGAGTGGTTTCTATGATAATGATGTAGAAATATTGGAAAAGTGCGCAAATGAAAATAATTTGCATTTAGTTACACATATCTCAAAAGAAAATTGGGCTGCATTACGTTTTATTAAGAAACAATAAATCCATAATGAATAAAAGAATAGTTCTAATACTTGTAATATTTTTTATGAGCTTTAGCTCATTTGGTCAAAGATTCAAAGCTTTCACTGAAAATCCAGATACTTATGTAGCAGAATTGACAGAGTTTTATTTATCTGATGCAAATATGAAAAAGGATAAGCAAAAAGAATATGAAGCTCTTATCCTTCAATATGCAGATGTTTTTAATTCTATGCCTGTTCAGCAAAAAAAGGATGTAATGAAACTTTCCAATCTTATGTTAAAGAAGAGAGTTCGTCCTTTGCCTGGATTTTATGATTTTATTGAAACACAAATTGCTTTTAAGACTACCAATCAATCTAATGAAAGTTTTAATCAATGGTTTAAGGGACTTAACTGGACAATTGAATCTTCCACCTTGGGAGGATTTAATAATGCAGTTAATTCTTCATTGAATTTGGTTAAATATAACACACTATATTCAACAAAAATTGTTGACTGGAAGGTTAAACATAATGGTTACACTATTAGAATAGATACTATTAGGGGGCCATATGTTGATTTCACTTCAGATATTGATTTAACTTATTCTTCTCAAAAAGACTTAAACACTATTTTCTCAACAAAAGGAAAGTTCTATATTGTTGAACAAAGTTTTGAAGGCTTTGGAGGAAAAGTTGATTGGTCAAGAGCAGGACTTCCAAAAGATCAAGTTTATGCAGAACTGTCAAATTATAATGTATCTTTAAAAAGAGCATCTATTATTGCAGATTCTGTTCTTTTTACAAATAAAGAATACTTCCAACATAAGCTTTCAGGAACATTAGAAGATTTATGTTCCGATAAAGTAGGTGAGGTAACTTATCCTCGTTTCTTTTCATATAAAAGAGAAGAAATAATTAAAAATGTTTTCCCTGATGTAGATTATGTTGGAGGTTTTACACAACAAGGAGGAAAGTTTTTAGGATATGGAACAGCAGTAGAACCAGCAGAATTGGTAATTAAAAAAGAAGGTAAGCTTTTCTGCAAGGCAAAAGCAATTTTGCACCCTTTTAGTCAAGAGGGAATTGCATCACCTGATTGCCAAATTACTTTTTATATAAATCAAGATTCTGTTTATCATCCTGGATTACTGTTTAGATACAATAAAAGTCAAAAAGAAATTGCTTGTATTAATAATAAAGAAGGAATTTCAGCAAGTCCTTGGGTAGATTCTTATCATGCAATAGATATTTATACTGAAGCAGTTTATGCAAAATTAGATGGACATACTTTAGAATTTACTTCAATTAAAGCTCCATCAAATTCTGTTTCTTTTGCTTCCTTTGAGTCAAATAACTATTATACAGAAGCGAAATGGGATAAGATAAAAGGGATTGATGAAGTAAGTCCAATTTATAGAGTTAAGGGATTTGTTGACAAATACAAGAAAAAGAATATTCCAGTTAAAGAATTTGCACGTTATTTAGGATTAGACGAAACTCAGGCAGAAGTTATGCTTATGCGTTTGGCAATAGATGGTTTTATCAACTATGAGTCTTATCGTAAAACTGCAATTGTTAAGGAAAAAATATTTGATTACATTAAAGCTAATACAAAAAAGCAAGATTACGATAATCTAAGATTTGTATCATCCACAAAAAAATCAGCAAATGCTGTTTTAAATATATTTGATATGGATTTGAGACTATATGGAATTGAAACTTTTTCATTGTCAGATACTCATTTTGTTAATATTGCTCCGATTAATGGAGAAATAGTAATGAAAAAGAATAGAAGTTTTGAGTTCAATGGTAAAATCTCAGCAGGAAGATTTAATATGGGAGGAGAGAAATGTTATTTTGATTATGAGAGATTTGCTCTTAATCTTCCAAAGATTGATTCAATGGCTTTCTATGTTCCATTATTTGAAGATACAAATAAGATAATAAAAATTCAAACTCCACTTCAAAACTTGGTTTGTGAACTACTGATAGATGATCCAAAAAATAAAAGTAGTATAAAAAGAGTCCCTGGATATCCAATGTTATCTTCTTTGGAAGAATCATTCGTTTATTATGACCAACCAAAAATTCAAAATGGTGCTTATTTAAGAGAAAAATTCTTCTATAAATTAGATCCATTTAAGATTAAAGACCTAATGACTTTCAGAACGGATAGCATTAAATTTACTGGAGTTTTTAAATCTGCTGGAATATTCCCAGATATAAAAGAACCATTAAAGGTAATGAAAGACTATTCTCTTGGATTTATTATTGAAACTCCTTCAACTGGTATGATTGCTTATGGAGGAAAGGGTCAGTTTTACAATAGAATAGATTTAAGTTTGCAAGGACTTTTAGGAGCTGGTTATTTAGATTATATAGCTTCTCGTTCTGAATCAAGAATGTTTGTTTTCCTTCCTGATTCAATGAATACTATTACTGATAAGTTTATTTGTTCAAATAAATCTCAAGTAGAGTTTCCCGAAGTTAGTGTAGGTAAAACTTCAGAACATTGGTTCCCTTATCAAGACTATATGGTGGTTACTCAACAAGAAGAACCTTTCTATATGTTCTCAGGAGAAGCTTTCCATACAGGAAGTTTAATTATTAGACCAAGTGGATTAACTGGAAATGGAAGCAATAAAGCAGGCGAAATGATTGTTGAATCAGATAATTTTAGATTTAAGAACATAAATTATAGCGCATATACTTCCAATTTTACTTTAAATTCGCTTAATGGAAACGATATAGCGTTTAAAGCTAAAGAGGTTAAAGCTTTTGTTGATTTTAAATCAAGAAAGGGTGAATTTACTTCAATGAAAGGAGTCAAACCATGTGATTTAACTTATCTACAATATGTATGTGAAGTTGATAAGTTTGACTGGATGATGGATTCAAAAGAATTGGCTTTATTAAATTCAAATAGTGTTAAGTCTGGAGATTTTCCTACAAAAGATATAAAGAGTTTACTTGAATTAGAACAGCCAGGAGCCAAATTTACAGCAACTAATCCATTGCAAAAAAATCTTACTTTCAATTCAGTACACCCAACTCTTAGTCTTAAAACAAATAAACTAACTGCCGATGAGGTCTTTTTAGTAAGAAGTGCTGATGCTGCAATACGTCCAGGTGATGCTACTTTAATAATTCGTCCAGGTGCACAAATGGATACAATAGATGATGCAACAATTTTGGTTAATACTCAAACAAAGATTCATCAATTCTATAATTCAAGAGTACATATTTACTCCTCTGCTTTATATTCTGCAAATGGATATATTGATTATGTTGATGAAAACAACAAAAAGCATCCTATCTTTATGTCAAAGATAAATCCTGATCCAACAGAATCAAGAGCTTTAGGAAATATAAGTAAAGAAAATGCAATTTCTCTAAGTCCTGCATTTCTTTTCTTTGGAAATGTTCAAGTTGATGCAAGTGATACAAACTTCCTTTTTGATGGAGGACTGCAAATTGCTCATAGTTGTAATGATAATCTTGCTTGGATTAAATTCAAATCAAGAGTTGATGCAAAAGAAATATATATCCCAATTTCAGAAGCTCCACTTTCAGTAGATGGTCAGAGAATAACAGCTTCAATGCAGTTTAATCCTAAGAATATGGAGCCTCGTTCTGCTTTCCTTACAACAGATGTTGAGGGAGATAATACATTTATGACAGCTAAAGGATTTTTAACCTATGATAAAGCTTCAAACGAATATAGAATAGCTTCAATTGAAAAACTTGAAGATATGAAAGAAGCCTTAGGTGATTATCTTGTGTTGAATAAAACAAGTTGTGATGCCAAAGGACAAGGAATGATTAGTTTGGGATTGAAAAAAGATGGAGTTGTTTCAATGAACAATTATGGAGAGATAAAGATTAATAATAATAGTACAACTGCTGATTTGAATATGAGTCTTGCAATTCGTTTTCCTTTCAATCAACAAGCCTTAGATTTTATGGGGGTTGAACTTTATGAAGATATGAATTTAACTCAAATTGAATTAGAAGCATCAAAATATCAAGATCAATTGGTTGCGCTCTTTGGTCAAGAAAAAGGAAAAGAACTATATGAAGAATTATTAATTACAGGAGAATGGAAAACCATTCCAAAAGAAATGGATTATACTCTATATTTTTCAAATGTTAAGATGCAATGGGACCCAATTCTTAACTCTTATGTTTCTTATGGAGATGTTGAGTTAAGTATGGTAGGTAAATATCAAGTAAATAAGAATATTAGAGCCAAGATACAACTTTTGAAAACAGCTCTTGCAAATGAAATAAGAATTTATATTGAAGCTAATCCAGATCATTGGTATTTCTTCTCCTATAATGGAGCTGCAATGAGTGCTATGTCTTCTAATGAAATATTTAATGACTACATTAAAGCTGCCCCTAATAAAGAAAGAGAATTTAAGGGTAAGGATGGAAAGATTTATACTTATCGTATAGCAACTCCTAATGAGAAAAGGGATTTCATTAGAAAAGTAGAAAAAATTGAAACTTTTGAAGAAAAAGAAGGGAAACAAGAAAATAACGAATAATAAACTTTAAATACAATGACACTAATACATTATATAATGTTATCATTAGGATGTGTGGTAGCATATCTTGTAGGCTCAATTCCTTCCGCAGTATGGATAGGAAGATCTTTCTATGGAGTTGATGTGAGGGAGAAAGGTAGTAAGAACGCAGGGGCAACAAACACAATTAGAGTACTTGGACTTTTGCCAGGTTTATTTGTACTTTTGACTGACGCACTTAAAGGATGGTTTGCAGTTTACCTTGGCAACTTCTTTGGACGTTTTTATACTGAGATTTGGGGTATGGTTTCTGGAGCAGAATACTTAACATACTATAAATTAGGTTTGGGAGTTATTGCTGTTATAGGTCATGCACTTCCAATTTATGTTGGATTTAAAGGAGGAAAAGGAGTCGCAACAATGCTTGGCGTTGTTATAGGTATTTTTGAACATCTTCTGCCTCTAATCCTTCTTATATTTGTTTTAACTTTTATCTTCTATAAATTTATATCATTAGCTTCAATTGTAACATCAATAGCATTTCCAATTCTATATGTTACTTGTGGGCATTGGCTCGATTATCAGGTTTATGTGCCATTAATAGTCTTCACGTGTTTAGTTGCAATCTTCATACCCTACACTCATAGAAAGAATATTAAAAGACTACTCAATAAAGAGGAGCCCAAATTCAAATTTAAGAAGACTGTTGACGAATGAATAGAAACAATCAATAAACTAATTAATAATTAAAACAATGAAAAAAACAATTTTGCTTATGCTAAGTGCAGCATTAGTTTTTGGAAGTTGTTCAAAGCAAGACAAAGACATTGCGAACAACCCTCTAGTTAAAGAATGTAAAACTCCTTTTGGAACAACTCCATTTGAAGAAATTAAGCCAACAGATTATCTTCCTGCTTTCAAATATGCAATGAAGATTCACAAAGAAGAAGTTAAGGCTATAATTGATAATAAAGATACGCCTACTTTCCAAAACACTATTGTAGCTTTCGATTTTAGTGGAGAATTGTTATATAAGATTACTGGAGTATTCTTTAATATGACAGCTGCCAACACTAACGATGAAATGCAAAAGCTTGAAGTTGAAATTGCACCTATGTTAGCAAAACATACTGATGAAATCAATATGAATGCCAAGCTTTTTGAAAGAGTTAAAAAAGTATGGGACAATAAAGACAAAGAAAATCTTAATCAAGAAGAAAAGATGTTACTTGAAAAGATTTATAAGAGATTTGTCCGTTCAGGAGCTTTACTTTCAAAAGACAAGCAAGAAGAACTAAAAAAAGTAAATGGTGAAATAAAAACATACGAATCTAAATTTTCTGCCAATACTCTAAAAGAAACAAAGAGTTATGAATTGGTAATTGATAAAAAAGAAGATCTTAAAGGATTGCCACAATGGTTAGTTGACCAAGCTGCTTCAACTGCAAAAGAAAAAGGTAAGGCTGGTAAATGGATATTTACTTTAGATAGTCCTTCTGTATTTCCTTTCTTGCAATTTTCTGAAAAAAGAGAATTAAGAGAAAAGATATTCAAAGCTAAAAATAATAGAGGAAACAATGGAAACGAAAGTGACAATAAAGAAGTAATTAAGAAATTAGCACTTCTTAGAGCTAAAAAGGCAGAACTTTTAGGATATAAAACTTATGCTGACTATGTTTTGGAAGAAAGAATGCAAAAAACACCTAAGCAAGTTTACACTCTTTTGGAAGGATTGTTGAAATACTCTATTCCTGCAGCTAAAAAAGATGTAGCTGAACTTCAAAAACTTTTAGTTAAAGATTATCCAGGAGCAACACTTGAAGCTTGGGATTGGTCTTACTATGCTGATAAGTTGAAAAAACAAAAATTTAATTTTGATGAAGAAGAAACTCGTCCTTACTTTGAAATCAACAATGTTCGTCAAGGATGTTTTGATGTAATAACTAAACTTTATGGACTAACATTTACAGAAAGAAAAGATATTCCAGTTTATGCTAAAGATGTTCAAGTTTTTGAATGTAAGAATGGAAAGAATGAACATGTTGGAATTCTTTATTGGGACCCATACACAAGAGCTTCAAAAGTTGGTGGAGCATGGTGCAATAGTTTTAGAGAACAATATGTTAAAGATGGTAAAAAAGTTACTCCAATAATTACAGTATGTTTCAACTATGCAAAATCTCCTTCAGGAAGAACAACTCTAACAGCAGAAGAAGCATCTACAATATTCCACGAAATGGGACATGCTATTCATGGACTTCTTTCCAACTGTACTTACATTTCAACAAGTGGAACATCAGTTCCAAGAGATTTTGTTGAATTGCCTTCTCAAATATTTGAACACTGGTGCTCAAGACCAGAAGTTTTGAAAATGTTTGCTAAGAATGAAAAAGGTGAAGTAATTCCTGATGCTTTACTTAAGAAAATTAATTCAGTTGGAACATTTGATGTTGCTTATGGAATGACAGAACGCTATGCAGCTGCTTATTTGGATATGGAATACCACGTTTTAAGTTCTAAAGATAAGATTAATGATGTAGTTGCTTTTGAGAAAAAAACTATGGATAAGATTGGTTTAATTTCTCAAGTTCCTCCACGCTATCGTTCAACTTATTTCTCACATGTGTTTACTGGAGAATATGCTGTTGGATACTATTCTTATGTTTGGTCAGAAGTTTTGGATGCAGATGCATTTAATGCTTTCTTGGAAGCAGGAGATATTTTTGATAAAACAACTGCCGATAAATTTAAAAACGAAATTCTTTCAAGAGGAAGTACCGATGAAGCAATGAATATGTATGTTCGTTTCAGAGGAAAACAACCTTCAATTGATGCAGTTTTGAAAAACAACGGAATGAAGAAATAGAGTTTATTTATTTCACTCATCAGGGTTGAAAAACAAAAGGGAAGAAATGCTTAAAAACATTCTTCCCTTTTTTATTGCTTAAAAAATCTATTATTAGTTTCTTATTACCTTGTGAGAATAAACATTCTTTTCAGTTCTTACTTTTAGAATATATACTCCTTTTGGGAGGTTGGAAAGATTTATCTTTTTACTTTTCACTTTTAGTTTTTCACTCTTAATCATTGTTTGTCCTCCAATATTATATAATGTGTAAGAGTTTATTATCTCTCCTTTGGTTTCTATATTTACAATGTCTTTTGTTGGATTGGGGTATATTAATATGTTGTCTGATTCATTCTGAGATATACTTTCAATTCCAATCCCGTAAGGATGAACAAAGCTAATATCATTATATTTTGCCATATAAACATTTGTCCAAGCATTACTTCCATTTAATACAAAATTACCAAAGGTAATATTTTTCTTATATGTTCCTGTTACAAACAAATCCCCATTATTTCTAAGTATAGCATTTCCTGAATGAGCCCAGATATCGTTATAAACAGGTATATTAATTGCTTCTATCAATTCACCGCTTTCTTTCCATCTTACAAGTGCAAGTCCAACTCCTCCTTTACCTAAATAATAATTTTCCCTAACTCCGTATAGATAGTTCCAATAATAAGCATGAGTAAAAACTTGATTATTATGTAAAATAATTGGATGATCGTTTTGGAAAATGTTACTATTTTGCAAATTACATTTTATTTTTCCATGAGAAATGTATTTCCCAGTTTGAATATTAAGCTTAGCAAAAAAAACATTAGATGTATTAAGATCGGTTAAAGTGTCTATTTCAAGTATAAGTTGAGTGCTATCATCAAAAAATAGTTTAAAAGCTGTAGTGTCAATTATTCTTTCTCCATTTTGTAAATAAGATGTACAATATCCTGCTTCTCCAATTATGTATAAATATTCATTTGATTGGTTTACCTTTGAATTAACTACACTTGTTGAATAATTATAAAAAGATGGTGTAATAGGGTTAAATCTTTTTTCTCCGTATATTTGATTTGCCCAAACAGCATTGCCTGAACTATCATACTTTATAGTAAAACCAACGCTTCCCCATCCTATATCATTAAATTTTAACTTCTGATTAGAGCCCAGATTCATCTCCATATAGAAATTTGTGTCTGAACCATTTAATTTTTGAATAGCTCCAGTCAAATAGATATTATTATCTTTATCATTATCCTTAGAAATACTTGAAATTTCTGGATTAAAAATTAAAGAAGAATTTCCATCTCCAACACAAAGAGTATCCTTTATTATTTCTTTAATCCATATTAAATCAAAATTTGGATTAAATTTTAACATAAACGCATTATTTTGAATGTCTCCTACTTTATAACTATATTCTTTATCGTTATTAATAAGTAATTTTAAGGTATCCATTTTTTGAGGGATAAACGGTGTAGCACAAAAATATGTATTTCCATAATTATCTATTACAAATGGAATTGTAGAAATAGTCTCAAACGATTGATAATCCGATTCACCCCCTTGATTATAAATTTGTTTATGTTGAATAAAAACCTCATTTTGTTTATTGCCATTCAAATCAAAACTAATAAAATAATCCAATCCTCCTTTTGGCATTTTGTTAAGCAAAGAGTCTTGACTTAAACCAACAATTAAAGTATCTAAATAAAACAATGAATCTTCACTTTCTTTAGGACCATAACTATTGGCAAAAAGCACAATTGAAGTATCTCCAACAATATCCATCCAATAAGTATTAGATATACATTCAGTGCTCCTAATAGTCTTTCTCCACAAAAGGTTTCCATTATTATCAAGTTTAGCTAAAATTAAACCTGAATTTCTCATTCTTGGATCGTTTGCTAATTGTTCTTGATTGTTAAATTTTACATCATCACCTATGTTACCAGCAATATAAATATTCCCATAACTGTCAAAAACACTACGAGTAATATTATTGGGTAGATAGGTAATTGATCCATCATATCCATTAAAAGATCTTGCCCATTGCCAATCTCCTTGTGATAGGAGAGGAATATTTAAAAAAAATATTAGTGAGAGGGTAACAATAGAGTTAATTGTTAATTGTTTTTTCATGTCTTATAATTTATAAGTGTTAATGCATATATAACACCATAAATTTTGAAATGTTTACTTTATTGGAAATAATGTTAAATTAAAGATTAAAAATACAGTTCTTTTAATCAATTCAGCTTTACTTTTGATTAAGAAAAAATAATTCTTTTTAATTGAGAAATTTATTTAGAGTACAGAATCCCTTATTATACAAGCTGAAATATTAAAAGCAATCTTGTACAAGCAACTCCTTTTTCCAATAACTTTGCTCAAGAAAATAAGCGTAAAATCTGTAACACTTATTTCAGAAGAGTCAATAAATTAATACATTATTAATTTCTAATTACCTTCCGAGTATAACTATTCTTATCTGTAATAACTTTTATAACATAAACTCCTTTTGGAAGGTTGGAAAGATCTAACTTTTCACTTTTAGTTTTTCACTCTTAATTAGAGTCTGTCCTCCCATATTATATAAGGTATAGGAGTTTATTCTCTCGTTTGTTGAAATTATATTTACAATATCTTTTGTAGGGTTAGGGTAAATTATTATTTGATTTTCTGTTAAACCAACAACATAATCTAAATTTGCTCTTGGTTCTTGGTCGTTTAGAGT
The DNA here is from genome assembly GCA_017860255.1 of Bacteroidota bacterium. Classification (GTDB taxonomy): domain Bacteria; phylum Bacteroidota; class Bacteroidia; order Bacteroidales; family P3; genus UBA10566. The sequence goes on along the minus strand of JAFNAR010000027.1, from coordinate 11,925 downwards.
ATCTCCTCCCTCAAAAGGAATTATAAATGAAGGGTCGTTAAACTTTGCAATATATGCTGTACTGTTACCTCCTGATGTTAATTGTATATTCCCAAAGTCAATACTATTATTAAACATTCCTGTTAATATCATATCTCCATTATCATTTACTACTGTATTTTTTACTCCAGCACGTACCCAATTAGGATTTGATGGAAAATTCTTTGTATCTATTATATATCCATTATCCTTCCATCATATAAAAGCAAAACCATTTCCATAATAATTAGTATCCTTCCCTTTTAGATGTCCTTCATATACAGTTTGAGCAAAAACTTGATTGTTTTTAACAGTAAATGATGGATTAGTAACAAAATAATTATAATTATCACCTGTAGCATAAGCAGAAGGAGCTATTCCATGTGATATGTATCTTCCTGTCTCTTTATCCAATTTTGCAAAGAACAGAATTGTTTTAGTACTGTCATGATATTTTCTAAGTGGAATGCTGTCTTCAAAATATAAACCACCTCCTCCAAAATATGGACTTAGAAATCCACCAACAGCAAGGAAATAGGCTGCATTATTTTCTTCTGAAACTACAACGTTGGATATGTCACAGACAGGGGCTTGAGTTATTGCTTCACAATGTTTTCCATACATTTGATTTGTCCACATAACATCTCCATCACTATTATACTTTACTATAAAGCCAGTAAATGCATCTTCGGGAGCTATCCTTATTTTATGATTAGTATTATTTGGATTAACTATAACATCAGTATAACATGTTGAATCTCCATAGCCTTCTCTATAAATATCTCTATATACCTCTAAATATCCTGTTATATATATATTTCCTGAACTGTCAATATCTATTCCTCTTGCAAGTGGTGTAATCATTAATGAATCTCCTCCATGAGATACTGTATCAAGCATGACACTTCTAACCCAAACCAATTCTTGACAATTAGGTGAAAACTTAAATAAAGTTGCATTTATACCATCTAATGGCACATTAAAAGATTCTAAATTTCTTTCTTTGTCTATTAATATTCTTAAACTATCCCTATAAATACCTAAACCTCGTGTTATAAGTCCTGTATAAATATATATGTTTCCTTCATTATCAATATCAAAAGTCCCTTGATAATTAATTAATGATCCTCCGTCAACTTCCTGATTATTGTCATCAAGATATCTTAATTCTAAAAAATGATTATTTATTAAGTTGCCATTTAAATCAAATGTTATTAGCATAGTACCTTTGTATCCAGTAGAAGCTGAAAAAGGATAATCAGGAAAATAATTTTCTCCTTGAGGAACTCTTACTAATGTATCCAAATAAAATAAAAAAGTTGAAGGATCAGCTAAGGGTAATAACATAGACTCCACGACTAAAACAATTGATGTATCTCCAATAATTCTAAGATTATTAGCAGGATAAATATCATAAGTACTCCAGTTCTTTATAGCTTTTCTCCATAACATATTCCCATTAGGGTCAAGCTTTGCTACAATAAGAGATTGAGCATTATTAAATAACTGAGCATCCAAAAGAGGTATTCTATCAAAAGTTGCTCCTTCTCCAAATGTTCCAACTATATAAGTGTTGCCTTGAGAGTCACAAACAGTATTATAAACAGTGTTGAAAAAAGAAGTGGAACTTCCCTCTGAACCTGTATAACTTTTTGCCCATTGTTGTGAGTAAAGATTAAAAGAAAAAGTAATAACGAATAATGATGTAATAATTCTTTTCATGATATTTATTGTTTAAATATTATATTAAGACAAACTTATATATATTATAAACAACAATTTCCAAGAAAATGTAAGTGAAAAAGTAAAATAAAAAGCAAATTAAAATAATGGAAGTATTAAATCTTGTATAGTTGTGCGGAATTTATAATTCTATAATTATTTCTTTTCAAAGTTCAAAGGTAGTGAAATGTTTTTATACAAACCTTTTCCCTTTATGGTAATCTTATTAATTGTTAAATAACTTAAGAAGTTTAAAGACCTTAAGAACATTAAAGTCTTTATAGTTCTTAGAGCCCTTTGCGAAAAGTAAAACTTTGTTTCCCTAAAATAAAACTAAGAAAGAAAAAATAAAACCTTGATATAAGTAAATTTAAACGGCGAATAATTCTCTCTAAACGGCGAATAAATTTGCTAAGTCCTTATATAAAACTTATTAATCAAGGACTTCTTAGCCCAAAGATGCACATCTTTCATACCAAAAGATGCGCATCTTTCACTATAAAAGATGTGCATCTTTTTATTTAATATATTTTGGGGATTGGAGTTTATTTTTTAGAAATAGACTTTAGAATAAATAGTCCTAAATAAACCTAATGAACAGTTTACATCTGCAAATATACAAAATTATTTTGAATATAATGTAGTATTTTCCATTAATTATATCCCCAAATTTTTCAACCGAAAGATAAAGTTAAATTGAATATAAAAACACTTTGCTTTTACTTCTTAGCTTTTAGTTTTTACCTAAGATAAATATTGTATTTTTGCATTAGATAATGAATTTATTATGTCAGATATAGCTAATCTTGTTGTATATAAGGCTTCTGCTGGAAGTGGTAAGACCTTTAATTTGGTTTTGGAGTATGTTAGTTTGCTAATTAAGGATACTAATGCTTACAGGAATATTCTTGCAGTAACTTTTACCAATAAGGCAACTGCTGAAATGAAACTGAGGATTTTAACAGAGCTTTATGGAATAAAGATTGGTCAAAAAACAAATTTCTTTGAAGCTTTATGTGAAAGGAATTCTAAAATGGACTCCAAAGCTATTCAAGACAATGCTTCAAGAGCTTTAGAAAATATTCTTCACGATTATTCCAATTTCAATATTCAAACCATAGATTCTTTCTTACAAAAGGTTATGCGTAATTTAGCAAAGGAGCTTGGAATTGGTTCTAATTATAATTTGATAATTGACGATTCGGATATAATTAAAGAAACAATTGAAAGGGTGATTTCTTCTACCGATAAGGATAAAGCTTTGTATGATTGGTATATGGGAATTATTGATAAAAGAGTGGAGGAAGGAAAGAAGGTGAATGTTGAGAAGGAGTTGATTGATTTTAGCAGGAATTTGGATAAGGAAGTTTTTAAGCGTTTTGAATCGGAGATTAAGACTTTGGATAAGGATGTTTTAAGCCAATTTAAACAAAAAGGGAATAGAAGATTGGAGGAAATCAAAAAGAGTTTAATTGCTTATGGAGACAGGTTTACAAAGATTTTTGATGAAAATGGGCTTAAGGTTGATGATTTTGTTCAAAAAAGCAGAGGAATAGTTAATGGTATTCTGGGAATAAGGAAGGAGAATTTTGATTTTAGAGATAAAACTTACTACCAAAAAGCAATTGATGGAATAGATGGATGGTTTAGTGATGCAAATAATCGTTTAAATAAGGCTGATTTAGTTAATAATACTTTAATTCCTCTTCTTAATGAGTATTTTGAATATTATGATAAATGTAGCCAAGAGTTAAGAACATGGCAAGCCGTTCTCCCTTTTATTGATAATATTGGTCTATTGAAAAATATTGCTAATCACAGGGATGATATTTTAAAGGAAGAGAATAAGTTCTTGCTTTCTAATACCTCTAAATTGTTATCTGATATAATTCGTTTGGATAATAATTCTGATATATCTTTTATTTATGAAAAGATAGGCTCAAAGATTAAGTATATAATGATTGATGAGTTTCAAGATACATCACTTTTGAACTGGAAAACACTTTCTCCTTTGGTTTTGGAAAGTTTGGACAATAATCAAAGGAATGTTATTGTTGGAGATGTTAAGCAATCAATTTATCGTTGGAGAAATGGAGACTGGAGAATATTAAACAATATTGATAAAGGAATAACTTATGAGGAATCATCCTCTAATCCAAGAATTCCTAATATTGAAACATTAAAAACAAATTACAGGACAGATAAAAACATTGTAGAGTTTAATAATAATCTATTTTCTCAAGGATTAAACCTTTTATGTGATAATATAGAAGAGCTTGATAAAGAAAGAATAAATCAAATTAAAGGAGTCTTTTCAGATGCATCACAGGAAACTAAACCAAATTCACCTCAATCAGGAAGCATAAGAATGCAATTATTGGTAGGGAAGAAGGGAAGTTTTGAAGAAAGAATATTGGATACATTGAAACAAGAGATAGATTATCATTTAGAAAAAGGATACTCTCCAAAAGATATTGCTATTCTTTTACGAACAAATGATCAAGTAAGCATTGTGGCAGAATATCTTTCAGCGCAAAACTATAATATTGTTTCAGATATGGCATTTAGTTATATGTATTCACAAAGCATTAGACTAATAATAGATGCTTTGAAATACATAAACAATAAGGAAAATACTGTATCACTTTTTAATCTTAAAAGATACATATACAAGGATGATAAACCTCTTCAAAGTATAGATGAATCACAAAAAATACCTCAAGAATTAGAATGGGTAGCAAAAAAAGAAATCTTAAGAAAACCGCTTTTTGATTTATCTGTATATATAATTAAACAATTGCAATTAGATAAAGATACAAATGAGCTATCCTTTATAACTTCTTTTTTAGACCAAGTTCAAGAATACACTAAAAACAACTCATCCAACCTTACTGCATTTCTAACCTATTGGGAGGAAGATTTACAAACAAAAAAGATTATAATAAACGATGATTACGAAGGAATAAGACTATTGTCAATTCACAAATCAAAAGGATTGGAATTTCCTGTAGTTATTATTCCTTATGCCAATTGGAAATTTAGTTCCGAAGCAGAACTATGGTTAAAAGAAAATAGATTGGATTCAAGTATTCCAACTCTTTTATCTAAAAAAAGTTCTTTAAACAATTCTTTTTATCATCAAGAATATCTTGATGAGCAACTACAACAATTTGTAGATAATCTTAACCTTCTCTATGTAGCCTTAACTCGACCAAAACATTCCCTTTCAATTATTGGACAACTTTCAGAAAACAAAGACGGAATTGACTTAAAACACATAGATAATATTTCAAAATATCTCTACATTGCACTTAAAAAGCAACTACAACAAGAAACAAATCCTGATGGAGATACTCAATATGCCTATTGCCTTGAATCAGATAAACAAATAAACGAAGAATTAGAAACACAAACCTCAACACCTCAACACCTCAACACCTCAACGCCAGAGAAAACAAATATCTTCAAAATAACTCCAAACTCAATACCACTTCAATCGAGTTTTCTTGACTCTCAAATAAAATATTCTCAAACCAGACAAGCCAAAGAGTTTATTACTGCACTTAAAAACGATGAAAAGGAAGAATCTTCTCCTCGCCAAAAAGGAATTATTCTTCATAACCTCCTTTCAAAAATAAATACAAAACAAGATATTGAAAAAACCATTGATAGCTCAGTTCAAAAAGGAGAAATAAGTCTTAAAGAAAAAGACTATTATAAAAGTATTGTTGAACAAATGCTTTCCACAGAAAAAGCATCCGTTTGGTTTTCTTTAGGATATAAGATTTTGAATGAAATAGATATTATTGTAAAAGAAGAAGGACAAATTACAACCAAACGTCCCGATAGACTTATGATAACAAAAGACAATGAAATAATCTTAGTTGATTATAAATTTGCGAAAACAAAGAAGAATATAAATCAATATTCATCTCAAATAAAAAATTACGAGCAATTAATAAAACAAATTGGCTTTAGTAAAATACAATCCTACCTATGGTTTGTAGACTTTACCGAAACTCAAATCTCATCTGAAATTGTTGAGGTAAAATAAAGCTAATTTGAAAATCGTTAACTATTTGTTTACAAGAATTTTTTCTCGAGATAATTGAAGTGAAATAAATATTGTAATTTTGTACATAAAATAATAGAAGTTATTGATGAAGATTTTTGGGAAGATAATATTGGGACTGTTTTTGTTTCTTTTATCATTAAATGTTAATGGTCAAAGTTCTTATTTTGTTGACTCTACTTTTGTTACAATGTGCGAAAATGAGTCCTTTACTAACGAGCGTTTTGATAGTGTAACAGTTGATTCAATGATTGTAGTTCGCGATTCAGCGACTAATCATGCAATAAGTGGTATTGATAAACTACTAATTTGCACAATAATGCCTGATGGGACAGATATTGACAGCGTTTTTTATTTAATCGTTACTTTTAACCCTATTTACAATTTCACAATTTACGATACAATTTGCGAAGGAGAGGTTTACAGCAATAATGGTTTTAATGAACGGATAACGGGTTTTTATACTCAAAATTTGCAAACCATTATGGGATGTGATAGTATTGTTAATCTTAACTTGGTTGTAGGGGAGAAATATAATGATACAATCTTTGCAGAGATTTGCAAAGGGGAAATATATAATCAATTTGGCTTTAACGAAATCGGACAAGGGTTTTATACTCATTCTTTCTTAAGTCAATATGGATGCGATAGTATTGTAAATTTATCTTTGTTGGTCAATGAGCCTTATTATGATACAATTTATGATACAATATGCAATGGAGATATTTACGAATATGGTTTTAATGCTGATTCTTCTGGAACTTATATTCAAAATCTCAATACTCAGTTTGGTTGTGATAGTATTTTAGTTTTGTATTTGCATGTTAATCCAACTTTCTCCGATACAATTAAGGCTAATATTTATAAAGGAAATGTATATAAAAAGTTTGGCTTTAATGAAAAAGAAACTGGAGTTTATGAACAAAAACTTCAAACTTATTTAGGCTGTGATAGTATTATTTACTTGGATTTGCAGGTTGATAATGTTTTATTCCCTAATGTGGTAACTCCAAATGGAGATGGAGTAAACGATATTTTTGATATCCACAATTTGATTGAGCAAAAAGCTTTTCCAGAAAATGAATTAATTATATATAATCGTCATGGGAAGATTATTTATAATGTTAAGAATATAAAGGAAAAGTCTGACTTGTGGGATCCTAAGGCAACTGGTTCTACAGATGGTACTTATTTCTATCGTTTCTATGGAAAACGTCATGATAAGGTTTTAGAGTTTAACGGCTCTATTGAAGTAATTAGATAAATGATTAAAGATGCTTTTCTATCTCAAGTTGCTATTAATTTGGCTGAAAAATATAAGGGTGATTTCTCAAATCTTAATATAATTTTCACCAACCAAAGAGCAAAGGTTTTCTTCAATGAAGCATTGTATAACTACATGCAGAAACCTTTTTTCTCACCTCAATATTACACCATTAATGATTTTGTAAGTAAGTATTCTCCATTAGTTGAAGCTCAAGAGATAGTCTTGTCTTATTATCTTTATGAAGTTTATTCAGAAGTTTTTTATAGAGATAAACCTTCAATGGTTAAGGAAACCTTTGAAGAGTTTTACTATTGGGGTATTATGCTTTTGAAAGACTTCGATGATATTGACAAGAATTTGGCTAATGCAGAGAATGTCTTTAAGAATATTGAAGATTATAAAGAAATTGAGAATAGTTTTGATTTTCTTTCTTCGGAACAAAAGAACCTCCTAAAGGAGTTCTTTAATTCTTCTTTTGGCTTTGAAACTTCTTCTGAAATCAAAGAGAGGTTTATAAATGTTTGGAATTGTTTATTCGAAATTTATACACTCTATAAAACTAAATTAAGAGAACGTGGCATTGGCTATTCAGGAATGCTTTACAGGGATTTGGTAGAAAAGTTAAGTGAGTTAGAGCAAAAAAAGGATAGGGTTTATTGTGTTGTAGGTTTCAATGTATTGAATAATGTTGAAAAAGAAATCTTTTCATGGCTAAGAAATACTTATGAAACTCGTTTCTATTGGGATTATGATAATTACTATGTAAATAATCAAAAGCAGGAAGCAGGATTGTTTTTAAGGGAAAATATTAAAAACTTCCCAATGCCAAATGATTTTGAAATAAATACAAATAACATTCTTACCAATAATTTATCTTTAGAGATTATTTCATGCCCAAATGAAAATTCACAAACAGGATATATTAGTCAATGGTTAGAAAAGCTGAGCTTTGAAAATAAGGATTTAGCACAAAAAGATATTGCCATTTTACTTTGCAATGAAGATTTACTCCCTTCTGTTTTAAATGCTTTACCTCCAAAAATTGGGAATGAAATAACTAAAGTAAACATAACAATGGGATATAAATTCCAGTTAACTTCATTGTTTACTTTAATTGATAGTTATTTAAACTATCAAAATTCTTTATCAAAAAATTCATCTCCAAAACTAAAAAACCTCCTTCCTTTTGTTGAACATAACTATTTTAAAGGAGAGTATTCCAGCGTTACAAAAGAATTAATCAATAATAATGCAATATATTTAAGTGATAGTGAAATAAATTCTTTTAATGATATTTCTTCACTTCTTAGTTTAAAATCAAAACCTTTAGAGCTAATTTTAGCATTAAAGGATATTACTAAAATAGTTGCTGATAAGAATATTAATGAAGAAATTGCAAGTTCTCATCAAGCAGTTGAAGAAGTTTTGGCCGAGTCTTTGTATAGATTTTCTAATGTATTGAATAATCTTGAAGACTTATTTAAGGAAGAAAAGATTTATTTAAAAGGTAGTTTGCTTTATAATACAATTCGAAGTGCATTAAATGGTATAATTGTTCCATTTGAAGGAGATCCAATTAATGGTGTTCAAATAATGGGACTTTTGGAAAGCAGAAGCTTGGACTTTAAACATATTCTTTTCCTTTCTGCTAATGATGATTCCTTACCAAATATAAGTATTGATTCTTCATTTATCCCTTTTACTATTAGAAAAGCATACAGCTTAACAACAATTGAACGAAAGATAGCAGTATTTGCTTACTATTTCTATAGGCTTTTGCAACATAGTGAGTCAATTCATTTTCTCTATAATGCAACGTCAAGCGACACAAAGCCAAAGGAAATGTCTCGTTTTATTCAACAGCTAAGAATAGAAACCAATAAAGAGTTTAAATATAATTCCATTTCTTATGGTATTAATTCTCTAAAAGAAAAAGTACTTTCTTTTAATAGAGAAAAACAACATGTTGATAAGGTATTAAAGAAATCTGAAACAAAATTCCTTTCACCAACTTATATTAATGACTATTTGAATTGTCAACTCAAATTTTTCTTCAAACAAATTATTGGTTTAACATTATCTCAAGAGTTCGATGAAGAAATGCAGGATAATGTTTTTGGAACAATATTTCATGATTGTGCAAAACAGTTCTATAATGAAATAATAGAAAAAACCAATACAAGAGAAATAACCAAAAAGGATATTGAACTACATTCTAAGAATATTAAAAGGATTGTTGATGAAAACTTTGAGATAAAATATCTGAAGATTAGACAAAGAAAAAACCCAAAGATTGAATACAACCAAATTCAAAATATCAAAAAAGAAATTCTAATAAAATATCTCCGCAAACTAATAGAGATTGATAAGAATTATGCTCCATTTAATATTATTGCAATGGAGGAAGATTTTGATAAAACATTGGAAATTGAAGGAAACGAAATTAAACTTGGAGGATATATTGATAGGATTGATTTAAAGTTTAATGCAGATGGTGATACCATTGTTAGAGTTTTAGATTATAAAACAAATAACTATGAAAAGAAAGAAGTGCGTTTAGATCAAATCTTCTTTAATGATGATATTCTCAAAAAACGTAATGACTATTTCTTTCAAGCTTTTTTCTATTCATGGTTAATTAAAAATAATCCAAAATTTCAAGCTCTAATACCTCAAATAAATTACTTTACAATTAAGCCTGAAATTCTTTATATAAAAACATCAACAATAGAAAATCAAACAAGTGATATTTATCTTTTAAATGATGATAAAGGTAGAAGACTTATTGATGATTTTGATGAAATATACCAATACTTTGAAGAGAATTTAATTTCTTGTTTAAAGGATATTCTTTCATTGGATAATAGTTCCACTTACAATCAGAATAAAAATGATTGTGAATATTGTGATTTCCATTCAATTTGCTATTAGAAACAGAACTAAATAAAATCTCTTTTCTTACTTTGGCACGCTATTTGTTTCTCTAAAAGTAGAAACAAATTAAAAATTTAAATATCATGAAAGCTCAATCAAAAAAACTCGGAAAATTTGTAGGGATGATAGCAATAGTTGTTGCATTTCTTACAGTAAGCTTCAATGCAGATGCTTCTTATTATGGATATAATAGAAATAAAGCAAGAAATACAATTAACAAAACTGCATACATAATTGAAGAAGCTTATTCTATTGCCGATTATTATGGATATTGGACAGGAAGTAATCTTTCCCGTGCCGTTTATTATAATGATTACGCAGAACATCAATACAATCGCAGAAACTTTCGTAGAGCAATTCATTACTCTCTAAAAGCAAGAGATTATGCATTAAGAGTAATTGATGGTTGCGATGACTACTGGGATTATTTCTATTATAATAACTATGGATGGAGCCGTTACTATGGTTATAACCCATATTATACTGGAAACCCTGGATACCATTATGGAAACTACAATAACTACTACAATACTTACTATAATACATATCATAACAATCATGGCAACAACTCAAACTACAATTCAAACAGACCAAATACCTATAACGACCCAAGTGGAAGAAACGGAAGAACAGGAGCATTTGATCCGAACAAACCTAATAATGATAATGGAGGAAACACTTATGGACACTTAAGTAATGATAGGAACTTTAAGAATATAAACACTGAATCTTATTTCGACAATGAGGAATTGAGTCTATTGAAAGAACTTCCTACAGAAACCACAATGGATGAAACCTTCAAAAAAGATAATAAAGGAGTTACATTCAACGATAACAGCTTAAGAAGTAATACTAAACTGATAAATTCTAACCGAACAAGAGCACAAGAATTTAAACAGAGCACTCCTGAAGCTTCAAGAACACAAATCAAATTGCAAGAACCAAAGCGTATAAATGAGGTTAATAGGACAAAAGAGGAAAACAGAGGAAATGTAATAGATGACTCTAAAAAAGAAAATAGAGTAAAAGAAAACAATACCCCTGTAATGGAAAATAGAGTAAAAGATGATAATACTTCTGTAAAGGAAAATAAGACAAAAGAAAACAAAACTTCTGTAATTGAAAGCAGAAAAAATGAAAACAACAAACAAACACCTGACAGAAAAATTGAAAGTAGAGATAAATTGAATAATAATTCAAAAACAATTACTCCTCAAAGAAACGTTCAACAAGAAAGGAAAACTCAACAAAATAATAACTCAAGAAGCACAATTAACACTAATAAATCTAATTCTCAACCTCGCAGTAGTTCAGTTAGAGAATCAACTATAAGCAAGAAATCTTCTGAATCAAACAAAACATCTATAAATTCTAAGACATCAAGTTCAAGAGAAAAGTTGGAAAGAAAAAGATAATTTCAAACACATAAGTTTTTAAGAATAGATTAATCTTAAAAACAAATAAATAAACCAAGTCGGTATTTAGCAAGATTAAATACCGACTTTTTTTATGCAATTAATTATCCTAAAAGATTATTCTATACAAGTATTGCTCCATAGAAATTGACTTGTTTTGTAAAATATTCTTTTTGCTGAAATTATATCCCATCTTTTTCTATCAAAACGCCATATATATCTACAAAAACGAAGAATAGAAATAATTAAATAAGACTTCAATGTCAAAACAATGCCATTGTTTTGTCGAAACAACCGCATTATTTTTGGCAAACAATGGCATTGTTTTAGTAAAACAACCGCATTGTTTTGAGTAAACAATGGTATTGTTTTGAGATCTAAAAGAAGTTTATGTCGTTTCTGTCGTTTCCTGAAATAGGTTTACACTTTTTAGGTTATTACTAATTCAAATTTACAGTTTATTTTTTTATTTCTAAAACTAGTTTATTGATAAAATT
>JAFNAR010000026.1 GCA_017860255.1 Bacteroidota bacterium | reverse complement strand
ATCTCTATACGAATTGCATCCGTAATCTTGCCTCTTTTCTCCATTTTTGTTACACTTTTTTTGTATAAAAAGTGTCAACTTTTTTCAGTACAAGACATATATTAGATTTAATCCCTGATTAATTAGTTCTATTACTTGTTTTGTTATTTCCTGATAAAGGGTTACATTTTTTTTGCTTATTCCTGATTCAAATTTATGGTTTATATTTTTATTCCTATTTCATTGAACAAGAAAGTAAGCTTTCCTTTTATTTGTTTGTTTTTTTAAAGTTTATTATTACCTTTGCAATAAGCAAAGCATATAATTAACTAATTAAATTTTATACATTATGAAAATAGATTTTCAAGGTTTTGAATCCTATGTTTCTGATAAGGAAATAGGCAAGCTAAGTTCTGAAATTGCAAAACATCATCTAAGCATAGTAAATAAAAATGGAATTGGCAATGAGTTTTTAGGATGGGTTGATTTACCTGAAAAGCTTTCTAAAGGATTGATTTTAGATATTGAAGCAGAGTCTGAAAAAATAAGAAGCAAGGCTGAGGTTTATGTTGTTGTTGGTATTGGAGGTTCTTATTTAGGAGCTAAGGCAATTGTTGATGCTCTTCAAAACCATTTCAATTCAATGAAAAAGGAAAGAAATTATCCTTATATAATATTTGCAGGTCAAACTCTTAATGAGGATTATATGGCCGATTTGATTGAAATATTGGATAAGAAGAATTATTGTTTGGTTGTGGTTTCAAAGAGTGGAACAACGCTTGAACCTTCATTGGCTTTCCGCATTTTACGTACTCATCTTGAAAATAAATATGGCAAAGAAAAGGCAAGAGAGAGAATAATTGCAGTTACAGATAAAGAAAAAGGAGTATTGAAAGATATGTCAAGCTCCGAAGGATATAAAACTTATGTTATTTCTGATGATATTGGAGGTAGATATTCTGTCCTAACACCAGTTGGTTTATTGCCTATTGCTGTTGCTGGATATGATATTAGAACTTTGATTCATGGAGCTAAGAAAATGCGTCATAATCTTCTAAACAATACTACTTTTGAAACAAATATTGCATGGCAATATGCAGCTATGCGTTATTTGATGTATAAGAATGGAAAAAACATTGAGTTGATGGTTAATTATTCTCCAAATATGGCTTCTTTTGCGGAGTGGTTTAAACAACTTTTTGGAGAAAGTGAAGGAAAGGATGGAAAGGGTATTTTCCCTTCTTCTGTTATCAACACAACCGATTTACATTCTTTAGGTCAATATATTCAAGATGGTAAAAAACAAGTTTTTGAAACTATAATTCATGTTGATAAATCTTCAAAAAGAGTAAGAATACCATATCTTGAAGATGATATTGATTCTTTGAATTATCTATTAGAAAATTCTTTAACTCAAATTAATCATAAGGCTGAAGAAGGAGCTTCTATGGCTCATCTTGATTCTGGAATACCTCAAATAAGAATTTGTTTAGAAAAACTTGATGAAGAAAATCTTGGACAGCTGATATATTTCTTTGAATTTTCATGTGCTTTAAGTGCTTATTTGCTTGAAGTAAATCCATTTGACCAACCAGGAGTTGAGGCTTATAAAAAGAATATGTTTAAGTTATTGGGAAAATAATTAATGAAAAAGTTTTTTTTATTAATTGTCTCAATCTGCTTTTTACTCAATCCACTTTATTCTCAAAATGATTCATTAAGTCTTGAGAATAAGAAGAATTTTTTTGATAAGGAATTTATTAGTTCTGCAAAAGTTTCTTCTGCTTTATTTTTGGCAAGTGTCAGTGCAATGCCTTTTGATAAAGATGTAAGAGGTTTTAGAAATGATAATTTCTCTACGTTTCATCAAAATTACGATAATTACTTACTTGTAGCTCCTCTTGGAATTATGTATGGGATGAAAGCTTTTGGTTTGGAAAGCAGGAGCAATTGGAAGGAAATGTTATTTGTTAATGCTTCATCATTAATAATAATGGAAGCAATTGTTTTCCATTCAAAAACGTTTATTGGACGGGAAAGGCCAGATGGAAGTGAATATGTTTCTTTCCCTTCAGGACATACAGCTACTGCTTTTGCTTGTGCTCATTTACTTCATAAAGAATATGGAGAATTATCACCTTGGATATCTGTTGCGGGATATTCTATGGCTACAGTTACTGGTGTTACAAGAATATTAAATAATAGACATTGGCTTAGTGATGTTTTGTTTGGTGCTGGAATTGGAATATTATCTACTGAATTAGCATATAAAGTAAAAGATTGGACTTTCAAAAAGAAAAACAAGAAAAGGATAATTTTAAAAGAATCATTATGAAAGATATTGATTTAAAACGAATATTTGAATCTCAGAGGAAATTCTTCTATTCAAATGCAACAAGAGATATTTCTTTTAGAATTAAAAAGCTGAAGGAACTAAAACAAGAAATAATTATCAATGAAAAGGAAATAGAAGAGGCTTTATTTTTAGATTTACATAAATCTCCAGTTGAAAGTTATATTACTGAGATTGGATTTGTGATTTCGGAAATAAATCTTTGTATAAAGAAGTTAAAATCGTGGTCAAAGCCTAAAAGAGTAAGTTCTTCAATTACTTGTTTCCCTTCAAAGGCAAGAATTATTTCTGAACCTTATGGATTATGTTTAATTATTTCTCCTTGGAATTATCCTTTTCAGCTTTTAATTTCTCCATTAATTGGGGCAATTTCTGCTGGAAATTGTGCAATTGTTAAGCCTTCAGAACATAGTCCTAATACTTCAAAAATAATTAAAAAGATTTTAGATAGAGTTTTTGAGCATGAATATGTTTTTACTGCTTTAGGAGAAAAAGAAGTTTCTCAAGAACTATTGGAATTAGAGTTTGATTATATTTTCTTTACAGGAAGTTCTTCTTTAGGGAGGTTAGTTATGGAAAAGGCTTCAAAACATCTTACTCCAACTACTCTTGAACTGGGAGGGAAAAGTCCTTGCATTGTAGAAAAAGATGCTAATATTAAAGTATCTGCAAAAAGGATAGCTTTTGGTAAGTTTTTGAATGCTGGACAAACTTGCATTGCTCCTGATTATCTTTTTGTTCACAAAGATATTAAGGATGTTTTTGTAAAGGAAATGATCAATTCAATTAAAGAGTTTTATTCTGAAGAATCAATTAATAGCAAGGATTACGGCAGGATTATTAATCAAACGCATTTCTTTAGATTAAGAAAGATGTTGGATGATGGAAAGATTATTTATGGAGCTAATTATGATGAAAAAGAAAAATACATTTCTCCAACTTTAATAGAGAATATTCTCCCTAATTCAGAACTGTTAAGTGAAGAGATCTTTGGACCTATTCTTCCAATAATTAGTTTTGAAAATATTGATACTTTAATTCAAGAATTAAAAGTTAAGCCTAAACCTTTAGCTCTTTATGTGTTTTCCCAATCAAAGAAAATACAAGATAAGATAATTGAAAACATTTCATCAGGAGGAGTTTGTGTTAATGATACAATAATGCATATTGTTCCACAAAGTCTTCCTTTTGGAGGAGTCGGTAATAGTGGAATGGGGTCATATCATGGAAGAAAAAGCTTTGAAACTTTTTCGCACGAGCGTTCCATTTTGAATAGAAAAACTTGGTTAGATTTAGCTCTTCGCTATCCTCCTTTTACAGAAAGTAAAAAGAAGATTGTAAAGAAAGTTCTTTAGATAGAATTAAGCTTTTCTAACTTTTAGAATTTTAATAACAACATACATTAATAGACTGAATATAGACAGTCCAATAAATACATAGTTGAAATTGTATCTTTGAGTAATTATTTGACCAATTATATCAAATAAACAGAATATTAATGTAAGTGCAGCAAAGGAGTTTTTCTCACTTTTTATTGCTTTCATCCAATTAAAAGGAAGAGAAGGTTTTCTGTAATTTTTACATCTTGGGAAGAAGGTAGGAACTGTATTTGCCCAGTTAAGATAACTGTCACCAAATTTTTCTCTTAAATATGCTTCTTCTGCATACATTATTCTTTCGTAGTAAACCCAGTAAACCAAACAGAAAACAAGAATAAACCAAATGTTAGCAATCAACATTGCAGCACTAAGCCACATAAGAAAATTACCAAGATATAATGGATGACGAACAATGGAATAAAATCCAGTGCTATTTACAGTATCTGCCTTTTGTTCTGCAGTGTTCTTACCAGAAGTGTTTTCTGCAGCATATCCAACAACATGAAATCTTATATATAAACCAAAGAGTCCAATGCCTAAGCATATAAAATTATATATGTATTCATATGTGGTTTCCTGTCCTAAAATAAAGTTTAGATTGAATTCCTTTAAAATATATAGGGCTAAACCTATTACTAAAATGAATAAAGGTAAATAACTTCTGTATTTAAACAGCCAGTTTCCTTCTTTGCGCATATCTTCTTGTAATGCCATAGTGTTTGATTTATTAATTTGGATGCAAAGTTAATTTATTTTTAAGTAATATAGCTTGGATAAATAATAATATTGATAAAAATATTGTTTATTTTGGATAAAATAATATTTTTGCATTTTAATATCGATTTATTTTTACAAATTAATAATAATTACCTATTCATTAATTACTTTATTGTATGAGAAAGTTTGCTGTTTTATTTATTGCCTTTTTCTTGGGTTGTAATCTTTTTGCTCAAGATTCTATTTCTTTGAAAATAGATTCTCTTTCTATTTCTGAAAATATTTCAGATTCTACAATAGCTGAGGATTTACTCCCTACTCGTTATCTATTTACTCAAAGATTATTGTGGGGAAAAAAGGGTTTATTACGAAATATAGATTATTTTAAGCTTTCTCCAGAGGGAAGAGATAGAGAAATGAATATTCGTGCTAAAGTGAATACAGTACATAGATATACTGGTTATCTTGCACTTGCAGGAATGATAGGGGCAGGGATAACTGGTCAGATGGCTGCAAATGGTGTTGACAAGGCAAAGGATGCTCATGAGATTATAGTAGGAGTTACTAATGCTTCATATTTTACTAGTCTTGGTTTTGCTCTTTTCTCACCTCCTCCAATGAAGAATAGAGAGACTGGTTTTACAAAATTAAATCTACACAGGACTTTCTCAATTGTTCATATTGCTTCAATGATAACTACTAATGTACTTGCAGGGATGATAGAAAACAATAGTTCTTTAGTTCCTTATCATAGAGCAGCTGCAATAACAGCGTTTTCATCTTTGCTTATAGCAGACATAATTATAACCTTTTAAAAATATAAGTATATGAGTTTTTTAGAAATTCTTTGGGAAATAGCAATTTATTTTAGTTTGATAAGTTTGCTAATATTTATCTTTTCTATGCTAACAGGGTTAAGGATAATCAAACCTAAACCGAAATTACGTTTACATAAAAAACTTAGTCTTATTGGATTTGTTTTAGTAACAATACATGGACTAATAATGATTTATTTCTATTTTTTTGCATAACAAATTATTAAATTTATTCTTATGAAAAAATTATCATTAACAATTCTAGCAGTAATCTTAGCTAGTCAAATAGTAATTGCAGATCCTCCTAAAAAGGTTAATCTAGCTTATAATAATAATGTTCTTAGTATTGAGGCAATTCACCCAGTTAAAGATGTAAAGACTCATTATATTGATCAAATTACTATTAGCGTTGACGGAAAAGATGTGAAAACCATTAAAGTAAAACAACAAAGCTCTACAAGTAGTCAAGTAGAACAAGTATCACTGCCAAATATTACAAAGGGAGTAAAAATCAAAGTTTCTTGTCGTTGTAATGAGTTTGGAAATAAAAGTAACTCGATAAAAGTTAAGTAAATTTAAGGGCTGCATAATTTATTTTATGCAGCCTTTAAATTTTATTCTCTATTTTTTCCATTCAAAATAATTAAAACAACAGCTAATATAATAATTATCACTCCAGTAATAATTTGAATATTAACAGTTTCATTAAATACAATTGCTCCAATAATTATTGCAGTTACTGGTTCTAATGGAGATAGAAGTGCTGTAATTGTTGAGCCTATTGATTTTATTGCTAATATTAGAGTGAGGTTTGCAATAATTGTAGAGAATATTGACATAAATAATATATTTCTTGCAGCCATAAGTGAAGGAATAGGAATAAGTGTTCCTCTAATAATGCTTAGTGAAAGGCATAGTATCATTGAAATAGTAATAACATAAAATGTCAATACACTTGAATCAATTTCTTTCATTGAAGATTTATTAACCCCAATTATATACATACTATACATTAGATTGGTTATTGTCAATAGTAATATTCCATAAAAGCTAACCATACCATGAATAGGAGAATAAGAGAGGAGAAACACTCCTAAAAGTGAAAGAGCAAGTGAAATATATATTGATTTTTGAAGCTTTTCCTTATAAAATAGCCACATAAATATTGAAATCATAACAGGGAACTGAAACCCTATTGTTGTTCCAATACCTGATGGAATATAATCATAGGAAGAAACCAATGTAAGACCTGTTAATCCATAACCCATTCCTCCTATAAGAATAATATCTCTAATATTATTTTTGCTTAATTTAAAGTTTGCCTTTCGAAAGAAAAGATAAATTCCATATATAATTACCGATATAAGAAACCTGTAAAACATAAGAGTCTCAGAACTCATTCCTTGAGCTTTTACAGGAATAGAAAAGAAGGGGAGTAATCCAAATGTTATCGATGAGATAAGAGCATAGATTATTCCCCTAATTATTTTATTATTTGCTTCTTTAGCAGACAATATTTATTATTTTTTTCTTTACAAATATAACTTTCTTAGCTGGTTTTCCTTCCATATAACGTTGTACCTCTGAATTTGAAAGCACTGTTTCTTCTATTTCTTTAGCATCTTTATCTAATTCAAATTCTATTGTTAGTCTTGTCTTTCCATTAATAGAAACAGGATAGGTATATGAGTTTTCAACCAATACACTCTCGTCAATTATTGGGAATTGTGCAAATGTTATTGTTTCCTTATGTCCAAGTAAAGACCATAATTCTTCTGAAATATGGGGTGCAAAAGGAGAAATTAGAATAGCAAGGGGTTCAAGGATTTCTCTTTTATTACACTTAAGGTCTGTTAATTCATTTACACAAATCATAAATGTAGAAACAGAAGTGTTAAAACTAAAGCGTTCTATATCTTCCTTAACTTTCTTTACTGCCTTATAAAGTGATTTATATTCTTCTTTATTAGGTTTTTCTTCTAAAATATTGAAATTATTATCTTTGTCGTGATATAGTTTCCAAAGTTTTCTCATAAAACGAAATACACCTTCAATTCCTTTAGTATCCCAAGGTTTTGATTGTTCCAAAGGTCCTAAGAACATTTCATAAAGACGTAAAGTGTCTGCTCCATAACGTTCAACCAAGTCGTCAGGGTTTTGTACATTATACAAACTCTTAGACATCTTTTCAACCTCATAGCCACAAATATATTTTCCTTCTTCTAAGATAAACTCAGCATTCTTAAATTCTTCTCTCCATGCTTTAAAGGCTTCAATATCTAATATATCATTATCAACAATATTAATATCAACATGAATTGGGTCAAATTCATATTCGTTTCTTAGATTATAGGAAACAAATTTATTAGTTCCTTTTATTCTATAAACAAAGCTTGAACGACCTTGAATCATTCCTTGATTAATTAGTTTTTGATAAGGTTCATCTTTACAGCAAATCCCTAAGTCAAATAAGAATTTAGTAGTAAAACGTGAATAAAGTAAGTGTCCTGTTGCATGTTCACTTCCTCCAATATATAAATCTACATTTTGCCAATAATCATTAGATTCTTTAGAAAAATATCTTTCAGTATTATTTGGATCCATATATCTTAGAGAATAAGCATTTGAACCAGCAAATCCTGGCATGGTATTACAATCTAAAGGATAAGTCTTTCCATCAATTGTTACATTCCAGTTTTTAGCTCTTGCTATTGGTGGTTCTCCATCTTCAGTTGGAAGATAAACATCAATTTCAGGAAGTTCTAATGGAAGTTCTTTTTCATCCAATACACAAGGAATACCATCTTTATAATAAATAGGGAATGGTTCTCCCCAATATCTTTGACGAGAAAATATAGCATCACGCAAACGATAGTTTATTGTTCCATAACCAATTCCTTTTTCTTTTACATAAGCAATAACTTCTTTCATTGCTTTCTTTACTTCCATTCCTGTTATAAAGTCCGAATTAATGCAATGACCAGTTTTAGAATCTTTTGATTCTGTCCATGTATTTACATCTTCTTCCTCTTCGCCTATTGGTACAACAACTTGCTTAATTGGAATATTAAAATGACGTGCAAAAGCAAAGTCTCTGCTATCATGAGCTGGAACTGCCATAATTGCACCTGTTCCATATCCAGCTAAAACATATTCAGAAATCCAAATAGGAACTCTTTCATTGCTTAATGGATTAATAGCATAAGAGCCAGTAAATGCTCCTGATATTTGTTTTACTTCCGATTGACGTTCTCTTTCTGAACGAGTTTTTGTCCAAGTTATATATTCTTCAACTTCTTTCTTATGTTCAGGACTTGTTAGTTTACTTATTAAATCATGTTCAGGACAAAGAACCATAAAAGTAACACCCCAAAGAGTATCTGGACGTGTTGTAAATACTTCTAATTGTTTTTCTCCTTCTTCTAATAATGGATTATCTTCAAGATTAAAGAATAATGCAGCTCCTTCACTTTTTCCTATCCAGTTTCTTTGTATTTCTTTAATTGAATCTGTCCAATCAACCTTATTTAATCCTTCAAGAAGTCTTTCTGAGTAAGCTGTTATTCTTAAACTCCATTGACGCATTGATTTTCTTTCCACAGGATAACCTCCACGAACAGAGGTTCCATTAACAACTTCATCATTTGCCAACACAGTACCAAGTTTAGGACACCAATTAACCATTGAATCAGAAATAAAAGCTAAACGATAATTCATTAAAATATTACTCTTTCCTTTTTCAGAATAGTTTTTCCAATCGTTTTCTGTAAATAAAAGTTTTTCGGTTTGAGATGCATCAATATCTTTAGTTCCTGATATTTCAAATTGCTTAATTAAATTATCTATTGGTTGAGCTTTTTTAAGCTTATTATCATAATAAGAATTGAATAGTTGAATAAAGCACCATTGAGTCCATTTATAATATTTAGGATCACAAGTTCTAACTTCCCTATCCCAATCAAAAGAAAGACCAATTTTATCTAATTGTTCTCTATATCTTTTAATATTTATTTCTGTTGTAATTGCAGGATGTTGTCCTGTTTGAATAGCGTATTGTTCAGCAGGTAGTCCATAAGCATCAAATCCCATAGGATGAAGAACATTAAAGCCATTAAGTCTTTTGTAGCGTGAGAAAATATCAGAAGCAATATATCCAAGAGGATGCCCAACATGTAAGCCAGCACCAGAAGGGTAAGGAAACATATCCAAAACATAATATTTTGGTTTTGAAGAATCTATTTCAACATGAAAGGTTTTATTTTCTTTCCAATAGCTTTGCCACTTAGGCTCAACTTCTCTAAAATTATAGTCCATAGAATTGCATCTTTATTATAGTTAAAGTATGCAAAGATACAATATTTACTTTTAGCGTTTGCCATTTAAGAGTTTAAATCAACATAGGTATAATTAAAAGATATTCTTTTGTATCTCTACTATAATAGTAATATTAGGAATAGTAGTTTGTTTATTTTTCTAATTTGGTAATGTATCTGTGAAATATGGCGAATGTTATAAGGATAATTGGAGTGCAAATCATGAGCGGTCGGAAGATTTAATGAGGTTTTTTGCCATCAAAACATTCAATTTGAAAAAAAACATGTACATTTGTACACGAAGTTTAAAATTAAAAGTAGTATGCTTTAATGGTTGTTTAACTTATGTAATGATAGGATATATGGCAAAGACGAATAAGTTAGTAGTTCCATTCTTAAAATGGGTAGGAGGGAAAAGACAATTAATGCCTTCTATTATTGAACATTTACCTGAAAATATTAGCTCATATAAATATATTGAGCCGTTTATTGGAGGAGGGGCTGTATTATTTCATCTGCAACCCAAAAATGCAATTATTAATGACTATAATAAAGAGTTGATAAATGTTTATGAAGTCATAAAGAATAATATAGATGAACTGATATTAGATTTAAAGAGACATAAGAACGAATCAGCTTATTTTTATGAATTACGTTCTTTAGATAGGAACGAAAAATTTAAAAACCTTACTCCAATTCAAAGAGCTTCTAGAATTATATTTTTAAATAAAACTTGTTTTAATGGTCTTTATAGAGTAAATAATGCAGGAGAGTTTAATGCCCCTTTTGGAAGATATAAAAATCCAAATATTGTAAATGAGCCGACATTAAAAGCAGTTAATAAGTACCTTAATATGAATAATATTAAAATTCAATGTGGAGATTATTCTGAAGTTTTAAAGTTGGCTAATGAGAAATCATTTGTTTATTTAGATCCTCCATATCACCCAATTTCAGAGAGCTCAAACTTTACAGGATATATTCGAGGTGGCTGGAATATGTATGATCAAATAGATTTAAGAGTCGCTTGTGATGAATTAGATAGTAAAGGTATTAAATTTTTACTTTCAAACTCTTCAACTGATTTTATTAAAGATCAATACAAAAAATATAAAATAAGTGCAGTAAAGGCAAATAGGTCAATAAATTCAATTGGGACTGAAAGGGGAGAGATAGACGAATTATTAATAAGAAATTATGAGTAAATCAAAAAATGATGTTGCTTGGGAGAAAATATTTGAAAAGTATAAGATTCTAGAACAAATTTCACGTGATGGATATATGCAAATTTCATCTACAGAAATAAACGAGTTCAGGGAGGCAAGGTTGATGACAAAGTTTGATCATAAATCTCAATTACCCAAGTTATTTCAAGAAAATAGATTAGCAATTCTACCAAATTCACGAGGTGGCTATGTTATTGGTAATTTTGAGACATTTTGTGTTTTTAATGATGATAATATAGAAGTAACTAAAATCAACTTTCCTACTTTTCTTGAAAGTATAGATTATAATAACATTTCAAGTGAGTCTACTGCAATAAACTGTGCATTTGTTTCTAAAATATTACACGATTTTATAGGAGAAGAAAATTTATTTCCGACAGTGAGTGGGAGAATGAGTTCATTATTATTTAATTTTAATATTGAATCTCCACATGGATTATTTAATATAGATGTTGAAAATTCACAAATTGAAATTGATGGAGGTTATGAAGGAGATAATTCTTTGAGTTTAATAGAGGCTAAAAATTATATTTCTGATGATTTTCTCGTTAGACAATTATATTATCCATATAAATTATGGAGTAATAAGATTACTAAAAAAGTTCGTCCAATTTATTTGACATATTCAAATGGTACCTTTCATTTAAGAGAATATACTTTTACAGATATTAACTGCTATAATTCTCTAAGATTAGTAAACCATAAGAAGTACTCTATACAAGATGGAGAGTTTAATATTGAGATTATTCAAGAAATATTAGAGAGTACTAGGATAGTAGAAGAACAACAACTTCCTTTTCCTCAGGCAAATAATTTTGATAGAATTATTAATCTATGTGAGCTTCTAAATCAAAGAGGATTTATTCTCAAAGATGATATTACCTTAAATTATGATTTTGACTCAAGACAAACTGATTATTATGCAAACGCTTGTAGATACTTAGGACTTGTTCAAATAGGAAGTGAAGGAGGAAGTATAGGTTGTTATCTAACAAAAGAAGGAGAACGATTATTTAATATGAATATACTTGATAGACAAAAGGAGTTTGTTAGATTAATTTTATCTCATTATAGTTTTAATCAGACATTAAAACTATATTTTGAAAATGGAGAAATGCCGAATAACGAAAGAATTGTTGAAGTGATGATGAATGCTCAGTTACATAATGTAAAATCACGACAAACATATAAAAGAAGAGCTTCAACAATAATTAGTTGGATTAATTGGATAATAAACCAAATTGATGAATAATAATGTCGCATTCTCTCATATTGGATTTATACTCATGAATGGTCGGAAATTTAAGCAAGGATATTAGATACAAAATATTGTATTTTGGTTGAATATTACTTTACGCAAAGTTCGATAATATTCTCCACATGTTGTGTGTGAGGGAACATATCTACTGGCTGAATCTTGTTTACAGAATACTTTTCCATTAACATATTTACATCTCTTGCTTGAGTTGCTGGATTACAACTTATATATATTATTTTCTTTGCTTCAATATTTAAAAGTTGTTCAACTACGCTTGGATGCATTCCTGCTCTTGGTGGGTCAGTGATAATTATATCTGGCTTGCCATTTTCTTTAACAAAGTCTTCATCAAGAATCTTTGCCATATCTCCTGCAAAAAAGTGAGTGTTGTTAATATTATTCTCTTTAGAGTTTATCTTTGCATCAGTAATTGCATCTTCAATTGACTCAATTGCCACAACTTTTTTTACATAAGGTGCCACAAAATTGGCTATTGTTCCTGTTCCTGTATATAAATCGTAAAGGATGTCTTCTTCTTTCAAATTTGCCAATTCTGCTGCCTTACTATATAATATATATGCTTGTTCGGAATTGGTTTGATAGAAAGATTTTGGGCCAATTTTAAACTTAAGTGTTTCTTTTTCCTTTTTGAAAGGTGGCATAAATTCAATTATATGATCTTTTCCCTTATAACATATAATGTCTTGGTCAAAGAGTGTGTCGTTGAATTTAGTGTTAATGGCATACATTAGTGAAGTTATCTGTGGAAACTCTTTTGCTATTGCATCAAGCATTGGGAGAATTTCATCGCTTTCTTGTGCAAAGACAACAATTAGCATCATTTCCTCATGAGAGGTTGTTCTGATGATGAGGTTTCTAAGTAAACCGCTATGTTCTCTTATATTGTAATAACTTAGTTGTTTTTCTTGAGAGTAATTTCTAATGAAATTGCGAATAAGATTTGAGGGTTCTCTTTGAAGAGCACAATATTCTATATCTAAAACCTTATCGAAAAAACTTGGAATATGAAATCCAAATCCGTTTTTATTTGTTCCTCTTTCAAGTGTTTTTATGTCTTCTTCGCTAAGCCAACGTTTTGTTGAGAATGTAAACTCCAATTTGTTGCGATAGAAGAATATTTTTTCAGAACCAATAATTTTTTCAGCATTTGAGCAATCAATATGTCCAATTCTTTGAAGGTTATCTATAACTTGCTTGTTTTTATAGAATAATTGGTTTTCATATTGCATTGTTTGCCATTTACATCCTCCACAAACTCCGAAATGAGGACATTTTTGCTCTGTCCTTTTGTCAGAATAGTGGTGGAAATTTATGGCTTTTCCTTGCGCAAAGTTTTTTTTCTTTTTTAAAATTTGCACATCTACAATATCTCCAGGAACTACAAAAGGAATAAAAATTACCATGTCATTATGCTTTGCAACAGAATTGCCTTCTGCACCTGCATCAATAACTTCAGCATTTTCAATAATCTCTTGTCTTCTTTGCTTGTTTAATTTCATTGGAGTGGTTCTAAGTTTTTTGAAATAAAAAAGAAGCATTGCTTATTCATACAACAACAATGCTTCTTTGTATATTTCTAAAAAGAATAAATTCTATCTTTCGTCAGAAACAGTTAGTTTTTTTCTTCCATGACGACGACGATTTGCCAAAACTCTACGACCATTAGCCGTTGACATTCTATTTCTAAATCCGTGTTTATTTACTCTTTTTCTGCGTGAAGGTTGGAATGTTCTTTTCATCTTATATTCAATTTTTCGGACTGCAAAAGTACAACAAATATTTTATTATCCAAATATATTCACATAATTTTTTCTTAAACATCTATGTTTTTCTTTTATTTCATTAGTCTAAACATATCAATTATTACAATAGGATAGTCAGAAAAAAGATAAAGGATAAATTTATAAACTCCTCTTTTAAATTTTCTTTTATAAGGAATAAGTTTATTTATATCAGATATAATTTTAATAACATGCCACCATATTTTTTACATCCGGCCACCTTGCATACTGTATCCTGCCACCTTGCAAAATTTATACTTGATTTAAGAAAATTAAAACCTTATTTACAGAGAGTTATGTAAGGTGTTTTTAAATTAATAAAAAGAGTAAATTTGAAAGCAATTTATTTTGAGAAAATGAATGCCTGTTTTTTATATTTTATTCTTTAGTTTCATGTCAATATATAAATGAATATACTTTATTATATATATTGTAAAAGTCCTAAAGTTGTATTTGAGATAAATTATGGCAAATTTAGTTTTTATTTTTTCTTTTTTGAGAATTTCAAAAGAATGATTTATATTTGCAAGTTCAAACTCAAAGAGAAAAAGGGTAAGAAAATGCTTAAATAGATATGGATAGAACTTTTATTAATAATTTATTGCAGTTAAAGGATGAAGAATTTAATAGCCAAGTTCTATATACCCTAAAAAGGACAATTGAGAAATATCCTTATTTTTCCTTACCTTACTACTATAATGCCAAATGTTCCAAACTTCTTAGTCAAAACCAAAATCAAAGTCTTACTTTAGCCTCAACTTATTCTCCCGATAGAGCAAAGTTGAAAGAGTTTATGGAAACAAGTGTTGCTTTTCAGTTCACTGTTGAAGAACCTCCAAAGACTGATATGGATAAAATTAACGAAAGAATAGAACAGCTTAAAAAACTTTATGGTTCAAAACCTTCAGAAAAGGCAAAAGAGGTGGATACAACACCAGACATTATTAAAGAAATCGATTCCTACACCGAGCCTAATCTTTCAGACACTCCAACAAAAAAAGAATTAATTGAAAGATTTTTGCAAGTTGAAAATCCAAAGGTAAATAAGTTATCAAAATCTCAAGAACCAGACAAGGAGAAGGAAAACGTTAGTATTAATGAAGTTGTGAAGAAAAGTGTTGAAGATGAATTTGAAATTGTAACAGAAACAATGGCTCAAATCTATTTAAAACAAGGGCATAAAGATATGGCAATTAAAATTTATAATAAATTAATTTTGGCTAATCCAGAAAAAAGTAGTTACTTTGCATCTCAAATTAATAAAATAGAAAATAATTAGGTAAAAAAATAAGAACATTATGTTTGTATTTATTTCAGTTTTAATATTAGTTGTATGTTTGTTGTTAGCATTAGTAGTACTTGTGCAAAATAGCAAAGGAGGAGGATTGGCTGCTAATTTCCAATCTCAAAGTCAAATAATGGGTGTTAGAAAAACTGCTGACTTTTTAGAAAAAGCTTCTTGGGGTTTAGCAATTGCACTTTTAGCTCTTTGTTTAACAGCAACTATTTTTAGACCAGGAAGGCATGCTAATCAAACTCAAGGAACAGAACTAAATCCTAACGCAGTAAATACTACAATGCCTGCACCTAAGGGGCCAGCTGCACCGTCAGCACCCGCACCGATAAAGCAATAAATTTAATAATTTATTTTTTCATAATTTGGTTTTTAAAGAGCTATCTTTTTTAGATAGCTCTTTTTTGTTTTGGGTAACTTTTTACTGACGTTTTGTCAGAAAAGAGAAAATGAAAATTACTCTGGCACGTTATTTACTATATAGGGGATATAAAAATAAGTTTAAGAAAGAAATCTATAATATTAATAACTAAAAATTAAAAAGGAATTATGACAAAGATTAATGTAAGACCCTTAGCTGACAGGGTTATGGTTAAGCCAGCAGAAGCAGAAACTAAAACAGCAGCAGGCATAATTATTCCTGATACTGCAAAAGAAAAACCAATGAAAGGTGAAGTTGTTGCTGTAGGTCCAGGTAAGAAAGACGAACCAATGACAGTTAAAGTAGGAGACAAGGTATTATATGGTAAGTATTCTGGAACAGAAATCAATGTTGATTCTGAAGAATATTTAATAATGAGAGAAAGTGATATTTACGCAATTATTTAATTAAACAAACATTATTAACTAACAATTAAAATAGAAAGAAAAATGGCAAAAGATATTTTATATAATATAGAAGCACGTGAACAATTACGTTTGGGTGTTGATGCTTTGGCAAATGCAGTAAAGGTTACTTTAGGACCAAAGGGAAGAAATGTTTTGATTGACAAAAAATTTGGTGCTCCTCACATCACAAAAGATGGAGTAACTGTTGCAAAAGAAATTGAAATTAAAGATCCTGTTCAAAATATGGGAGCTCAATTAGTGAAAGAAGTTGCTTCAAAAACTGCTGACCAAGCAGGAGACGGAACAACAACTGCAACAGTTTTGGCTCAAGCAATTGTTAATGCAGGAATAAAGAATGTTACTGCAGGAGCAAACCCAATGGATTTGAAACGTGGTATTGATAAGGCTGTTGAAACAGTAATTAAAGATCTTAAGAAACAATCACGTGAAATTGGCGATGCTAAGGAAAAGATTGAACAAGTTGCAACAGTATCAGCAAACAATGACCAATTTATTGGAAAGAAAATTGCTGAAGCAATGGAAAGAGTAAAGAAAGAAGGAGTTATTACAATTGAAGAAGCTAAGGGAGTTGAAACAGAAGTTAAGGTTGTAGAAGGAATGCAATTTGATAGAGGATATCTTTCTCCTTATTTTGTAACTGACACAGAAAAAATGGAAGTAGTTTATGAAAATCCTTTTATCCTAATCTATGATAAGAAGATTTCAAACATGAAAGAATTCCTTCCAATCTTAGAAAAGGTTGTTCAAACTGGTCGTCCTCTTTTAATCATTGCTGAAGATTTAGATGGTGAAGCAATTGCAACTTTAATTGTTAACCGTTTGAGAGCAAACTTAAAAATAGTTGCTGTTAAAGCTCCAGGATTTGGTGATAGAAGAAAAGAAATGCTTGAAGATATAGCAATTCTTACTGGAGGAGTTGTAATATCTGAAGAAAAAGGATATAAATTGGAAGATGCAGCACTTGAAATGTTAGGTTCTGCTGATAAAATTTCAATTGATAAAGATAATACAACAATTGTTTCAGGAAAGGGAGAAAAAGAATTAATTGAAACAAGAGTTAATCAAATAAAATCTCAAATAGAAAAAACAACTTCCGATTACGATAGAGAAAAACTTCAAGAACGTCTTGCAAAATTGGCAGGAGGAGTTGCAGTAATTTATGTTGGAGCTGCATCTGAAGTTGAAATGAAAGAAAAGAAAGATCGTTTTGATGATGCTCTTCATGCTACAAGAGCTGCTATTGAAGAAGGAATTATTCCTGGCGGTGGCGTTGGTTACATTCGTGCAATTAAATCATTGGAAAAACTAAAAGGTGATAATGATGATGAAGAAACAGGAATTCAAATAATTCGTCGTGCATTAGAAGAACCACTTCGTCAAATTGTTGAAAATGCAGGTTTGGAAGGAAGTGTTATTGTTAATAAGGTTAAAGAACTAAAAGGCGATAATGGTTTCAATGCGAGAACAGAAGTTTATGAAGATCTTCACAAAACAGGAGTTATTGACCCAACAAAAGTATCAAGAATTGCTCTTGAAAATGCTGCTTCAATTGCTAGTATGATTCTTACAACAGAATGCGTACTTTCTGAAATTAAGGAAGACACACCTCAAATGCCTGCTGCTCCAGGAATGGGCGGTATGGGAGGAATGTACTAATAATAACTTTTCAAAATAATAATTTTAGCCCCCTTTTAACTAAAGGGGGTTTTTGCTTTTAATAGAAAAAATAATATCTTTGCACTTTAAAATATAAACAAAAAATAGTATGATACAAAGAATTCAAACCTTATGGTTAGCCTTCATAGTTTTATTATCAGTTGCTGCATTCTTCTTCCCAATTGTAGACTTTACTTTTGAATTTAAATCAATGCAAATCACACAATATTATGGTCTTTTACCACAACCCTCAACTCAAGATAGTGAACAATTTATTCAACTAACACCAGCATGGAGTTTAGTATTTATGCAAATAGGAGTAGCTTTAATTGCAATTGTTTCTATTTTTCTATATAAAAATAGACCTTTGCAAGTTAAGTTTGTTGCAGGAGGATTATTGTTTTTGACAATTTATATTGCATTTCTTTTATTTGTAAAGATAGATGGATTAGAAAAAGGTATTACGGATTTATACACTGCTCCAGTTGTTTCATATAATAAAATTGCAGTTAGTTTCCCTTTACTTCAAATACTTCTGTTTATTTTAGCACAAAGAGCAATCAGAAAGGATGAGCGAATAGTTCGTTCTGCAGATAGATTAAGATAAAATAATTTCAAAAATGTTTGGTAGTTGTTGTAATTATTGTATCTTTGCACCCTTAAATCAAGATATGTCTTAATGACTTATAGGTCCCATAGCTCAGTTGGTTAGAGCATCTGACTCATAATCAGGGGGTCCTTGGTTCGAGCCCAAGTGGGACCACGTTAATTTTAAAGGCCTTTAATTTTAAAGGCCTTTTTTGTTTATATGTAAATGATGAAAAAAGTAGTTGTTTCAGTAAGTAACGATTTAATAACTGATAATAGGGTTGATAAGACATGTTCTACCCTTGTTGAGGCTGGCTATGATGTTCATTTAATTGGAAGATTAAAGAGAAATAGTCCTCAAATGAATAAAAGAAACTATTCTTATTCAAGAATGCATCTTTGCTTTTATACAAGTTTCTTTTTTTATGCTGATTTTAATATTAGACTTTTTTTTAAACTTCTATTTTCAAAACAAGATATTCTTTGGGCTAATGATTTGGATACTTTATTAGCAAATTATTTAGTTTCCAGAATTAAGAAAATTCCACTAATTTTTGATTCTCATGAACATTTTACTGAGGTTCCAGAACTAAAATATAATAGATTTGCAAAATGGTTTTGGAAAAGAGTTGAAAAAAGAATAGTTCCTCATTTAAAATATATAGTAACTGTTTGTAACCCTATTGCAGATTATTTTAAAAAGGAATATGGAGTTAATTCTATTATTGTTAGAAATTGTCCAAGAAAAGATAGTATTAAAAAGCTTAAATCAAAAGAAGACTTGAATATGCCAGATAAACCAATTTTGGTTTGGCAAGGAGGTGGCTGCAATATTGAAAGAGGGATGGAGGAATTGATTGAAAGTATGCAATGGGTTGATGCTTATTTGTATATTATTGGAGATGGGGATGTGTATAATAAATTAAAGAATTTGGCTTCAAATTTTGGAGTGAGAAATAAAGTATCTTTTGTTCCAAGAATTCCATTTGAAGATATGATGCAATATACTTTTAATGCAGATATTGGCCTTTCTTTGGATAAAGATACTAATCAAAATTATGCAATAAGTCTTCCAAATAAGCTTTTTGAATATATTCATGCTGAGTTACCAATCATAATTACTCCTTTAAATGAAATAAAAACCGTTGTTGAAACGTTAGGAATATGTGATTTTTTAGTTAATCATAACCCAAAAAATATTGCATCTCAGATTAATTCTCTTTTAAATGATAAAGAAACAAGAGATTTGTATTCTGGAAACTGTAGAAAAGTTAAGCAAATACTTTGTTGGGAAGAAGAACAAAAAAAGATAATAGAATTATTAAGTTGCATTTAAGATGTTTTCAATATTAATCCCTACATATAATTTTGACTGCTCAAAGCTATGCCAAGATCTTCATAAGCAGGCTTTAAAAATTGGAGAAGATTTTGAGATTTTGATTTACGATGATTTCTCAACAAAGAAATATCATCAAAATAAAGAACTTTCTAATTTATCTAATGTTTTTTATAAAGAGCTTCCTAAGAACTACGGTCGTGCTGCAATTAGGAATCTTATGGCAAAGGAGGCAAAAGGGACTCATTTACTGTTTTTGGATTGCGATGGAGAAATTGCATCAAAGAATTATCTTTGTCTTTATCATAAATTTAAAGATGAAGCTGATGTAATTTGTGGAGGGAGAATTTATCCTGAAAAAGAAAAAGTAAAGAGAAAGTTTTATTTACATTGGATTTATGGTAAAAAAAGAGAGTCTAAATGCAATAGATGTAATGCTAAGAGTTTTATGACAAATAATTTTTTAATAAGAAAAGATGTTTTTGAAACTTCTCAGTTTGATTCTACTATGTTAGGCTATGGACATGAAGATACTGCTTTTGGGGTTGATTTAAAGAAAAGAGGATTTAGGTTTAAAATAATCAGTAATCCTGTTATTCATATTGGCCTTTATGATGCTAATGAATTTATTAGCAATACTCGTAATTCTATAAGAAACTTGGTTGATATTATTGATAAAAATAATAATATTGAAGATTTCTTTGATATTAAACTTGTAAAAGCATATTTTCAAGTGAATAAATATAAGCTTAGAAATATTACTATATTTTTCTATAAGTTATTGAGGAAAATTATTGAATTAAATTTGAGGAGCAAACATCCTAATTTACATCTTTTAGATTTCTATAAATTAGGATATTTTTCTCAGCTTTCAAAAGAAAAGCAATCCCAGAAAAATTAGAGAGTTTTAAATAACTTTCCCGTTTTCGCAACAAATTACTCTTGAACGGAATTTTTCTATAACAAGATAGTCATGAGTTACCATAAGAATGGTTGTTTTGTATTCACTATTGATTTTCATCAATAGTTTAACTATCTCTTCAGAAGTTATTGGGTCAAGATTTCCAGTAGGTTCATCTGCAATTATTAGTTTAGGTTGATTTACAATTGCTCTTGCAATTGCAACTCTTTGCATTTCACCCTCACTTAAACTATATGGCATTTCAGTTTCTCTTGATGCCATTCCAACTTCTTCCAAAGCAGAGGTGACTCTTGTCTTAATTTCTTCTTTGTCTTTAATCCCAATTGATTTTAGTACAAAAGCAATATTTTCAAAAATGTTTCTGTCTTGAAGAAGTTGAAAGTCTTGAAAAACAATTCCAAGCTTACGTCTTAGCATTGGTACGTTTTTCTTCTTTAATTTATTTAGAGCAAATCCACAAACTTCTCCCTCTCCAGTTTTTAGGGGTATGTCTGCATAAATTGTTTTTAAAAGAGTACTTTTACCTGTTCCTGTTTTCCCTATAATATATAAAAATTCACCTTCCTCAATTGTAAGGTTGACATTGCTTAATGTCATTTTCCCTTGTGATAGAGTGGCATCTTTAAGTTTTATAATTGGACTTAATTTTTCTTCTAACTTTGTTTCTTGAGCTTCTTGCTCTTGTGTTAGAGAATTATTATTGATATTTGTTTCTTCTACTGAGTTAATTTCTTCTGACATCTTAATTTCTTTTTCATTAATTCTAACCTTCTTTTAGTAATATAGGAAACAGATATTACATATAAAATAAATAATACAACCATTAAAGGAATAAAAATATTGTCTGTAAATATTACTGAAAAGATAAGTCCAAGCGTTGAAATAATGATTGAAAATGTAAGTGTTATTAAGGTACTTGTTTTGTGAGATGCACCAGTTCTAAGAAGGAAGTGATGAATATGAGATTTGTCTGGAGTAAATGGAGATTTTTTCTTAAGTATTCTTGCACAGAAAACTCTTAATGTATCAGCTAAAGGAATATAAAACAAGGTTACTACAATGCCAATTCTAGATTTTATTTCAAATCCAAATAAATTAAAATCATTATGGTTATGGCCATTAAAATTTATTGCGCAAACCATAGCGCTTGCAATAATTGTTCCTATGAAAATTGAGCCTGTATCACCCATAAATATTTTTGAAGGCTCCCAATTATAATAAAGAAAACTAACTAAAGCTCCTACTATTCCAATACAAATTATAGTCCAAAAATTAGGATTATGAAATACTATTTCAGAGTTATTGTTCCCAAGAATTAGGAAAAAGATGAATAGAGGGATTAATATAATTAAGGCTTGAGTTACTGCTTGCCCATCAATACCATCAATCAGATTATATGTATTAATGATAACAACAAAGAAAAATATTGTAACAACATAACTAACCCAGACAGGCAATTCATAGATGCCTAAAAAACCATATAGATTATCAATAAGTATTCCCATTCTACATAGGAAAAGTATTGCAATAATTTCGAGAACTAATTTGTTCTTTGCACTAAGAGAATTCATATCGTCTCTTACTCCTACTACAATTATACAAGTAAGAATGAGTATGAAAGTGATGGCTGAATCAATATTCCCGTTGTTCGATAAATAGGGTAAGGCTACAATATAGGAAACTAAAAATGAAAAAAAGATAACTAATCCTCCAACATTTACTTTTAGCCCTTTGTGAATTTTACGACCTCCTGAATGATCTAAAACTTTATATTTTAGCATTAGTTTTATATAATAAGGCATAATGAATAAAACTAATAATGCAGAAATAAGAAAACAATAAATATATATCATAGATTTACTTTTAAATTAAAGTGCAAAGATAAATATTTGAATCATAAAAAAAATATAATTAGAAATTAATGATTAAATTGCTCTCTTTGCCAGTATTCATTAATAAGTCTATGCATGAAAGGTTTTCTTTAAATGGAAATTTATCAGAAAAACATTGAATGTATGGAGTAAATTTAACGTTTGATCCGTTTTCTCTCTTATTTGCCAATAATTTGTTTCTGAAATCGTAATCTTGATTTATAATATTGTAGTTTTTAGTAAATTCAATTTTTGTATTAATGTCAAACTTATTTATAAAGTAGTATAATATATCTAAGTTTAGGTCAATAAGTTTTTCGTATTTATTTGTAAAGAATTTTTTTATGTCGTCTTCAAAATATTCAAAATATATACTCTTGCCATATGCAGAAGTAATTGTTCTCCATGCTCTAATATTCCAATTCTCCGTATAAGATATTCTTATTTCTGAAGTTTTTTGTTTTATGTTTGTCTTTTGTATTAAAGGAACATTTATGCTTGAAACTCCATTTGCTGAAAGTATGTATGTTCTATTACGAAAGGTTTGTTTTGGAAAGTTTTCACAAGTTTCAATACTTATGGCATCAAACTTTCTCAAATTCATAAAATACTCTACATTAGGGAAGAAAAAGGCAGGGAATATGGGTGTAATGTTATTTTCCAAAGGTAACTGAAACTAGTTTATCGTCAATAAAATAAAAATCTATACTATAATCTTCAAATGAAATACGCATTTCTCCCCAATCTTCTTTTTCTTTTGTTTCATTAAAGATGTTATTCTTTATCATCAATTCTTCAATTTTTCTTGAAGTGCAACCTAATATTTTTTGTCCAAATATTGTTGCATCAAGATTATCAATATCAATGCAGGTTAATTTGCATGTCTCATTTGTTTCAAAAAATAAGCTTAATCCCAAGTTATCATAATGAAGAATTGTTGTCGGATAATCAATATCCTCTCCAATATTTTCAACATCATTTGGTTTCCCGAACAGCTTAATGGCTTGATCAATTGAGGAATTAAATGATAATCCTCCAATGCCTTCTTTTAATTTTATTTCTAATTCCATATGAAAATCTATAAGATAAGTTTTTGCAATAATAAAGAATATTTGCAAAAAAAACAAGTTTTCCTGCCATTATTTGTAAATATGGAAATAAAAGACAAAATTATTTTTCTGATTTAAAGAGATATAGGGTGAATGTGTATTAAAATTATTTGAAAAGATTTGCCAGGAATAAAAAAAGAACTACCTTTGCACTTCCAAAACAAAACGACTAAGTAGCTCAGTCGGTAGAGCACATCCCTTTTAAGGATGGGGTCCTGGGTTCGAATCCCAGCTTAGTCACAAAGATATAATAACTTTTTTACGCCACTCTCTTTGTGAAAAGCAGGTGGCGTTTTTTTTATTTTAAAAAGTTCCTACTGACTTAAAAATAATCGCCGACTTTTTCTATTTAATCGCCGACTTTTTTGAAAAAGATCCCTTCTATTTTTGCCTAAGTCTCTTTTATTTAATAAAAAGTATTTTCTGTTTTCAAATAGGTTTGTTTTTCTGATTAATTTAATATTTTTTATTGTTTTGAAACTTTAAGTCTTATATTTGCAAAACAATTTTAATAATCATTAATCTATATTGATATGAAAAAAATATTCTTTTCTTTAATAATTTGTTTCTTTGCTCTGCAAATTAATGCTCAAAATGATTCAATTGATGTTCAGCACTACGACATAAATTTAGATATAAACAATTTAATAAAAGGTAAACATAAAGGATATTGTATTGTTAAAGCTAAGGTTGTTAATCCAACAAATAGAATTATAAGGTTAAATCTTTTAAATCACAATGTAGATTCTATTTATGTGAATAATTCACCAGCAATATACTCATATCTTTCACCAAATTTGGATGTTTCAATTCCTTCATATGTTCAAAATAACGAAGTAGTTGAGATTTGTGTTTGGTATAATGGTGCTCAGGTAATTGAGTTATATGGATGGGGAGGAATTCATTATAATCCAGATATTATTTATTCTTTAAATGTAGCAATCATGGATGCTCAACATTCATTTGCTCGTAGTTGGTTTCCTGCTCAAGATTATTTTAGTGACAAAGCTACTTTTAATTTGAATATTACAACTCAAAATACAAGAAAAGCAATTTGTGGTGGGATTTTGGATAGTATTTCAGTTGTGTCAGATTCTTCTTCATCATGGCATTGGAGAATTCCACAAACAATAGCTCCATATTTAGTAGCTGTAACCATTGCAGATTATTGCTTAGTTGAAGATACAATTCAAGGAATTGCAAAGAATTTTCCTTTACAAATTTATTGTTTCCCTGCAGATAGCTCAGCTATAAGAGGTAAAATAGGCTTAATTAAAGATGCTTTTCACGCTTTAGAAAATAAGTTTGGAGAATTTAGATTTAATAGGGTTGGATATTGTGTCACTCCTTTGGGAAGTATGGAACATGTTGATAATATTTCATTGGCATATAGTGCTGCAGTTGGGCAAGGAGACGGAAATAATAGTAATATAGTTCATGAGTTAGGACATAGCTGGTTTGGAAATTACATGGGAGGAGAGTCTGAATTAAATATGTGGATTAAGGAAGGTTGGACTTCTTGGAGTGAGAATATTTCTTTTGAAGGACATTATGGTAAGGAGCATGCCAAGGATTATTTTAGAAATAATATGGAAATGGTTTTAAATAAATTGCCAATTGATGAAGGATATAGAATATTATATGGAGTAACAGGAGCTGATGTTTATTCAACAACAACATATAGAAAAGGAGCTGCAGTTGTACATACACTAAGAGGATATTTAGGAGATAGCATTTTCTTCCCAGCTGTTCGTTCCATGCTAAATAATTATGGATATGGAATAATAAATACTTTCCAAATGAGAGATTATTTATCTTCTGTAACAAATATTGATTTAAATGATTTCTTTAATTTCTATGTTTTAGATAGCGGATATAATCATTATTCAATTTCTAATAAAATATTCAATGGCAATATTGCAACTATAACAATAAATCAAAGGGCAGTTGCTAATGTTAATGGAGGTTGTCAAACAAGTAGAGTCCCTGTAACATTTATTGATGCAAATTGGAATAAAGAAAAGAGAATAATTGAATTTAATGGTTCAACTTCAACTCAAAATATTAATCTAAATATTAATCCAATCAATTGTTTTGTTGATATGGAAGAAGAAATTGCTGATGCTACTATTGATAACTATAAAATTATTGATGAAATTGGAAGGCAAGATTTCCCAAATACTTACTTTTATGCCAATGTGAAAAATAATCCTGATTCAGTTTTACTAAGGACAACACTTCATTGGGTAGGTCATGAAGATGAAAAACCTTTGCCAAATGGAATAAAAAGAATAAGTAAAAAGCATTATTGGACAATTGAAGGAGAAGGGTTGGAGAATTGTGAGATTGAAGGTAACTTCTTTTATAAGATATTGGCAGGTGCAAATAATTTTGATAATGAATTGGTAAATAAATATTCTGGATTAGATTCTTTAATTCTTCTTTATAGACCTAATCAAGATTCAAATTGGATTGCAGTGAAAACCTCAAGACCTACCAATACAGAAGGTTATTTGACATTAAATTCACTTTGGAAAGGAGATTACATTATGGGAGTAGGAGATATAAATATAATTGGATTAGTAAATACCAATCAAAATTCTCCAAAAATGAAAGTTTATCCTAACCCTGCAAAAGAAAGTATAAATATCAATTTTATTGAATTAAATCAAGATTTTGATTTGTTTATTTCTGACAATAGTGGAAAAATTATTTATTCTGATAAAGTTAAAAGAGGAACAACTCAATTAAAAATTGAAAATAAATTATCTTCTGGTTTTTATCTCTTAAGGCTTGTTTCTGAGGATAAAACATCACGACTTAGAGATAAAATTATCATCATTAAATAAAAAATATTCTCTTTAGTGGTTACTTTTTTTCTAAACGAGTTGTTATTATAAGAGTAAAGGATTTATGAAAAAGGACGAAAAGGAATTATTAGACTTAATAAATCTTTGCAAACGTAATGACTCAAGAGCGCAAAAAGAACTGTTTAATTGCTACAAAAATCAAATGTTTGCTTTATGTTTGCGATATTCAAAAAGTAGTTCAGAGGCAGAGGATATGTTAATGCAAGGATGGTTAAGAGCTTTTAGTAAAATTGATTACTTCGAAATAACCAATGAGTTTAAAATTAGTCATTTTGAATCATGGCTTCAAAAAGTAATTATAAATAATGCTATAAACACATATAGAATTAATAAAAAGTATAATACTTTAAATGATTTTGAGGAAGTTGTAGAGAATAAGGATTTTAATTTGTATGAATCAGATTATGTTTTTTCTGAAGAAGAATTGATAAGTTGTATTCAAACACTACCCAAATCTTTGAGAGTTATTTTTAACCTTTGTGCAATTGATCAATATAGTAATAAAGATATTAGTGAGATTTTAAACATGAGTCAGAACAGCGTTAAGAGCAATCTTTACAAAGCCAGACAATTGTTGAAAGAAAAGTTAGAGAAAATAGAAAAGAGGAAAAATGAATAATGAATAATATAGATAATATTTTTAGTAAACTAAAAGGTACAGAAAAAGAGGCTCCTGATATTTGGAATAAAATAGAATTAGAACTAAATAATCCCAAAAATATCAGTAATAATGCAAATCAAATTGCTCCTAAACAAGGAGGAATAAAGGCATTAATAAATAAAGCTTTGAATCTTTCTACTACTATTAAAACCATAGGAATTATAACTGCTACATCAATAGTTGGAGTAGGAACATATTTAGTCGTTAATAATAATTTGCAAGATAGTCCAGTAAATAATGAGCTTAATATAAAAAATAATATTAACACAAATAGTTCAAATTCAAATTCAATCCAGAATCCAGATACATACAATAATATAAATAATAATTCTCTGAATGAAAATCTTTCTCTTAATGCAAGAAAAAAAATAAATCAAGAGCAAAATAAAGATATTGTAATAGAATATAATATTAATGATGATCCACGCAAAGTATTGTCAACTGAAAATTATACAATAGAACCAATAAAGAATAACACTAATACTTCAGGGTTTATTAAAAATAACAAGATTAAAATTGCAGAACCTGAAGAGGATAAGATTCTTCCAACAGAAGAAGAAATTCCTGAATTTGTTGCCTCTAATGTAATTACTCCAAATGGAGATGGAATAAATGATTACTTTGTAATTAAAAATGTAGATAAATTTCCTGAAAATAGTATTACTATTTTTGATGTAAGAGGAAAAATTGTTTATAGACGTAAAGGTTATAAAAATGATTTTTCTGCCTTAAATCTTCCAATCGGAACATATTTTTATAAATTTGAATACAATAAATTAGGTAATACAATAAGTAAGTCAGGAAGCATAACTGTAATGCAATAAGAAGTCAATTATCCTTTTTTTTGATATAAATATTCTTAATTTTACTTGAGTAACACAAAAAGTTACTAATATTGCAAATTATTTTTTGCAAAATATTATGAATCCAAGAGTAAACAAAAAAAGAGTAATAGTTAGCTTTAACAAGCTCAATTCTGAGCAAATTCTTCAATTTAGTGAAGCTTATCCAGAAGGTTATGCATCACATATACAGAAAATAACTAAGCCATCAGGAGAAATAATTTATGTTGTCCCTTTGGATACAGAAGACGCTATCTATATGGTTAAAATAGATGTGAAAGTTGATCAAAAACTCACTGAAGAAGAATATGATAAGGAAATATTCAGTCAGACTAAAGTGCCTGATTTTGTAGAAGAAACCCCAGAGGAAGAAGAAGAGGATGAAAAACCATCTAAGGATACTTTTGTTCTAATTCATGGAGATTATTCTGATAAATTAGAAGATGATGAAGATGACGACGACGATGATGATGAGGAGGACGATGTTGATTAAAATATAAAGGAATGAACATTTTTGAGAAACAAAAAGAAACCCAAGATAAGATAAAACAAGCATTATCTAATGTAAAACACTTAGTTGCAGTAGGTAGTGGTAAAGGAGGAGTTGGTAAGTCTACAATTGCAGCCAATTTAGCAATATCTCTTGCTAAACTAGGATTTAAAGTTGGTTTAGCAGATGTTGATATTTATGGCCCTTCAATACCTACACTTTTTAATATAGAAAATCAAGAAGTTGCTGGGAGGGAAATAGAAGGAAAAGTATATATTGAACCTATTGAGAAATTTGGAATAAAACTTATGTCAATAGGTTTTTTTGTTGATAATGATAAAGCTCTTATTTGGAGAGGCCCAATGGCATCGAATACAATAACTCAATTAATTTCAGATACTCTATGGGGAGAGTTGGATTATTTAATTTTCGATATGCCTCCAGGAACAGGCGACATTCAACTTACAATTTCTAAAGAACTTCCAATATCTGGAGCTATTTTTGTTTCAACTCCTCAAGAATTGGCTGTTGCAGATGTAAGAAGAGCTGTAAATATGTTTAATAATAAAGATATTAATGTTCCAATATTGGGTTTGGTTGAAAATATGGCTTACTTCACTCCAAAAGAATTACCTGATAATAAATATTATATATTTGGTAAGAATGGAATCAAAAATTTAATTGATGAATTAAATCTTGAACTATTGGAACAAATACCAATAACTGAAGATATTTCTCAAACAAATGATAGTGGAAATCCAATAAGTTTGGATAGTGATGCGTTAGAAACAAAACATTTCATGAGTTTAGCATCTAAAATAAATAAAAAATTAAATAAATAAAATTATATGACACCACAAGAAAAACAAGAATTAGAAATAAAAGTAAAAGAAGTACTTAACAAGATAAGACCTTATCTTCAAAATGATGGAGGAGATCTTCGTTTTGTTGAATTGACAGATGATAAAGTAGTTTATGTAGAACTTCAAGGACATTGTGGATCTTGTCCTCATGCAATGATGACTCTTAAACAAGGAGTTGAACAAGCTGTAATGGAAGAATTACCAGAAATCAAAGCTGTAGAAAGGTATATGTAATATGATATATACCAAAACAGGAGATAATGGCACAACCTCACTTATTGGAGGGAAGAGAGTTGATAAGTTTGACCTTAGAGTAGAATGCTATGGTACTCTTGATGAGCTAAATTCTCAAATTGGACTTGTTAGAGACTTAATAATAAAAAGAGAGAAAAAGGGAGGAAAGACCAAATTAGAAGCAGAAAACAATAAAGTTGTTCAAGATCTTCTTAGAATTATAAATTCTATGTTCAAACTTGAATCAATTATAGCTTCTTTACCTGATAATGAGGAAGATGCTGATAAAATTTCAAATCACTTTTGGAAAGATTCTTCTTTAGACTTAAAATGGCTTGAGAAAATAATTGATGAAATGGAACAGAAGTTGCCAAAATTTAAGAATTTTATTCTTCCAACAGGTTATTATATTTCTTCTCACACTCATATTGCTAGAACAGTTTGTAGAAGAGCAGAAAGATTGCTTGCAAAGCTAAATAGTGAAAGTTTTGTTAGTGATAATTCATTGATTTATATAAATCGTCTTTCTGATTATTTGTTTTGCCTTTCAAGATTTTTGATGAAAGAATACAAACAAGATGAAATTTATTTTCAAGGTTAATTTAATTGGCGTTTAATTAAAAATAATCACCGACTTTTTCCGATTAATCACCGACTTTTTTAAAATAAGTCTCAGTTATTTTTAAATAATCGAGACTTATTTTCATATATAATAATTAGAAATTGTAGAAGGATTGATTGAAGTAAGAATATATCAAAATAAATTTCTTTAGTAAAAAGAGTACCGAAAATTTGTTTGTTAATGAAATAATATTACTTTTGCAAAAAATTTAAGGTATATACTTAATTTGTTTTTGTACTTTTAAATATTATTGAACAATGTATTGGACATTAGAATTGGCTTCAAAATTAGAAGATGCCCCTTGGCCAGCAACAAGGGAAGAATTATTGGATTATGCTTTAAGAAGTGGTGCTCCACCTGAAGTTATCGAAAATCTTACTGAGATGGAAGATGAAGGAGAAACTTATGATAGCATTGAAGAAATTTGGACAGACTATCCTACGAAGGAAGATTTCTTTTTCCATGAAGATGAATATTAAAATTTTTTGTTAATAACTTGGAAGCGTTCTGATTTTTCAGAACGCTTTTCTTTTTCTATTAATTTCTTTTTATATATTTGCATTGAAAATTAACCCTTAAAAATATTTAGTTATGAAGAAATACTTGCTTTTTTGCCTTTCATTTTTATTAACCCTAACATTATTTTCTCAAAATATTGGAATTGGGATGAAGGGCTTTATTAATAACTATCAGAAGAAGTCTAAATCAATTTTTTCAGAGAAATACCAAATAAGAAATATTGATGGAGTTGAATATTTATCCACAATTATTAAGGTTAATAGCAACTTTCAAGATAAAAGTATAACAGAAATAGGTTGTAGGATAGGTTCAAGATTTGGAAATATCTACACTGTTTATGTGCCAATTTGCAGAGTAAATGAAGTGTTACATTTAGATAATATTATTGATATTGAAACTTCAAGAAAGATTAATGGTCCATTATTAAATAAAGCAACTAATGATGTAAGTGCAGATTTAGTTTGGCAAGGATTTGAACTTCCACAAGGATATTCAGGTAAGGGGGTAATTGTTGGAGTAACCGATTGGGGTTTTGATTATACTCATCCAATGTTTTATGATACTACAATAACAAATTATAGAATATTGGCAGCTTGGGATCAGTTCCGAAATCAAGGACCTGCACCTGATAGTATGTTTTACGGAACTGTATTTTATGGACAACAAGCTTTACTACAAGCACAAAGTGATACATTAAATATATATAATATAGGAACACATGGAACTCATGTAAGTGGTATTGCTGCAGGTGCAGGAGCTGGTACCCAATATAGGGGTGTTGCTTATGATTCTGAATTACTTATGGCAACTTTCCTAATTGACGAAGCTGCAATTTTAGATGCTTATTCTTGGATGAGAAATGAAGCAAAGAAAAGAAATAAGCGTTTGGTGATAAATGGAAGTTGGGGCTTATATCATTTTGGAATGATGGATGGAACATCATTATTAGATCAGGCCGTCAAACAATTGGCTGATGTGGATAGTGTAGTATTTGTTACAAGTGGGGGAAATAATGGAGATAGTAAGTTTCATGTAAAGAAAACATTCGTAAATAACGATACAATATCTACAGGTATTGGTTTTGATTTACAATCTAATAGTGAAAACTACTGGGGACAGACAATTACTATGGCTGGAGATAGTACAAATAGTTTTGCTTCAAGACTTGAGTTTTATAATAATTTTTTCGAATTAGTTTATTCAACACCTTGGATAAATACTTCAACAAATGATTTTATTAATGATACTTGTGTTATAAATGATGGAGATAGTTTGATTTTTAGAACAACAACTTCTTCTTCAACTCCAATTTCAAACAGACCTATAGCAGAATGGGAGGTTCGTTTATCAAATTATACGGTGGGGAAATACTTTGTTGTGCTTTCAACAACTTCACCACAAGGTATGGTTCATGCATGGAATGTTGCTTGTTTGAGTACAGGAGTAGGTAATTGGGGAATAGATTTTGGAAGATACAAGGCAAGCCATATTTTAGGAGATATTCAATATGGTGTTGGTGAACCTGCAGTAGGTGATGGAATGATTGCGGTTGCTGCATATAATTCTCAACTTAGAGGTTCATCTTCAGGAGGAGCTAGAGCCGGATTCTCAAGTATTGGGCCAAGATTAGACGGAGCATTAAAGCCAGAAATTGCAGCTCCTGGAGTTGCAGTAATTTCTTCCATCTCTTCTTATGCAACAGAAACATATCCAAGCATTATAGATGTGAATTTAAATGATAGAACTTATTCCTTTACAGCACTATCTGGTACATCAATGTCTTCTCCAATGGTAACAGGAATAGTTGCTCTAATGTTGGAAGCTAATCCAGATTTAACTCCTATGCAAATAAAACAAATTTTGGAAGAAACAGCACGTGTTGATTATTATACAACTTCTACATTACCAAATAATAGTTGGGGTTGGGGAAAGGTTTCTGCACTCGAAGCTGTAAAAAGAGCAGTGGATTTGATTGGGTTAAAAGAGATAAAAGAAGATATTAAATTTGAAATTTACCCTAATCCAGCAAAAGATGTTTTGAATATAAATTCAACAAAGGATGTTAATTTAATAGAAATATTTGACATGCTTGGAAGAAAGCAAATTTCAAAGATGGGTAACCACAAACAAATAGATGTATCTTCTTTAAAAAGAGGAATGTATATTATGTCTATTGGCTTGGATGATAAGATTTTGAGATGTAAAATAATAAAAAGATAGATTTCTTATTAGGTAATATTAAAAATTATAGTAATTTTGAAGCTTGAAATAAGTAAGAAGAAAATTAACATAAAAAAATAAATAGATATGAAATTTCCAGAAAATTTAAAGTATTCAAATGACCACGAATGGTTA
The DNA here is from genome assembly GCA_017860255.1 of Bacteroidota bacterium. Lineage (GTDB taxonomy): Bacteria > Bacteroidota > Bacteroidia > Bacteroidales > P3 > UBA10566. Next base: position 5,200 of record JAFNAR010000026.1, on the reverse strand, counting down.
AGAATAGAAGGCGATGAAGCTTATGTAGGTATAACAGATTTTGCTCAACACGAATTAGGAGATATAGTTTTTGTTGATGTAGATACTGAAGGTGAAACATTAGATAAAGATGAAATTTTTGGTTCAATTGAAGCTGTTAAAACTGTTTCTGATTTAGTTCTTCCTATTGCTGGAGAAGTTTTAGAATTCAATGCTGAATTGGAATCTAATGCTGCTGCAATTAACACAGATCCATACAACGCTGGATGGATAATTAAGATTAAACTGACTAATCCTGCAGATGTAAATGATTTAATGGATTCAGTAGCTTATACTTCATTTATCGGACTATAATATTATTATTAAATATATAAAAAAGATGCTTGGATGTAAATTTCCTTGCATCTTTTTTTATTCTTTCTTTTTAAACCAATTAAATGAGTAAAAAATTAAATTTAATTTTTTTTATTTTGTGGGTGGCTTTAATGTTTTTTGCAATTTTAGCTCCTTCAGAATCATTACCTAAAGATATTGGTTTTTTCTCTTTTATCCCTCATTTCGATAAATTTGTTCATGCCATAATGTTTGGCGGTTTTGCTTTTTTATTATTTGGATTATTCTCTCCTTCAAAAACAATTGCTCAATCCTCTAAAATCACAATTTTAATATCAATCTTTTTTGCAGTTTTTACAGAATTAATGCAATTTCTTCTTGGCGAATATATTCATAGGTCTTTAGAGTTTTTGGATGTTGTTGCAGATATTTTTGGAATCGTTTTAGCAATAGGGTTATGTGTTTTTATTGCAAAAAGAAAGAAAAGAGATAAGGTTTGGAAAAGGTAGAAAATAAAAAAAATAAAAAAAGTGTTGCTAATAAAAAATTAATTTCTATCTTTGCAAACTCAATTAGTGGAAATAATAAGAAAAATATAAACAAGTAGGTATTAAGATATGTATTTAGAAGCCGAAAAGAAAAAAGAATTTTTTGCTCAATATGGTAAATCAGAAAAAGATACTGGTTCAATTGAAGGGCAAATAGCATTATTCACTTTTAGAATTCAACATTTAACTCAACACGTTCGTGGTATGAAAAACGATAAGTTTACTGAACGTTCATTGGTTAGATTAGTTGGTAAAAGAAGACGTTTGTTAGATTATCTAAAAGATAAAGACGTTGTTAAATATCGTGAATTAATCAAGCAATTAGGTATTAGAAAATAATATTTCAAGTACTTATATAAAAATTAAAAAGGCAATTAGCTTCTAATTGCCTTTTTGTGTATAAAGTAGTTTAAGGAGCAAACTTAAAAAAGAATAGAAGTAAAATAATCTAATTTGGCTCCAATTAGAAAGAGGTAAAATAATAGAAAGAAAAAGATGCAAGCAATCAAAAAAGTCTTTACAATTGAAGACGGAAGACAAATTGAAATTGAAACAGGTAAATTAGCAAAACAAGCTGATGGTTCTGTAGTGGTAAGAATGGGTGATACAATGCTCTTAGCAACTGTTTGTGCTAAAAAAGAAGCAGGAGAGAATGTGGATTTTATGCCACTAACAGTTGATTATCAAGAAAAATATGCAGCAGTAGGACGTTTTCCCGGTGGTTTCTTTAAAAGAGAAGCACGTCCTTCAGAATATGAAATATTAATTGCTCGTTTAGTAGATAGAGCTTTAAGACCACTATTCCCAGAAGACTTTCATGCTGAAGTTCAAGTTCAAATTACATTAATATCAGGAGATCAAACAACTCCTCCAGATGCTCTTGCAGCCCTTGCAGCATCAGCAGCTTTGGCAGTATCTGATATTCCTTTCAATGGACCAGTTTCAGAGGTTAGAATAGCTTATATTGATGGAAAATTTGTTGTCAATCCTTCAATTGAAGATATGGAAAAAGCAGAATTAGACTTAATTGTTGCTGCAACAGAAGATAATATAATGATGGTTGAGGGAGAAATGAAAGAGGTTTCTGAAGAGTTAATGTTAGAAGCCCTAAAAATTGCTCACCAATCAATCAAAACACATTGTCAAGCAATAAAAGATTTGGAACAAATGGCTAATAAAACTCAAAAAAGAGAATATTGCCATGAAACTAATGATAAAGAACTTGAAGAAAAAATACATAATGCTACATACCAACAATGTTATGATTTTGCAAAACAAGGAATACCAAATAAATCAGTAAGATCTGAAGGTTTTGCAGCAATTAAACAAGCATTCATTGACACACTAAGTGAAGAAGAAGCATTAGAAAAAGAATTCTTGATTAGTAAATACTTCCACGCAACTGAAAAAGAAGCGATGAGAGATATGGTGTTAAACGAAAGAGTTCGTTTGGATGGAAGACGTTTAGATGAAATTCGTCCAATTTGGGCTGAGGTTAATTACCTTCCAACTCCTCACGGTTCTGCAATATTTACACGTGGAGAAACACAATCCCTAACAACTTGTACACTTGGAACAAAACTTGATGAGCAAATTATAGATGGAGCAATGATTGAAGGAAAGAATAATTTCATTCTTCATTACAATTTCCCTGGATTTGCAACAGGTGAAGTTAAAGGAAATAGAGGATTGTCAAGAAGAGAAGTAGGACATGGTAATCTTGCAATGAGAGCTTTAAAACAAGTCCTTCCAACTTCAGAAGAATGTCCTTACACTATAAGAATTGTTTCCGATATTTTAGAATCTAACGGTTCTTCATCAATGGCAACTGTTTGTGCTGGATGTTTGGCACTTATGGATGCAGGAGTTCAAATCAAAAAACCAGTATCTGGTATTGCAATGGGATTAATTGCAAAAGATGGAAAATGGGCTGTTCTTTCCGATATTTTAGGAGATGAAGACCATTTGGGAGATATGGACTTTAAGGTAACTGGAACCGTTGACGGAGCAACTGCTTGTCAAATGGATATTAAATGTGATGGACTATCATACGAAATTCTTACTCAAGCACTATTACAAGCAAAACAAGGAAGATTGCATATCTTAAACATAATTAATGAAACACTTCCCGCACCAAGAGAAGACTACAAACCACAAGTTCCAAGAGTTCTTCAAATTACTATTCCAAAAGAATTTATTGGAGCAGTTATTGGACCTGGTGGAAAGATAATTCAAGAAATGCAAAAAGAAACCAAAACTACAATTGTAATTGAAGAAAAAGGTGAATTTGGAGTAATTGATATCGTATCTGTAAATAAAGATGGAATTGATGCAGCTTTAGCAAGAATTAAAGGTATTACAACTGTTCCAGAAATTGGACAGGAATACGAAGGAGAAGTAAAAAATATTCAAACATTTGGAGCTTTTGTTGAGTTTCTACCTGGAAAGGATGGTCTATTGCATATTTCTGAATTAGCTTGGGAAAGAGTAAATAATGTTGAAGATGTTTTGAAGGTTGGAGACAAGATTAAGGTAAAACTTATTGAAGTTGATAAAAAGACTGGTAAATTTAAACTTTCACACAGAGTACTTCTTCCAAAACCAGAAGGATATGTTGAAAGACCACAAAGAGAAAGACCAGAAAGACCAGAACGTCCAAACAACAACCGTCCAAATAATAACAGAAACAACTCCGAAAGACCTAAACCACAAAAGCCAGAACGTCCTTTGGATGAAGATTTCTACATTTAAGAATTAGAAATAAACATAAATCAATAAAGAGAATAAGACACCAACTTATTCTCTTTTTTTGTCCCATTAAAAATATAAAAGTACACATATAATTCAAGTATTTTTAGTATATTTGCAAAGAAAAAACAAACTTAAGTTTATATAAGGACTATTTATATAAGAGTCCTATTTCTTAAAATAAACTTTCTCCATTCAAAATTAGCAGAAAAAAGATGCACATCTTTTGGGTAATAACTCCTTGTTTTAGAAGTTTTAAACGAAGAGTTAGCATAATAAATTCTCGTTTCAATAGAATAACTCCTTATTTGATTTTTCTAATACCGGCTTTTTGGTAAAAAATGCAACACTTATTGTTGAAGCAAACGGGACTTATATTATAAAAATACTAAGGTTTATTCAAATAATTAATTCTTGCAATAAAAACTACGTTAATAAATCATTCCCAAAAATAACAAAACCAGTCTAAAACACTCTTTATTTGATGCAAATATTTGGTAGTAATAAAAAAGTTTGTACTTTTGCACTCCCAATCGAGACAAACACAACGGTAACGAAACGCAGGGATAGAAGAGAATAGTTTGCCAAGAAAGGGGAAAAATAGAGTTCATTGACATTAAGGAAACCAAAGAAGTTAGCGAAGAGCGTAAGGAGTCAGCGATGATGAATTACGTAGAGTTTAGGGAAACAAAAAGATTATACAATGAAGAGTTTGATCCTGGCTCAGGATGAACGCTAGCGGCAGGCTTAACACATGCAAGTCGAGGGGCAGCATGATAAGTAGCAATACTTATTGATGGCGACCGGCGGATGGGTGCGTAACGCGTATGCAACCTACCTTATACAGGGGAATAACCTTTCGAAAGGGAGACTAACACCCCATGGTATTACTTGAAGGCATCTTTAAGTGATTAAATATTTATATCATTAGGGGTTCTGAGAGGAAGGTCCCCCACACTGGTACTGAGACACGGACCAGACTCCTACGGGAGGCAGCAGTGAGGAATATTGGTCAATGGGCGCAAGCCTGAACCAGCCATGCCGCGTGCAGGAAGACGGCCTTATGGGTTGTAAACTGCTTTTACATAAGACTAACCGTATATTTGCGAATATACCTGAATGTATTATGAGAATAAGGATCGGCTAACTCCGTGCCAGCAGCCGCGGTAATACGGAGGATCCGAGCGTTATCCGGATTTATTGGGTTTAAAGGGTGCGTAGGCTGACTGATAAGTCAGCGGTGAAAAGCACAGGCTTAACCTGTGTCTTGCCGTTGATACTGTCAGACTAGAATATAAATGGAGTAGGCGGAATGAATCATGTAGAGGTGACATTCATAGATATGATTTAGAACACCGTTCGCGAAGGCGGCTTACTAAGATATAATTGACGCTGAGGCACGAAAGCGTGGGTATCGAACAGGATTAGATACCCTGGTAGTCCACGCTGTAAACTATGATAACTCGTTGTCGGCGATAAACAGTCGGTGACCAAGCGAAAGCGATAAGTTATCCACCTGGGGAGTACGATCGCAAGGTTGAAACTCAAAGGAATTGACGGGGGCCCGCACAAGCGGAGGAGCATGTGGTTTA
>JAFNAR010000025.1 GCA_017860255.1 Bacteroidota bacterium | reverse complement strand
ACTACTTTGTAGCGAAATGCATCGGTAATGGGTTCTTTTCTTAAATTTTTGTCCATGTTGATTTGGGTTTTTGTGTCAACTTTTTTCAGGACAAGTCACTATCCACTTAATTACTCTGAAATAAGACTGGATGAAAAAGGGATTAAAATTTAAGTTGGGGAAAAGTAGTATCTTTGCAGAAATTATTTAAACAAAATGTTTCTTAGTAAATCTTATTACAAAACAAACTTTCAATTAGCCTTCCCTATTATTTTAGCATCAATGGGTCAGTCATTTGTGCAAATGGTAGATACTATTATGGTGGGACATTTGGGAACAACAGAATTGGCTGCAGTTGCTTTCGCAGGTAGTGTTTCTTATAATGCTTTGGTGGTTGGAATGGGAATTGCTATGGCACTAACTCCTCTAACGGGACAGAGTTATGCAAGAGGAGAACATAAAATTTCTTCCATATTACTTCAAAACTCCATTTCACTTAATACAATTATATCTTTGGTCATCACTGCCATTCTTCTTTTGCTTATGCCTTTTCTTAAGTATTTTGGACAGCCAAAGGAAGTGATTGAGATTTGCTACCCCTACTATTTTATTATTGCTCTTTCCTTTATACCTCAACTTATATTTCTTTCTTTTAAACAATTTATGGAAGGTGTTGGTAACACTAAGCCTTCAATGATTATTACCATATCGGCTAACTTGCTTAATGTTGTTTTGAACTATCTTTTAATTTTTGGTAAGTTTGGCTTCCCTCATATGGGGGTTACTGGTGCTGCTGTTGCCACTTTCGTTTCTCGACTTTTAATGCCTGTTGCTTTTGTGATTTATCTTTATTTGAAGGCAAACTACAAGAGATATTTGAGTTTCTTTTCTTTTTCTAACTTATCTAAATACTATCATGTTAAACTGTTAAGGCTTGGTATTCCAATTGCTGGACAGATGTTTTTGGAGTTTTTCTCTTTATTGGGAGTTACTGTTATGATGGGCTGGGTTTCAACTCAAGCTTTAGCTGCATATCAAATTGTTATAACTATTGTGGGAACAACCTTTTTGATTGCTGCTGGTATTTCAAGTGCAACAACAGTTCTTATTTCTCAAGCCTTTGGAGTTAATAACATGAAGGAACTCAACAAACAGTTTAAAACAGGTTTTCAACTTGCTTTTCTAACTATGTCTTGCATGGCTTTTATTCTTATTGTGTTTGGAAGATATATTGCTATGATTTTCTCAAGCGATGAGGAGGTTATTGAAATTGCAAGAGGATTTTTTATTGTTGCTGGTGTTTTTCAAATTATTGATGGCTCACAGGTTTCAGTTCTTGGAGCTTTGAGAGGGATTAACGATGTGGCTAAGCCAATGAAATATGCTTTAATTTCTTATGTTTTTGTTGCATTACCTTTTGCTTATATATGTGGGTTTGTTCTTGAATTGGGTTCCTGGAGTATATTTGCTGGATTTTTGGCTGGACTATTAACTGCTGTTATTCTTTATTATAGCAGATTCAGAAAGGTTGTTAGAAAATATGTTTCAATAGAAAATACGGCTATTGAATAATTATATGCTAAGAAAATGCTCTTAGATATTTAAATTTTATTACCTTTGCTCTATATTTAAAACTATAGAGATATGAAGATAGAGTTTTTAGGAGCTGCCAAAGAAGTAACTGGAAGTAAACATTTGATTACTACAATAAAAGGCAAGAAAATACTTTTAGATTGCGGAATGTTTCAAGGTAAGGGTTTGGAGACTGATGCCCTTAACAGAGATTTAGGATTTAATCCTTCGGAGATTGATTATCTGTTGCTTTCTCATCCTCATATTGACCACTCAGGACTTATTCCTTACATCATAAAGCTTGGATTTAAAGGCTCCATATTCTGCACTCCTGCAACAAGAGACCTTTGTTCAATTATGTTGGCTGACAGTGGAAATATTCAAGAACAAGATACCCACACCTTCAATAAGAAAAGAGCTCGTCAAGGATTGCCAGAAGTGGAACCAATTTACACTATGCTTGATGCTCAAGAAGCAATGCAATATTTTATTTCAATTCCTTACGAAAGAGATTTTCTTATTGACCCTGATATTTCTGTTTGCTTTACTGACAATGGTCATATTCTAGGAAGTTCAACTGTAAATATTACAATTAAAGAAGGAAGAAAGAAAACTAAGATTGCTTTCACTGGCGATATTGGAAGATATTCAAAAAGAATCCTTAAGGCTCCTCAAGCTTTTCCACAAGCTGATTATATTATTATGGAATCAACCTATGGAGATAGATTGCACGATGATGTTAGCACTTCAGAACAAGAACTTTTAGATGCTGTTGTTCACACTTGTTTTAAGAAAAAGGGTAAATTAATTATTCCTTCTTTTGCAATTGGAAGAGCTCAAGAGGTTATTTATGCTTTAGATAGGCTTGAAAGAAAAGGTTTGTTGCCCGATATTGATGTTTATGTAGATAGTCCTTTAAGCTTGAATGCAACCAATATTATGCGTTTGCATACTGAGTGTTTTAATGATGAAGTTAAAGAATACATGAAAACGGACAAAGACCCATTCGGTTTTGAAGGATTGCATTATGTTCGTTCTGCAGAAGAGTCAAAAGCTCTTAACTCCAATCATAGACCAATGATTATTATTTCTGCTTCAGGTATGATGGAAGCAGGTAGAGTTAAACATCATTTAGCAAATAATATTGAAGATAAAAAAACTACAATTCTTGCAGTTGGATATTGTGCTCCAACAACTCTGGGTGCTAAAATATTAAGAGGAGATAATGTTGTATCAATTTTTGGTAATCAATATTTTGTTAGAGCCGAAATAAGAAGAATTGACTCATATTCTGCTCATGCTGACTATCAAGAAATGCTTACTTATCTTTCTTGTCAAGATAAAAAGAAGATTAAAAAGATATTCCTTGTTCATGGTGAAGAAGAAACTCAAATCAACTTTGCAAATAGATTAAATGAAAATGGATATAAGAACATTTATATCCCTTCAAAGAAAGAAGCTGTAATGATTTAATATTTTATGAAGAGGTTCTTTTTTCTTTCTTTGTCATTTTTGTGTTTTTCTTTTTCTGCCTTTTCTCAAGAGAAGGTTAAGTTTATGGATTTTAACTATATTACAACTTCCTTAGAAGAAGAAACTCTATATCAAAATAAATCTCCTTTCACTCTACTCTATTTTTATAATCCTGAATGTGAAGACTGCACTAAGATTAAAAAAGAGCTATCTAAAAACAAAGATTTAGAAGAATTGATTGAAAAAGGAGTTGTAATGGTTTTGGCAATTTTGCCCGATGTTGAAAAAGAGTATTGGTTGGATAAGAAGAAGTTTATTCCTAAAACATGGAAGAACTGCTGGATTGAAAACGATAAACCTGTAATAAAAACCTACTTAAGAACACTTCCTACATTCTATCTTTTGGACGAAGAGAAGTATATATTTCTAACTCCCAACGCACAAGAATTATTAAATTGGATTAAACTTAAAAAGAGTGAAAATAATAATAATTAATGGACCCAATCTTAATCTTTTAGGCAAAAGAGAAGAAGAAATTTACGGAAATGTTAGCTTTGAGGACTATTTTTGTTCTCTTAAAGATAAGTTTCCTGATGTTAGCTTGGAGTATTATCAGTCAAACATTGAGGGAGAAATAATTAATAAGCTTCATCAAGTTGGTTTCTCTTACGATGGAATTATTCTTAATGCTGGTGGTTACACTCACACTTCTGTTTCTATTGCCGATGCCATAAAAAGCATAAAAACTCCAGTAGTTGAAGTTCATATATCTAATATTCTTTCAAGAGAGACATTCCGTCACGAAAGTCTTATTGCTCCTTATTGCAAAGGAAGCATATTTGGGTTTGGACTAAAAAGCTATGAATTGGCTGTAAATTCTTTTTTGATTTAATACCTACCAATTAAGGTCTGTAAATTTCTTTACACCTTGTAAATAATAGGCTTTAACTATGCTTTTGGGGTAAACTTCTTTTATGTTGTGATTAATAATTGTTGTCCTTTTGGCTTTAATCAAATGGCGATTTTTTAAAAAGGCATTGTAGGCTTTAAAGACTGCCTTAAACTCTCCGGCCTTTCCTTGCAATAGAAATGAAAAAGCGGCAACTATATCTAAAACAAATCTAATGGTTAATATCTTAAATTGTTTTTCTTTTGGAAGGTTCTTATATAATAGATATAAGTTATTGCGGAAGTTAAGGAAGGTCTTGAAAGGAGAAGTTTTATTGAGCGAGCCTCCTCCCAAGTGATAGCAAACTGAATGTGGGTAGTAATAAATCTTATATCCAGCATTCTTCAATCGCCAACAAAAATCTATTTCTTCTTGATGAGCAAAGAAATCCTTATCTAATCCTCCAAAACTTTGAAAAAGGCTTGCTCTTACAAACATCACAGCTCCCGTTGCCCAAAAGATTTCTTTTATATCGTCATATTGTCCATTGTCTTGTTCCAAATGATTGAAAACTCTTCCTCTACAAAATGGATAACCTAAGTAGTCAATAAATCCTCCTGCAGCTCCTGCATATTCAAACTCATCTCTTTTATCATAAGAAAGTAGCTTTGGTTGACAGCAGGCAATTTTCAGGTCTTTATCCATCAGGTCAACTATGCCATCAATCCAATTATCAGTTACCTCAACATCGTTATTTAAGAGAGCATAATATTCTGCATCAACTTCTTCAAGTGCTTGATTGTAGCCTTGTGCAAAACCTAAATTTTCTTGATTTTGTATTATTCTAACTTGGGGGTAATTCTCTTTAAGGAAAGCAACTGAGTCATCACTTGATGCATTATCTGCAACAATGATTTGAGCTTGTTGAGAATGTTGAATTACAGAAGGTAAATATTGTTCTAAGAGTTTTTTGCCATTCCAGTTAAGGATAACAACAGCAACTTTTGTCATCTTTTAGTATCCTCTAATAAATTGCAAACCTGCTTCTCCTTGCATTCCTTCTGGCATATTACCTCTTGTAAGTTTTGTTTCCCAATACATATCTGAAGGTTCTCCTTTAGCGTCGGAGTGTAAAAGGAAGTATTCAGTTAAAGTGTTTTGAGGTGCATAGAAAACGAAACCTTTGTTGGTTTCTCCATAAGGAGTATTGTGATATTTCCAAATTTGATATGGCATATAGGAAATTGCATCTTGACCGAATTCTCCTGTTAATGGATTGAGTGCTTTTGATACAACTGAGCTTTGTCTCATTCCTGAGGTTGCTTTAAATTTCTCATCAATCACAATGTCTGGCTTACCATATTGTAAATATACTCTTCCCATTTCGGTTTCATATCCTTTTTTAATCTTTGTAGTGTATTTTTCATTTACAATCTTTACATCTTTCATATATGATTGCCATTCAATATTAGGGTTTTCTGGATTAATTCCTCTCCAAAATACATATAGGAAGTGCTTCTTTTCATCAACACTTGCAGTTTTCATATGTTTATAGATAAATGTTTTTTGAGCTTCACTTGCAATTGGAATTAAGCAATTAATATTATCGTCAATTTCGTCTTTTGATATTATGTTTACAAAAGCATCAGCAGGTATAATTGATTGAGAGTTATTATCAATGTTTGAATATCTATAAAAAGCTGTTTTGCTGTAAGAATAAAGAATATTATTCTTATTTCTTGCCTCTACTACCAAATAATATCCTCCCTGAGGCAAAGAAGAAATGTCTAAATTGCCTATTTCAACAGATATTTCTTTTGCTTTTTCTCTTTTAATCTTTTGAATGGATTCATATTTCTTTCCAGTTTTTATGCTTTCCAATACTACCGATATTGCATAGGAACTATCCTTTCCAAATTCTTTTTCTGCATTGTAGATTTCTGCATAATAAGTTAAGGTATTCTGATTTTCAGGAATTGCATCAAATAAATAAGGAATTAGGTCGTAGCCATTTTTGGAACGAACATTTTGTGAAGTGGTTTTCTTATAGGAGTCAATTAACTGAACTGAAGAAACTGCAATTTGATTTTGGGGATAGTTAATCTCAAAGTTATCTACAATTATTAAAGGAGTCATTGAAGTGTTTTTATCTTTCAATTCAAACTTTGCTGAATATTTTCCATTATCCAAACTCACTCTTTGAATATCAATTATTGAAGCTTCTCTATTTGCTTTTGATGCTTTTAAATCTCTTTTCTCCACATAAACAATTTGTGAATCTTTAATTAGAACTAATGTAAACTCAATTGTTGCTTCATTATTAACATACATTAAACTCTTTGCTTGTATTGAAGTGTTTATTTCAACGTATGGCTTTTGAGATGGAATATTGTAGGTGGAAAATGAATAAATTGCATTTAGACCTTCTGAAAAAGAAACAAAAGGTATAATTGTCATCATTAATATAAAAAAAAGACGTTTCATAATTTTGATTTTTTTATTGATTTGTAGAGGTGCAAAGTTACATTAATTAGTATTTATTTACAACAAAAAACGTCTAAACTTAAAAAAGTTTAGACGTTATATTTGATTTAAAGAACTTCTAATAAAGATTATTATTGTTCATTTTTAGTCATTTCTTCTTTTAAATTAGCTAAAGCGTCAATGTCTCCTAAAGTTGTTCTTTCTAAATTATCATTCAATTTTTTAATTGCTTTTTCTTCTGAAGTAGATTTTTTATCTTCTTTTTCTTCTTCAGCTTGCCATGTTTTTGAATGGCTAACAACTATTTTTTTGTTTTCTCTTGAGAATTCAATAATCTTGAAATCTAATTGATCGTCAACATTAGTTGCTGTTTTATCTTCTTTTGCTAATTGAGATTTTGGACAGAAAGCTTCAACTCCATAAGGAAGAGCAATTGTAGCACCACCCTTTTCACTCATATTAAGGATTGTTCCTTTATGAATTGAATTTAAAGTGAATATTGTTTCAAATACATCCCATGGGTTTTCTTCAAGTTGTTTGTGACCTAAGCTCAAACGACGGCTTTCAGAATCAACTTCAAGAACAACTACTTGAATTTTTTCTCCAACTTTAGTGAATTCTGCTGGATGTTTAATTTTCTTGCTCCATGAAAGGTCAGAAATGTGAATTAATCCATCAACTCCTTCTTCAAGTTCAACAAAAATACCAAAGTTAGTAAAGTTTCTTACTGTTGCTTCATGCTTGCTTCCAATTGGATATTTAGATGCAATTTCTCCCCATGGATCTGGAATAAGTTGTTTAATTCCTAATGACATTTTTCTTTCTTCACGATCAAGAGTTAAAACAATTGCTTCAACTTCATCTCCAATTTTTAGGAAATCGTGAGCAGTTCTTAAATGTTGGCTCCATGACATTTCAGTTACGTGAATTAATCCTTCAACTCCTGGAACAACTTCAACAAATGCACCGTAATCAGCTAATACAACAACCTTGCTCTTAACTTTATCTCCAACTTTTAAGTCAGCACTTAAAGCATCCCAAGGATGTGGTGTAAGTTGTTTTAGTCCTAAAGCAATACGTTTCTTAGATTCATCAAAGTCTAAGATAACAACATTAATTTTTTGATCTAATTCAACAACTTCTTCTGGGTGATTGATTCTTCCCCATGAAAGGTCTGTAATGTGAATTAATCCATCTACTCCACCAAGGTCAATGAATACTCCGTAAGAAGTAATGTTTTTAACAATACCTTCAAGAACTTGACCTTTTTCAAGATGAGATATAATTTCAGCTTTTTGAGCTTCAATTTCGTCTTCAATTAGAGCTTTATGAGATACAACTACGTTTTTGAAATCATGATTAATTTTCACGATTTTAAATTCCATAATTTTATCTACATAAACATCATAGTCTCTAATAGGTTTAACATCAATTTGACTGCCTGGTAAGAATGCTTCAATTCCAAATACATCAACAATCAATCCACCTTTAGTTCTGCTCTTAACGTAGCCATTAATAATTTCTTGTTTTTCAAATGCCTCATTAACTCTATCCCATGATTTTAGGATAAGTGCTTTTTTATGTGAAAGAATTAGCTGTCCGTCAGCATCTTCTTGGCTTTCAACAAAAACTTCAATCTTATCTCCAACCTTTAAATTAGGATTATATCTAATTTCTGATAAAGGAATAATACCATCTGATTTGAAGCCAATATTAATTACAACCTCACGATTATTCTTCGCAACAATTGTTCCTTCAACAACTTGTTGTTCTGCTAATTGACTGAATGTGTCTTCGTAGCTTTGGGTTAAAGTTTCACGTTCTTTTTCTGTGTAAACACTTTTCTTTTTACCAATAGAAGACCAATCAAAATCTTGTAATGGTTGTACATCTTTTAAATCTCTCATTTCTAATAAATGATTTTTTTAATGTGATTTCTTACTAAATCGGGTTAGACAATTGATTAAATTACTTCTTTTCAAAAATATAGTATTGTTGAGTAAGCAACATTATTCTTGAAAATTGGGTGCAAAGGTATAATTATTTATTAATATGCACAAATAAAATACAAGAAAATGAATGTTTTATAAAAAGAGAATCCTTATTTCAATAAAGTGAAATAAGGATTCTTGATTTTGTAAGGTTTAAAACTTTCTTCAGTTTACTTTGCAAACTTAAAAGTTTTTCCTAAATATTTTGCTTGCTCTCCAAGTGCTTCTTCAATTCTAAGAAGTTGGTTGTATTTAGCAATTCTGTCTGTTCTTGATGCAGAACCTGTTTTGATTTGTCCTGTATTAAGTGCAACTGCAAGGTCTGCAATTGTTGTGTCTTCAGTTTCTCCTGAACGATGGCTCATTACAGCGGTGTAAGAATTTCTATTTGCTAAACTTACTGCATTAATAGTTTCAGTTAATGTTCCAATTTGATTAACCTTAACTAAAATAGAGTTAGCAACTTTCTTTTCAATTCCCATTTGCAAACGTTCTGGATTTGTAACAAATAAATCATCTCCTACAAGTTGAATCTTATCGCCTAATGTATCTGTAAGAAGCTTCCATCCTTCCCAATCATCTTCTGCCATTCCGTCTTCAATTGATATGATTGGATATTTCTTAGCCCAATTAGCCCAATATTCTACCATTTGAGAAGAAGTAAGTTTTTCTCCTGTTGATTTATGCAAATGATATACTTTTTCTTCTGGAATATAATACTCACTTGAAGCTGGATCTAATGCTATGTAAATATCTTTTCCTGGTTTGTATCCAGCTTTTTCAATTGCTGTTAGAATAACTTCTATTGCTTCTTCATTAGATTTTAGATTTGGTGCAAAACCACCTTCATCACCTACATTAGTAGAATATCCTTTTGATTTTAAAACAGCTTTCAAGTTGTGGAAAACTTCTGCTCCCATTTGAAGTGCATGTGAAAAAGATTCTGCTCCAACTGGCATTACCATAAACTCTTGAAAGTCTATTGAATTGTCTGCATGTGAACCACCATTTAGAATATTCATCATTGGAATTGGAAGTGTATTGGCATTAACACCACCAATATATCTATAAAGCTCTTGACCTGTTTCCATTGCTGCTGCTTTTGCACAAGCTAAAGAAACTCCAAGTATTGCATTTGCTCCTAATTTGCTTTTGTTTGGGGTTCCATCAAGTTCAATCATCTTTGCATCTATTGCATTTTGATCAGTTACTTGAAAACCTTTTAGTTCATCATTTAATATATTTTTTACATTTTCTACTGCTTGAAGGACTCCTTTGCCCATGAAATAATTTTTATCATTATCTCTTAATTCACAAGCTTCGTGAACTCCTGTTGAAGCTCCAGAAGGAACTGCAGCTCTACCAACTGCACCCTGATCTGTATAAACCTCTACCTCTACTGTTGGATTTCCTCTTGAGTCAAGAATTTGTCTTGCATGAATTCCAATAATTTGTCCCATATTCTTTTGTCTTTATTAAATTATTTTTACCTTTTAAATCAGTTTGCAAATATAAGGATTAAGTACAATTTCACCAAGAAATAATTAAAATATACTTTAACAAAGCCTCTTTATATCAATCCATTTAATAAAAGAAAACTTTATAAGAAAAATCGGCAGCAAAACTTAGAAAAAGAGTTATATAAATAGAAACTTTATCAGCAAATAAGATTGAGAAATAAAAATACTGAACATAAATTTGAATTAGTAATAAAAAAGAGAATAAAAACCTCTTTTAAAGGTTGAGAAACAATGAATAAAACTAATTAATCAAAGAATAAATATCATTTAATGCCATTATAAACTCCATATAATGCCATTAAACTTATAATATAATGCCATTATACTAAAATTAAACAAGCTTTGGCAAGATTAAAACCCCATATAAAGAGATAATAATAAGATATATATACAAAAACACAGAGCAAAAAAAGTGGTTACCTCTTTCGAAGTAACCACTTATCAATTATTAGTTGTGTCTCAAACTAAATATTACCGTAAGCAATTATTTTACAATTAACTTTTGAGTTTTACTTAGTTGATTATTTTGAATTCTAACATAGTAAACACCTTTTGCCAAATCTTTAACATCAATTATATGTTCAATAACACCATTTGATGATTTTACATTTGTTGTGCTAAGAATTCTTCCTTGCATATCACTTACAATGATTTTTGCATCGCCATTAACTCCATTTACTATTAAATTAGCTTGGTTAGAAGTTGGGTTAGGATACATCATAATTGACATTTCATTTCCATTTACTTCATTTAATCCTAAAGTACTAAAGTTAACAGTTGTTCCATTAATTGTTCCGCTTGCAGTTGTTGCGTATGCTCTAAATTCGTATGCAGTGTTAGGCGTTAATTCTGTAAGATCATAAGAAAGTACATCTCCAGTTAATGTTCCATTAACATTTGTCCAAGAAGCTTCACTTGTTGCTTTCCATTCAAAACCTTGAGCAGTTAAAGTTTCACTTCCTAATGTGATTGTACCATATAATGTAACAGTTCTTCCTTCTAAATTAGCAATAGAGTCTGTTGTTACAACTGGAGCAACATTTGCAAGAGTTGTAAAGTTTTCAGTTGTTCCATAAGCAGGTCCTGATGCTGTGGTTGCAAATGCTCTAAATTCATAAGCTGTACTTGCAGTTAAGCCAGTTAAGTTGTATGAAATTGTAGTTCCAGCAGCATTAACGGTATTCCAAGTTGTTGCACTTGTTTCTTTCCATTCAAAACCTTGAGCAGTTATTGCTTCAGTTCCTGCAGTTATTGTTCCATTAAGAGTTGCAGTTGTTTGAGCAATTTGATTAGCAGCAGTTGTAGCTACTGTTGGAGGTGTAACTCCTTGAGCTAAGGTATTGAAAGTTTCAGTTGTTCCATAAACAGGTCCTGAAGCTATGGTTGCAAATGCTTTAAATTCATAAGCAGTAGCAGCAGTTAAGCCAGTTAGGTTGTATAAAATTGTGGTTCCAGAAGCATTAACTGTATTCCAAGTTGTTGCACTTGCTTCTTTCCATTCAAAACCTTGAGCAGTTATTGCTTCAGTTCCTGCAGTTATTGTTCCATTAAGAGTTGCAGTTGTTTGAGCAACTAATGTAGCTGGACTTGTAACTACAGTTGTAGGAATATTTGCAAGAGTTGTGAATGTGTATGAAATCCAGTTAGAGTATGAAGTTCCACAATTTGCTCTAACATATACTGTATAACTTGTATTTGCAGTTAAGTTATTCATTGCATAAGAAGCAGAATTAACATCGATAGGAGTTGCAGTTTCTCCAATTCTTACTTGCCAAGCAGTCTCAGTGCCTGTTGGAGTCCATGTTATATTAGCTGAAGTTGGAGAAACATTATTTGATGCTAATGATGTTGGAGCTGTACAAGTGTTATCACTTTCTAATGAAAGGTCATCAATTGATAGATACCATGGATTGCTATTAGCTTTAACAAAAATTCCTATTGAATAAATTCCAGATGTGGATACAGTAAATGTACCTGTATATTGTTGATAAGCTGTGTTTGTTACTCCAGAAGTTATTGGTGTTCCTATTGCTGAAACAAATGAAGTAGTATCTCCTTGTGTTGAGTATAATCCTGCAGAAAGTTCTTCCCAACCTGAATCTCCATCAGCTTTATACCAGAATGAGAATGTGTAATTTCCTCCAGCAACCAAATCGAATTCAGGAGTATATAATCTATTCCAAGCTGACCATGCAAAATAAGCATAATTACTATCAGTTCTTGCAGAACGGTTATAACTTTGTGTTGAAATAGCAGAACTCAATTTACCTGATACTCCTTGAGTAGCAAAGCAACTTGGAAATTCACCTGCAGCAGAAATACTTTCAAAGCCATTAGTCCATGGAAGTGCAGTAATTGGAACACATGGAGTCATAAATGTTTGTGATGGTGAATTGATAGAATTTTCTGAACCACAAACAGATTTAACCCAAACATAATATTTTGTTCCTGAAGAAAGGTTTGATAATGTAGTTGAATTACCTGTTACATTTACATAAGTATCTGTAGCATCTTCAGCAGATCTATATGTAACAATATAGTTACTAGCTGATCCATTCCATGAAATCAATGCAGAAGTTGGATTGATATCTGAAATTGTAACATCAGTTGGTCTAGCACAAGTTGCTTGAGTTAGGCTAATATTATCAATTGCAGCAGGATTGTAACGATTTGTTGAAGTATAACCTCCCCAAGTATAGAATATTAAACGCTTAACACCAGACATATTATCAAGTTGAGTTGTTGCATTTTGCCAATCTGTTTGGCTATGAACCATAATTACTCTTTGATTTTGATTTAATGGAAGTCCTCCTAAATTAATTGAATCTGTTATTTCGCATGGAATAACCATTATTCCTGAATTAACTGTATTTGTTGAAGAATTATAAGTTCCTAAACACTTCCAATCAAAAGATAAATCATAAGTTGTAGGTGTAGAACCAAAATCAAAATCACGATAGAAATATGCTCTTGTAGTTGCTGTTGTTGCAGAATTGCTATCTCCATTATTAAATGAAATATATGCAGAACTCAAATCTGTACTGCTTCCTAAAGAAGAACTTGTAGCATCTCCTACAACCCATTTATTAAGTGAATTACTAAGTGATGTCCAATTTGAGCTTTCAGGATCAGATTCATCAAATGTTGCTAAATAAGGGAATGAAGTCACATTAAGTGGAGAGGTTCTAAATGTAACTATATCTGACCATGGAGACATACAATCAGAACGTACAGCTACAAAATAATCTGTACTTGGTGTAAGTCCTTGAATTGTGTGTGGATTATCAAATATAGAAGTTATTGCTCCTGCATTAGGATCATTATCAACACCATCTACAACTTCACCAAGAGAATATTCCCAAGAAGTTGCAGTTCCTTGTTCTGTAAAGCTTATTGTTGCTTCATCATATGTAACGCCATTTACTGCAAGACCTGTTGGTCTTTGACAGTCTGCCCATTCATTAATTGCAACATTATCAATATTCAAATAATTATCTGCATTATTTACAGTACTTTCTCCATAGAATCCAACTTTAATCAATCCTTGGTAAGGAATTAGATTTTCGTCTTGTAGTGGAATTATAATATGTATTGGAGTAGTGCTCATCAAATCGTTATATACTCTTGTTGCTCCTGTTTCATTTGACCAAATATGAGCATTTGCAGTTGTCCAAGTTAAACCATTGTCAGTAGAAATTACAACAGCAAATTTATCATCTACTCCTGTTAAAACACCTGGAAGTAACATTTGGACATCATCAGTATTTGTAACGTCAAATTCTAATTGATAAAGATTAGTAGTATTTCCTAAATCAATTGTTGGAGTAATTAACCAAGATTTCATTGAAGTTCCAAAAATATTCAATCTCATTGAAGTTATTGGTGAAGCTTCTGGATTTGTAGTATTATATGCCCATGAAGATGTATTACTTGTAAATACTACAGTATCTGTCAATAATCCATTATGTTGTTCCCAACAATTGTTTGTTAAAGGAGATGTAGTAAATTCTTCTAAAAATGGAACTGCGATAGGAGTACATGATGTTCTAAATGTTATAGGGATTGTTGGATCTGACTCTTCTGTTACACAATTAGTTCTTATAACTACAGAATAATTTGTATTAGGAAGTAAATTAGTTATAGTTGTTGGAATTTGAGTTGCAGGAATAGTAATTGTTGTATCTCCTGAAGTTAAGTAGATATTCCATGAAGCATCTGTTGTTTGACCAGGAGTCCAAGTAATAGTAGCTTCTTCATGAGAAACATTTGATAATGCAACATTACTTACTCTTCTACAATTTGGTAATGCAGATACCTTTACATCATCTAATCTAAGATAATAACCATTATCTGGAGTATTTCTTCTGACAAATGCTATATAACGATTACCTGAATATTGGCTAAGATCTACTTCGTATTGTAACCATGGTCCTACAGGAATTCCTGTTTGAAATATTTGAGTAAAGCCAGGTAATATACCTAGAGCTCCCATATTTGTTGTATCAATAGAAAGATTAGCGTCTGAGATCCAAACAGATATTTCGTCAACTTCAGTTGAAATTGCAGAGTAATTCATTGCCCAGAAGTTTACTCTTTCATTTCCTGTTAATGTCATTTGTGGGGTAATCAACCAGTCATTATTTTGGTTTGAATTATCTGTATACATTTGTGCAGAACCTATACCTGTATGATAATAAGAATTAGTAAGACTCCAATAATTTGTAGAACCTGCTCCTTTATTAATATTTATCCAACAATATGGTGCAATTCTATTTCCTGGAGAAATTGCATCAACCCAAGTATTTTCAAATCCTTCCTCCCATGGGAATTGAGATATTACTCCACATTCTGTACGGAAAACATTTGAAACAAAAGAGCTTGTATCTATTGAAGAACAAAGAGAATAAACTCTCACCTGATAAGTTGATGAAGGGTTTAAATTACTTAAAACAAAATCGGCATTTGTTGAAGCAAGTTCAGACATCCAATCAATTCCATTAATAGAATATTGAACTAACCATGAAGTTGATGTTCCGTTTTCTGTCCAAGATAATGTTACCGATGTTTGGTCTGTTGTTGATGCTACAAGATTTGAAGGAGTAGCACAAGTCTTTGGAAGAATTTGAATATTATCAACTGCTGCAGAAGGGTCGGTTCCAGTACTGCCATCATTCCACCAAATGAAGACTAATTTTTTAACTGTATTTTCATACTCACTTGCTGGAAGAATAATATTAGCATGTTGCCAAGTACTTTGCTGGTTAAATACTCCACCAATTGATTGACCAACTGGCCATCCAGTAGTTGGTATAGCTTGGTCAATAGGTAATAAGAATACCTTCATATAATCATAAGAAGAAGATTCTCCTCTTGCTCTCCAATCAAAGGATAGATTATATTCTGCAGCTCCTGAACCAAAATCAACTATTGTTGAAGCATAAGCGTAAGAAATAACAGTTTTTGCATAATCATTTGTAGATCCAAGAGTATTACTAATATATAAAGAGTTTACAGTATTTTCAGGATAACTAACTGCATTTGATATATACCATTTATTAGTATCTGGATTAGATAGTGTCCATTCTGATATATTATTTAAATCTTCAAAATTTTGAAGATAAGGAAGACTTACTACTGATGATATATTTGGGATTGTTGAGCTAACTGCTGGAGACCATTCTCCTCCACAGTTTTGACGAACAGATACGCTATAAGTACTACCTGCATTTAATCCAGTAATAATATAAGGTAATTCTGAAGCATCATTAACTGAAACAATAGTTGCAGTAGTTGGATCAAAAGATGTAGGATCTGTTTCAGCATAAGCTATATCCCAACCTGTTCCAGATTCAGCATTATCAGTTGCAAAATTAACTCTAATTGTAGAGAAATTATCTACTGAAGCAGTTGTATTAAATACAGCTGGGCAGTTTGGAATTTCATTTATTGCAACATTATCAATATATAAATAATTATCTGAAACAGACACTGTGCTTTCTCCATAGAATCCTATTTTAATGATTCCTGAATAAGGTATTTGTAAAGAATCTATTAATTTCACAACAACATGTGTAGGAGATAAACCAAAATTCGAGAAATTTCGTATTGAATCAGCATCTCCTTCAGCCCAAATTGTAGCATTTGTTTTTAACCATGTTATTCCATTATCAGTTGACACGACAACAGCAAATTTATCATCACTATCATAAGTTGGTGGATTAGCTGGAGCATCTGTAAATGCTGTTAATACAACATCAAATTCTACTTGGTATTGCAAACTTCCATCTCCCAAGTCAATAGAAGGAGTAATCAACCAATATTTATCTGTTGCAGCATCAATATTATATCTCATTGCTGTATCTATAGTATTTGAATGAGACCATCCACTTGTTGATGCAGTAAGTATTGAATTATCTGACAATAGCCCTTCCTTTCTAGTCCAACAAGTTGGTTCTACTACAACTGAAGTTGAGAAGTTCTCAAAATAAGGTACAGTAGCTGGGACACAATTTGTTCTAAATGTAACTGGAATTGTTGGATCTGAAAAAGTTCCATCACCACAATCAGTCATTAATGTAACATTATAAATTGTATTTGGTGTTAGATTATAGAAAGTGTGAGGAAGAGAGTTTATTTGATCTGTTTCAGTAACATTTGTTGTCATATTTTTTAACATCACCTGCCAAGAAGCATCTCCTGAACCTGCAGGAGTAAAGTTTAATTCTGCTTGGTCTGAAGTAATATTACTCATTGTTATTCCTGTAGGAGGAAAACATGTTGGAATAGCACTTACTTTAACATCGTCAAGATAAACACTTCCACTTGCAGTTTTCTTTCTTACAAAAGCCAAACGATAATTCCCAACTAATGAAGATAGATTAAATTCATATTCAGAATAAGTAGTAGATAGTATATTTGTATCTATTTCTCCAATATATACAAAATTTGCATTTGATGCAGTATTATCTAAATCTCCTTGAGAAACATCCATAGCATAAATCAACAAGTCTGGATTATATGAAGAAGATGATTTCTTAGACCAAAAATTTAATCTTTCATTTCCTGTTAAAGCGATGACTGGAGATATTAACCATTCATTATTTTTATATGTAGAAGTTGTATTAGAAGATGCATAAGAAGCACCATACATATAAATAGATTTACTACCACTATGAGAAGTTGAATTTGATTGCCAATAATATGAACTAGCATTTAATGAATCAATAATATACCAACATAATGGTGAAGGTTTATTGCCTGGTGCTAGAGCTGCAGATTGCAAACCATTTTCAAACCCTTCAGTCCAAGGAATAGCAGATATAACATCACATGCTGTAGTGAAAGTAATAGGAGTTGACCACTCACTTTGTTCAGACGTACATTCTCTTTGTACTCTTGCTTTATAATAAGTAGAATGGGTTAATGTATTAAAGGTATATGGATTTGTTACTCCTGAAATAGTAGTAGCATTAGCCCAATCTGTCTCACTATTCAACATATATTGAATATTATAAATTGTTCCAGTTGGATCAGTCCATCCTAAATCAACTCCTATAGTTGTAGGATTAGATGTTATAAGTGTTCTCGGTTTAGGACATGTTGGAACAAATAAATTAGGTCCAGTAACATTATCCAAAAAGATATGGCATCCATAATAGTCTGTCATTTGGAATGCAATATATACTTCTTGACCAGCAAATTGACTTAAGTCAACATTATATTGCGTAAGAGTAGTTGGCATATTGTCACCAAGCATTTGCATTAATGGATTAATAGTATCAAAAGAGGATAATCCATCTTGTTGATATGTTGTGGAAACGCATACTCTAAAATTTGTTGTACCAGAAGAGCTTTTTGCGGCAAAAAACTTCAAAGTATCATTTGCCGATACAACCAATTTTGGAGTTATTAGATAGCTAATATGTCCACCTGAACGATATGCACATTTAGCACTTGCTGTACCAATTATTGGACTAGAAGTATTTCTGGACCATTGGTTCGTTCCAGAAGTTGTAATTGCAGTCCAATCCTCGGGGGGAAATGTTGTTGCTTCAAATCCTTCGTTTAATGGAGTTTGAGCTTTACCTGTAATGGCAAAAATAATTGCCATTAAGAAAAAAAATAATTTTTTCATCTTAAATATGTGTTTATAAATTAGTTAACTATCATGATCGGCAAATAACCTTTCGATTATTTTACTTAAAAAGCTTGCAAAGATAAAGGAATTAAAAAGTTAATACCAAATTTTAGCATTAAAAATTTCTACATTTAACTTTTATTTAAAAATGAAATGTGTTTTTTCAATTTCGTTTGTCTTACATAAACAATCAATATAAAAAAGCAATTATTGAAAAATAAAAAAGATCAAGTTTAGCTGAATTTATCAATAGTTTATTCTAAAATATATCAGTCAAAAATAAAAATATATCAGTCAAAAATAAAAATTTGACTGATATATTTTTATTTATGATTGATGTTTTTTATTTTAGAATTGAGTGTAATAATATCTCTTTATAATAATTTACTAACTCTTTATTTTAATTTTTTCTTTCTTTACTTTATTTTACTGAAGTAAGGTTTTATTTTGTTGTGTAATTTTATACTTTAAACTTTCAATTAGATTAATGAATTTTTTAGTTAGTGAATAATTCATTTATCAATGTTATCTATTTTTACAAAGAAATCTTTGTGAGAAATATTACCTCAATCTTTAATAGATAAAAAAGTTAAATAAGAGATTGTATAATTAAGCTATCATAAATAACAAAAGACGTTGCTCTATTAACTTGAACAACGTCTTTATTAATATATACTTAAAAAGTAATTATTATTCTGCCTTTTCTTCAGAAGCTGGTGTTTCTTCAACCTTTACTTCTTCTTGAACTTGTGCTACTGCAGGTTCTTCAACTTTTGCTTGTTGATTTGCAGTTTCAACAGTTTCAGACTTTTTAACTCTACCTCTACGAGTTGTTTTTGCTTTTTCTGTTTTTGCTTCTTTTAATAGATTTTCATTATAATCTACTAATTCCATCATAACCATTTCAGCTCCATCTCCTAAACGACGTCCTACTTTTAGTATTCTTGTATATCCTCCATTTCTTGTTGCAACTTTTCCAGATACTTCTCTGAAAAGTTCAGTTACAGCTTCTTTGTTTTGTAGATAACTAAATACTATACGTCTTTGGTGAGTTGAGTCTGTTTTAGATTTTGTGATTAGAGGCTCAACATATCCTCTTAAAGCTCTTGCTTTAGCTAATGTGGTTTCAATTCTTTTATGTAAAATTAATGATGAAGCCATATTTGATAGCATAGCAACTCTGTGTGCATGCGTTCTTGATAATTTATTTACTTTGCAACCGTGTCTCATTTCTCTTATTCTTTTTCTAATTTATATTTCGCAATATTCATTCCAAATTCAAGTCCTTTGGATTTTACAAGGTTTTCTAATTCTGTAAGTGATTTCCTTCCAAAATTACGGAATTTTAATAAATCTGCTTTATTGAATGATACTAAATCTCCTAAAGTTTCTACTTCTGCAGATTTTAAACAATTTAGAGCTCTAACTGATAAATCTAGATCTGTTAATTTTGATTTTAACACTTGACGTACGTGAAGTGTTGTTTCATCAAATTCTTCTGTTAGTGGTTTAGCTTCAGCTTGAAGTGATATTTTTTCATCAGAGAATAGCATAAAGTGTTGAATCAATATAGACGCTGCTTCAGTAAGTGCATCCTTTGGAGTTATTGAGCCATCTGTTGTTATTTCCAAAACTAATTTTTCATAGTCTGTTTTTTGTTCAACACGATAGTTCTCAACTTCATACTTTACATTCTTAATTGGAGTGTGAATTGAATCTATTGCTATTGTATTTATTATATCATTAGGATTGATATTTTCCTCAGAAGGAATATAACCTCTTCCTTTTTCAATTTTTAAAGTAATGTTTAAAACAACATTTGGTTCCATTTGACAAATTTCAATATCAGTGTTTATTACTTGAAAATTATTCAAATGTTTATTAATATCACCTGCCTTAAACACATTCTTTCCAGTGATTGTAAAGTTAATTACTTCACTTTCTTCTTCTTCAATTTGACGTTTGAAACGAAGTTGTTTAAGGTTTAGGATAATTTCTGTCATGTCTTCAATTACTCCTGGAATTGTTGCAAATTCATGCTCAACCCCTTCTATACGAATGGTAGTAATTGCAAAACCTTCTAAGGAGGATAACAAAATTCTTCTCAAAGAGTTTCCAATTGTCATTCCATAGCCTGGTTCAAGTGGACGAAATTCAAATTTTCCGTGAAAATCATCCGACTCTAACATTATAACCTTGTCAGGTTGCTGAAAAGCTAATATTGCCATTTCTATAATATTTAATGATCTATTACTTAGAGTATAATTCAACAATTAATTGTTCATTGATATTTTCAGGAATATCAGAACGTTCAGGATAATTCATAAATTTACCACTCATTTGAGAACGATCAAAGTCTAACCATGAATAACGATTAACTGTTCCTTCTAATGAATCTGTAACTATTTGAAGTGATTTTGAACGTTCACGAACACTAACAACATCACCTGGTTTTAGCATATATGAAGGAATATTAACTAATTCTCCATTAACTAAAATATGACGATGTGAAACTAATTGACGTGCTTGATCTCTAGTTTTAGCAATTCCAAAACGATAAACAACATTGTCTAAACGAGATTCTATTAATTGTAATAATACAACCCCTGTAATTCCTCCCTTACGAGATGCTTTATCGAAAATATTACGGAATTGTCTTTCTAAGATACCATAAGTATATTTAGCTTTTTGTTTTTCATTTAACTGTATTCCGTATTCTGATTGTTTTGCTCTACGTTTGCTTTGTCCATGTTGTCCTGGACGATAATTCTTTTTATCAAGGGTTTTATCAAAACCAAAAATTGGTTCTCTAAATTTTCTTGCTATCTTTGTTTTTGGACCTATATATCTTGCCATATCTGTTTCTTCTTTAAATCAATTAAAAATTATTATACACGTCTTCTTTTAGGAGGACGACATCCATTGTGTGGAACAGGAGTTACATCAGTAATTTCCAAAACTTCAATTCCACATGTGTTAATTGCTCTAATAGCAGATTCACGTCCTGCACCAGGTCCTTTAACAAACACTTTTACCTTTCTTAAGCCATAATCAAATGCTGCTTTTGCACAATCTTCAGCTGCCATTTGTGATGCATATGGAGTGTTTTTCTTTGATCCTCTAAATCCCATTTTACCTGCAGAGGACCATGAAATAACTTGCCCTGCATTATTTGTTAGAGAAACTATACAATTATTAAACGATGCAAAAATGAACGCTTTTCCTTGTGGCTCAACTTTTACTACTCTTTTTTTTGTTGGTTTAGAACTTTTTGCCATAATGTTCTTTTTATTTCCTTTTTATTATTTTATAAATACAGATGCTCCAAAAAAATTTTAAAGATAATCCACATCTGCTGAGTAATTAATTCTTATTTAGTTGCTTTCTTTTTGTTTGCAACAGTTTTCTTTCTACCCTTACGAGTACGAGCATTATTTTTTGTACTCTGTCCACGAAGAGGTAAACCAATACGATGACGAATACCACGATAGCATCCAATATCCATCAAACGTTTAATGTTCATTTGAACTTCCGAACGCAATGCACCTTCTACTTTAATTTCATCATTAATGATATTACGAATAGCGTTTTGTTCATCATCGGTCCATTCACTTACCTTTTTGTCTTCACTAATTCCAGCTTTTGATAAAATTTGAGAAGCAGTACTTCTGCCTATTCCATAAATATATGTTAAGCCTATAACTCCTCTTTTATTTTTTGGTAAGTCGATACCTGCAATTCTTGCCATAAATTTATATATTGTTAAATTATTAATTATCCTTGTCTTTGTTTATACTTAGGATTCTTTTTGTTAATAACATAAACCACTCCCTTTCTGCGTACAATAATACACTCCGGTGATCTTTTCTTTACTGATGTTCTGACTTTCATGGTCGGTAAAATGTTTATTTTATATTAATATTTATTATTTATGTCTATATGATATTCTCCCTTTTGTTAAATCATAAGGAGACATTTCAACTTGTACTTTATCACCTGGTAAAATTTTAATATAGTGCATTCTCATCTTACCAGAAATATGAGCAATGATAACGTGTCCATTTTCCAACTCTACCTTAAACATTGCATTTCCGAGAGATTCTATTACAATACCATCTAATTGTATTGATGCTTGTTTTGCCATATTAAACTAATACTAAGTTATTATTTTGTTTTATTGTATTTTCTATTTCTTCGAAACTTGATAAAATTTGGGGGCCATCTTTAGTAATTGCAACATCATGTTCGTAATGTGCTGCATAAGAAAAATCTTTAGTTCTACAAGTCCATCCATCTCTTTCAAAAACAACTGCTCTATCTCCCATAGTAATCATTGGTTCAATTGCAATAATCATACCATCTTTAAACTTAACTCCATTTCCTGCTTTTCCATAATTTGGAACTTCAGGTTTTTCATGCATCTTTCTTCCAACTCCATGACCACATAATTCCCTTACTACACCATATCCATGTTTTTCACAATATGATTGAATTGCATAACTTAAATCTCCTAATCTATTACCTAAAATACATTGTTCAATTCCAATCAACAAAGATTCCTTAGTAACTTTCATTAGTTTCTGTGCTTCTTCACTAACTCCATTGAGTGCAAAGGTATAAGCAGAATCTCCAACCCAACCATTTAATTCAGTTCCACAATCAATAGATACAATATCTCCTTCCTTTATTTCTCTATTACCTGGTATTCCATGTACTACAACTTCATTGATTGATATACATAAAGATGCTGGATATCCATAATAACCTTTGAAAACTGGAATTGCATTATTATCTCTAATAAACTCTTCCGCAATTTTGTCAAGATGAGCTGTTGTTACTCCAGGTTTTATTTTTTTAGCTACTTCTGCTAAAGTACTTCCAACCAATAAAGCGCTCTTTCTTAAACTTTCAATCTCACTATGTGTTCTTAAATTTATCATTATATACTTTCAAAGAACAATGAACTACATTTGAGATCTACCTTTAATTCTTCCTGATTTTGTTAAACCATCATAATGTCTCATCAATAAATGACTTTCTATTTGTTGTAGAGTATCTAAAACTACCCCAACTAAAATCAATAAAGATGTACCTCCATAAAAATGTGAGAACTGAGAATTTACTCCAAATAAACTCACAAAAGCTGGCAATATAGCAACTAAAGCAAGGAAAATTGAACCTGGTAAAGTTATTTTAGATAAAACATTATCAAAAAATTCTTCTGTTCTTCTTCCTGGTTTTACTCCTGGTATAAATCCTCCATTCTTTTTCATGTCATCAGACATTTGCTTTGGATTTATAGCTATAGCTGTATAGAAATATGTAAAAGCTATTATAATGATGGCAAATATCAAATTATACCAAAAACCATTAAAGTCTGAAAGTGCAGCTTTTACTCCTTGCATACTTTCTGACTTTGAGAATCCAAATAAAGTTACAGGAATAAACATAATAGCTTGTGCAAAAATAATTGGCATTACTCCAGCAGCATTTACCTTAATAGGTATATATTGTCTAGCTCCACCATATTGTTTATTTCCAACAATTCTTTTTGCATATTGAACAGGTACTCGTCTTGTTCCTTGAACTAAAAGAATACATAACATTATTACAATTAATAGAACAACTAACTCAACAAAAAATATTACTAATCCTCCTCCTTGTTCTTCCATTCTTGAAGCAAATTCAGCAAATAATGCAAAAGGTAATCTTGCAACTATACCTACCATAATCAATAATGATATACCATTACCAATTCCTTTATCTGTAATTTTTTCACCAAGCCACATTACAAACAATGTACCACAAGTTAACATTATTGCAATTGGTAATGTCCAATTTACAAAATTTAAACTATCACTGCCTGTAATACTATATATGGTTGCACCTTGTAGTTGATATCTTAAGTTCGCAAGATATGCAAATGCTTGGAAAAGAGTTACTATTACTGTTAACCACCTAGTTATTTGATTTATCTTATTTCTTCCACTTTCACCTTCTTTCTGCATTTTAGAAAAATAAGGAACAACCATAGTCAACAATTGTACCACAATTGATGCAGTAATGTACGGCATAATTCCTAAAGCAAAAATTGAAGCATTAGAAAACGCACCTCCTGAGAACATATTTAATAGTCCTAAAACTCCATCTCTTGTTTGAGCTTGTAAATTAGATAAATCAGCTGGGTTGATACCTGGCAATACAACAAAAGATCCAATTCTATAAATTAGCACTAAACCTAAAGTATACAAAATTCTTGTTCTAAGATCTTTTATATTCCAGATATTTTTTAAAGTATTGATAAATCTTTTCATTATTATTTTTAGATTATTGTTACAACGCCTCCTTTTTCTTCGATAGCTTTTTTAGCAGACATTGAGAATGCATTAGCAGAAACATTTACTTTAACGTTTAATTCTCCTCTACCTAAAACTTTCACTTTATCTTTTAAAGTAACAAGTCCATTATTTACTAATGTATCAATAGTAATTTCAGTTAATTGTTTTTCCTCTACCAAAGTATTTAATGTATCTAAATTGATAGCTAAAAATTCAATTCTGTTTATATTTTTAAAGCCAAATTTTGGTAAACGTCTGTATAATGGCATCTGTCCTCCTTCAAAACCAATTTTACGAGAGTAGCCTGATCTTGATTTAGCTCCTTTATGTCCACGTGTTGATGTACCGCCTCTACCTGAGCCTTGACCTCTACCTATTCTCTTACGGGTTTTTACTGAACCTTGTGCAGGTTTAAGATTACTTAAATCCATGATTTTATTCGTTTTTAAAGAATTGTTATATATTAAATTTCTTCTACTTTAACTAAATGATTAACCTTGTCAATCATTCCTTGTATTTGAGGAGTTAATTCATGTTCTTTAGTTTGATTAATTCTTTTCAAACCTAAAGAAGCTAATGTTTGTTTTTGACGAAGCGTTCTTCCTATTCCACTTTTTATTTGAGTGACTCTTACTTTCATTTTATTTCAACTTTTTTAACCGTTAAAAACTCTATCCATTTCAATTCCTCTCAATTTCGCAATTGTATAAGGATCCTTTAATTGGATTAATGCATTTATTGTCGCTTTTACAACACTATGTGGATTTGAAGAACCTTTAGATTTTGCCAACACGTCTTTCACTCCAACACTTTCCAAAACTGCACGCATTGCACCTCCAGCAATAACTCCAGTTCCAGGTGCAGCAGGTTTAATAAACACTCGTGCTCCACTGTATTTTCCAGTTTGTTCGTGAGGAAGAGTTCCTTTTAATACAGGTACTTTAATAAGGTTTTTCTTAGCATCATCAACTCCTTTTGCAATAGCAGCAGTAACTTCTTTTGCTTTACCTAATCCATACCCAACAACACCATTTTCATTTCCTACAACTACAATTGCAGAAAAGCTAAATGTTCTACCTCCTTTGGTTACTTTTGTAACTCTATTAATACTTACAAGACGATCTTTAAATTCAATTTCGCTTGATTTTACTCTTTTTATATTTAAATCTGCCATACTATATTAGAATTTTAAGCCGTTTTGGCGAGCTGAATCAGCTAATGATTTTATTCTTCCATGGTATAAATAACCATTTCTATCAAATACTACAGAATCAATACCCACAGATATAGCTCTTTCAGCAATTAATTTACCTACAGATTGTGCAATCTCAATTTTTGTTCCTTCTTTAGTAAAAGTTTTTTCAATTGATGAAGCAGAAGCTAAAGTTTTTCCATTAATATCATCTATTAATTGAGTGTAAATTTCTTTATTGCTTCTAAAAACTGTCAAACGAGGTCTTGTTGGTGTTCCGCTAATTTTTTTACGGATCCCCATTTTCAATTTGATTCTTCTTATTTCTTTATTATTTGCCATCCCTATTTTCGGATTTTATTATTTTTGAAATTACTTAGCAGCCGCCTTACCAGCTTTTCTACGAACAGCTTCACCTTGAAAGCGAATACCTTTTCCTTTATATGGTTCAGGTTTACGCAATGAACGAATCTTTGCAGCAACTTGACCTAAAAGTTGTTTATCATAACTAGTCATTATAATTAACGGGTTTTTCCCCTTTTCGGTTACTGTTTCCACTTTTATTTCTTTAGGTAATTCGAAAAATATATTATGCGAATATCCTAAAGCTAACTCTAAAACTTGACCATTAGCTTGTGCTTTATATCCAACACCTATAACTTCTTGTACAACTTTAAATCCTTCAGAAACTCCTTTAACCATGTTGAATATCAAAGATCTGTAAAGACCATGCATTGCTTTATGTCTTTTTTGATCTGATTCTCTTTCCAAGATTAAAGTGTTATCTTCAACATTAATTTTGATACAAGGATCTACATTTTGAGTTAATGTCCCAAGGGATCCTTTTACGGTAATAATATTATTATCATTAACTGTTATTTCAACTCCCTTTGGAAGGCTTATCGGTAATTTACCTATTCTTGACATTTATATCTCTCCTTTAAATTTTTAATTAGCTAATATAACAGATTACTTCACCACCAATATTTAAAGCTCTTGCTTCTTTATCTGTCATTAAACCCTTAGAAGTTGAAATAATTGCAATCCCTAAACCATTTAATACACGTGGAAGTTCTGTTGCACCAACATATTTTCTTAAACCTGGACTACTAACTCTCGTTAGTTTAGACATTGCTGATTCCTTAGTTGTAGGATGATATTTCAAAGCTATTTTAATTTGTTTTGGAAATATATCGTCTTCAAATTTATAGTTTAATATATAACCTTTATCAAAAAGGATTTTAGTAATCTCTTTCTTCATCTTAGAAGCAGGAATTTCAACAACTTTGTGCTTAGCTAAGGCTGCATTTCTTATGCGAGTCAAATAATCTGCAATTGGATCTGTTAACATCTCTATAATTATTATTTATATTATACTTTGATTTATTTATTACCAACTTGCTTTCTTTACTCCAGGGATTAAACCTGCTAAAGCCATTTCTCTAAAATTGATGCGAGAAATTCCAAATTGTCTCATATATCCTTTTGGACGTCCAGTTAATTTACATCTGTTATGAAGTCTTACTGGAGAAGCATTTTTTGGTAATTTTTGTAAACCTTCATAATCTCCGGCTTCTAATAATGCAGCTCTTTTAGCAGCATATTTAGCAACCATCTTTTCTCTTTTACGCTCTCTTGCTTTGATTGATTCTTTTGCCATTTTCTTAATTAACTGTTTTGATTTTTAAATGGGAAGCCAAAAGCTTTTAATAAAGATAATGCTTCTTTGTCGGTTTTTGCTGATGTTACAAAAGTAATATCCATTCCCTGAATATGATTTATTTTATCAATATCAATTTCTGGAAATATGATTTGTTCTGTAATACCAAATGTATAATTACCTCTTCCATCAAATCCTTTATCACTGATTCCTCTAAAATCTCTAATACGTGGAATTGATGCTGAAATTAATCTATCTAAAAATTCGTACATCTTATCTCCTCTTAGAGTAACTCTTACTCCAATTGGCATTCCTTTTCTTAATTTAAAATTAGAAATATCTTTCTTGGATTTAGTAGAGACAGCTTTTTGACCTGCGATTTTAGTCATCTCTTCAATCCCTTGATCAATAACTTTTTTATCTGTTATTGCAGTCTTTCCTAATCCTTGATTTAATGAAATTTTCATTAACTTTGGAACCTGCATTACAGTTTTGTAATCAAACTCTTTAGTAAGTGCAGAAACTACTTCATCTTTGTATTTCTGCTTTAATCTTGGTGTATATGACATATTATTTTATCACCTCCCCTGATTTTTTTGAATAACGAACTAATTTATCAGCTTTTTCATCCATTCTTCTTCCAATTCTTGTTGCATTTCCCTTAGAATCAACAACAGCTAAATTAGAAATATGGATTGATGCCTCTTTTTCAATAATTCCTCCTTGAGTATTTTTTGAACTTGGCTTAGAATGTTTCTTAACCTTGTTTACTCCTTCAACTATTGCTCGGCATTTTTCAGGATATACTACAAGAACTCTTCCTGTACTACCTTTAGAGTCTCCTGCAATTACCTTTACATTATCACCTTTTTTAATATGCAATTTCATATCTATAAATATTTTGCTTTTATAACACTTCAGGAGCTAATGAAACGATTTTCATAAATTGTTTCTCGCGCAATTCTCTGGCAACTGGTCCAAAAATACGTGTTCCTCTTAATTCATCATTTGCAGTTAAAAGAACACATGCATTGTCATCAAAACGAATATAAGAACCATCTTGACGTCTTACCTCTTTTT
This sequence comes from Bacteroidota bacterium, assembly GCA_017860255.1. GTDB lineage: Bacteria > Bacteroidota > Bacteroidia > Bacteroidales > P3 > UBA10566. Next base: position 9,223 of record JAFNAR010000025.1, on the reverse strand, counting down.
TTGTTCTTACTACAACAGCTTTAGAAACTATACCTTTTTTTACATTACCAGAAGGAATAGCATCCTTAATAGCAACAACTATTCTATCTCCAATAGAAGCATATCTTCTTTTTGTTCCACCAAGCACTCTAATGCATAATACACTTTTGGCTCCACTGTTATCAGCAACAATTAATCTTGATTCTTGTTGTATCATTTTATTTAGCTCTTTCTATAATTTCAACTAATCTCCAACATTTATTTTTACTTAATGGTCTTGTTTCCATTATTCTTACAACATCACCTATGTTGCACTCATTTTTCTCGTCATGAGCCATAAACTTGGAACTTTTCTTTACGAATTTTTCGTATTTAGGATGCTTCACTTTACGTTCAACGAACACACGAATAGTTTTATCCATTTTATTACTGATAACAAGACCTACTCTTTCTTTTCTTAAATTTCTTTCCATTTTGAATTGAATTTAGGTATTATTTATTATCAACAGATTTAGAATCTAATTCTCTTTTTCTTAACTCTGTCTTTATTCGTGCTACATCCCTTCTAGCTTCTTTAATCTTATTAGGATTTTCCAAAGGAGTGACAGCATGATTAATTTTCATTTTGTTTAACTGTATCTTGTCAACAGCTAATCTCTCTTGTAACTCTGAAGTAGAGAGTTCTTTTATTACATTGTTTTTCATCTTCGTCCTATTTAAATTTCTTCAACGTAATCTCTTCTAACTACGAATTTAGTAGAAACTGGCAATTTTTGAGCAGCCAAACGCATAGCTTCCTTAGCTATTTCCATTGGAACACCTTCAGCTTCAAACAGCATTGTTCCTGGCATTATTCTTGCAACAAAATATTCTGGAGCTCCCTTACCTTTACCCATACGAACTTCGTTAGGTTTTTTAGTAATAGGTTTATCAGGGAAGATTCGGATCCATATTTGTCCTTCACGTTTCATATAACGAGTTACTGCTTGACGAGCTGCTTCAATTTGTCTTCCAGTAATAAAAGCTGTTTCTAAAGATTTTATACCAAAACTTCCAAAAGCTAATTCATGACCACGAAAAGCATTACCCTTAATTCTCCCTTTTTGTTGTTTTCTAAACTTTGTCTTTTTAGGTTGTAACATTATCGTACAATATTTGACTTATTAAATAATCTATTTATTCTTTCTGTGTGGGCGTTGATTAGAATGTGAAGGTCTTTGTGAATTTGGACGTCCACCTTCCTTTACATTTCCTCCAACAGTTGATGGAACTAACTCACGTTTTCCATAAACTAAACCCTTACAAATCCATACTTTTACACCAATACGACCATAAGTTGTGTGAGCTTCAGCTTGAGCATAGTCGATATCAGCTCTAAGTGTATGTAATGGAGTTCTTCCTTCTTTATAATGCTCTCTTCTTGCCATTTCAGCTCCACCAATACGTCCAGATACAGAAACTTTAATTCCATCTGCACCAACTCTCATAGTGGAAGTAATTGCAGTTTTAATAGCTTTACGATAAGAAATACGTCCTTCAATTTGACGAGCAACAGTTGCAGCAACTAAAACAGCATCTAACTCAGGGCGTTTTACTTCAGAAATATTAATTTGAATATCTTTATTAGTAAGTTTTTTTAACTCTTCTTTTAACTTATCAACCTCTTGACCTGCTTTACCAATTATTAATCCTGGTCTAGCAGTGTTAATAGTAACTGTAACAAGTTTTAAAGTTCTTTCAATATAGATTTTAGAAATTCCTGCTTTAGCAAGACGAGCATTAAGATATTTTCTTATTTTATCATCTTCAACCAATTTATCTTCGAATCTCTTTCCTCCATACCAATTAGAATCCCATCCTCTGATGATTCCTAATCTATTACCTATTGGATTTGCTTTTTGTCCCATCCTAATATATCATTTACTATTATTCAAATTATTAATTTTCAGTTTTAGCTATTTTAGCATTTTTTTCATCAACCTTACTACCTAAAATAAGAGTTACATGATTTGAACGCTTTTTAATTCTATAACCCAAACCACGAGGAGCTGTACGAAGACGTTTTAATTGTCTTCCTTCATCAACGTTAATTTGCTTTACATATAAGTTGCTCTCCTCTATTCTTTTGCCTTCATTTTTCTGTTGCCAATTTGCAATTGCTGAAAGTAATAATTTACGCAATTTTGGTGCAGATTCTCTTTGACTATATTGTAAAATACCTAATGCCTTATCAACTTCCATACCCCTAATAGCATCAGCCATTAATCTGGTTTTTCTTGGAGAAGTAGGGTTATTATTTAACTTTGCAACATAAAGAGTTTTATTCATTTCCTTACGTGCCTCAGCACTATTATGTTTTCTCGATCCCATTTTACTGCAACTTTTTATTATTTTTTACCTTTATCTTTCTGTCCAGCATGTCCACGGAAAATTCTTGTTGGAGCAAACTCTCCTAGCTTATGTCCTACCATATTTTCAGTAACATATACAGGGATAAATTTATTTCCATTATGAACAGCAATTGTTTGACCAACAAAATCTGGTGAAATCATAGATGCTCTTGACCAAGTTTTGATTGTTGTCTTTTTATTTTGCTCTTGTGCAGCTAAAACTTTTTTCTCTAACTTATAATGAATATAAGGTCCTTTTTTTAACGAACGACTCATTTCTATCTATGATTTAATTATTTCTTACGTCTTTCAATTATATACTTACTTGAATGTTTCTTAGGCATTCTGGTCTTATATCCTCTAGAAGGAATACCTTTTCTTGAACGAGGTTGTCCTCCAGTTGCACGACCTTCACCACCTCCCATTGGGTGATCTACTGGATTCATAACTACACCTCTTGTTCTTGGTCTTCTTCCTAACCAACGAGATCTACCTGCTTTACCTGAAACTTCCAAATTATGCTCAATGTTTGAAACCATTCCAACAGTTGCTTTACATGCCTGAAGAATCATTCTAGTTTCTCCTGAAGGCATTTTTACAATTGCGTACTTACCGTCTCTTGACATTAATTGCGCATAAGAACCTGCACTACGAGCCATTTTTGCTCCTTGTCCTGGATACAATTCTATATTATGAATTATTGTACCAAAAGGAATTTCGCTTAAAAACAGTGTGTTACCAATTTCTGGGGCAACTCCAATACCTGACATGATTGTCTGACCAACTTTTAATCCATGAGGGCATACGATGTATCGTTTTTCTCCATCAGCATAAGATACTAATGCAATACGAGCAGTTCTATTTGGATCATATTCTATTGTTTTAACAACAGCTGGAATATTATCTTTTTCTCTGCGAAAATCGATTAAACGGTAAAGTTTCTTGTGACCACCACCAATATAACGCATGGTCATTTTACCTTGATTGTTTCTTCCTCCACTCTTTTTCACACCAAAAACTAAACTTTTTTCAGGTTTAGAAGCAGTAATTTCTTCAAATGTACTTGCAACTTTAAAACGTTGTCCTGGTGTTGTTGGTTTTAATTTTTTTAAAGCCATTTATTTCTCTTCTTAAATATTGCTGTAAAAATCTATTGTTTCACCTGCAGCTAACATTACTATTGCTTTTTTGAATGCAGATGTTTTTCCTTGAATAAATCCAGCTTTTGTATAACGTGATTTATTTTTACCTTTATAATTAATAGTATTAACTCTATCAACTTTTACATTATATAAAGTCTCTATCGCCTTTTTAATTTCAATTTTATTTGCATTATTATTTACAATGAAACCAAAACGATTTGTAAAACGTTCAGTCGTTTTAGTCATTTTTTCTGTAATAATAGGCTTTACTATGATTTCCATTATCTTTAATGTTAATTAGTCTTATTTTAAGAATTAATTACTAAATTTTCTAACTCTTTTATTGCTGTTTCAGAAAATATCACATTTTTTGCACGCAATAACTCGTATGTATTCACTGATTTAGCGTCAGTTACACTTACAGTACTTATATTACGAGCCGACAAAATTACAAAATTATCTTGATTATTCAATACAAAGAGTGATTTTTTTTCACCTAAGTTCAAAGCACTCATTAGCTTTATCATATTCTTTGTCTTAGGAGCTTCAAAGTTAAAATCTTCAACTACAATCAATTTATCTTCTTTTGCTTTATATGTAAGAGCTGAAACACGAGCTAATCTTTTTACTTTTTTATTTAATTTAAAAGAGTAATCTCTTGGTTTTGGTCCAAAAGCTCTACCTCCACCAACAATTGTTGGACTGTTAGTATCACCTGCTCTTGCTCCTCCAGTTCCTTTTTGACGTTTTAGTTTTCTGGTTGAACCAGAAACTTCTGAACGTTCTTTTGATTTATGAGTACCTTGACGTTGATTAGCTAAGTATTGTTTAACGTCTAACCAAATTGCATGATCATTTGGTTCAACTCCTAACAATGAGTCACTAACAGAAATTATTCTGCCTGTGTCATTTCCATTAATATTATAAACTTTTAACTCCATCTCTCAAGTTTTAAAATTGAACCCTTTGGACCTGGAACAGATCCTTTAACTAATACTAAATTCTTTTCTGGAATAACTTTAAGAATTTCTAGGTTTTGAACCTTAACTTGTTTTCCTCCAGTTCTTCCTGCCATTCTTAAACCTTTAAATACTCTTGAAGGGTAAGAAGAAGCACCTACAGAACCTGGAGCACGTAATCTGTCGTGCTGACCGTGAGTCTTGTCTCCAACACCACCAAATCCATGACGTTTAACAACACCTTGAAAACCTTTACCTTTAGATGTACCTACTATGTCAACATATTCACCTTCTGTAAATACTCCACAAGTAATAATTTCACCAAAAGTTTTTCTATGTCCTTCTTCAAAACGAGTGAATTCAAAAACATATCTTTTTGGAGTAGTACTTGATTTTGCAAAATGACCTTTCATAGGCTTTGTACAACTTTTTTCTTTCATTTCTTCAAATGACAACTGAATGGCACCATATCCATCTCTTTCAGGAGTCAAAACTTGTGTTACCACACAAGGACCAGCTTCTATAACTGTGCACGGTTGTTGTTTACCGGAGGCATCAAAAATACTGGTCATTCCAATTTTTTTTCCAATTAAACCTGACATTTTCTTTCTTTTTATTTTACTTAATAATCAGCATGCACTTTGCATAGGCTGATGTTTAACACTTTATTATCTGAATTAAGACAACTCTGTTAAACTTTAATTTCTACTTCAACACCACTTGGAAGCTCCAATTTCATTAGTGCATCGATAGTTTTAGCTGATGTGCTATAAATATCTAACAATCTTTTGTAAGAACTCAATTCAAATTGCTCTCTTGCTTTCTTGTTAACAAAAGTTGCGCGATTTACTGTAAAAATTTTCTTGTTAGTTGGAAGCGGAATAGGGCCATTTACAACTGCACCAGTTAATTTTACAGTTTTTACAATCTTCTCAGCAGATTTATCTACTAAGTTATGATCGTATGATTTTAATTTAATTCTAATTCTTTGACTCACGTTATTTTGTCTCTTTATATTAGTTAATTTTCAATCTTAATTATTTCTTCAATACAGATTCAACAACATCTTTTGGTGCTTCAGCATAGTGAGAAAATTCCATCGTTGAATTTGCACGACCAGAAGTAATTGTTCTAAGTGAGGTTACATAACCAAACATTTGGGAAAGTGGAACTTTTGCTTTAACAGCTTGAATTCCTATTTTTGCGGTAATACTTTCAAGTATTGCTCTTCTTCTATTCAAGTCACCTGTAACAGTTCCTAAATAAGCATCTGGAGTTGTTACTTCTAATGACATTACTGGTTCCAAAAGAATTGGTCTTGCTTTTCTTGCAGCTTCCTTAAATGCAATCTTAGCACAAAGTTCAAATGATAAAGCATCAGAGTCAACTGGATGATAAGAACCATCAATAATAGTTACTTTCATGCTTTCAACAGGGAATCCTCCTAATACACCATTTGACATTGCTTGTTTAAATCCTTTTTCAATTGAAGGAATATATTCTTTTGGAATATTACCACCTTTAACTTCATTTACAAATTGAAGACCTTTAAATCCTTCATCTGCTGGTTCAAGGCGGAATTGAATATCTGCAAACTTACCTCTACCTCCAGTTTGTTTTTTATAAACTTCTCTATGTTGTGTAGCAGAAGTTAAAGCTTCTTTATAAGCAACTTGTGGAGCTCCTTGATTTACTTCAACATTAAATTCACGACGCATACGGTCTAAAATAATGTCTAAATGTAATTCACCCATACCTTTCATAATAGTTTGTCCAGAGGCTTCGTCTGTATTAACTTTTAAAGTTGGGTCTTCTTCAGTAAGTTTAGTTAAAGCATTATTGAATTTATCAACATCTGCTTGTTGTTTTGGTTCAATAGCAATATTAATAACTGGTTCAGGGAAAGTCATAGATTCCAAAATAATTGGATGATTTTCATCACAAAGAGTGTTACCAGTTTTAATATCTTTAAATCCAACAGCTGCTCCAATATCTCCTGCTTCAATTCTATCTAATGGATTTTGCTTATTTGCATGCATTTGCATTATTCGAGAGATACGTTCTTTCTTATCAGTTGATGCATTATAAACATAAGAACCTGCATCTAATGATCCAGAGTATACACGGAAGAAACAAATTCTTCCTACATAAGGGTCTGTTGCAATTTTAAATGCTAAAGCTGAGAAAGGTGCTTTAGGATCAACCTTTCTTATTTCTTCATTATCAGTTTTTGGATTTATCCCCAAAATTTCAGGGACATCTACTGGACTTGGTAAGAATTCAGCTACTGCATCTATTAAATTTTGAATTCCTTTATTTTTGAAAGATGCTCCACAAAGAACAGGTGTGATTTTCATTGAGCAAGTAGCCTTGCGAATATGATAAATCATTTCTTCTGGAGTAATTGAATTTTCATCTTCCATATACTTCATTAAAAGAGTTTCATCTTCTTCTGCAACTCCTTCAATAAGTGATTTTCTGCATTTAGCTGCAATGTCTTTTAAATCTTCAGGCATTGGAATCTCATACATTTTAGTCCCATTTGAAGATTCATCATACATTAATGCTTTGTTAGTAATCAAATCAATAACACCTTTAAACAAATCTTCTTGTCCAATTGGAATTTGTAAAGGAACAGGCGTTGCTCCTAAACGTTCTTTAATTTGACTAACTACATTAAAAAAATCAGCTCCTGCACGGTCCATCTTATTTACGAACGCAATACGAGGAACATTATATTTATCGGCTTGACGCCAAACGGTTTCGCTTTGTGGTTCAACTCCACCAACTGCACAGAAAAGAGCTACTGCACCATCTAAAACACGTAATGAACGTTCAACTTCAACAGTAAAGTCAACGTGTCCCGGAGTGTCAATAATATTTATTTTATATTGGTTATCATTGTAATTCCAGAAAACTGTTGTTGCAGCTGAAGTGATTGTTATTCCTCTCTCTTGCTCTTGTGCCATCCAGTCCATAGTAGCAGATCCCTCATGTGTCTCCCCTATCTTATGGTTCTTTCCTGTAAAATACAAGATACGCTCAGTAGTTGTTGTCTTACCGGCGTCAATATGAGCCATAATACCAATATTCCTTGTAAATTTTAAGTCTGCCATCTAATTTTTATCTTTCTTCTATTATTTTGTTAGAATCTAAAATGAGAGAATGCTTTATTAGCTTCTGCCATTCTGTGAATATCTTCTTTTCTTTTGAATGCTGCACCTTCTTCTTTTGAAGCAGCAATTATTTCGCTTGCCAAACAAAGAGCCATTGATTTTTCATTTCTCTTTCTTGCGTATCCAATCAAACTCTTCATTCCCATTGATTGTTTCCTGTCTGGACGAATTTCTGAAGGGATTTGGAATGTTGCACCTCCAATTCTGCGAGAACGAACCTCTACATTTGGAGTTACATTAGCTAATGCCTTTTTCCAAATTTCCAAACCATCTTCTTTTGTACGCTCACTAACTATATCTATAGCATCATAGAAAATGTTATAAGCTGTTGTTTTCTTTCCTTTCAGCATTATGTTGTTAACGAATTTTGTCACCAAAACTTCATTAAACTTTGGATCTGGAAGGATAATTCTTTTTCTTGGTTTTGCTTTTCTCATGGTATGGTAAAGCTATATTATTATATGTATTATTAACTATTTTATTTTGCCGCTTTTGGACGTTTAGCTCCATATTTGGAACGTCTTTGTTTTCTTCCATCAACACCAGCAGTATCCAATGCTCCTCGGATAATGTGGTAACGAACACCTGGAAGGTCTTTCACTCTTCCTCCCCTAATCATTACAATAGAGTGCTCTTGAAGATTGTGGCCTTCTCCTGGGATGTAAGCATTAACTTCTTTTTGGTTTGTCAAACGAACCCTAGCAACTTTTCTCATTGCTGAATTAGGTTTCTTTGGAGTTGTTGTGTAAACTCTTGTACAAACTCCTCTACGTTGAGGAGAGGAATCTAATGCAGGAGACTTACTCTTGTATTCTAAATTTTGACGTCCTTTACGAACTAATTGTTGAATTGTTGGCATATCTTAATTTCCAAATTAATATATCGTTTTTTATGTTCCTTGCTAAAATTGGGTTGCAAAGGTATTACTATTATTTTAATTACACAAAATCTGTTAGAAAAATATTAATTTTTCTTATTTATTTTGTAATAAAATTTCCAAAATCAACGTTCAAAAACAACCATAGCCACTTGGTTTTATTTGATTTTCACTCTCTTTATGTCCAACCCAATTACTCTATGTAGAACCACGAGTAAATTAACATTTTTAAGAGACGTTACCTTATTTTGGGAGTGCAAAAATACAAAAAAAAACATTACTACCAAATATTTATAAAAATTTTTGCTCAAAATCTCTTTTTTTATTGTTTTATTTGCAATATACGAGAAAAGTTTGTTTCTTTGCCAAACAAAAAAAATTAAAAAATTATGGACAACAGAAAATTTGAATGCCAACCATGCGGATATATTTATGATCCAGCTGTAGGCGATCCAGACAGTGGAATTAAACCAGGTACTCCATTTAGCGAGCTTCCAGATGATTGGGTATGCCCTTTGTGTGGAGCTTATAAAGAAGACTTTGAATTGGTTGACTAAGAAATTATTCCACTAAATCAAAATTAAAAAAAAGGCTGACTAAGATGAAGTGACCCCAAAAAGTTGGACAGATTAATAATAATTTGATTCTATAAGAGCTCGGTATTGCACTGGGCTCTTTCCATTTAACTTGTTTTTTATCC
>JAFNAR010000072.1 GCA_017860255.1 Bacteroidota bacterium | reverse complement strand
CTGAAATATGCCACAGAAGGACGATTAGTATCTGGTTTAACATCAACATATTCTTTAAATCTAGCGTAAAGGTCATTCATTCTTTTAATGATAACCTTATCATTTGATAGTGCTTCAAGCTTTTCAAAGCTCATACGTTCCAAAAGAGTAACAGGATTTAATCCTACCTCTTTCCATAGTACAGGATCCAGATCACGGAATAAAATTACCGCTTCGGAATCCCAGGACCACCAAATGTTATGAGCTATTTCTGATAATTTCTTTAATTCCTCAGGAATACGTGACTTTACTGTTATCTCATTCCAAACAGGAATATCATACGCCTTATAATAGTATTTAATAAAATGTTTCCATAAAGCATGTTCTGCTGTTACAGCAGCACGATGACGAATATGTTCTATTTCTTCTTCTGTTTTACTTGAAAAAGATATTATAGATTCCTTTATAGCATCAGCTACTTCATAGTAATTATTTGAGTTCTGATGCTCTGAATCCAAAGTCCAAATCCTGTTAAATCCGTTGTAACAGTAGGAACATGGAAAGCAATACTCTCCAAGGGAGTATATCCCCATGGTTCATAATATGAAGGATACACACTCAAATCATATCCCAGAAGCAAATCATAATAGTTAAGGTCGAAAACGCCATCATTCTCATCAAGATAACAAGGAACAAATATAATCTTAACTTTATCTTCTTTACCATTTCTTATTCCGAGAGATGTCATCATATTAAGCACTCTATCGTCAGACATATAATCTAACCAGTGCGTAATATAAGGAAATTCTAAAGAATCTGTTATACCATTACCATTATTTAATCTTTCAACTAAATCTTTTCTGGGTATAGGAGTACCTGCCGGTACATTAATGAAGGCAACAACATTCTTCTTTAGATTAATATCATGATTCAATCGGTTTAATGATTCTATAAAAACATCAATACCTTTATTTTTAAATTCATACCTTCCACTTGTACATACAAGTAAGGTATCATCATCCAGATTAGTGCCTAATAATTTATTTGCAACATTGAGCATTTTTGCTCTTGCCATTTTACGCTTGGCTAAAAAACTCTTTCCTTTAGGCACAAAATCATCCTCAAATCCGTTTTTCAAAACAACATCAGCCTCTTTATCTAGCAATTCCTTACATTCTTTGTTAGTAATATCACTAACAGTAGTAAAGCAATCAACATGGTGAGCCGTTTGTTTTTCTATAGAATGTTTTGATTCCATATTTAATTCCTGAGCCATCTGGTCGCCGTTATATGCAAACAGATAGTCATACAATGGTTTCAGATTACCAGCAATAGAGCGTCCTATCGAAGTTGCATGTGTCGTAAATATGGTAGCAATTTCAGGTGCAGCAGTCTGAAGATATAGAGCACCTAACCCTGTCATCCATTCATGCGCCTGATAAACCACCCTATCTTTACGATTCAGGTTATACTTATAAAAGCTTTCAACTACTTTTCCTGAAGCATAAGAAAACATAGATGCTTCATCATAATCTCCATACGCATGCAAAGAATCAACTTGAAAATGGTTCCAGGCTTCTGTATATATCTCATTCTTCATTGAGAAATATGAAGTAAAATCAACTAAAATAACAATTGGTTCGCCAATAATGTTCCATCGGCCAATACGCACAGAAAGGTTTTCATTGGTTTCAGCATGCAATTTCCATGGTTTATAAAGATAATCCAATTCAATAAATAATGGGTTATCTTTACCGATCCAGAAATCAGGACCAATAAATATCACTTTATCTTTATGACTATCTTGAAGAGTCTTTGCTCTAGTAGACAATACAGTATATATGCCACCAACTTTGTTACAGACTTCCCAACTAGTTTCAAAAATATAATCAGGACTTATAAGGGAATCTACCATAATATAATTTAAAACAATCTTTTACGAAGGCAAAAGTAGTAATTTAATATTGAATAAATTATTAATAATCATAAATTATATTAGAAAGATATAGCAAACGTTTGTGTTTTACATATTATTATCTTATATAATATTAATTATTTAGTTTACAACCACTTAATTAAATTAATTTCATATCAAAGATTGTTACAAAAGAAATAAAAAAATGAATCACCCCTCAAAATATAATCTTTATTTTCTTATTGGCACAAAAAACTAATCAATAGCATGTTGTTTGAAATGTTTATGTTATATTCTAAGACATAACACGACTATAATAGAAAAAGAGATGCGGCATTCAAAATGAGCGTGGCAGATTCCAGAATTACTAAAAAGGAGATAAATTCTTCGTTGGGATATAGGATATAGTACACATAAAGATTGCAAAAACACAATATTCAGCGTAATAAGAAAGAGTAGCGTTATCAAAGGAGATGAAATAGATATTACCGCCCACGGACCCACACCATAAACTTATACACCATGCACGGGTGCGGTGTATACAAAAAAAAGAGTCCCATTCATTTTCCAATGAACAGGACTCTTTTATAAAACGGCAGCTACCTACTCTCCCACTGTTACGCAGTACCATCGGCGTGATCAGGCTTAACTTCTCTGTTCGGAATGG
>JAFNAR010000054.1 GCA_017860255.1 Bacteroidota bacterium | reverse complement strand
TACTACTTTGTAGCGAAATGCATCAGTAATGGGTTCTTTTCTTAAATTTTTGTCCATGTTGATTTGGGTTTTTGTGTCAACTTTTTTCAGGACAAGTCAATTTAATTTTTTCTAAACAAGATTTATCTACATTAAATCGAAGATAAATTAGATTTATTAAAGGATTTTCTACAAAACAATTGCTTTTAAGAATAACTATACTTGAAAGATGATTATGAATTGGAAGAGAGAAGTATTTTTTTCTTCTATTTATACTTAATTCTTTAAGTTTTAGAATAAGTCTTATTTAATTCAATCAAACTTTATTGTTATGATTGGCTTTTATTCTTGTTTTAGGCTAAGATAATTAAAAAATAGATTGTTTTTATTAGGCTTTTGAGCCGAATTTACTAACTTTGCAGTTTAAAAAATTAATATTTTCCTTATCATGAGTAATAATACGGTTAGTGTTGAAACAGCTAAAGAATTAGGTTTATTACCTGAAGAGTTCCAACAAATTTGCGATATACTTGGACGTACTCCTAATTTTACAGAGTTAAGTATTTATTCTGTAATGTGGAGCGAACATGCTTCTTACAAAAATTCAATTAAACAAATCAAGACACTTCCAAGAGATGGAGATCAGTTAATGGTTAAGGCAGGTGAAGAAAATGCTGGTATGGTTGATGTTGGAAATGGAATAGCTTGCGTTTTTAAAATAGAATCACATAATCACCCTTCTGCTGTTGAACCTTATCAAGGTGCTGCAACTGGAGTTGGAGGTATTAATAGAGATATTTTCACAATGGGAGCTCGTCCTGTTGCTCAATTAAATTCATTACGTTTTGGAGATATTGACAATCCACATACACAATGGTTAATTAAAGGAGTTACAAAAGGTATTGGCGATTATGGTAATGCTTTTGGAGTTCCAGTTGTTGGAGGTGAAGTATTTTTTGACCCTTGTTACGAAAACAATCCTTTGGTTAATGCCATGAGTGTTGGTATTATGAAAAAGGAAGATTTAATTTCTGCTGTTGCAAAAGGAGAAGGTAATCCTGTTTACATAGTTGGTTCTTCAACTGGTAAGGATGGTATTCATGGTGCTACATTTGCTTCTGCAGATGTTACAGAAAACTCAGCTGATGATATTCCATCAATTCAAGTAGGTGACCCATTCCAGGAAAAATTATTAATGGAAGCTACTCTGGAATTAGGAAAAAGCGGTGCTATTGTTGGAATGCAAGATATGGGTGCTGCTGGAATTATTTGTTCTACATCTGAGATGTCTGAAAAAGGTTCTTCTGGAATGGATATTTATTTAGATAAAGTTCCTTTAAGACAAAAGAATATTGAACCATGGGAAATACTTCTTTCTGAAAGTCAAGAAAGAATGCTTGTTGTTGTTCAAAAAGGAAAAGAAAAAGTTGTTGAAGACATATTTAAGAAATGGGACTTAAATTGTGCAAATATTGGAGAAGTAACTAAAGGTGACAGATTGCATTTCTATTGGAATGGAGATTTAGTTGCTGATGTTCCTGCTTCAACCTTAGTTCTTGGAGGTGGAGCTCCACAATACGATAGAGAATTTAAGGAACCAAAATATATTAAAGAAACATTAGGATTTAATATTGACAGCATAGAAGAACCCGATTTAGAAGAATGTAAGAAAATTGCTGATTTTATTGTTCAACATCCAAATATTGCATCAAAAAGATGGGTTTACGAACAATACGACTCAATGGTTGGGACTAAAAACATGTCAACAAATCGTCCTTCTGATGCTGCAATAGTAAATATTAAAGAAACTCCTAATGCAATTGCTATGACTACTGATTGCAATGGTCGTTATGTATATTCTAATCCAGAAATAGGAGCACAAATTGCAGTTGCTGAAGCAGCAAGAAATATTGTTTGCAGTGGAGGTGAACCATTGGCAGTTACCAATTGCTTAAATTTTGGAAATCCATATAAACCTGAAACTTATTGGCAATTTGTTAAAGCAATAAAGGGTATGGGTGATGCTTGTAGAAAATTTAATACTCCTGTAACTGGAGGTAATGTTAGTTTCTATAACCAAGCTTCAATGAATGGAGTGGTTGAATCTGTATTTCCAACTCCAGTAATAGGTATGATTGGAGTTGTTGAAAAGAATCTTCAAACAACATTAGACTTTAAAAAAGAAGGACAAACAATTTATTTGTTAGGAAAAGTTGTTGATGATATTAATTGTTCAGAATATCTTTACTCTTATAAAGGAGTTAAGCTCTCTCCTGCTCCATACTTCGATATTGACGAAGAATATAATTTACATCATACTTTAAATGGGTTAATCCTTGAAGGACTTATTGCATCTGCACATGATGTTAGTGATGGAGGATTATTCACAACACTGATTGAATCAGCTATGCCAAATAATTTAGGATTTGACATATTAACTGACAGCGAAATAAGACTTGATTCTTATCTTTTTGGAGAAGCTCAAGGAAGAGTTGTTGTTACAATTGATCCAGAAAAAGAAGAAGACTTTTTAGATATGATTGGACTTACAGGAGTTCCTTGCTGTACAATTGGAACAGTAACTAATGGTTCAATAATTATTGATGAAGAAAACTTTGGAAATATTCAGGATTACAAAGTAAAATATGATAATTCTTTTTCAAAAAAAATGGCTAAATAGTTGTATTTATAAAAGAAAGAATGATTAATATGAAAAAGATATCTATAATCATCTTAATGATTTGTTCATCATTATTTGGGTTTTCACAAAATCAATTAGATGGAATAAATTCTCAGATGCTTGAAAAGATTCAACAAGCATATAAAAATACCGATCAAGATAAAGCATTACGTAATGCAGTTGCTTCTAATAAAATTGATAATTTAGTTGTAAATCTTGATAATGAAGCAAAATATGATACTTATTTTTCAAATAGAGTTAAGTCTAAAGGTATATCTGACCAAAAGTCTTCAGGCCGTTGTTGGATGTTTTCAGGATTTAATGTCTTACGATCAGGTATGATTGCTAAGTATGATTTGGGAGAGTTTAATTTTTCTCATAACTATATTTTCTTTTATGATCAATTAGAAAAGTCTAATCTTTTTTTATCACTAGTAATAAAGTATAAAGACGAACCTCTTGATAGTAAAAATAATGAATGGTTATTGAAAAATGTTCTTTCTGATGGAGGACAATTTACAGGAATAATTGACTTAGTTTCAAAATATGGTTTGGTTCCTTCAACTGTTCAACCAGAAACTTATAATTCAGAAAACACTCGTATAATAGATGAACTATTAACCTTAAAGCTTAAAGAATTTGCTTTAGATCTTAGAGCTATTAATTCAAAGGGAGATAAAAAAGAATTATTTGAAAACAAGAAAGTTGAAATGCTTTCTACAATATATAGAATGTTAGTATTGGCTTATGGAGAGCCAGTAAAAGAATTTACTTATACTCTTAGAAATTCTTCTGGAAAAGAAATTTCAACAGAGAAATATACACCAAAGTCATTTTATGAAAAACATATTGGTAAAGACCTTGCCAAAACTTATGTTATGTTTATGAATGATCCAACTCGTCCATACTATAAACTTTATGAGATTGAAAACGATCGTCATATTATTGATGGTATAAATTGGAAATATATTAATTTACCAATAGAAGAAATTAAAGAAATGGCAATTGCTTCAATTAAAGATTCAACCATGATGTATTTTTCTTGTGATGTTGGTAAATGTTATAATAGAACAAAAGGCTTGTTGGATGTTAATAATTATGATTATGGTGTATTAATGGGAACAAGTTTTTCAATGAATAAAACTCAAAGAATTCAAACTTTGGCAAGTGGTTCTTCTCATGCAATGACTCTTTGTGGAGTTGATATAAATAAAGAAAAAAAACCAACAAAATGGTTGGTTGAAAATAGTTGGGGTGCTTCTGCTGGTTGGCAAGGTCATTTGATTATGACTGATGATTGGTTTAATGAGTATATGTTTAGATTAGTTGTTGACAGGAAATACATACCTTCAAAACTATTAAAAATATTAGACGAAAAACCAACTATGCTTCCTCCATGGGATCCAATGTTCGCAGAAGACATTGATTAATATGTCATTGTTGTATAAATGAATACAAATCTTTTTATGAAGTTTAGAGCGATATTATTATTAATGTTATTTTTTTCATATAATGCTTTCTCTCAAGTTGATTCAATTAATGTAGTTAGTAATGATGTGGATAATGTTGAAATTGAATTAGAGCAAGAAGATAGTAACTATGTCGATGAAGAATCTTCAATAATTGAATTGAGTGATGAATCTCTAAAAAGTTATATTGGTACTGCTGAAGAGTATTTGAATTATGTAAATATTTTAAAAGATAGTGATAGTTTGATTTATCATTTTGTACAATATAGTGGAGAAAGTAATTTGACACCAAGAAATGACAATATTAGTTTAGTTAATATTGAAAAGAAGGTTGATGTTATTTTCCACCCTAATACGAGAAAAGTAATGTACGTGAGTGAAATGTTATTAAATGAAAATCAAGCTTGGGATTTTATATATGAAACATTTTTTGATGAAGAAGGTTTAACAAGATTGTTTATTCGCAATTATAGTACTTTTAATTCCGTTTGTGCACAAGTTGCTTTTGAACGTTCTGAATATTTTTTCAACGCTCAAAATGAAGTTATAAAAAAGAATTATGAGATTTTTGATAATAATCACAATCCTTTAATAATTGATGATTGTTGGATGGAAAGAGAAGATTATATAAAATATAAATCATTTGATGAATTAAACTCTGTGCTAAAAATACCTTTAGAAGATTCTTCAAAAGAAGAAGTTATAGAAACTGGAGATAAACAATTAGAAACAGAAGAATAGTCTAAATGAAATTAGTAATTGACATTGGGAATACCAGAACCAAAATAGCTGTTTTTTCAGAAGCAAATATTGTTTTTTATAAAGCTTATAGTAATCTTATGATTAATGATATTGAAGAAATACTAACTAATTTTCCAGATGTCAAAAGAGCTATTTTCTCAACTGTTGGTCAAACAAACAATGAGTTGAAAGATTATTTAAGTCAAAGAATTACTCTAATTGATTTTCATACAGAACTAAAAACACATATAAATAATCATTATCTTTCAACAAAAACTTTAGGGAAAGATAGATTGGCTGGAGTTATTGGAGCAAATGGTTTATTCCCAAATAATAATTGTTTGGTTATTGATGCAGGAAGTTGCATTACAATTGATTTAATTGATAAAGATAGAAATTATTACGGAGGTTCAATTTCTTTAGGATTAAATATGAAATATAAGGCTTTAAATACTTTTACAGTATCTTTGCCGTTAATAAATGATAATTTCTGTGAAGAAAAAATAATTGGAATTAATACAGAAAGCTCTATAAGATCTGGGGTTTTGAATGGTACAATCATGGAATTAAAAGGTTTTATTGATTATTATACTAAAGAGTATTCTGATTTGAAGATTATTTTTACTGGAGGAGATGCAAAATTTCTTCAAAACTATTTTAAAGAAAACACAATTCTTGAAGAACATTTAGTTCTTATGGGTTTAAATATTATACTTGACACAAATGCATAATAAAACAAGATTTCAGTATTGGATAATTATCGTTGCAATTATTTTTGTAGCACTTCCAAATTTTTTAAAAGCTCAAACTTCTATTAGTTCGCCTTATTCTCGATTTGGAATAGGAGAAACCAATGTTTTCAACAATTCAATTAATAATGCAATGGGAGGAGTTGGATATGCTTATAGAAGAAATAACTCTATAAATTATATGAATCCTGCTTCTTATGCTGGAATTGATACGACTTCATTTGTTTTTGATGTTGGATATTATACAGAATGGTTAACTTTATCCAATAATCAATATAAATCAAGTGGAAACAAAGCAGGTCTTTCACATCTTCTAATTGGTTTCCCTATTGGAGAAAAATTCAAATTTGCATTAGGACTTATCCCAATGTCTTCTGTAGAATTTAATACAAGTGAAACCATTATTGACACTGTATTAGGTAAACATACTAAATCATATGAATCTCTTGGAGGATTAAACAAAGCTCTTTTGGGAATTTCTTTTTCACCGATTAAAAACTTATCAATTGGTGTTAATTTAGAATATGTATTTGGCAACTACTACAAATCTTCAACAATTGCTTTTCCTGATTCAACATACATGTATGCTTCAAGAATTGAAAACAATTATCATGTTAATGCTTTTAATTTTAACCTTGGATTACAATATTTTCAATCTCTTTCAAATGGAGATAAAATTGGAATAGGAGTAGTTTATGACCTTCCTTCAAAATTCCCTACTGATAATGTTTTCTCAAGATATACTTTCACAACAAACGCTGGTCTTGAATACATGAAAGACTCTATCCATAAAGAGAATTCAAGCAATTCAATTGAATATCCTTCAACAATAGGATTAGGTTTATCTTATGAAAAGCCTAATAAATTATTTATTGGAATTGATGGAAGATATATGACTTGGTCAGACTTTAAATTTCAATCAGACTATAAAAATACTTACTTCGTAAACAATCTAAAAGTATCCTTAGGAGGAGAATGGAGACCTGATATTTATGGTAATTATTTTCAAAAATCAATTTATCGTTTTGGAGTTTTCTATGATAATGGAATGTTAGAATTTAATAATAATAGAATTAATGAAATGGGAGTTAGCTTTGGAATTGGATTACCAATTAAAAAATCTAACACCATGATAAACATAAGTTTTGAATATTTAAATAAAGGAACTAAAGAAAATAATTTAATAGAAGAAGATTATTTCAGAATTGGATTATCATTCTCTGCAAAAGATTTGTGGTTCTTTAAAAGAAAGTATCAATAGAATAGTAATATAATAAATAACAAAATAGAATAATAAAAAAGGAATGAAAAAGTTAGTTTCACTATTAACATTAATCGCAATATTTAGCATTGCAACATCAAGTTTTGCTCAAAAATATGGCAATACTCCAAAAGACAGTGTAGATTGTATAATGAATAACTCTCTATACCAAGAATTTTACAATCAAAAAAACTATAAAGATGCTTATGAACCATGGAAAAATGCTTTGAAAGCATGCCCAATGAACCATGTTAATCTTTATATTAGAGGAGTTGTAATTTTAAAAAACCTTATAGTTCAAGCTCAAACTCCAGAAACTCAACAAAAATATATTGATGAATTAATGGAACTTTATGACAAAAGGACTTTGGCTTTTGGACAAGAAGCAAATAATATTGCACGTAAGGCAAAAGACTTATCTGAATTAAGACCTAACGAAAAAGAAAGAATTTATAATTTATATAAAGAAGCTACTACAAAAGGAGGAGAAAAAGGTGTTGATCTTGATGACCAATATAAACCTTTATATTTAAAAGCTTGTTTTGACTATTTAGCTTCTATTCAAGCTCACGAAGGACAAATGGCTCCTTTGTTTGATGCTTATGACTATGCTTCAGACGCATTAGATTTTTCTAAAAAACAAG
The DNA here is from genome assembly GCA_017860255.1 of Bacteroidota bacterium. Taxonomy (GTDB): domain Bacteria; phylum Bacteroidota; class Bacteroidia; order Bacteroidales; family P3; genus UBA10566. Next base: position 6,632 of record JAFNAR010000054.1, on the reverse strand, counting down.
CTATTGAAGCTGGAGATACAAAAACTGCAGAAAAAGTACAAGATTTTATATCTGCTACAGAACAAATCATTGAACCTTTTGCTTCTTGCGATAAAATTATTCCAATATACCAACCTAAGTTTAATAGTGAACCTAATAACATTGAATTACTTAAAAAAATTACTACTAACTTAGAAAGAAAAGGCTGTACAAAATCTGATTTATTCTTTAGCGCTACAGAAAATTTACATAAAATTGAACCTACATCTAAATCTGCATTTATGATGGGACAAATGCTTGCTGCAAAAGAAAGATTTAAAGATGCTGCTCCTTTCTTTAAAGAAGCTCTTGAAAAATCAACAACTAATGAAGACAAAGCAAAAGCATGTATGTATTGGGCTCAAATGTTAATGGCTTCTGATCAATATTCAGCTGCTCGTTCTGCTTTCTATCAAGTTTCATCTTACGATAAGTCAAAAGAAGGAGAAGCTTTATACTTTATTGCATCAATGTATTTAAGTTCTGCAGCATCATGCGCTACTCACGAAGGTAAAATTAGAGGAGCTGCATGGGTTGCTTACGATAAAGCTGCCAGAGCTAAATCATTAGATCCATCAATTGCTGACAAATGTGAACAATTAATGCGTTCAGCAGTTGGACAATGGCCAACAACTGAAAATGCATTCTTCTATGAAATTACTAACGGCCAGTCTTATCATGTTGGATGTTGGATTAATGAAAGCACAACAGTTAGATTGAGATAATATCTAAATTGTGAGAAAATCTGATTATAAACACATATTGATGAGGATAGATTTATTATTTATAAGTCTATCCTCTCTTCTATTTATAATTGGATGTGAGAGTAAAAGCCCTTCTGGTCAAAAAGGTTTAGTTGGCAAACCATTACAAATTATTAAATCAGCAAATATTCTAAGAAGTCAAAACGGAGATTTAGAAGTACAAATAAAAACTCCTTTAATATATAATTATGATGGAGATAGTGCTCGAATGGTTTTCCCAAAAGGAGTTAAAGTTTGGTTTTACAACAAAGATTTAACAATTAAATCTACTCTTGTTGCAAAATATGCTGTTAACTATAATAATAGCAATAAGGTATATTTGAAAGATAGCATAGAAATAATTAATTTCAACAATAAAGATACTCTTTATTGTCAAGAATTAATTTGGGATAAAAGCTTGAAAACAATAATTTCAAATAAAAAAGTACAAAGAAATAGTTCTTCAGGAATTGCTATTGGAGATGGATTTCAAAGCAATGAACAAATGGATAGTTTAAGAATAAAAAATCCTAGAGGGACTCAATATGTTGCGGATGATGAATAAAAAAATAATATTATGAAAATTAAAATTTTATTGTTGATTTCTACCCTATTTATATTTGTTGGGTGTAAAAAACAAGAGAAAACTCTTTCTCAAAAATTAGAATATGAGGATATTAAAGTAAAAGAAGTGAAATTCTACCAAAATAATCCTAAGTATGCTAATTATAGTTTTGACATTAACATTCAATTACCTAAGATTATCTCCGATACATTATTTAAGGATTTTAGGAAAACAATTATTGAGCATATTTTCAATGTAAATAGTGATACAATTAATATCAACTTAGCCATAAATAATTATATTCAAGAAAAATCAGATGCTTTTCAAGAGCCAGGAGTTGATAGATTTATGAACAAAGCCAACCAATATAAGTTATGGTCTAATCTTAATTGTAAATTTATTTACAATAAGGATAATCTTTGTAGCTATAAAATTTTTGAAGACAATTTCACTGGTGGAGCACACCCTTATCAAGAAGTATATTATCTGAATTATGATTTATCATTAAACAAGAAACTTAATTTTGAAGATATATTTATTCCAACTTCAATTGATGACATTTCGTTGAAAGAAATGTTAATAAATCAATTAATGAAGCAAGAGAAAGCAAAAACAATATCAGACCTTAACTTATTTGATGTTGAAAGTCCAAAAGATTTTAAAGTTTCTCAAATGATATATTTCGATAGTTTAGATATTGTATTTGCATATGCTCAATATGATATTAGAGCGTATGCTTATGGTGCTCCTGAAATAAAATTACCTATAAATCTATTAACAAAATATTTCACAGAAGACTTTAAGAAAAGGTTTATACCTACAAAAAAATAGACTATGAAAAAGATATTATTCTTAATTACAATATCAACTCTTTTTATTTTTTCCTGCAAGAAAGATAAAGTTAAGGAAGTAATAATTGACCCTACAACAGGACAAGAAACAAGGATTAAGGTAAATAGATTTGAAGATATTTTATTTGACCAAAATCAAAAAGATTTAAAGTCTCATTTAAAAGCAAATTATGAAAACTATAAACCTGTTTTCAATACAACTTTGGATGATGAAGAGTATTTTAAAACAATACAATATTTTGCAACTGACCCGAATATGATTTCTGCTTATAAAACTGTAAAGAAAACATATCCTAATTTAGATTGGGTTTCTGATGAGGTTACAACTGCTTTTGCATTACTACTTAAAGAATATCCAAAAACTCAAATACCAAAGCTTTATTCAATTATGTTTGGTCCTGCAGAATTCTCTTATTCTTATTCTAAAAGAGTTTTAGCACGAAAAGATTTTATTACTTTCTCTATTGACTTATACTCTATAAACTCTTTAAAAGAAAACAATTACTATCAGCAATTCCCTAAATATATGATGATAATGCTTGATTCTGCATATTTAGTCCCTGACATAATGAATCAATACCTAAGAAACTTTAATGAAGAATTGCCATTAATGGAACTTAATCCTGATGCATCTTTATGTGATATAATAGTTGAAAGGGGTAAATACTACTATGCATTAACTAAGCTTTTACCAAACTCATCCTTAAATAGCATTTTTCGTTACACTAAAGAACAAATGCAATGGGTAGAAGAAAATGAATATAATATATGGGGCTTGATTATTCAGAATGGATTATTATATTCAAAGGATAGACCTGAATATATGCATTTAATTACAGAAGGGCCAAATACCAAAGGATTACAAAACTCTCCTTCTCGTTTGGGAGATTATATTGGTTATAAGATTGTAGAAAAATATATAAAGAAAACCAATAAAACTCTTAAAGAAATGCTTGAAACTCAAAATACAAAAGAAATTCTTAATAAATCTTCATATAAGCCTAAGAAAAACAACTAAATAATACACCTATAAAAAATGAAAGCTCACATATCTCTCATCTTAAAATTTCTACTAACTTTAGTTCTATTATTAATTACTCAAATAGCAACTTTAGTTTTCAACACATCAGTTTTCTCTATTGATGGTATATCAGATTTCTGCTCAATACTCTTGGGAGCAACACGTTTCGGCATTTCTTCAACAGTAGCTTTTCTTCTACCTTTTATTCTTCTTAGTCTTTTACCAATTAAATTAAGACAAAACTTATACTATATAAAAATATCAAACTTCTTCTATATAATTGGAACAAATATAATTTTAATATTAAATTGTGTTGATATTGGTTATTATAAATTTACCTATAAACGTATTTCCTACGATTTCTTTAACTACTTGGGAGTTGGAGGAGATTTTACAGAACTCATACCACAATTTGCAAGGGACTATTGGCATATTGTAATACTCTTTGTAGCTTTAAACATTGTCTTTTATTATTTCAGAAAATTAATTGACAAGAAATACTCTCCTGAACTAATAATTGCAAACAAGAAATGGTATTTAAAGAATACATTATTATTCATTCTTTTGGGAGGATTGTTTTTCTTAGGTCAAAGAGGAGGATTTCAATTAAGACCTTTAAGCATTGTTCATGCAAACTATTATACAACAAGCCAAAACACTGCTCTTGTACTTAACACTCCATTTACTCTTTATAGAACATGGGGACAAAAAGGTTTAGAACCAAAACAATATTTCAAAACTGAAGCAGAACTTAATTCCTATTTTAATCCAATTTATAAAACATCTACAGACAATATTGACACCTTATTCAATTCTCCTTTGGAGGTTGGAAAAACAAATGTAATTGTAATCATATTGGAGAGTTTTTCTCAGGAGTACTTAAATGGATACACTCCTTTCCTTTCTGAACTTGCCAATAAATCAATTGTCTTTAATGGATATGCAAACGGGAAAAGAAGCATTGATGGTATACCTGCAATACTCTCTTCCTTGCCAATTCTTTCTGATGAATCTTACATAACATCACAATATGGTAATAATAATCTTTCTTCCTTTGCTTCATTGTTGAAACCTTATAATTATAAGACTTCTTTTTTCCATGGAGGATATAATGGCACTATGGGATTTGATGCTTATAGTAAAAATGTAGGCTATGATGATTACTATGGAAGAAAAGAATATAATAATGATAAAGATTATGATGGCAATTGGGGAATTTTTGATGAACCTTTTCTTCAATATATGGTTAAAGAGCTTGATCACTACAAAGAACCTTTCACTTCAGCAGTCTTTACTCTAAGTTCTCATCATCCATACACAATACCACCTCAACACAAAGGAAAATTCCCTAAAGGAACAATGGTTGTGCATGAAACAGTTGGATATGCCGATTATGCATTAAAGAAGTTTTTTGAAAAAGCACAAACTAAACCTTGGTTTAAGAACACATTATTTATTATTACTGCTGACCACTCAGCTGCAACTCAAGAACCAGAATTTAAAACCCTCCTTGGCCAATTTAGAATACCAGTTATTTTCTATCATCCAAGCTTAAAACAAGGAGTAAAAATAAATCAAAATATTCAACAAGCCGATATTCTTCCTACAGCAATGGGATTAATAAAATATCCAAAACCTTTTGTCTCTTTTGGTCAAAATGCATTCTCTAAAGAAGAGAACTCATATATGCTTTCAATAAGTGGAGAATATATTTTATTGCAAGGAGATTATCTTTGCAAATACCTTGAAGGAATTGGCTCAAGACTCTATAATATAAAAGAGGATGTTAATGCAAAAAAAGAAATTGGAGAAAAACATCCTGAACAACTTAAGAAAATGACTCGAAGAATAGAAGCTATAATTCAACAATATAACAATAGATTAATAGAAAACAAGTTATTTATTGATAATGAAAAAAAATAATATACTTTTTATCATTAATCCTATTTCAGGAGTAGGCAAACAGAAACTTGTTGAAAATGCCATAGAAAAGGTATTGGACAAGAATAAATATGACTATAAAATAGCTTATACAGAATATGCTCATCATGGAACTCTTTTAAGTCTTCAAGCATCAATTCAAAATGTAGATATCGTTGTTGCCGTTGGAGGTGATGGTTCCATAAACGATTGCGTTAGAGGATTGATAGGAACAAATGTTACTCTTGGAATTATTCCTGCTGGTAGTGGAAATGGATTGGCAAGAACTTTAAATATTCCTCTTAATATGGAAGCCGCAATTGAAGTGCTTAACAAGAAACAAACAACAATTATTGACACCATTAAAGTAAATAATAAAATTTACGCTTCAATTGCAGGAATTGGATTTGACGCACTAATTGCACATGAATTTCGCAAGGCAAAGGTAAGAGGTTTCAATAAATATCTTTCTCTAATTCTTCAACACTATCCTTTCTACGAGTCAGAAACCTACAAGATTGAAATTGACAATCAACCAATAGAAGAAGAAGCACTTTTTATAAGCTTTGCCAATTCCAATCAGTTTGGATTTGATACAATAATAGCACCTTCAGCAAAAGTAGATGATGGTTTTATTCAAGTATGTATTGTAAAGAAAGTTCCTATTGTTATGCTTCCATTTACTGTTCAACTTCTATTCCTCAAAAACTTCGACAAGTCAATCTATGTAAAAACATTTAAGGCAAAGGAAGTGGTAGTAAAGAACAACACTTCATTACTTGTAAACCTCGATGGAGAATCAGTTGAAATGGAACAAGAACTTAAATTTTCAGTAAATCCACAATCTCTTAACATAATAATACCCAAAAGAAATGTCAAAGAAAGAAAAGAACAGAGTTGGCATAGTATATTCAACCAACCCCTCTTTCCAATACGAAACCAATAATCAAGAAGATCAAGAGACTCTAACACCCAATTTACAAAACCTAAAAGTTCAGCTTGACCGCAAACAAAGAGCAGGGAAGCAAGTAACACTTATTACAGGTTTTAGTGGCACTGAAGAAGACCTAATAAGCTTAAGCAAATTACTTAAAACCAAATGTGGAGTTGGAGGAAGTGCTAAAGATGGAGAAATTATTATACAAGGTGATTTTAGAGATAAAATTATTGCTTTGCTTACTCAAGAAGGCTATAAAGTAAAGCGAGTTGGAGGTTAGTAAGATAATAACCTCCAATCCGAAAGCTATTGATAGTTCTTCACTAAATACTAACACAATCATATTAGTGTAGTAAATAATTCAACAATAGCAGTCAAATCCAAAATTATAAAGCGAGCGAGATTAAAAAATCTCGCTCTTTTTTTTGTCAAAAAACTCTTGATTTATACCTAATTTTTCTTTGTTTTAATGTCGCTATATGACTTGTCCTGAAAAAAGTTGACACAAAAACCCAAATCAACATGGACAAAAATTTAAGAAAAGAACCCATTACTGATGCATTTCGCTACAAAGTAG
>JAFNAR010000053.1 GCA_017860255.1 Bacteroidota bacterium | reverse complement strand
TACTACTTTGTAGCGAAATGCATCGGTAATGGGTTCTTTTCTTAAATTTTTGTCCATGTTGATTTGGGTTTTTGTGTCAACTTTTTTCAGGACAAGTCAATATCATTAGATGAATGTGAGATAAAAGCCTTATTTAAATAGTTTAAAACAGGAGAAAATAGGTTTGAAATAAGGTTTATTGAGAAGGAAACGAAGTTTAATATTAAATATATAAGATTATGAGTAAAGTATTCGGTACTTGGAAAAGAAAATTTAAGGACGCTCAAGGTAATGAGGTTGAAAAGTATTACGCATGTCCAAAAACATTAAGAGTTATTGATGAAGAAACTTTGGCAAGAGAAGTTTCGGAAATGTCATCTTTCACTGAGTCAGATGTATTGGGTTTGATTAATGCTCTTTCCAATCGTTTGGAGTTCCATTTAAAACAAGGTGCAAGTGTAAACTTGAAAAAGATTGGTGTTTTTGGAGTTTGGCTAACGAGCGAAGGCTATGATAGTCCCCAAGATATTAATCCTAAAAAGGTTAAAGCAACTAAAGTTACCTTTAAGGCAGCACGTTCTTTAACCAAGTCAATTAAAGAAATGAAGTTTGACAATATGCCTAAACTTCCAAAAGGTTTGGTTACCAAGAAATAGAGCTTAGTTTAGGAGAGAAGCACAAGCCTTGCGAATTTTATTAAGGCGAATAATGGTTTTCTTTTCTTGTCTTGCAAGTTGAAGGTTATAGCGGCTTTGCATATTTATTAAGAGTTCTGCACTAATTCCAAGAGCAGACTCAATAACTAATGCTATTTCCGTTGTGATTGGTCTTTTTGCATTAAGTATTTCGTTAAGCATAGTATAAGACAAATCAGAATATATTGCGAATTGTTTTTGAGAAATACCTCTAACACTTAATTCTTCTTTTATTATCTCTCCAGGATGAGTTGGTTTAATTGTTTTCATATTATTAATTCTTTTTTACTTATAATGATTTGTAATATCTTTTATTGTGCAGATTGTAATTATAGGTTCAGGTTCACCTTCCTTGCTAACAACAAATTCTAATCTATATTGATCATTTATTCTGATTGAAGAAATACCTTTTTTATCTCCAGTAAGCACTTCATAATTTAAAGAATGAAAAGGAAATAAATCTTCAATTCTACTTGCAGAAATCAAGGTGTCAATTCTTTTTATATAGTTCTTTACTACGGAAGGTTGAAATCTATATTTTTTATCTTTAGTTTTCCCTTCTTGATAAAGTTCTAATAAGTAATCCTTTTCAAATCTTATTATCATATATTTAGATATTAACGATGCAAAGATAATAATTATTTTGATTCTTCACTAAAAAAGTGAAGAAAATATAAAAATATAAAGAGAAGGATCGTTATAGATTATTTTAACGAAGTTCAATTATTCTTCAAATAAAGATAATTCACCCAATAGGTTAAAGGTTTTGCGGTGGTGGGGGGTTATGCCAAATTGTCTTATGGCTTCTCTATGTTCTTTTGTCGGATAGCCTTTATTCTTTTGCCAGTTATACTGTGGGTATTCTTTGGCTAAGGTTTCCATATATTCATCTCTATGGGTTTTTGCAAGTATTGAGGCTGCGGCAATGGAATTATATTTTGCATCGCCTTTCACTATGCATTTATAGGGTAGGGTTAATTGGGATCGGAAACGATTTCCATCAATTAAAAGCAATTCAATAGGCTTTTTGATTTGCTCTATGGCACGTGTCATTGCCAAAAAGGATGCGTTAAGAATGTTTATTTGGTCAATTTCTTCATTTGAAACAAAGCCAACTCCATAGGCTAAGGCTTCTTTTTCAATTATTTCTCTCAGGGCTTGTCTTTGCTTATGTGTTAACTGCTTTGAGTCGTTGAGGGTTTGGTTATGGAAATCCTTTGGAAGTATTACTGCTGCTGCAACCACTGGTCCACAAAGGCATCCTCTTCCTGCCTCATCAACACCACATTCAATTGTTTCGGGAGATTGAAAATAGGGTAAAAGCATTTTTTTTAATGGTTAGTGGTTAATGATTAATGGTTAATTTTGGTTGATAAAAATAAGGGTTTAAAGTTTATCATAGAGATTAAACCTTAAACCCTTCAATCTTAACCCTCACAAGGGAGGATTATTTAATATGCTTTAGTATGCTTTCAAAGAATATTCTCCCATCAATATTTCCTAATTCTTTATCGGAAGCTCTTTCTGGGTGAGGCATCATTCCAAAAACGTTTCTTGTTTTGTTGGTGATACCGGCAATGTTTTCTATTGAACCATTAGGGTTAGACTCTGGTGTGATGTTACCATTTTCATCGCAATAACGGAACAGGATTTGATCGTTATCGTTCAAGCGTTTTAATGTATCTTCACTTGCAAAGAAATTTCCTTCTCCATGAGCAATTGGAATATTGTATGCTTGTCCAATTTTTGCTTCTTTTGTAAATATGGTGTTATTTGTTTGAGGAGTTATGAACTGATTTTTGCAAGTAAACTTTTGTGTGTTGTTGTGGCGTAGAGCTCCATCCAAAAGTTTTGACTCAGTAAGAACTTGAAATCCGTTGCAGATTCCAATTACATATCCTCCTTTGTTGGCGAATTCAATTACATTTTCCATAATTGGAGAAAAACGAGCAATTGCTCCGCTTCGTAGGTAGTCTCCATAAGAAAAGCCACCAGGAAGAACAATTAAATCACAGCCTTTAGTGTCATTGGTTTTATGCCATAGCTCTACAACTTCTTGTCCTAAGAGGTTTTGAAGAACGTAAATAATATCGTGGTCACAGTTTGAACCTGGGAAAATAACAACTCCAATTTTCATTTTATTTTGTATTTTATTTTGTGCAAAAGTACGAAAAATCTATTAAATAGATTATAACTTATTATTCTTATAGGGATAATATTAGTTTAATAATGATTAGGGATAAGAGAATGGTGAAATATGTATTTGAATAAATAAGCTTTCTTTTTGTTATGAAGAAATTGAAAAACAAATAGCAAAGAGGTAGGGCAAGGAAAGAAATCATAAAACATTTTCCGATGCAGTATAAGGAGGCAAGGAGAGAAATAAATAAAAGAATAATTAAAACATTTGTCTTTTTTCTGTAGTTTATATTGCAATCTCCTTTACTTGAAATTGTATTGAAAAGGGAAACCAAAGCAAAAATTCCAATTACAATGTAGAAAATTATATCTATTGGTTGAAGTGTAACGAAAAAGTTAGGTATAATTTCAAGCTTGCTTAAGTAGGTAGTGTATGCAGTTTGCAGGGAGCTGGTTAGGAAATAATAAGCTAAAATGAATAAGATTGGAGTTAGAAAACCAAAGAAACTTAAAAGCCAATAGCGCCATTTGTAAAATCTGTAATTAAGAAACGAGAAGAATATCCAAAGAATAAGTATTATGGAAGGAATATAGGTAAGGAAAGCTAAGGAAATAAATAATGATGCATTATAGATTTCGTCCAACCCTTCATTTTTGTCAAAACTTTTGAAGAGAAAATATATGCCTATAATAATAAGTGTATTGAAGATTAGCACAGAGCTAAAGGTCATGGAATTGTAATTGGTGCTTAGGAGCAAAATGTAGATAAATCCAGGTAAAAGAGTGTTTCTTGAAGAAAGCTGATTGTTGGAAAAAATAATATTAATTAAAATTCCTTGAGATAAAACTAAGAAAAAAGCCAAAATGGTGCTGAAATACTTACTTGAAGAGAGAGCATTATAAATTAAATTGTAGAAAGGTGCATCATAACCAGTTTTAATTACTTCAGGAGCTGACATAAATGCAGGCATCCATAATAGTAATGGTAATACTATTATTAATATTATCTGTAGTGTGTAGTTCTTCTTGAAAGTTCTTATAAACATATCTTATGTTTTGTTTCAAGCTACAAAATTAGTTAATATTATCTTTGTTTGCAATTAATATCTTGTTTTTGACTTTTTCGTTTAAATCCTTTAAGTCAATTTTTTTACCAAAAGTTTAATTCAACATTCATTTTAATATACTATCTATTAATGAAATCTTGTTATCTTTGCATTAAATAAACTATGGAAGATGTATTCGAGAACTGAATTAATGCTTGGAAAAGAAGGCTTAGAAAAACTAAAACAATCTAATGTTATGATTGTTGGTTTGGGAGGAGTTGGAGCTTATGCTGCTGAAATGATTTGCAGGGCAGGAGTTGGTAAACTGACAATTGTTGATGGTGATACAATAAACCCTTCAAATCTTAATCGCCAACTAATTGCTCTTAATTCCACAATGGGGAACAAAAAGGCTGAAACTCTTTCAAAAAGATTATTGGATATTAATCCAAAGGTTGAATTGAGAATTATTGATGAGTATATTATTGATGAGAGAATGATTGAAATATTGAAGTTAGACAAATATGATTTTGTTGTTGATGCCATTGATACTCTTTCTCCTAAAATATTTCTTATTCTTAATTGCTTAAATATGAATATTCCAATTGTTTCTTCTATGGGAAGTGGAGGAAAATTGGATCCAATGAATATTAGGATTGATGATATTTCTAAATCTTACAATTGCCCTTTAGCTTCAAAGGTTAGAAAGAAAATTCATAAGTTTGGCTATTATGATGGCTTTGCTGTTGTTTATTCTCCTGAAGAAGTAAATCCAGATGTTGTTGTTTTGGAGGAAGGAACAAATAAAAGATCTGCAGTAGGTACAATTTCCTATATGCCTCCAATATTTGGTTGTATGATTGCTTCTGTTGTTATTAGAAAATTAATTGGTCAAGAAGTATATCCAAAGGTTAAAGATAATCGTTATTATGAAAATAAAAAAGAAAAACAAGAGATATGTCAGAAATGATTGAAATAATTTGTCGAAACACCAATTCCAAACTGTTGGTTCCTTTTGGCTCTACTTTGAGCGAGGTTATAAAGTTTGCAGGAATTGATTCTCCATACCAGATTTTGGGAGCTTATGTCAACAATAAGGTTAGAAATCTAAATTATAAGGTTTATATGCCTAAGACTGTGGAATTCTTCGACATAATTAATCCAAATGGAAGAAGAATGTATGCAATGAGTCTGATGTTTGTTTTCTATAAAGCAACAAAGGAAGTGTTCCCAAAATCAGAACCAATCATATATCATTCAATGTATAATGGTTATTATGCTGAAATTAAAAATCTTCCCTCAGAACTCAACAATAATATAATTGACCAAATAAAGGATAAGATGCATGAGATAATTTATAACGATTATCCTTTTATTACTAAAAATATGCCTGCCATTGAAGCTGTGGAAATATTTAGAAAGGTTGGGCTTGAAAATAAGGCTAATTTGATGGAGGCGATTCATAAACTATATGTTGATGTTGATTACCTTGATGGAACAGTCAATCACTTCTATTATCCTCTTGTTCCTTCAACTTCTTTGTTAAATGTTTTTGATTTGGTCCATTTTAATGGAGGTCTTCTACTTATTATGCCAGACAAAAAAGAACCATATAAATTGCAAAAAAGTAGAAATAATCAAGAGAAAATGTTCTCCATCTTTCAAGAGCATAAGGATTGGGTTAATATTCTTGGAACTCCTTATATTAGTGATTTGAATAAGGTGGTTGATAATAAGGATTATATTAAACTTATTCAGGTTTCGGAAGCCTTGCACGAAAAAAGTTATGCTCATATTGCAGATGAGATATATAAAAGAAAAGATGAGGTTAGGATTGTCCTTATTGCAGGACCTTCTTCTTCAGGAAAAACAACAAGTTGCAGGAGAATAGCAACTCAACTTTCTGTTTTGGGTTTCAAACCTATTCAACTTTCACTTGATGATTATTTCTTAGATAGAGAATTTACTCCAAGAGATAAAAATGGAAATTATGATTTTGAAAGTATTGATGCATTAGATATTGAACTTTTTAATAATCAAATAGAGAAACTTATTGCTGGTGAAGAAGTAAGTATTCCACGATTTGACTTTATTAATGGTAAGAAAATTTACGATGGAAGAAAGATTAAAACAAATCCTAATGCAATTTTTATTATTGAAGGTATTCATGCTTTAAATCCAAAACTAACTCAACATATTGACAAGAGCCAAAAATATAATGTTTTCATTTCAGCACTTACTCAAATCTCTATTGATGAACATAATTTAATTAGTACTAGCGATAATCGTTTAATAAGAAGAATTGTAAGAGACTACAATTATAGAGGTTATTCTGCAACTGATACTTTAAAACGTTGGCAAAGTGTTAAGGAAGGAGAAGAAAAACATATTTTCCCTTATCAGGAGAATGCTGATAGTATTTTTAATTCTTCACTCTTGTATGAACTTGGAGTTTTGAAAACTTATGCTAAACCTCTTCTTAGTGAAGTTCCAGAAAGTGAGGTTTGTTATTGTGAGGCAAAAAGATTACTTCGATTTCTTGCTAATTTTAGAACAATTGACGATAAATCAATCCCTCCTACTTCAGTTATGCGAGAATTTTTAGGAGGTTCAAGCTTTGAATACTAAAAGTTTTTGAACAATAAAATAAGTTATATTGCGTTTATATATATCAAGTTACATAAGTTATTAACATCAATTGGGAATAAAACTTAGGAAAAAACTTGTAGGCATTGGGAAAAAGAAGTAATTTAGCAACTTGAAATTAATCAAAAATAGTTTTAATATAGAACTTTAAGGAAATGGAAATTAAAAAAACAGACAAAGCTAATCTTGAAAATAAGAAAGCTCTATTTATTCAAATAGGATTAGTTATTGCATTAAGCATAACTATATTTGCATTTGAATATAAAAGTTATGACCAAAAGGAAGCTGTTTTGGTTGATAGAGTTGCAGTCCAAGAAGTTGAAGAAGTTATCTTGGCAACTCAAGAAGAAGTTGCACCACCACCACCAGAAGATGTTCCTCAAGCAGAAACAACAGAATTTGATATTGTTGACGATTCCAAGAAAATTGAAAATGAATTTAGTGTTACAAGTTTCCAACAAACTTCAAACGTAACAGCAACAGTTGCAAAAGTTGAAATTGAAGTTCAAGAAGAAGAATTGGAAGCAGAAACTCAAATCTTTACTGTTGTAGAGGAAGAAGCTGGATTCCCTGGAGGAGTTGAAAAGTTAAATGAATATTTATCTAAATCAATTAAGTACCCTCAACAAGCTAAAGAAACAGGAACAAAAGGTAAGGTTATGTTGACTTTTGTTGTTGAAAAAGATGGTTCAATTACAGACATTAAAATTTTACGTGATATCGGTTCTGGTTGTGGAGAAGAAGCAAAAAGAGTTGTTAATGGAATGCCTAAATGGAAACCTGCAAAACAAAGAGGTAAGTCAGTAAGACAACAATTCGTTTTACCAGTATCATTCAATCTACAAGGATAGTAAGCTATAAGCTTTAAATAAAAAAGAAAACATCAAGTATTTTTACTTGATGTTTTTTTTATGCCAATAAAACTTAAATGATAATGAAAAATATCCTTGATATAAATAAAAATAGGTGCCGACTTTTTTTAATTAAGTGCCGATTAAATTAAAATAAGTCCCGTTTAATTATGAATAAACTTAACTTAGGAATTTGTTTTATCAGGAAGTTGGAAAAAAGTAAAGTTTACTTTTCCGTAATTTCTTTGTTCTAAGAAATATTGATGATCATTAAATGAATATTCTTTTGGATGTTCTAAAATAAATAATCCATTAGGATTAACAAAGCTTTTAAGAACTAAATCAGGGATTAAATTTAATTGTTTTAAGTCGTAAGGAGGGTCAGCAAAAACAACATCGAAACTCATTTGAGAACGCCCCAAAAATATAAATACATCGCTTCTTAGAGCAAAAAGATTATTTATTTTTAAGTCTGTTGATGCTTTTTTTATGAAATCAACACAACGTTGGTCTTGATCAACAGCCATTGCTTGTTTAACTCCTCTTGAAAGAAACTCAAAGCTTATGGAACCTGTTCCCGCAAAAAGATCTAAAGTAGTAACTTCTTCAAAATCTATTTTGTTACGTAAGATATTGAATAAGCTTTCTCTTGCCAGATCTGTTGTTGGTCTAACAGGAAGATTAGTAGGAGGGTTTAGTCTTCTCCCTCTATACTCACCTGCAATTATTCTCATTGAGGATTTATTTTACTAAAGTAAGAAAATAGTTTTGTAGATTTATTCCATCGAATTCTAAACCTACCTTTACATCTTCCATTGGGTTTGCATAAGAAACATTCTTAATATACTTTCTTAGTATTTGTTTCTCATCATTTGAATATTCTTGACCAGTAATTAAGAATGTTACTTCTTCAGTATCTACGCCCAATTGTTCAAAAGCAAAAATAATATTGTAAATCATATCATTTTCATTTGAAAAAGTAAAGCTATTTCCGTAAGTAAATTGGTTCGCTTTAAAAATAACTAAATCACAAGAATTATCTCTCTTTAAAAGAACTGCACTATTACCTGTAAGTTTAGAAATTTCAAATCCATATTCAGCCATTACTTGTTGTGCAGAAACAAATTTAGTCTTAGGCATTAGAATTTTAATTCCTGAGTGTTGTTGCATTGGAATAGTAAAAATAGAAACAATATCTAAACGTTCTGAAATGTTCTCAAGTATTATTTCACTTCCACTAACAAGTGCAACAGAGCGAATATATTCTTTAGTTTTTGAATTATCGTATAATTTGTAAGGAACAAATATATTTTTAGGTGTTTGGATAATTACTTTTATATTAGCAAAATTAAATAGTCTAATATCAATTGAGTTAAAACAAGCTTTAAGGTTTGTCATAACAGAAGTGATATCTGAATTTAAGTCTGTAATGAACTCTCCTAATGCCTTAAGTTTATAATTACTTATTAACGAAAAGGTAAATCCATTACTTCCAACACAAATACATAAATCAGTTTCTTGAGTTATGATTTTGTCTTCAGATTTAACTAAACTAACTAATTTGAATTTATCCATATTTTATATATTATTCCCAGTTACCGTCAGTAATAGGTTGTGTAACATCTCCAACTCTCCATCCAGCAAAACGATTTTTTGCTTCAAGTTCAGCTTTTAAGTTAACAACATCTTGTTCCTTCATTTCATTTGTGTAAGTAAATATGTCAGCTGTTGCTTCAAAGGTTGGAACTTTTACTCCACCTCTTTCAATAATATCAGCTTTCATTACAAATATTTTATTATTTGAATAAGGAATATATTTAAGATTCTTTATTTCTTTAGCAGAAGTAATCAATTTCTTTTCTTCCATAAGTTTTTGCAATGGATTTACTTCAACAGTATCTCTTTTAACGATACCAGCTTTTAAAGCTTGAGCTTCAGTTAAAGAATCTGGAACAACTCCATATTTCTTTACCATATTAACTTTACCAGTTTCAAGGAAAAGAAGTAATGAATCAATATTACCACAAAATTGTCCATGAGTGCTTTTATATGCTTCTTGAATGGCTCTAATGTCTTTTAACTTATTGATAACTTCAGTTGAACGTTTATTGTATTCTGCTTCAAAACGAAGAGGTCGCATTATGCTATTGTATAAAACAAATATTAAGGCTAAAACTCCTACAATTAGAACAATTGAAATAATGTTTCTTGATTTCATATCTCTCAAATATAATTTAAGTATTACTATTAATGCTATTAGTTTGCAAATTTATAATATTTTGTCGAATAAAAAATGATTTAATCCTATTATTTTATTTATTTTGCTCCAAGTGGTTCAAAACAACATCTATATCAGAATTTTGAGAAAGTTCTTTAGCTAATTTCTCTGCAAAGAAAACTGAGCGATGTTGTCCTCCAGTACATCCAAAACTAACAGAAAGATTGGTGAAATTTCTTCCTAAATAGGTATTAATACTATTATTTACTAATTCCAATGTATTGCAAAAGAATAGTTTTGCTTCATCTTCTTTTTCTAAAAACTCAATAACTTCTTTATCTCTTCCATTCAAATTTTTATATTCTTCATATCTGCCTGGGTTATGAATTGCTCTACAGTCAAAAACAAAACCACCTCCATTTCCAGAAAGGTCTTGAGGATAACCTCTTTTAAAAGAAAAACTATTAATTGTAACTTTAAGTTTTTGTTTTGCTATTCTCTGTAATTTCTCTGAATTAATCATTTCTTTAAAAATTTTGTGAAGGTAAGGTAAGTCAATATCAAGCTTAATGTTTTCTTCCAAATAGCGTAAGTTTTTTAGTACAAATGGAATGCTTTTAAGGAAATGTTCTTTCCTTTCAAAATATCCTCTAAACCCATAAGCTCCCATTGCTTGCATAATACGAATGTAAACATAAGCATAGAAATAACTCCTAAACTCTTTTTCATTTACATTAATATATTTTTTTATCTCAGAAATGTATTTGCTTAAAAGCTCTTCTCTAAATTCAGGTTTTAAATCAGCTTTTCCATCAAAAAGTAAAGATGCTAAATCATATTGTAAAGCTCCTTTTCTTCCTCCTTGAAAGTCAATAAAAGCAGGCTGATTGTTTTTAATCATTATATTTCTTGATTGGAAATCGCGATAAAGAAAATAATCACAATCAGTAGAAAGAAGATAGTCGGTAAGCTTTTCAAAATCGTTTTCTAAATCTTGTTCATTGAATTCAATTCCAGAAAGCTTTAAGAAATAATACTTAAAATAGTTTAAATCCCAAGAAATAGATTGTCTATCAAAAGCTTTTCTTGGATATGCATTAGAATAATCAAATCCATTGCCTGCAACAATTTGTATCTTTGGTAGGTTCTCTATAACTTTATAGTAATATTCTTCAATTGTTCCTTTATTTATTTCTTCTTTTTTCTCCAATTCAATCAAATCATACAAAGTAACATTTCCTAAATCTTCCAAAAGATATATGTTGTTTTCAATATCTTGAGCGTAAATTTCAGGAACACGAATTCCTTTACTTGAAAGTTGTTTTGCATAATCTAAGAAAGCAATATTTTCAAGTTCATTTTCATTAAATGCTGCCAAACAATTAAATTCAGGAGAGTAGCATCTAAAATATTCTCTTTGCGAACCGTGAGCAGAGATTTTCTCTATCCTCTCTATTTCCGAGCTAAAGGTCTTTAGAAATAAGTCTTTAATTTTTGAAATCATTAAATAATAATTCTGCGTATGCAATATCTAAAGGGTTAGTAATTTTTATATTTTCTCTATTGCCTTCAACTAAGTTTATTCTATAACCTATGCTTTCAACAACTGAAGCATCATCAGTAAATCTTTTATCGAAAGGTTGATTGTAGGCTTCTTTCAATACTTTCAAATCAAAACATTGAGGAGTTTGAACAAGCCAAACTAAATTGCGATTATATGCAATAGTATTAATATCATTTTTAATGTCTTCTTTTCCAAATCTTACAGATTCAACAGGATTAACAGCAGGAATTGCATTGCCTTTTGTTTGTGCAGTCTCGAAACATTTCTCAATAACACTCAAATCAACAAAAGGTCTAACTCCATCGTGAATTCCAACAATTGCATCTTCATTAATGTCAATAGACTCTAAAGCATTTTTTACAGAAAAGAATCTTTCCTTTCCTCCATCAACCACTCTATGAGCAATTGTAAAATTATATTCCTTGCAAAGAAGGCTCCAATAGCCTTGATGTTGTTTTGGAAGAACTAAAATAATATTAATGTCATTGCTATATTGATGCAACCTTTCTAAGGTTCGCATCAATATAGGTTTTCCACAAATTGGAAGGAATTGTTTTGGTATATCGCTTTTTAATCTAAGTCCTAAACCTCCTGCAACAACAATAATATATTTTTTTTTAGATGATAAGCATTGCATCACCGTAAGTTAAGAATTTATACTTTTCAGCTACAGCTTGTTTGTATGCTTCCATTATTAATTCATAACCTCCAAATGCAGTAGCAATCATAAGCATAGAAGACAATGGTGGATGAAAGTTTGTTACCATACAATTTGAAACTCCAAATTCATAAGGAGGGAAGATAAACTTGTTAGACCAACCATCAAAAGGAACAATCTTCTTAGTTATTGTTGTAGAAGTTTCCATAGCTTTCATAGTGGTTGTTCCAACACAGCAAATTTTACTTCCTCTTTCCACAGCCTTATTAATAATATTGGAATTTTCTTGATTAACATGCATCTCTTCTGAGTCCATTTTATGCTTTGTTAGGTCTTCAACCTCAATTGGGCGGAAATTTCCTAATCCAGAGTGCAAAGTAACATAAGCAAATTCACAGCCTTTAATTTCCATTCTTTTCATCAATTGCTTGCTGAAATGGAAACCTGCAGTTGGTGCAACAACAGCTCCTTCGTTTCTGGCATAAATTGTTTGGTATCTTTCCTTATCTTCAGGAATAACATCTCTAATTCTTAGTAAATCGTCTGGAATTGGAGTGTTGCCAAGTTTATGTAAAACCTTATTAAATTCTTCATGAGTACCATCAAACAAAAATCTTAAAGTTCTACCTCTTGAAGTTGTGTTGTCAATAACTTCAGCAACTAATTCGTCATTTTCTCCAAAATAAAGTTTGTTCCCAATTCTAATTTTACGAGCAGGATCAACCAAAATATCCCATAAACGAGTATCTGGATTAATTTCTCTAAGCAAGAAAACTTCTATTCTTGCATTAGTTTTTTCTTTTGTTCCATATAAACGAGCTGGGAAAACCTTAGTGTCATTAAAAACAAATAAATCTTTTTCATCGAAATACTCCAATATATCTGAGAATAAGCGGTGCTCGATTTGTTTTGTTTTCTTGTGAATTACCATTAAACGTGAGGCGTCTCTGTCAGGAGCAGGCTTTTCGGCGATAAGTTCTTTAGGTAAATTGTACTTGAATTGTGATAATTTCATAAATTTATTTATCTATACTTTTAAAAATTGCATGATTTTTTCCAAAGTCTACAAAGGTAAAACTATATTGCTGTTTTGTCAAGTTATTTAACATATTTTATAATTCAATCTCTTTATTATTTTTACTACCAATTGACTCATTATAACTTAGTTTTTTCCCCCTCGAAAATTTAAAAATATAATCTTAATTTTTCTTTGTCAACTTTTCCTTTTTTATTCTCAAAAAATAAATTTTATTCTGTTGAATTTACATTTACTTTTCATTAAAATAAACTCCAAAAACCTTATTTTATTATCAATAATGAAATATTTTAGAATATTTATCGTCTAATATATAAGAAAGCTACATAATACTTCCCAATCAGAGTTGTAGAATTGAAATAAAGAGATGTTCTTCCATTGACAAAAAGAGAGATAAAAATAAATTATATAAATTAACCTCTAAAAACAAATAGTCATGAGAACAAAGAAAACCCCAAAAGCAAATCTTGAAAACAAGAAAGCTTTGTTTATTCAATTTGGATTAATTATTGCTCTAAGCATAACAATCTTTGCTTTTGAGTATAGGTCCTACGAGCAAAAAGATCCAGTATTTATTTCAAGAGAGGTAGTTGATGTGATTCCAGATATTGTTTCAATCACTCAAGAAGAACCTCAATTACAAAAACCAGAAGAAATTTCAAACCCAAAAACAACAGAATTTGACGTTGTCGATGACAATATAGTTATCAAAAATGAATGGAATATGAATGATATTTTGGGAAACGAAAATATTGCAACCACTTTCAAAAAGATTGTTATTGAAACTCCAGAAGAAACATTGAAGGATGGAGAAGATGAAATATTTAAAATTGTGGAAGATGAAGCAGAATTTCCTGGTGGATATGAAAAACTTCAAGAATATCTATCTCAATCAATAAAATACCCAAAACCTGCCTTAGAAACTGGAGCAGAAGGAACAGTAATGTTAACTTTTGTAGTTGAAAAAGATGGTTCAATAACAGATATAAAAATTCTTAGAGATGCAGGCTCTGGTTTGGGAGAAGAAGCAATTAGAGTAGTGAGAGAAATGCCAAAGTGGAAACCAGCCAAACAAAGAACCAAAGTAGTAAGACAACAATTCAACCTACCAGTAAAATTCAAACTTAATAAATAAGTTTTCTTGAACTTAGTATATTAAGCTTCTATCCAAATAATCCTTGTTTAAATCTCATTAAATAAGCTTTCAAAGTGCTTAAATAGGGTTTAGAACTTTTTTAATAACGACTTGATGTCAGAATCATGCCATGAAATACTCCAATTCATGCCATGATTCTTTTCAATTCATGGCATGAATTCGGTCAATTCATGCCATGATTCCGAGTAATTCATGGCATGAATTTGAGGACATCATGGCATGATACTTAGATTAAATTGAGATTTAATTAGTTATAAGTCTTGTTTTGTTGGGCTAAAACGTTGTTTTTGGAGTGACCCGTCCTGAATAAGGTTGACAAATTATTAATTTGTACTAAATGTTATTTACACTTTTGATTTATCGTCCTATTTTTAGTTTACACCTTATATAAAATAGTTGATAAAGCATCAAAGATAAATATCTCTATTTTCTGCAAAGAT
>JAFNAR010000024.1 GCA_017860255.1 Bacteroidota bacterium | reverse complement strand
AAAAACAAGTTAAATGGAAAGAGCCCAGTGCAATACCGAGCTCTTATAGAATCAAATTATTATTAATCTGTCCAACTTTTTGGGGTCACTTCAAAAAGGTAGCCTTGTAAATTTTAACTTAATTATCCTTGAATTATTCGTACATTACAACTAAGAACTTGCTCTTTCCCCAGAAATCGTTTGAGTTCTTAATCTTTATTGATGTAGGTATCTTTCCATTGTATTCAATTTGGTATGAACTGCTTGGATGAGATGTCATGATTTTAATTTTGTTCTTACCATTTAAAGGTATTTGTTCAAAATGTCTTACATCAATCTTAGTGTATTTTGCAAGTTCTGAATCTCCACTTACTTTAGCTTTTTTACCAATTCCTAAGAAACCTCCTGAAACATTAACAATTCCTTCTGATTGTAATTCTTTCTTTGTTCCAATAATATAGTAAGCTGTATTCTTTTCACTTTCAACTTTAAGAATTTGTTGATCCTTTGATTGATTTTGTTTTGATAAATCGTCAATATTCTTATTTAAGTTTTCAATAACAATTTTCTTTTGTTGTAGTTCTGCAGTTAGAGCTTGAATTTGTGCTTCTTGTTCATTAACTCTTGTTTGAAGACTTTCAACGAAAGCTGTTAATTCTTTGTTTTTATTGCTATCCTTATTAATTTGACCGTTTAGTTTGTTAAGCTTTTGTTTGTTGTTAGCCAAAATTTCATTAATTGATTGAATTTCTTCTGTAATTCTTGCGCGAGTATCTTTATTTACTTTTTCTCCAGAAGTGTTTTTAAGTTTATTTACGTTACCATATTTTGAAGAAACTTCAGTTAAACTTTGTTCAATGGAGTTAAGTTCTTGGAATAGGCTTTCCATTTCGGCATCTTTTGCTGCAACAACTGCTTGAATTGAATCATTCAATTTCTGTTGAGTAATTATTTTATCTTCAAGCTCTTTCTTTCCGCATGAAGTAAATAGAACTGCAACAACAGCAAGTGCTAAAAATAATCTTTTAATTGTCATTTTGTTTTTGATTTAAGTTAATAATGTTATCTTTGCAAAATTAAACGACGAATATATAGTTTTAGTATATTTGACATAAAAATATTTTTGGGGTGCTTAATTTTTTTAAATATTTAGGCTGAGATTATACCCTTTGACCTTTTAGATAATGCTAAAAAGGGAAAGAGCAATTTCTTAAACATAAGTTATCCCATTATATTTATTTTAAAACATAAATTAGTAACTTATGATTACATATCCAATAGCTCTAACAATTGCAGGCTCTGACTCTGGAGGCTGTGCAGGTATTCAAGCCGATTTAAAGACTTTTTCTTCCTTAGGAGTCTTTGGAACTTCTGTGATTACAGCAATTACAGCTCAAAACACAATGGGAGTTGTTGACGTAATGCCTATTCCTTCCGACATTGTAAAGAAACAACTTCGTGCAGTTATGGACGACTTTGAAATTGGAGCAATTAAAGTGGGAATGCTTTTCTCAAAAGAAAATGTTTTTGGACTTTCATATACATATAAAGAATATGGAAAGAAAATTCCTTTGGTTATTGATCCAGTTATGGTATCTACTTCTGGCAATTCATTAATAATGGACGAAACAATTGATGCAATAAAAGAACTTCTTTTCCCTATTGCCACAATTATTACTCCAAACCTCAACGAAGCTTCAACTTTACTTCATAAAAAAATTGAAACAATTGAAGAAATGGAAGATGGAGCTAAAGAATTTATTGAAAGCTACGGAGTAAATTCTGTTTTAATTAAGGGAGGTCATCTTGAGGGTAATGAAATGGTTGATATATTCTTTTCAAAGGATATTTCAAGTCCAATTATGTTTAAATCGAAGAAAATAAATACTAAAAACACTCATGGAACTGGATGTACACTTTCATCTGCCATTGCTTCCTTTTTGGCAATTGGAAACAATTTGGAAGAAAGCCTAACTATGGCAAAAGAATACATAACACAAGCCATTGACTCTGCAAAAGAGGTAACTCTTGGCAAAGGTCATGGAGCAGTAAATCATTTTTTCAACCCACAAAAACTAATTAAAAATGAAGATAAAAGTAAATAACAAAGAAAAGATAATGCCTGAAAACATCAGCATTACAGAACTTGTAAAGCTACTTAACTATTCTGACACAGTTGGAATTGCTTTAGCTTTAGACCAGGAAGTTGTTCCAAAATCAGAATGGGATAAAACTCATTTGAAAGATGGAGCAAACATTACAATAATACAAGCAACATGTGGAGGTTGATTGGAATAACTCCTGAAAAAGGTGTTTTAGATGAACAAAAGAAAATAGTTTATTTGTTAAATAATGGAATAGATTTATTTCATATTCGTAAACCATCTCTAACAGAAGAACAACTAAAATATTATTTAGATGTTTTCCCTTTAGAAATAAGAAATAAACTAACTATTCATGATAATCATTCCTTAGCCTTAGAATTTGGTTTGGGAGGAGTTCATCATAATTATAGAAACCCTTATATAAAGCCCATACATAAAAACCTAAGAAAGAGTTATTCTTGCCATAGTATAAAAGAAATGTTAGATACAAGAGATAAGTTCGATTATGTATTTCTTAGTCCTATTTATAATAGCATATCTAAAGAAGGATATAAAAGTAATTTCTCTCTTACGGAATTAAAAGAATCAGGATTAATAAACAATAAGGTAATTGCCTTGGGTGGAGTTAGTGAAGATAAATTTGAAGAATTAAAAGAAATTGGTTTTGGAGGAGCAGCATTACTTGGTAATCTATGGGGTGAAAAAAGTCATTAAAGAGTTTAAGGACTTTAATGACCTTAAAGACTTTAAACTCCTTATAAATTAAAAAAACATGAATTTAGATAATATACAGTTTATTACACACCAAAATTCTAAATTTAATTATTTGGATTCTGCTTCTTTGGCTCTTGAAGGAGGAATTCGTTTTATTCAGCTAAGAATAAAGAATAAGACAGAAAAAGAACTAATTTTAATTGGAAAAGAACTAAAAACTCTTTGTGATAAATATAATGCAAGACTTATTATTGATGATTATGTTGAACTTGTAAATGAAATTGGAGCTTGTGGAGTACATTTAGGATTAAATGATATGCCAATTAAACAAGCAAGAGAGATTTTAGGAAAAGATAAGATAATTGGAGGCACAGCAAATTGTTATGAAGATATAGTTAAGCATTATAATGAAGGAGCTGACTATATTGGACTTGGTCCTTTTAGATTTACAACAACAAAAGAAAAATTAAGTCCAATTTTAGGAATAAGTGGTTATGATAAAATCATAAATGAATGCAAAAAGAATAATATAAATATACCTATATATGCAATAGGAGGAATTAGATTAGATGATTTAAAGAGCTTAAAGGCAACAAATGTTTTTGGACTTGCCTTAAGTTCAATTATTCTTGAAAGTTCCAATCCTATTGAAACAACAAAAGAGATAATTAATAACTGGAAATAAAAAATTAAACACTAATTATATGAAAAAATTAATAATAGCAAACAAAGAATTTGGCTCACGTCTTTTTCTTGGCACTGGTAAGTTTTCTTCCAATGCTATTATGGGTGAAGCAATAAAAGCTTCAGGTTCTCAAATGGTAACAACTGCAATGAAAAGGTTGGATATAGAAAACAGTGAAGATGATAATATGCTAAAATATATTCCAAGACAAGAAATTATCTTACTTCCAAATACATCTGGAGTAAGAAATGCAAAGGAAGCTATTTTTGCTGCTCAAATGGCAAGAGAATCTCTTCAAACAAATTGGTTAAAATTAGAAATACACCCTGACCCTAAGTATTTACTTCCCGACCCTATTGAAACCTTAAAGGCTACAGAAGAATTAGCAAAACTTGGATTTATTGTATTACCATATATTCAAGCTGACCCTGTTCTTTGTAAATTATTAGAAGAAGCAGGTGCTTCAACTGTAATGCCTCTTGGAGCTCCTATTGGAACAAACAAAGGATTAAAAACAAAAGATTTATTAGAAATAATTATTGAACAATCAAACGTGCCAGTTATTGTTGATGCAGGAATTGGCTGCCCTTCTCATGCTGCTGAAGCTATGGAAATGGGTGCTGATGCTGTTTTGGTTAATACTGCTATTGCAATTGCAAATGATCCTATTGCTATGGCTAAGGCATTTAAATTAGCTGTTCAGGCAGGAAGAATGGCTTATGAAGCTGGACTTGGAAAAGTTTCATTCTCAGCTAATGCTTCATCTCCTTTAACGTCATTTTTAGATTAAACAAAAGAAATTAATAAGATTATGGAAGAAAAACAAAATATATGCAACGCCTTTGATGCTTCTGAAAAAGTTTATGTTCAAGGCAAAATACACCCAATTAAAGTTGGCATGAGACAAGTATCTTTAACAGATACTATTATAGATGGTGTTAGACATTCAAATGGAGATATTCTATTATATGATACAAGCGGTTTTTATACAGACCCTAATGTAAAAATAAATATGAAAAATGGTCTTCCTCGTTTTAAGGAAGAATGGCTAAAAAATAGAAAAGACCTTGAAAAACTAACAGAATATACTTCTAAATACAGTAATTTAAGACTTCAAGATGAAAGTTTAAAAGGACTTCGTTTTGGAATAGACCATTTACCTTATAGAGCTAAAAAGGGAGAAGAAATAACTCAAATGGCATTAGCTAAAAAAGGAATAATTACTCCTGAAATGGAATATGTTGCTATAAGAGAAAACCAATTAATTGAAGAATCTGGATTAAAAACTTATATAACTCCAGAATTTGTAAGAGATGAAATTGCTAATGGTCGTGCTGTTATTCCTGCAAATCCTAATCACCCAGAAGCTGAACCAATGATTATTGGAACTAAGTTTTTGGTTAAGATAAACACAAATATTGGTAACTCTTCTCTTAGTTCAGATATTGAAAAAGAAGTTGAAAAGAGTATTTGGTCTTGTCGTTGGGGTGGTGATACTTTAATGGATTTATCAACAGGAAAGCATATTCATGAAACAAGAGAATGGATAATTAGAAACTGTCCTGTTCCAATGGGAACTGTTCCTATTTATCAAGCCTTAGAAAAGGTTGATGGAATAGCAGAAACACTTACTTGGGAAATTTATCGTGATACACTTATTGAACAATGTGAGCAAGGAGTTGATTACTTCACAATACATGCAGGATTATTACATAAACATGTTCCTATGGCTGCAAAACGTTTAACAGGTATTGTTTCTCGTGGAGGTTCAATTATGGCTAAATGGATGAAAGAAAATAATCAAGAAAACTTCCTTTACACTCATTTTGATGAAATTTGTGAAATATTAGCTCAATATGATGTTGCTGTAAGTTTAGGTGATGGTCTTCGTCCAGGAAGTATTCATGATGCTAATGATGAAGCTCAATTTGGAGAACTTGAAACTCTTGGAGAACTAACTAAGATTGCTTGGAAACATAATGTACAAGTTTTAATTGAAGGTCCAGGACATGTTCCAATGCATAAGATTAAAGAAAATATGGAAAAGCAAATTGAAGTTTGTCACTCTGCTCCTTTCTATACTTTAGGACCTTTAACAACTGATATTGCTCCAGGCTATGATCATATAACTTCTGCAATTGGAGCTGCTCTTATTGGTTGGTATGGAACTGCCATGCTTTGTTATGTTACACCAAAAGAACATCTTGGATTACCTAATAAGGAAGATGTTAGAGTTGGTATTATGGCTTATAAACTTGCTGCACATGCTGCTGACATTGCAAAAGGACATCCTTCTGCATTAGTTAGAGATAATGCTCTTTCAAAAGCAAGATTTGAATTCCGTTGGAATGACCAATTTAATTTATCAATTGACCCTGATAGAGCAAGAGAATACTATGGAGCTGAAAAAGTACATGGAACTCCTTTCTGCACAATGTGTGGGCCTAATTTCTGTGCAATGAGAATTTCAAGAGAAGTATCTGGACACGGAAAAATAGAATAAAAAGAAAAGAAAAATGAACACAACATTTTATGATACAATAAAAGATTTAGATTGGGACGAAGTAACAAAAAGTATATATGCCAAGACAAGTGCAGATGTAGAAAAAGCTTTAAATACAAATCATTTAAGTATTGAAGACTTTAAAGCCTTAATATCTCCAGCTGCAAGTCAATACTTGGAACAAATGGCTCAAATGAGTAGAGATATAACTCAACGCCGATTTGGAAAAGTAATGCAGTTTTATGTTCCTCTTTACCTTTCTAATGAATGCACAAATCATTGCATTTATTGTGGGTTTAATCATAATAACGATATAGAAAGAATAACCTTAAATGATGAAGAAATATTAGCAGAAATAAAGGTTATAAAATCAATGAATATGGATAATGTTCTTCTTTTAACAGGAGAACATCCTCGTCATGCTGGTATTGATTATATTGAAAATGCAGTAAAACTATGCCGACCATATTTTTCTACAATTAACTTAGAGGTTTATCCTATGAGTGTTGAAGAATATGAAAGACTATTTAAAGCAGGAGTAAACTCAGTTTATGTTTATCAAGAAACATATCACGAAGCAGTTTACAAGCATTACCATCCAAAAGGTATGAAGAGTCGTTATCAACATCGTTTAGAAACACAAGAACGTCTTGCACAAGCAGGAGCTCATAGAGTTGGTTTTGGTGCCTTAATTGGATTGGAAGATTGGCGTACTGAAATGGTTTTTATGGCTATGCACCTACGCTTTATGACAAAAAACTATTGGAAAACTAAATATGCTGTTGCCTTTCCAAGAATGCGTCCAGCTGCAGGAGGTTATGAACCTAATTTCATAATGTCAGATAAAGAATTTGCTCAAACAATATGGGCTTATCGCATATTTGATAATGATATTGAAATTTCAATGACAACACGTGAATCAAGAGATATGAGAAATCATTTTGTTTCACTTGGCATAACTTCAATGAGTGCAGGAAGCAAAACAGACCCAGGAGGATATGCTAAAGCAGAAACAGAACTTGAACAATTTATTATAAACGACAATAGAAATGAAAAAGAAATGGAAGCAATGGTTCGTTCTCAAGGCTATGATGTAGTTTATAAAGATTGGGATAAAATCCTTAATTAATGGTTAGTTGTTAATGATTAATAGTTAATACTTGTAGGGCAGGACTTGTCTCTGCCACTATATAATATAATATTTTACTTACAAAAAATTACTATGAAAAAAACATTTTTACTATTAGCAGTTATTACTGCAATTTGTTTTTCTTCTTGCTCTGTAGGAAGAATAAAAAACCTTGAAATGGAACCAGATGAAGCAATTGTTATTGCAAAGATAAATGTAATTCAAGATAGCTCTAAATACCTAAAAAACGCTTGGGATATTGCTTGGAATAATTCAAAAAAATATTCATGTAGTTGTGATTCCAATGGATACATTTATATGAGACTTCCAATAGCAAAAAATTCAATTACTAATATTTTGTATAAAAACGACAATCTTAGAATGTTTGACCAATGGTACTATACCAATTTGAAAGAAAACAAAATATATTACATAGGAGATATAACAATTTATTGGGATTCTCTTTTAGCTGTGTCTGATATTTTATATAAACAAGAACAAACTTTAGCAATGTCTGGTGTAATGGGAGGCATGATTGGTGGAGCTATTGCAGGAGGAATTATTGCTGAAAATAATAAAAGCATAATAAATGATAAACCAGGTGCAGTAATTGTAAAAGATAATTATGAAGAAACAACCAAATACTTCAAGAAACTTTTCCCTACTGACAAAATAATTACAAAAGCATTGTTAGAAATCAAATTAGATACTATCAAACCAGAAGCAAAAATAAAAAAATAATGCTTACAAAAGAAGAATTAGATAGATATAATAGGCAAATTATTTTGCCTGAATTTGGGGAAGAGGCTCAAGAAAAGATTAAGCTTTCTTCTGCATTAATTGTTGGACTTGGGGGCTTGGGTTCTGTGAGTTCGGAATATTTAGTTGCTTCTGGAATTGGAAGAATTGGGTTAATTGATAACGATATTGTATCTATTTCTAATCTTCAACGTCAAATACTTTATCGTGAAGATGAAGTTGGGATGAAGAAAGTGGAAAGAGCTAAAGAAACTCTTAATAGATTAAATTCTAATGTTGAAATTCAAACCTATCCTTGTTTCTTAACAGAGGAAAATGCAATTGATATTATTAAAGACTATGATATAATAATTGATGCAACTGATAATTTCAAGACAAGGTATTTAATTAATGATGTTTGCATAGGTTTAGGAAAACCTTTTGTTTATGCTTCAATTGGAGATTACTATGGTCAGGTTGCTGTTTTCAATTTTGATAATCATTCTTCCTGCTATCGTGATTTATTCCCAAACTATGATGAATTGCATAATAGAGAAAACAAAAACAAAGGAGTTATGGGAGTTTTACCTTCCATTGCTGCATCTTTGCAAGTAAATGAAGCCATTAAGATAATTACTTCAACCGGAAGTTCTTTAATCAATAAGCTTTTAACTTTTGATATTCTAAACAACGAATTCTCAACTCTTGATTTAAAACCAACTCAGAAAGCAAGACAAGATAGCTTGGGGTCTTTTAAAAAATTATCCTTATGATAACCTACATATCTCTTTTAAGAGGAATAAATATTGGAGGACATAAAAAAATTAAGATGGATTCTTTGAGAGAGAACTTTAGCTCTTTAGGATATACCAATATAAAGACTTATATCCAAAGTGGTAATATTCTATTTTGCTCAAAGAAAGAAGATAAAACAAAACTGGAAAAAGAAATTTCGTCTATGATTATGGATAAGTATGGATTTGATGTTCCAGTTTTGGTCTTAAATACTAATGATTTAAATGATGTAATTACCAATAATCCTTTTGCAAACTCCATTAATCACAACAAAGAATTTATTCATATTACCTTCTTAAGCAATGAAGCAAAGGAAATAAACTTTAAAGAGATTGATTGCAAGAAAGAATCAGAAGATGAATATAAAATAATCAACAAAGCAATTTATCTTTATTTGCCAAAGGGATATGGAAATACAAAAATTCATAATAATTTCTTTGAAAAACTGCTAAAAACACAAGCCACAACAAGAAATTGGAAGACTTGCATTGAACTATTTGAAATGTCAAAACAAATAACCTCTCATTAATTTCATTATTTTTGCATTTCAATAATAGAAAATAACAGAGAGAATGGATTTTGAATTAGTTTCAAGTTTTAAACCTACAGGAGACCAACCAGAAGCAATTGCTCAACTTGTGGAAGGGATTAATCAAGGAGTAAATTATCAGGTTTTACAGGGAGTTACAGGCTCTGGGAAAACTTTTACTGTGGCTAATGTTATTAAAGAAATTCAAAAACCAACATTAATTATAAGTCATAATAAGACCCTTGCTGCTCAACTTTATTCCGAATTCAAACAATTCTTCCCTAATAATGCTGTTGAGTATTTTGTTTCCTACTATGATTACTATCAACCCGAAGCATATATTGCACATACCAACACCTACATTGAAAAAGATCTTCAAATTAATGATGAATTGGAAAAGCTTCGTCTTAGTGCTGCATCTGCTTTGCTCTCAGGGAGAAAAGATGTTATTGTGGTAAGTTCCGTTTCGTGTATTTATGGTATTGGTAATCCTCAAGAGTTTGAAAATGGCACAATCATACTTCAAAAAGGCGAAAAAATTAATCGCAATGACCTTCTAATGCGTTTTTCTGAAAGTCTTTACGTTAGAAATGAATTAGAGTTTACACGTGGAAGATTTAGAGTTAAAGGAGATGTTGTTGATATATTTCCTGCTTATTTGGATTATGCTTACAGAATTTACTTTTGGGATGATGAAATTGAATCTTTGGAAAGTTTTAATCCTTTGGACGGAAGAAGAATTGAACAAAAGGAAGAATTGATTATTTATCCTGCAGGGAACTTTATAACCAATAAAACATCTCTTACAACTGCCAATCTGGAAATTCAAAGGGATATGTTTGAAAGAAGAGATTATTTTAATGAATATGGTCGTGGCTTGGAAGCAAAAAGAATTGAGGATAGAGTTAATTATGATTTGGAAATGCTTAGAGAACTGGGCTATTGTTCAGGAATTGAAAACTATTCTCGATATTTTGACCGAAGGAAAGAAGGTGAACGTCCTTTCTGTTTAATTGATTATTTCCCTAAGGATTACCTAATGGTTATTGATGAAAGCCATGTAACCATTACTCAGGTTAGAGCAATGTATGGAGGTGACCGTTCAAGAAAAGAAAGTCTTGTGGAATATGGTTTTCGCTTGCCTTCAGCCTTAGACAATAGACCTTTGAGGTTTGAAGAGTTTGAAATGATGCAGCATCAAACCATTTACATAAGTGCTACTCCTTCTCCTTTTGAAATTGAAAAATCAGATGGTGTTATTGTTGAACAGATTATTCGTCCTACTGGTCTTTTAGATCCAGTGATTGAAGTTCGCCCAGCAAAAAATCAGGTGGATGATTTATTAGAAGAAATAAGTCTTGTGGTGGAAAGAAAAGAAAGGGTATTGGTTACAACACTAACTAAGAGAATGGCTGAAGAACTAAGCAGATATCTGACTAATTTGGGGATAAGGAATAAATACATACATTCAGATGTTGAAACCCTTGAAAGAGTTGAAATTATTAAGGACTTGCGATTGGGAGTTTTTGATGTTTTGATTGGTGTTAACCTTTTGCGTGAGGGTTTGGATATTCCAGAAGTTTCTCTTGTTGCCATTCTGGACGCTGACAAAGAAGGTTTTCTAAGAAGTGATAAAGCTTTAATTCAAACCATAGGTAGAGCTGCTCGTAATGCCAATTCCAAAGCAATTCTCTATGGAGATAAAATAACAGGTTCAATGCAAAGAGCAATGAATGAAAACCTCAAAAACAGGGCAAAACAAATAAAATACAATACTGAAAATAATATAACTCCTCAACAAATTGTCAAAAACATATCCACCCTTCTTAGCAGCACAACATATGAAGATATTGAAACAATTATGCCTAAGATAAGTGAGACACCGACAATCTATAGAACTGATAAAGAACGTCAAAAAGCCATTCGTAATCTTGAAAAGCTTATGCAACAAGCTGTAAAAGACCTCGATTTCTTGGTAGCAGCTCGTTATAGAGACGAAATTGAAAGAATAAGGAAAGAGAAATAGGGTTTTATAAAAATAACTCCTTGTTTTATTTCTCTAAGTCCTTGTTTTAATTCAGTAACTCCTTATAAAAAATTACTAACTCCTTATTTTAATCTCGAAAGATGTGCATCTTTCATACCAAAAGATGTGCATCTTTCACTATAAACGATGCACATCTTTTTTTTCTAAGAAAACCTTACGGGAAATTGATGTGTTAGTAATAAATATTTGCAAAAAACATTCGCAGTTATTTATAATGCAAATATACAACAAATTTTCTTAAAAGGAAATTGAAATTGAGTTTTTATTAATACCTTTGCTAATTATTTTAGAGAAGAGAAGTATATGTTAGAGTTTGAAACAATTTGTGCATTGGCAACGCCTTCAGGAGAAAGTGCTATTGCAGTTATTAGACTTTCAGGAAACAGGGCATTTGAAATTGCAAGTAAGGTTTTTGTAAGCAAGATGAAAGGGAAAACTATTGAAAACTCCCCTACTCATTCTGCAATCTTTGGACATATTATAAATAATGGAAAGCTTATTGATGAATGTCTTTGTACAATATTTCGCTCCCCACATTCATATACTGGAGAAGATTCTGTTGAATTTTCCATTCATGGCTCTTCATTTATTGCTCAAAAAGTTATTGTTGCATTATTGGAAAATGGAGCATCGCTTGCAAATAGAGGAGAATTTACTAAACGAGCTTTCTTAAATGGTAAATTAGATTTGGCTCAAGCAGAAGCAGTTTGCGACTTAATCCAATCACATAATGAAGCCTCTCACACACTTGCATTAAAGCAACTAAGAGGAGGTTATGGCGATATACTTTACTCACTTAGACAAAAATTAGTTGATATATCTTCTCTTTTAGAATTGGAATTGGACTTTTCTGACCAGGATGTTGAATTTGCAGATAGAACAGCATTAATAAACATGCTTAATGACATTAAAACAAGAGCAAATGAATTGGTTAATTCTTTTCAAATGGGTTCTTGTTTTAAAAATGGAATACCTGTAACCATTGTTGGCAAACCCAATTCTGGCAAATCTACCCTTTTGAATGTTTTTCTAAAAGAAGAAAGAGCCATTGTTTCCGATGAAGAAGGAACAACAAGAGACACAATTGAAGAAAAGCTAAATTTAAGAGGTTTGGAGTTTCGTTTCATTGACACAGCTGGAATTAGAGAAAGCTCAAACAAGATAGAGAAAGCAGGAATTGAAAGAACATTTTCAGCAATTGAGAAATCAAAAATCATTCTTTTTATTGTTGATGTAAACAAAAGCACTCCAAAAGAAGCAAAACAAGAGATTGAAGACCTAAAACAAAGAATTGATTTCAACGACAAGCATCTTATCTTAATTGCCAACAAAATAGATATTCAAAAGCATAAGGAGAAAGGCTGGAAAGAGATGAATGCAATTGAGATATCAGCCAAAACAAAGCAAAATATTGGCGAAATAGTTGAAAAAATGTTTGTGTTATTTGATATAAACGAACTAAACGATAAGATATTCGTTAGCAACTGGCGACATTTTGAAGCATTAAAACTCCTTTTAGAGGGTATTAACAGCACAGAACAAGGCATAAAGAACAATCTTCCTTCAGACCTGATAGCAAGTGATATTCGCACCTGCCTACATCATTTAGGAGAAATAACCGGAGAAGTAAGCACCGAAGAAATCCTTGGCAATATCTTTTCAAAGTTCTGTATTGGAAAGTAGTATAAAGGAATATATAAAATAAATATTAACTAAATTACTTGCTATTAATTGATGAACTTTGATAATACAATTTATCATCATCAATTATTCTCCATTTCTTTAATAGCTTAGTGTTGAGTTCGGAGTCTTTGGGATTATTTATTATTTCCCACGATAAAACAGTACAATTGTCATTTATTTTTACAATTTTTTCTTTCAAATTAGCTATTTGATTAATTGAATTTCTTTCACAGATATTTCGATTAAAGCAAGGTTTATCAGCATTTGTGAAGATAAAAACAACTAATATTATTAAAGGAACATAACAATATTTGAATTTATTCGGTAAATATTTAAGTAAAAAAATAGACATTTTAGCATAAATAAATATCAAACTTAATGTTATTGGCATAAATGTATCATATCTTAAAATATTTGGTCTATAGCTTCTATATCCTCCTAATGGCAATAGGAATATGTATATCAGAGCAAAAAATCCAATACATTTAAACATCTTTAATATCTTTTTGCCTTCTGAATTCTTAATTCTATAGTGAATAATTAATGTGTTAATTGTTAATATTAGAAATAAGATAGGGAACCCTAATTTTTGAGTAAAAATATAATATATGCCTATTGGTAATCTTAAATATATTTCAGATAAAGTTAGTTCGTTGCTTATATTCTCTGAATTGAATCTTCCAAGAAATAATGAATACAATGAAAATAAACATAAAGGCAATAAATAAAATAAAACGTCTTTAGGGATACTTTTAATAACCTGTCTAATCTTTGTAAATCTATCTTTGACATCTAATTTGGATAAATTTTGAGTAAAAAAATACATAAAGATTAATAGACTAATTACTAAAGAAACGCCAGGATTTAATGGTCCACTTAAACTAGAAATCAATGCTAATGGAATCCATAAATATTTTAAATATGTCATCTTTTTAAATTCTAGACCATTAATATATTTAAAATAAAGTGGCATAAAATATATGATAACTAAAATAATAGGTAGTGCATAGAAAAATGTATATGTAGTAGAAGGGTCAATAATTCCCATATATGTTCTATATCCGTTTGTTTGAAACAAAGGGGTTATTAAAATTGCAGCGACTAAAAAATCAAATTTCAATAACTTTCCTGAAATAAAAAGAGAAAGTAAAAATATGATTATAACCTGAATTATAATTTTGGCTAATGCACAAGATAAATATGCACTATTAATAGGACTTGTGAAATTTTGAAGAAATAAAGGGACATTATTGAAATATTCGGAGAAACTCCAATGACAAAAAAACCTATTAGGATTAGGATATGTGATATTATCAGTAAAAATTTTTATTCCTAATGGATTTTCTAAAATAGGTTTCACTTCTTTAGCTGGTACAATACATCTAGACATATCTCCATCAAAAGGCATATTGTAAAACTGAATAAAAGAATATCCAACATCAATAAGCAATAAGGTTATTATAAATACAACTAAAATTCTTTTTAGCATTCTTCTTTCTTTTTTTGAATTGCTAATTATGAAGCTACATAATTTGTCAATTAAATTTTAATTTCTTACAAAAAACATACAATCATTGCAGATTGCAAAGATATATAATTTTTATAAAAAAACAGTATAAAATTTAGACTTAGTCCTTGCTTAAAATAAACTTAGTCCTTTGGGGGTAAGGACTAAGTCTGTTTTTATTAAAGATATTTACTGGGTTGTTCTTAATTTAACATTATTTTCTTCTTGCAAATAATTTAGAAAGGAATTAGAGCGTTATTGGGTTATAATATAAAAACTAATGAATTATGATAAATATTGGAGATAAGGCTCCTGAATTTTTGGGGCTTAATGAAAATGGTAAAGAAATAAAACTTTCTGATTTTAAGGGGAAGAAATTGGCTTTATACTTCTATCCTAAGGATAATACTTCTGGTTGTACTGCTCAAGCATGCAATTTAAGAGATAATTATGATGATTTGAAAAAGGCAGGTTATGAGGTTGTGGGTGTTAGTGTTGATTCTCAAGAATCGCATATTAAGTTTAAGAACAAAAACAATCTTCCATTTAATTTAATTGCAGATACTGACAAAAAATTGGTTGAAACCTTTGGAGTGTATGGAACAAAGAAACTTTATGAAAAAGAGTATATGGGAACTTTTAGAACTACCTTTATTATTAATGAGAAAGGTATTGTTGAAAACATAATAACATCAAAAGAAGTTAAAACAAAGGAACATGCTTTCCAAATTCTTAATTTATAAGCTTTGAAATAGATATTTTTTTGATTTTAGTTTATAAAATATTTTTCTTGCTATCACGTTATTCGGACAAAAAAGAAGGGGTTAATCTCCTTCTTTTAATTTACATAACTAAAAAATAAATAGAACAATTAAAAAAACAAAAGGACATGAAAAATTTAATTCTAAAAACAATTCCATTATTTATTTCTACTTTTTTGTTGTTCAATTTTGCAGTATCACAAAACAATACAACAACAAATTTCCCAATTGATTTCACTCAAGCTGCCGAACATACAGTTCATGCAGTTGTTCACATTCAATGTGAATATGCTCAACAGACAAATTTCTATGATGACTTCTTTGGTTTTATAATTCCTCAACAACGCTCACGTACTTATCAAACTTCTGGTTCTGGAGTTATTCTTTCAAGTGATGGATATATTATTACTAACAATCACGTTGTTCAAGATGCTGACAGTATTCAAGTTATTTTAAATGACAAAAGAAGATATAAAGCAGTTATTATTGGGAATGATCCTTCTGCTGATTTGGCTGTAATAAAGATTGAAGCAAATGATTTGCCTACAATTGAGTTTGGAGATTCTGATAAAACCAAAATAGGGCAATGGGTTTTGGCAGTAGGTAATCCTTTTAATCTTACTTCAACAGTTACTGCTGGAATAATAAGTGCAAAGGCTCGTGACCTGAATATTTTAGGAAATAAGATGAATGAAAATCCATTGAAATCTTTTATCCAAACTGATGCTGCTGTAAACCCTGGCAATAGTGGAGGTGCTTTGGTTGATTTGGATGGTAAGCTAATTGGAATAAACACTGCCATTGCTTCAAACACTGGCTCCTATTCAGGATATTCCTTTGCAATTCCTTCTAATATTGTAAAGAAAATAACTAATGATATTATAAAATTTGGTACTACTCAAATAGCCTATTTGGGAGTAAATATTGCTGAAGTTGATTCTCGATTGGCAGAGAACAAAGGGATTAAGAAAGTGAAAGGACTTTATATTGCTTCAATTAATGAAAATGGAGCAGCACAAAAAGCTGGACTTAAAGAAGGAGATATTATAATTCAAGTTAACAACAAAGAAATTAATTACAATTCTGAACTTAATGAAATTCTTTCTCAAAGCTCACCTGGAGATAAGCTTACAATTAAATTTGAAAGGGATAATTCTGTAAATGAAGCTGAATGCCTTCTTTTAAATGAAATGGGTAATACATCAATTGTTAAACCTGAAGAAAAAAATATATTCACAACTCTCAACAGTCAAATTAGAGAATTAACTGCAAAAGAGAAGAAAGATTATCAAATAACAAATGGTTTTGTTTTAGAGAAGACAAACAATTCTCCTTTTGCTCGTTTGGGAATTAAAAAGGGTTTTGTTATCACGAGCCTTGACAGAAATCCAAATATAACAAAGGATGATATCAAAGCACTAAATTCAAGGAAAGGAAAAGTAATCATTGAAGGGTTCTATCCAAATGATTTTAGAACTTATTATTTTATGTTAGTCCTTTAACCTCATATTGTTGAAAACTCGTTAATAACTTTTTTAATAGTAGCTTAAATTTCGAGTATTTACGATTTACCTTTGCAAGGTACATAAAAGTGTCTTTTTAACAGAAAGATACTGTTTTAAATATCGGATTTATGAGACAATTAAAAATTGCTAAATCGATTACAAATAGAGAAATTGGGTCTTTGGATAAATTTCTTCAAGATGTTGGTAAAGAAGAAATGGTTTCTGCCGAAGAAGAAGTTTTGTTGGCTCAAAGAATTAAAAATGGAGATCAGGAAGCTCTTGATAAACTTGTTAAAGCCAATCTTCGTTTTGTTATATCTGTTGCAAAACAATACCAAAATCAAGGATTAAGTTTACCTGATTTAATTAACGAAGGAAATCTTGGTTTAATTAAAGCAGCAAAACGTTTTGATGAAACAAGAGGCTTTAAATTTATTTCTTATGCTGTTTGGTGGATTCGACAAGCAATTCTTCAAGCTCTTGCCGAACAAAGCAGAATTGTTCGTTTGCCTCTAAACCAAGTCGGAGCCTTAGGTAAGATTAAAAAAGAATCATCTCGCTTAGAACAATATTTGGAAAGAAATCCAACAATTGAAGAACTCTCTGAAATATTAGACACTTCAAGAGATAAACTAAATGACGTTCTTTCAATTTCAATGAGAGCAGTTTCAATGGATGCTCCATTAGTTGGAGATGAAGATGTAAGTTTAATTGATGTTTATGTTGACGATAATGCACAAGGAACTGACGGAACAGTTATGCAAGAAAGTCTTTCAACAGAAATCCAACGTACTCTATCTGTTCTTAACAAAAGAGAAAGAGATATAATTACTCTATTCTATGGAATTGGACAAACTCATGGATACACATTAGACGAAATTGCAAACCATATCAACATTACTCGTGAAAGAGTTCGTCAAATTAGAGACAAAGCACTAAAAAGACTAAAACAAACAGCCAAAACAGAACAACTTCAATCCTATCTATAAAAACAAGACTTTAATATCATAAACAATAAACGCCTTAAAGAATTTTAAGGCGTTTATTGTGTTAATTAGCTTGCTTCTTATTCTTTATCTGTGGAGAAAAAAGATAAACTCTTGCTTCAATTCTTGCAAAAAAAGCATCTTTATGTTCTAAGGTTGGACTTTTAATATATCCTCCAATTGCAGATAATTGAACTTGCTTAAGAATTCTCTTCCCTATTGAAAGATCAATTTCTGACAATCCATTTGAGTCAAACTCTGAAGTATATTGTATCTTAAAATGAAGACTATGTTTTGGAATACTATATCTTAAAGATGCTTGATAAAGAGGTAAGTCTTTTGCTTCAAGGCGTATCACATCTCCAAGAAAAAGATTACTAAAAGAGTTCTTAATCATTGCTCCTTTATCCAATTTAGTACTTTCCAAAGCTCTTGCTTGAAGCTCAAAACGCTGAGTATTTTCCAAAATAAACATCTTTCTTAGCCCTAATGAATAAAGTATCGCATCATTAGAAAGAGAATTTTGATATAAGACTTCAGGAGTTAATTCTATGTCAAAAGGTAGAGTTAAAGTTGCATATAGCCCTGTCATAAACACATTAGTATCTATCTTTGAACCAAATTCATTATAAACAGCTAAACCAACTTTATTAAGTCCTCTTTCAATTCCTTTGTTATTATAAGAAAGAGTTAAGGCTCCAAAATTTGTTTCTAATAATCTATTTCCCATTAAACCTCTATCACGATGAAGAATATCATAAACATATCCTACATTACAAAACAAACCATTTCTTGAGAAATGTTTCATTACAGAACCTCCAGCAAATTGAAATGAAAGTTTCTTATAATCAAAGCCAAAATTAACTCCAGCAGCTCTATCATTAACCAAATAATGATCGTCTAATTTAATTGTTTGAATACCTAAACGCAAGCTGGTTTTTTTATTAAGAAACTGATAATAGGCTTCACGAAACCCTCCATAGGTATTATCATAAGTTTGGTTTAAACCATCATCATATCTTGCCCATGCTTTAATTCCTCCTTCAGCATAAAAAGTATGTTGATTTTTCGTATACTCCAAAGCAGCATATCCAGCAAAGAAACCAAAATAGTTATCGTCAATAATTCCTCCAGAACCCGTTAGCTCAATTCCTCCTTTTATTGGGGTGAAAGGAATAGGTTTTGTAAAACTGCCTAACTTGCTTGGACAGTTCCATTGTGCATTTGAAAAGAAAGGAATAAAAAATAATAGGAAAGCTAAAAGTGTTTTTCTCATAAAAGATTAGTTATGTTTAAACTTTAACATACCAAAACCACCTTCATTAGTACAAGTTCTTGTTAAAGTTAGTTTTCCTTCTTTAGGATAGTCTGGTTTTATTTTAACAACCATTTCTAAATAGTAGCCATTCGTTCCTTCACTCTTTATCCACTCTCCTTTTTTAACAATTTCCAAACCATCAAGTTTTAATTTAGTTTCATCCATTGCAATTTGGCAAGGTTGATGAATAAAATCAACTAATATGGTAATCTTAATTTCATCACCTACTTTATAAATTGCATTTTTGTCTATATTTTCCTGATCATTAACTAAAAACTTAACATTGCAGGAAAATCCCACAAAAGCAATTAGCATCATTAATGCTAATGATATTATTCCTTTTTTCATATTTAATAAATTATCTTTGTAAAACTATTTTCTTTGTCTGTTTAATAAAATCATTTTCTACTACAATAAAATAAAAGCCATTCTTTAAATCCATTTTTGGAGTCCATAGCACTTGATTTTTCAATACACTATTAGGTTTATTTATTCTATCAACAATCTTTCCATTAATATCTACGACATAAATATTCTTTGAATTAGGAAGAAGATTTATAAGAGCTGATTTTTTCACAGGATTTGGGTAAACGCTAAAACTTTCTTTTCCATTTGAAATATTATTTATGGAAGCAGTTGTTGGAGTCCAAGTAATATTTATATTTTGAAAATTTGCAGTATTTTCAGGAGTTAAAGTAACTGCTTGATTTGATTTATTAAATGTGTAAAATACGTAAGGACCAGCACCATTACTTTCAGTAAATTCAATACATACTTTATAATTACCATCAGGTACAATATTACCATTTATATCTTTTCCATCCCATGTGGCTGTTCTTGTGCTATGTGAAGTATAAGTTGCTCCTGTTTGAGCATCAACAACATTATAAGAACTGCTTGTTGCGGTTTTAAATTTAGTCAAATACTTTCTATAAGTAGTATTTTGAGAGCGTAATAGTCGAGTTTTCACAAAAGCATTTGTTGAAGCATCTTCAATCCAAATTGCTAAAATATTCCTTGGTCTATATTGTCCATTATTAGTAACTGTAGTTACAGAAATTGATAAAGTTCCTGTAGTTTGAGCTATGGACGGTAATACAAAAGCTATACAAAATAAAGATAGCAAAGCGTGTCTAAATAAATTCATTTTAAATATTATTATTAATTTTTTACTTTATGAAGGCGCAAATATATAAATAATTATAATTGTCTGTACCGATGATATTAATAAAAAAATGTATTTTTGCCCTAAATTTAAAAACAGTATGAAGAAAATAGCATTTCTTGTTTCCATAATTATTTTGTTTTGTAGTTGTGAACTGACAAATGAATATTTAGTAAATAAAAACAAGTGTAATGATTGTGGTAAGTGTTATAAAGAATGTCCAAATGATATGATAGTTAGAGAAATTAATTACATTGATGGACCAGACACTTTTTATGTTGCAAGAATTAGAACAAATCGTTGCGTTGGATGCGGTGAATGTCAGGAAGCATGCATTGAAAATAACGGAATAGAAAACAATGCAATAATAGAAAAATAGTCTAATATTTTTATTCTTTAAAAGGGTTTTCGTATTTTTGACAAAGATTTTTGATAATATTTTATATGGAAAATTATATAGTTTCAGCTCGTAAGTATCGTCCTGCCAATTTTAAAAGTGTTGTAGGACAATCACACATTACAACAACACTTCAAAACGCAATTAACACAAACCAACTTGCCCAAGCCTTTTTATTTTGTGGTCCAAGAGGAGTTGGTAAAACAACTTGTGCAAGAATTTTGGCTAAAACCATCAACTGTACAAACAGAACAAATGAGATGGAGGCATGCGATGAGTGTGAAAACTGTCTGTCTTTTAATGAAAATTCTGCATTTAATATAGTTGAGCTTGATGCTGCTTCAAATAATTCTGTTGAAGATATTCGTGCTTTGGTTGAACAGGTTCGCATTCCACCACAAGGAGGAAAATACAAGGTATATATAATTGATGAGGTTCACATGCTTTCGCTTGCTGCTTTCAATGCATTCTTAAAAACATTGGAAGAACCACCTGCTTATGCAAAGTTTATTCTTGCTACAACAGAAAAGCATAAGATTATTCCTACAATTCTTTCTCGTTGTCAAATTTTCGACTTTCATAGAATTGAAAACAAAGATATTGTTCAACATTTAGAATATATTGCAAAGAAAGAAAACGTTAAAGCAGATATTGAAGCTTTGCATATAATTGCTGAAAAATCTGATGGAGGTTTGCGTGATGCTCTTTCTATGTTTGACCAATTGGTTTCTTTTACAAATGGAAATCTTACCTATTCCAATATAATTGAGAACTTAAATATTTTGGATTATGACTATTATTTCCGCTTTGTTGATAATCTACTAAAGACAGATTTACAGAATACTTTATTGCTTTTCAATGAAGTTTTGGAAAAAGGATTTGAAGGCTCTCATTTCATTAATGGACTTTCTTCTCACTTAAGGAATTTATTAGTCAGTAAGGATCCTTCAACCATTGTTTTAATGCAAACAAGCAACAGCGTTCAACAAAAATACATTTCTCAAGCTGCAGAGTGTCCAGTAACCTTTATTCTTCGAGCATTAGACTTTGCTAACACTTGTGCAATTGAATATCGCAATGCTTCAAACAGACGTCTTTGCGTTGAGTTGGCTCTTTTGAAGATAGCCAACATAATGAATAAGTTGAAACCTAAAGCATCGCTTCCCAGGCAAAGCTTAGATGAAACCAAGCAAAGCAACAACGAAGATAAAGAAGTTGGAGTCCAGCAACCCCAAACTCCAAAGTTAGAAGAAACTCCTAAAGAGCAACCTGTAGAAAAAGAAAAGAAAAGCTCACTTGCAATTAAGATTAATCTTCCTAAAACAAGTTCTTTTTCTATAAATGCAAATATTGAAAATACTATAAAGGCTGACGATGAGGAAAAGGCAAAACTTAATCCTGCCTCAATTGCTTTGGATTGGAATTTGTTTATGGAAAAACTTAACGAATATGCCGATGCAATTAAGGACTCTAAGCCTAATTTATACTTTATTCTTACCAATTGTGAAATAGAAAACAATAACGATAACTCTGCAACAATAACCTTTCTTAACTCTATGCAGGAAAAAGAATTTGAAGCAGGAAGACATGAAATTGTCAGAATAATTAGAAAAACGACCAATTGTTCAAGTTTTCGTTTTAAAATAAAAATAGTTCAAGATGAGATTAAGGAAAAACTTTATCGTCCAGTTGATAAATTTAATTTTCTTGCTCAAAAACAACCTGCTTTATTGAAATTAAGAGCCGACTTTGATGTAGATTTAGACTATTAATAATAAAAACTTAAGGAAATGGGAGAAGCAATAATTTTTATAGGACTATTGATCTTTGCAGCACATCTTTTTGCTATGATTTTTTCAAAAAAGAAAATACCCGATGTTCTTCTCTTGCTGTTGATTGGTATTATTATTGGACCAGTTTTAGGACTTGTTTATCCCGATTTCTTAGGAAAAGCTGGCACCATATTCACTTCCATTGTTCTTATTGTAATTCTTTTTGATGGAGGACTGGATATTAGTATTCACGACCTTAAACTATCTTGGAAACCTACCATTACACTAACTATATCTTCAGTTATAGGCTCAATTATTTTGGTTACATCCATTTGTATGCTTATTGGACTAACTTTTATTAATAGTTTAATTGTTGGTATAATTCTTTCAGGGACTTCCTCTGCTGTTGTAATTCCTCTAACTCAAAACCTAAAACTTGGCAAAAGCACCAAAACAGCCTTAGTTTTGGAAAGTGCAATAACAGATATTATTTGTTTTGTATTAGCATTAGCCTTTATGGAAGCCTCAAAAGAAGGCAGTGGAGTTAATATTGGTTCTGTTGCTGGAGGAGTCTTTTCTTCTTTCGTTATGGCAACAATTATAGGATTTGCAAGTGGAATTGTTTGGTCAAGCCTTTTACAAAAAATCAGAACATTTAAAAACTCAATGTTTCTAACTCCTGCCTATCTTTTTATTGTTTATGGAATAGCCGAAACATTGGGTTTTAGTGGAGCAATTGCAGCTTTGGCTGTAGGGATAACAATATCAAATATGGAGTACTTCCACTTTAAATTTTTGGAACGCTACCAAAAAAATAGAGAATTAAAACTTACAGATGGCGAAAAAGACTTTTTAGGCGAGTTAGTTTTTGTTCTAAAGACCTTCTTTTTCGTTTACATAGGCATTTCCATTCCTTTTGATAACACAATTGCACTATTTGCTGGTTTAAGTTTTACTGTTGTGCTTCTAATTATGAGAATTTTCATAGCCAAATTCTTTTC
Organism: Bacteroidota bacterium; assembly: GCA_017860255.1. Lineage (GTDB taxonomy): Bacteria > Bacteroidota > Bacteroidia > Bacteroidales > P3 > UBA10566. Next base: position 18,753 of record JAFNAR010000024.1, on the reverse strand, counting down.
TCCAAAGCAATCTAATGGTTTTGATAAAAGCATAATATCATTAATGATACCCAAAGGACTTGCAGCAGCAGTTTTGGCTTCAATTCCCGAACAAATGGGACTTGCTCAAGGAGATATGATAAAGAATGTTGTTTATGCAACAGTATTATTTTCCATTCTCCTTTGTTCAATTCTTATTTTCATCATTGAACGCTACCCAAAAGCCAATATTTTTATGCGTTTTTTCTTTCATCCCAAAAGAAAAACCAAAACAAATGCTTCCATTAATGAAATTTCTTCATCAGAAATATTAGAAATAGAAAATAAAGACGAAGAATTATTCTAATTAAATATTCTATTTCTTAATCAATTTCAAAGTTTATAAATAAATCATTTGCATTATAAGTTTCTCTAAACTGATATTCCCTATTTAAATCAAATAAAAATGAATTTAATTCAGATAAAAAAATATTTATATCAAGAATAAATTTACTGGAATCAAGTAAAAATTTATTTAAACAAGGAATAAATTTTGCAACCTGCCACCTTACACATTACATCCTGCCACCTTACATACTGCAACCTGCCACCTTACATGTTACATCCTGCCACCTTGCAAAATTTAAACCTTATCTTATTAATATATAATAAGGATTTGATACACTTATATCAAATAAAATCCAAATTATGCAGTAAATTTTACTGATAGAGCAATAGGATAATCCCATAGCCTAATGAAAATTACTACTGCTTAATTTGGATTTTATTATAGATAATTAAAGAGAAAACAAATTTGGATTACTTACTTCCCAACAATAACTTTTCCACTAATAGTTTTGCCATTAAGAGATACATTATAAGTATAAGCTCCGGCATTAAGATTAGAAACATCTACCCTGTTTCCCTGCTTAGCACTTAACTTTGCTTTCTTAACTAATTTTCCTTGCATATCAAATAGCTCAATTTCTCCCTTTTCAAAATTCGTTGCTTCAATATCAACATAAATATAATCCTTAGCTGGATTAGGATAAACCTTTATTGTTTCCTTTTCGCCTGTTTCAATATTGGTTAAACCTATTATTCCTTTTGGGTGATACTTAATTAACCAAATATCACTTCCTGAATCACCATCATTTGAAGAATACGCAGCTATTATTAGTCCTCCATCATTTGTTGCTTTTATACCTTGTATTTGTTTAAAGCCTGTTGTGTCATATTTTAAACTTAAAGTACAATTTGTATCTCCATTTAAGTTAAAATTACAAATCTCTATTGATGCATAACTCGAATTCCAACTATTCATTTGATAACATATATAAACAGAATCAGGATTTACACAGTCTATTAATCTATTTCTTCCAGGATTATGAAAGTCAAATGATATGTCTGATATGTCAGGATTTGGTGATACTAAATTAACTCCTGTTAGTCGTTTTGTTTTTGTATTTATTAGATTTATACATTTTACACTATCTTCTGGTACATATATTGCAAATTGATACGTGAAAGCTAGCATAGTGTCATTTATACTTGTCATGCTTTCTGGCTTATATCCAATTATACTATCCTCTATTTCTAATGTCTCTTTATTCAAATAGTATATATAGTTTTGATCATTAATATATTCAATTGGTGGAGCTCCACTTATTGCAAACATTATATTGTCTTTCATCTCACAAATATCAAGCTCATCATTTTCTTTATAAAATATCTTAGATGATAAAACATTTCCCAATGTATCTATTCTAATTAGTTTTGCTGCTCTTGCCGGTGTTATAAAATCATGTATTTGAGCTGAAAGCATTATTATAATACTCCTATCTTCAAGCATTAATGTATTTAATGAGCTTGCATTCCAATTAATGGTATCTTCAGACGCTTTCATTATAGTATCTGTAGAAATTAAAACTCCATTACTATTCAATCTAACGATACGTAAATTATCAATATACCCAAAAGTATAATCACCAATAAGAGTTCCACCTATCTTATACAATTTGTTATCTACTCTATATTTAATACTATAAACAGAATCTAATTCATTATCTTCCCTTATTACATTTATATCATCATCTAATAATATATATTGGGCACTATAACCATAAGAAGTACTTGATGTAAGATTTATATATAATCCATTATCATCATAATTTTCAACCACATCAAGTGATTTACTTATTCCGTTTTCAATTACTCTATTTATCTTAAATTTATCTTCTGAATGTATTTGTTCAAATACTTGTGCCTGCATATTTATACTAATAAGAATGACTATCAGGCTAATTAATAATTTATTTTTTCCCATAATATATTTTAATGTTTAATAAAGGAGGCTATAAAATATAGCCTCCTTTAAGAATATTATTCAAAACCTCTTGTTGTATATGTACTCATAAATAGATTATAAATGCTTATTTGTCTTATTTTAGCACATTTTATTCTCTCTACATACAGAACATATTGATCCCCCTTATCAATAATATTAGGATCTGGATTCACATCTACATTTTCAGATAGGCTTACTCTTACAGAATAACTATACATAACATATCCTCGTGGACCATAATACTCACCCAACTTTTCATGAGCAGCAGTAAGTGCACTAGGGACTAAATTAGTAGCTAAATCATTAGCATTCCAAATAACAGGGTCTCCTGGATTTACTGTATTATGAATATAGGCATTTTTTCCTCCATAATTACTTTGATCAGTATATATAGGTATACTTCCTGGACTTGTTAATATACGTAGCCATTTGAATGAGTTCCTATAAACATTCGTTTCATATGGATTTCCATTATCATATGAAAAATTTGACCAAGGTGATGTTGTAGAAGAAGGTACAATTACTATTGGATCTCCAACATTCTTTAAAATAGATACTGCAGGAAAAATTTCATTAGAATAAGGCACATTAGCACTTGACCCCATATCTAATCCAAATGTAACAGAAGTTGAAGTAATATTTTCGACATAGATATCTGATAATTCAAGATTTTTTCCACTCATTGAAGTCATTATATTATTAATAAAGGTACGATAGGCACTTTTTAAGTCTGGACCACTTATTTGATTATTTATAATTGGTACAGTTAATGTGAAATTCATATTATCATACTCAATAGCATCTGATATTCTTGGTAATTTAACTACAATACCATAATTGAAATGTGTCTCCATAACCCACAATGCCATTTTCAAATCGAATGAAGGCATTACTCCTTCCCCGTTTATAGCATTATTAAAAGCATCTAACTTCTCTTGTAAAACTTCATCTGAGTAATCTATAACTTCATATTGAGGATATTTTCTAAAATCTCCTGTTAATGATTTATTATTTACATTCTTTGTTGAACTTGAAGAAGTCATTTCTTCTTCATTTGTACATGCAGCTGCAAATATAGCTAATAAAGCTATGAATATAATTTTTTTGATGTTTTTCATCTCTATAAATTTTTAATTAATAAATACTCTTAGGGGATTTATAACTAAAGATATTCTTTGAAAAGGTTAAGTTAATTGTAGAAAGTGAATATCTTTATTTCTGTGTTATAAATTGAGCTTCTCTTTTTGCTTAATATGCTTATTATTTATGGAACTTTGGCAAGAGATTGGGAGTAGTTAAGCAACCAAAGTTCCTTATTTCACGAAGTTGTTTTTCCCCAAATAGAAAATACCATACATACTTAAATAGAAATTAATTTTAATATAAAGGTATTTATTGACAATAGGATATGTCAAAATTAAACTAATTAAACTTGAATATACAGCTAATAATCTTTTTTTATTAGCTGAGTTAAAAAATAATACATTTGATAATCTTATCATTATTATTAATATTCAAGTTCAAGTTGCAAATGTATATCTTTATTTTTATAAAACAAATTTTTTGGAAATATTTTTAAATTTTAATTGGAAATATTCTTGTTTTTTTATCTCTAATAATATATTAAATTAATTTTCCATTTTGTGAATCTTTTCAATCACAAATAGTATTAAAATAAGATTTTTTAAGAAAAAGCAGATTGTTTTCTTTATTAAGTTTAGAGATTAAATGTTAATAATAAACCTTCTTTAAGAAGAGGGTTAATTGCATTTATATTTAGGAAAATTGCAATATCTTTTAGATGAATTACAATATCTTTTTCACAAATTACTATATCTTTTGGATAAATAACGACATCTTTTAATCAAATAAGGAGATGTTTTGATCAAATAACGAGATCTTTAATAGTCAAAGACGCCGTTATTTTGTCAAAAGATCTTATCTTTTTGATGCTATAAGCCTATCTTTTTATTTATGAAATAAGCTTTTTTGAGAAATTTTGCATGCTTATTTGATAATTATTATCAGCTTGCAAGATTTAGGGGGACTGATAATTTGAAGAATAATCGAATTATGACTATAAAGAAAGACAAATCAAGTCTATTTTTTATCTTTCTTTTTAAAGATTGAAGTTATCTTTGTCCAAAAAGATTTCTTTTCTTGTTTTGGTTCATCTTTTATTTCAGCTATTGGAGCTGCTTTTGGAGTTTCATGAGTTATCTCTTGAACTTGTGTAGATTCTTTTTTTGATTTTTCTATCTTAGGTTCTTTGGCTTTTTCTTCTTCTTTCACTTTGCTGTTGTCAGCATTTTCTTCAGGCTTCTTTACTGATACATCTTCAACTAAATATTCCTTTTCTACTTCAAAGAAGTTAGGACGTGATTCTGGTTTAAGAATATTAAGAGAAGAAAGTATTTTCTCAACTTCCTGCCTGTCTTCTGGAGTGTCTGCTGAGTAGTATTCCACAACATAGGTATATCCATTATCAATAATTCCATAATATCCTCCTCTAAAATAGTCTCGAAGTGGGCTATTGGTGTATTCTACAAATTTGGCATTATATTTTCCAAGTGGTTTTGATTTAACTTTTTCAATAATCATATATTCATATCCAGGCTTAAGACTTCTTTCGGATGAAGCCTCCATTATTGCTGCCTCTTGGTTCATTGCTTTCTTAATGCAACTAACTACAACTTGATTATTATTTGTTTCATTGTAAAGTTTAACAGTAAAGCCATACATCTTCTTTTGTGTCTTGTTAACTAAATAGTGTTCTGGAGCTCTAAGGCTAATGTTTTCTATTTCAACTTTCAATCCTTTCTTTTGAGAAAATAGAAATGATGGTGTAAAACAAATTAATGCTACAATTATTATTGATAAGGCTTTTTTCATAGTATGTTTATCAAATTATATTTTAGTTGTGGTTGCAAATATACTATAAATAATTTGTTTAAAAGAAAATTTTACTATTTTTGCATCCTTATATTTTTATAACACTAATTTATAATAAATGTACATTTAACCAATTTAAGAGTTTGCCTCAGGTTATGTTTTGGCAAAACTCATTCTAACACAAATTAATATGGACAACCAAAATCAAGATGTTGAATTACCAGAAATGGAACATCAATCAGAAGAAACTACTCAAGAAATGATTAATGATGTAGTTGAAGAAAAAATTGAAGAAACTAAGGCTGAAGAAACTCCAAAGGCAGCTACTGAGGAAGAAACAAAACCTCAAAACAATCAAACCAATGCTCAAAACGACTATTCTGCTGAAATACTTTCTGCAGAACATGATGAAGAATTGGAAAATCAAGAAACAGAAACTCTTGAAGAACTGACTGCTCATTATTCTAAAATGAATAGAGAGGAATTAGTGGGAGAAATTAACTCATTAGCAAACTCTCAAAACATAGAGCAGATGAAGATGCGTTCAAATTTAGTACGCAATGCTTTTAGAGCTCTTACTGATGAATTAAGAAACAAGGCTAAGGAAAATTTCCTTAAAGAAGGTGGACTTGAAGAAGACTTCAAATTTGAAGATGATAATCTTGATATTGAGTTCAATAAATATTACTCATTATATAGAGAAAAAAGACAACATTATATTGATGAACAAGAAAGAATCAAACAAGATAATGTTGCAAAAAAGAATGAAACTTTAGAAGAATTGCGTTTACTTTTAGATTCTGAAGAAAGTTTAAAAGAAATATACGATAAATTCAACCTTATTCAAGAAAAATGGAAGTCAATAGGTCAGGTTCCTCGTTCAGAAGTTAATGGACTATGGCAAAACTACCATTTCTTAATTGAAAAGTTCTATGATAAAGTTAAAATCAATCGTGAACTTAGAGATTTAGATTTAAAACGTAATTTGGATGCTAAGATTGAACTTTGCGAAAAAGCAGAAGGTTTAATGATTGAGCCATCTTTGAATGTTGCTTTTAAAGCTTTGCAAGAAATTCACCAACAATGGAAGGAAATTGGAAGTGTTCCAATGGACAAAAACGAAGAAATTTGGGAAAGATTTAAGAATGCATCTGATCAAATCAACAAACGTCGTCAAGAATATTACGATACTTTAAAAGCGGAACTTGAAAATAATCTTTTAGCAAAACAAGCTCTTTGCGAAAAAGCAGAAGCTATTGTTAAAGGTGAACACACATCAATTTCTCAATGGAATACTTCTTCCAATGATTTGAATGAAATGCTTAAGCTTTGGAAAACTATTGGAGCTGTTCCTCAAAAGGAAAACGAATCTATTTGGAATAGGTTTAAATCTTCTTTGGATACTTTCTTTGAAGCAAAAAAGGTAGTTTTCGAAAAAATGAAAGAAGACCAGGATGTAAATTACAATAAGAAAATTGAAATATGTGTTAAGGCAGAAGCAATTAGTGAAAGAAACGATTGGAGAAATGCCACACAAGAACTTTTACAATTACAAAAGGAATGGAAAGATATTGGATATGTTCAAAAGAAACTTGCTGACAAGCTTTGGACTCGTTTCCGTGCTGCTTGTGATAAGTTCTTTGAAAGAAAATCTACATTCTTCCAATCAAATCGTGAAAGTGAAGTAGAAAACCTTGCAAAGAAGGAAGCATTAATTAAAGCTGTTAAAGAATTCCAATTTGGTCAAAACAAAGAAGAAAATCTTAATGCAATTAAAGATTTCCAACGCCAATGGTCAGAAATTGGATACGTTCCTTCTAATGAAAAAGAACGTTTGCAAAAAGAATTTCGTGCAGCAATTAATTTTCATTTTGAGAAACTTCAAATTGATGCTCAAGAGTTCAAACTTAATTCTTTTAAAGAAAGATTATCTCATTCCGATGACTATAAATCTGTTTCTAAAGAAAAGAGATTCTTGTTGGATAAAATTCAAAAACTAAAAGAAGAAATAAAACTTTGGGAGAATAATCTTGGATTTTTGGCAAATTCAAAACAAGCTGATATTTTAAAAGCAGAGTTTGAGAAGAAGATGGAAAATGCAAGAAAAGAAATTGCTCTTGAAGAAGCTAAACTAAAAATGATAGACGAAGCGTCTGAAAAAACAAATTAAAAATAATAAAATTTGCATCAACGCTATTGCAATATAAATTATTATTTATATCTTTGCAAGCTGAAAATTTGTTATTTTACAGAAATACATTAACACAATCCGTTTATATAAATGGATAAACGGCAAAAATAAAGAATATGAAAAAAGACATTCACCCAACAAATTATCGTCTTTGTGCATTCAAAGACATGTCAAATGAAGAGGTTTTTATTACAAAATCTTGTACAAATACAAAAGATGAAATTGAAATTGATGGAGTAACTTATCCATTAATAAAGATGGAAATCTCAAACACATCTCACCCTTTCTTCACTGGTAAGGTTAAACTTGTGGATACAGCCGGTAGAGTTGATAAGTTTATGAACAAGTACAAAAACCGTAAAACATCTAAGTAATTATATACATACTATATGTTTAACAAAAAGTCTCATCAAATACTTGATGAGACTTTTTTTATTATTTAAAAATATTTCTACTCGGATGCTTTTCTTTGAAATATTATAAGTATATTTGCGTTGTATTATTAGTTATATCATTAAATTAATTTAAACACTATTTTTATGAGTTACATACTTTTTGACGATGTTGCAAGAAAATCATTGAAACCATTTACATACATTAGACCTGTTTGTGACATAAGGATTGGAATTCTTACAATTAGGGAAAAATGGGAAAAATACTTGGGCGAAACAACATCTACATTGACAGAAGAATATCTTTCAAATAAATTTCCAATCATTTTTGCTGACTCAATGACACTAATTAATGGTTCAGTATGCCCTACTCCTAAATTAGTTCAAGCAGTTAAAAAACTTTCTGTAAATCAAGTTTTGGTTTGCAATGATAATATTATTGCAATGAGTAAGACTAGAGAAGATTTTATTTCTGAAAGCGATGATATTGAAAAAATTGAAGTTGAAGAAGACTTTATTAAATTAAACAATGTATGGGATATATATGTTTATAATAGTAGAGCCATCAAAGAAGATTTTGAATTAATAACAAAGGGAAGAAAATCTCAAACCTTAAGTTCAACTAATAACCTTATAAATCCTGAAAATATTTTCATTGAAGAAGGTGCAAGTATTGAATATGCTTGTTTAAATGCTAAAAATGGTCCTATATATATTGGCAAAGATGCCGAAATTATGGAAGGAGCTGTTGTTAGAGGACCTTTTGCAATGGGAGAACATGCTGTTTTAAAACTAAATGCTAAGATTTATGGAGGAACAACAATAGGACCTTATGCCAAAGTTGGTGGAGAACTTGATAGTGTTGTCATTTTTGGATATTCAAACAAAGCTCATGATGGTTTTATAGGACATTCTGTCATAGGAGAATGGTGTAATCTTGGAGCTGACACAAATGCATCTAACCTTAAGAACACTTACGATGAAGTAAGACTGTTTGATATTGAGAAAAATACCTTTGTACCTACTGGTCAAATTTTTTGTGGTACGATTTTTGGAGACCATTCCAAGTGTGGAATAAATGTAATGTTTAACACAGGGACAGTTGTTGGAATAAGTTCTAACATCTACGGAGCTGGTTACCAAAGAAATTTCATTCCTTCATTTGCTTGGGGAGGCACCAATACAGGGCTCAAACTTTACGAATTAGAAAAAGCAATTGAAGTGAACGAAAGAATGATGCAAAGAAGAGGTTTGGTAATGAGTGATGAAGATAAAAAGATTCTCCAACACATATTTAATCAAACTTTAAAAAACAAGAAGCTACGATAAATGAATTATGACGAAAAAATGATTGAATTCTCAAAGTTGTTTGCAGGGGAGCCTGAATTCATTCCTTTATTGAACGAAGATGACACTTTAGATTTTGGAATTAAGGATTTACCTTCTGAACTGCCTATACTACCTTTAAGAGGTAATGTTTTCTTTCCAAGTGTTGTTATGCCAATTACTGCAGGAAGAGAGAAATCAATCAACTTAATAAAAGAAGCATATAAGAAAAAACTGATAATTGGTGTTGTTGCACAAAAGAATGATGTTGACGACCCCGATTTTGATGATTTGTATAAAACAGGAACTCTTGCAAGAGTTGTTAGAACTCTGAATATGCCAGATGGAACTACCATGGTAATTATTCAAGGTCTGGATATTTTTAATCTTAATAGCTTAACTCAAAGTGAACCTTTCTTAATGGGAAATGTTAGCTTGAATAATGACCTAGCCAAGAATATTCCTAAGAATGCAAATGCACTTGTTGCAGCAATGAAGGACGTTTATCTTAAGCTAATTAAGCTTACTCCTAATATGCCAACCGATGTTTCTTTTGCTGTTCAAAATCTAAATAATCCATATTTTCTTTTAAACTACATTTCTGCCCATTTGGAAATTCCATTAGCTGAAAAACAAAAACTTTTGGAAGTAAATGATTTCACAAAAAGAGCAACTAAGGTTTTGGCTATCCTTTCTAAAGAAGTTCAGATGCAGGAAGTGAAGATGCAAATTCAAAAGAAAGTATCTACGGATTTGGACAAACAGCAAAGAGATTATTTCTTAACTCAACAACTTAAAACCATTCAAGAAGAACTTGGTGGTAATCCAACTGAACAAGCTGTTTTGGAGTTAAGAGATAAAGCAAGAACAAAACATTGGAGCAAGGAAATTGAAGAAGTATTCAATAAAGAACTTGTTAAGTTAGAAAGAATGCATAGCAGTTCTCCTGATTATTCTGTTCAATTGAACTACCTTAACTTCATGATTGAACTACCATGGAACCAGTACACAAAAGATAATTTCGACTTACATAAAGCCAAAGAAATTTTGGATACTGACCATTATGGTTTAGAGAAAGTTAAGGAAAGAATTATTGAATATCTTGCCGTACTTAAGCTTAAGGGAGATATGAAATCCCCTATCCTTTGCTTGGTTGGCCCTCCTGGAGTTGGAAAAACTTCTCTTGGAAAGTCTATTGCAAAAGCAATTGGTAGGAATTATATAAGAATGGCTCTTGGAGGTTTGAATGATGAAAGCGAAATTAGAGGACACAGGAAAACTTATATTGGTGCAATGCCAGGAAGAATTCTTAAGTCAATAAATAAAGCTAAATCATCTAACCCTGTTTTTGTTTTGGATGAGATTGATAAGGTTGCAGGAATGACTGTTAATGGTGACCCTTCTTCTGCAATGCTTGAAGTTTTGGACCCAGAACAAAATACTGCTTTCCACGATAACTATCTTGATGTTGAATACGACCTTTCAAGGGTTATGTTCCTGGCAACTGCCAACACATTAAACACTGTTCAGCCTGCACTTATTGACAGAATGGAAGTAATTAACATCTCTGGATATATTTTTGAGGAAAAGATGGAGATTGCAAAAAGACATCTTATCCCAAAACAGATAAAAGAACATGGACTTAAGAAATCTCAAATAACAATCTCCGATGAAGTTCTTTCAAAAGTGATTAATGAATATACTCGTGAGTCTGGCGTAAGACAATTGGAGAAAATGATTGCCAAATTAGTTCGTTCCAGAGCTGTGGAATTGGCTAAAGAAGAAAAATATTCAAAGACTATAAAGGTTGAAAGCCTTCAAAAAATCTTGGGACTTCCAATTGCTGACCACAATATGCACTTAGAAAAAGACACTGTTGGAGTTGTTACTGGATTGGCTTGGACTCAGGTTGGAGGTGAAATACTTTTCATTGAAGCAAGCACAAGCAAAGGTAAAGGAACTCTAACATTGACTGGAAACTTGGGTGATGTGATGAAAGAATCTGCCACTTTGGCATACGAATATCTAAAAGCACATTCTGATTTGTTAGGTATTGACTCAACAAAATTTGAAGAAACAAACCTGCATATTCATGTTCCAGAAGGAGCAACGCCAAAAGATGGTCCATCTGCAGGAGTTACAATGTTTACAGCAATGGTTAGCATATTCACAAACCGTAAAGTCAATTCAAATTTTGCAATGACAGGAGAAATAACTCTTAGAGGTAAGGTAACTGCTGTTGGTGGCATTAAGGAAAAAATACTTGCAGCCAAACGTTCAAAAATAACTGATATAATTCTTTCTGAAGAAAACCGTAGAGATATTGAGGACATTACCAAAGACTATTTGGAAGGACTAACATTCCATTATGTTGAAAATATGATTGATATTCCAAGCATTGTTTTGGTAGATTAGGAAAAGGAAACCAAAACACATACTTTTTATCAAGATATTTTGAAATTAGACTTGATTATTTAGAATTTAGACTTGATCTTTTAGGATTTTAATCAAGAGTTGGAGGTCTCCAAAGCCGCTTTTTTCACCCCAAAAAGCCACTTTTTCGACCTAAAAAAGCCGCTTTTTTGGGTGAAAAAAGTGGTTTTATAGAGCATAAGGAGACCTTCTGAGGACAAAATAATCAAGTCTGACGACAAAATAATCAAGTTGCAGGACGAAATATCTTGATAAAAATTGAAAAAGATTAGGTATTATTCCAAATAAATAAAGGGATTAAGAAAAGATTTAACAATAAATGATTTACCTGAAATGAAAACAATAAACGATATTCGCAAGGATTTTCCAATACTTGAAGAAAAGATTTACAATAAGCCTCTCATTTATTTGGATAACGCTGCAACTTCTCAAAAACCTCTTAAGGTGATTGATGCAATGAGCAATTATTATCTTCATCTTAATGCAAATGTTCATAGAGGAGTTCATTTGCTTAGCCAAAAAGCAACCGATGAGTTTGAGAAAACAAGAAAAAATGTACAAAACTTTATTGGTGCAAAGCATTCTCAGGAAATAATCTTCACAAGAGGAACAACTGAAAGCATTAATCTTGTTGCATCAACTTTCTGTCAGGAATTTGTTAATGAAGGAGATGAAATTATTGTTTCGGAAATGGAACATCACTCCAATATTGTTCCATGGCAATTGGCTCAAAACAAATATAAATTCAAAATAAGAGTACTTCCATTTAAGGATAGCGGAGAATTGGATATGGAAACATTCAAATCTCTTCTAGATTCAAAGACTAAATTAGTTGCCTTAACTCATGTTTCCAATGCTTTGGGAGTTGTTAATCCAATTAAAGAAGTTATTGAACTTGCGCACAAGAAAGATATTCCAGTACTTATTGATGGAGCACAGGGAGTTCCACATTTTAAGATAAACGTTGAGGAGTTGGATTGTGATTTTTATGCATTCTCAGCTCATAAACTTTATGGACCAATGGGTGTTGGAGTTCTTTATGGTAAGAAGAAATATCTTGAAGCCATGCCACCTTATCATGGAGGTGGAGAAATGATAAAGGAAGTTTCTTTTGATGGAACAACTTTCAACGAATTACCTTTTAAGTTTGAAGCAGGTACTCCTTCTGTTGCAGATGTTTTAGGATTTAATACAGCAATAGAGTATATTAATGAGATAGGATTTGATTTTATAGAAAAGCATGAAGAATTTCTAATGCAATATACCACTGAAAAACTTCTATCTTTGGATGATATAACCATTTATGGCACAACTCCACACAAAGCAGGAGCAATTTCATTCAACTTAAATGGAGTTCATCCTTTTGATGTAGGAACACTTTTAGACCAAATGGGAATTGCCATAAGAACAGGACACCATTGTGCACAAACAGTAATGAGACATTATAATATTGTTGGCACAGCAAGAGTTTCCTTTGGCGTTTACACTTCAAAAGAAGAAATAGACCAGTTTATTGAAGGCTTAAAGAGAGCTAAAACAATGCTTTTATAATGCTTTCTTACAAACAATATAAGTAGAAAGTCCAGGAAGGCGGATTCCAATTTTTGATAATACCTTTGTGAAATAGTAATCAAAAGTAAGAATTGACTTATAAATATTAGTAATAGCCTTTCCTTTATTCCAGTTTCCTATTCCTTCAACCTTATCTTCATTTGAAGGTTTCTCAATAAGCTTTTGAATAACACGAGGAATCAAAAGAGAGAAGAAGAAATATCCACTCTTAACTTCTGTTAATCCAGCCGTTGAAATATGTTCTCTTAACATTGAGTTGGAATATCTTCTATAATGCCCCAACCATTTGTCATGATTGCAAAACAATCCTTGAAAAGCAGGAACAGTTATAACAAATAAGCTATCATTATCAACATAAGGAAGTTCTTTTATGCCTTTTAGGAAGTCAATATCGTTTTCTATATGCTCAATTACATCTAAAAAGAAAATTAAATCTGCATTTCCACAAGTTAAATTAACATCTTTAACATCCTTATAGTAATCTATTGGGAAAGAAGAGTATTCTTGTTTCAAATTATTAATAATCTCATCTGTAAAAGCAATATCTACAGCCGAAGGTTTAAAGTTTGGATATCTTTTATAGAACTCACTGATAAAGAAAACATCACCACAACCAATATCCAAAACATTTTTCTCAGTAGTTTTATCCTTTAATAATGGCTTCAATATATCTAAAACAACCTCAATTCTTGCCATTTCCCAAGGATGATTGAGTTTTTTGTTATCCTTAGTCTTAACTTTTAATTCTTTTATATCCATAATAATGTATTATTATATACTTCCCCAATACTTCCTCAAAAACCATTCAGCAGCAAATAATAAAACTATAAGTGCCAAATACCACCACTGGTCAATAAGGTTTTTATTGGTTATGGTTTGAGTTATTAATGGTTTAATATCTTTTCTTTCTTTAATTAAGTCCTTCAATTGTTTAATTTGATTTGGATAAATCATTTTGGCATCCGATTGATTGGAGATATTATAAAGCAGGTTATGATCGGCAACAAGATTAATGGCTTCAAGATTTTGAGTTGAAACATAAAAGACTCCATTTGCAGTAAAAGTACTTCCTCCAAATTGAGTGGAAGCGTTATAGGTATATTTTCCAGAAGGGAAAACTCCTGCATTCAGGTGATAAGAATTAATTGTTTTAGAGAATATGAATGGGTACTTTGTGCCTTTGCTGTCAGTAATGGTAAGCTTTACTTCTGGGGTATTGACTAATTCGTAACTTTCATTGTAAAGTTCAGCATCCATAAGGATTGGTTCATTCTCAGCAAAAACATTATTACATATTACTCTAAAACGACTTTTGTTAACTCTTGAAGCAAGATATTGAATGCTTTTACTAATTATTTCATCAGCCTCTGAATGTGTTTGATTAATTAAATAGTTTTGCATTCTCCAACGCCAAAAGCCCTCTCCTACTATAATTCCTATTCTTTCTGAATTAGAATTAGAAAAACATATTAAAGGATAATCAGTACTTATTGTTCCTGCTTTTTGAAACATTAGGCTTTGAAGATTGGCAGATAAGTTATACTTTCCAAAAGGAGATTGCAAAGGTGGAAACTGATTTATTATATCTTGTGTTTGAGTAGAAATAGAGAAAAGCGTAAAATTAGAATTTAAGATTGGAGTAACTTGATTTAGCGTTGATTTAGTTTGTGTTATCTGTAAGCCTTTTTGTACCTTATTAAAATAAGGCATATCAGTTTGCTGTCCTATTATATAAAGTATTGGGATATTTTCTTTTGTCAGGTTTTCTATTAGTTTTCTATGCTCTGGATTAGTGGATGGGATTTGATGAAGTATTGCAATATTATATTCTTTTAAAGAATTTTTCTTGTCAAATTTATTAAACAGAAACGATTCTACTTCATAGTTTTCGTTATTCTCTATTGCTTGTTTTATTGCTGCAATATCTGGAGAAGGAGAATTAGCCAAAAGCAATACTTTCTGTCTTCCATCTAATACTTCAACAAATATATCTCTTGTGTTGTTAGTTTTGGTTTGTTCATTAGCGACAGGTTGAACAGATATTGTGTAACGCTGAATTCCTACTTTATCGGCATTAAGTATGGTATTGAATTGTTTTGAATAGGTTTCATTGTCTATAGAAAACTTCTCTTCAAACAATGTTTTTCCTTCTTTCATAACTCTCAAAACAGAGTTTGAGCCCTTTGCCTTTTGAGCTAAGACTACAATTTCTAAAGGAAACTTATTGTTGAGATAAGCAATTCTATTATATCTAATTTCTGTTATGGAAATATCTTTTTTAATTGTAGTATCGCCCATAGCTACAGTAAAGATGGGATAAGAGAAATCTTTAATTTGGTTTAAAGGACTTATGCCTTTATTGATTATTCCATCAGAACATATTATCAAAGAAGAAAGATTGAGATTAGAGTAGTTATCATTAACCATTTGCAAAAATTCAGACATATCTGTTGCATTATCTTTGTAGTTAATTTCTTTTAAATTACTTATCTCTTTTGCTTTACTGCCAAATCTAACAAACTTAATTTCATAATCTGACTTAAGATCTTTGAAACTCTCTTCTATTTCGTTTAAGAACTTTGTTTTGTATAATGTGGAGTCCTTACACATTAAAATTGAAGAAGAATTATCTTGTGCTATTAGAATAATTGGTTTTTGAATTTCTTTGTCTTTAATCTTGATTGAAGGCATTAAAAAAAGAGATAATGCAAGGGAAAGAGCAAGAAATCGAAGTGCAAACAGAAGGATTCTTTGTTTGTTAGTATAAGTTTTTGCTCCTTTTGAATAATGATATAAGAGAGATGATACTGCAAAAGAGATTAGCAGAATTGGAATTAAATACCAGAATGAATAGTGAGTTAGAATCATCTATATCTTGGAATTAGTTTATATTTCTTTCCTTTTTAATTTCTTCGTAAGCGTTATTAATCTCCTGAAACTTTTCTTTTGCTGCCTTTTGAGCATCTTCTCCCAATGAAGAAAGTTTATCTGGATGATATTTCTTAGCTAATTTTCTATAGGAGCTTTTAATTTCTTCATCGCTTGCATCTCTTCCAACTTGAAGAATTGTATAAGCTGAATCAGCTGTCTTGAAATACATTGCTTCAATTGTTTTGTAGTCAGCTTCATTGAGCCAAAGCAGTTGTGAGATATAGTAAATCATATCTCTTTCCTTTTGAGAACAAGCTTTGTCGGAATTGGCAAGTCCAAATAAATAATGTAAAAGTTGTAATCTATTGGAGTAGTTTAGATTTGTTCTGATTTGGTTACATGCTTCTTGGATGTCAATATCTTTATCTAAAAGTTCTTTAAGTATCGCTAAACGATTATTAGTATGTTCTATTCCAAAGTTCCTAACAAAAAAGTCTTTAACAAAATCCAACTCACTTCGCATTACTTTTCCGTCAGTTTTCATTACCTGAGCAGCCAATATAAGTAGACTGATTGAGAAATTTCCCTGCCTTGTAGTGCCAGACTTATATTCTTTTTTAACAAGTCCTTCTAAAAGGCTTCCAGCTGCATAGCCAATAAAACCTCCAATGAATCCCCCTCCAAAAAGAAATCCCAAGAGACCTGTTATCCATTTTATTAATCCCATTTTCTTATCTTTTAGTATGCAAAGATAGTTATTTTCTACTATTTACTTTGATTATTATCAATTATAATATTAATTTTGTAGCATAAAAATCTTTAAAAATATGGAAGTAATAATTGCATATCTGGCTCTTTTCTTTGGCTCATTAGTTAGTGGTATTAGTGTTCTTACGTTTAACAAAAGCAGCAAAAAGACTCTTAAACTCATTACTGTATTTGGTGGAGCCTTTCTTTTTGCTGTGTGTTTTGTTGACTTAATACCATCTATGTTTGAATCTCATTCACATTCTGGTTGTGAGCATTCTGAACATTCAATAATACCTGCTGGAGCTTTTATTCTTGTAGGATTCCTTATTCAACTTCTTTTAGAACAACTCTCTCATGGAGCTGAACATGGTCATATTCATAATAATAATGAAAAGAAAAGCTTAGTTTCTTCAATTATGCTCCTTGTTGGAGTAAGCATTCATGCCTTTTTGGAAGGTTTCCCAATTGTTAATAATGGTGAGCCAAATGTTTCAATGATAACAGGAATAATAATACATAATATACCTTTAAGTATAATTTTGGTTGGTGCATTTATGCAAAGTGGATTAACTAAAGTTAAGTCATTATTACTCTTAAGTGTTTTTGCAGTTATGGCAATAATTGGTTCTTTGTTAAATCAAAACCTTGAAATTCTGCATCCTTATCAAAATATTATACTTGGTATTGTTGTGGGTATTTTATTGCATGTTTCAATAACTACACTATTCGACTCCGAAGAAAGTCATAAGTATAATCTAACACGTTTCTTAATTGTAATATTAGCATTTGCAATAGTACTTCTTCTACCTGAACATACACATTAAAAGATACTGACAATCAAAATCGAAGATATTAAAGTCTATTGTCATCTAATTTTGCTGACAGATATAAAATAAAAAATATTAATTTTATTTGCTCAATATTTTAATTTATTTTACATTTGCTCCGTAATATAGAATATTGATAATATCATAAAAAGACCATATTATGAAAAAATTATTATTTCTTATGGCTTTGATGCCTTTGCAACTTTTTGCTCAATGGAGTTATGTAGGCAATATAAATGATATTTGTGACCCTCCTGTTACATTTAATTATACATATACTGATATTTATCCACTCCCAACACATGGTTATGGATATAATATATATCGTAATGGTACACTAATTAGATCAGAATCTGGGATGATGGGGTGTTGTAGTTTACAAAAATTAGAAGTTTTTACCGACTCCATTGTTCTTATTGCTATTGGTAATGAAGGAAATTCAACATCATATATTACATTAGATGCTGGGAATACATGGGCTCCTTTTTGTGTTTTGGGAGGTGTTAATATTGTAGAGATTATAATGATTAATCAAAATACAGGATATGCTTTGTTAAGAGATATAACAAATAATAATAAACTTTCTATACTACGAATATCAGATATTAATTCCAAAATATTAATTCCAAATAACTATATAGATAATTTAGTAACTGATGTTTATCTTACAGATACAATATTTGGAGAAAGTTATTGTCCAAACATTCAAAATATTGGATTTAAAATTCAACAAGATGGTGTTGAGATAAATTATCATATTAATGTTTCAAACGTAAAGATAGGCTTAGATAATATTAGTCAAGATAATAGTGTTAGAATATCTCCAAATCCAGTTAATGACAAGCTTATAATTGAGTCTAATGATGATTATTTCGTTAAAATATATAATAATTTTGGACAAGAATTACGATTGGAATTAATCAAAAATGGCTATAACACAATTGATATGTCAACAGATAAATCGGGAATCTATTTCTTTAGTTTTTACAATAATGATATGCATGTAACCACAAAGAAAATAATTAAAAACTAATATTCTCGATAGCCATATAGCATCTAATATACAAAGCCTACAATAAAAAAGAGTCTGATATTATGAAGTGACCCCAAAAAGTTGGACAGATTAATAATAATTTGATTCTATAAGAGCTCGGTATTGCACTGGGCTCTTTCCATTTAACTTGTTTTTTATCC
>JAFNAR010000023.1 GCA_017860255.1 Bacteroidota bacterium | reverse complement strand
ACTACTTTGTAGCGAAATGCATCGGTAATGGGTTCTTTTCTTAAATTTTTGTCCATGTTGATTTGGGTTTTTGTGTCAACTTTTTTCAGGACAAGTCACGTAAGTTGAAATTAGATAAGCCATAAAAAAGGCCTAAGAAACTTTATTTGAATCTTAGGCCCTAAGGATTTATGTTTTCAGAATTCTAATTCATTGTTGGTAAGAAAGAGTATTTCTTACCATATTGAAGATGTTGTTTTAGGAAGTCTGTTGGGTAGGAAATTTCAAACTTAATATATTTACCATCTTTGTCAGCAATTGGAGTTATTTCAGGATTTACAAAACCTCCATAAGGTTTAATATTTAATTTCTTGTAACGGTCAATAACTTCTTGGTGTAATACTGGGTCGATATTAACAGCGTATTTTTCAATTAAATTCTTTCCTCCTTCATAATTACCAGTAGATTTAATATCTTGAATCATTGCAAGCAATTCTCCAAATATTTTTCTAACAGCATTATGATCTTTTATTTGAAAATAAGTTTTATTGTCTTTTTCAAACCTAACCACAGCTCCAATCTTTTCACCTTGTTCAAAAGTATAAGTAGATATTAGTTTGCGAGCTTGCATATGTGCTTGGGTTACTGTTTTACCAAATTCAATTCTTGCATATTGAGAAAGAAGTCCATTACGAAGATAACTGTCATATTCAGCTTCTCCAACAGCAAGGTCAGGAATTAGTCCAATTTCAATTAAATATGGATCCATCATATAATAAAGAGCAAATAAATCAGCTCTTGCTTCTTCCAATGAAGAAGAATAGTCAGCCAATGCACCTGCTGAAGTGCCAGGAAGAAGTTGACCTGAACCATGTCCTAAACATTCGTGTAAGTCAGTGTGTAAATCACCTGCCATTGAACCATATTTCTTTGCCTTTTCAATTTCTTCTTCACTTGCAGCAAATTCTTGTAATGCTCCTTTTGGAGATTCAAGTGCAGCTAAATCATAAGCTGAAGTTAAATTAGCAATTGTTACTGATTTGCTTCCAAATTCTTTTCTAATCCAATCAGCATTTGGAAGGTTAATTCCAATTGGTGGAGTTGGAAAACAATCACCTCCAAGCATAACAGCATTAATTACTTTTGCACTTACTCCCTTAACTTCTTTCTTTTTGTATTGAGGAGCAACAGGTGAATTATTTTCAAACCACTGAGCATTTGCACTTATAACTTCTGTTCTTTTGGTTGCTTCCAAGTCTTTGAAGTTTACAACAGATTCCCATGTTGCTTTCATTCCCAATGGATCACCATAATCTTCAATAAATCCATTTACATAATCGCATTGTGATTGAATATCAGAAACCCATTTAACATTGTAATTATCCCAAATTTTCAAATCTCCAGTTTGGTAGTATTTAATTAATAGATTTGTATATTCTCTTTGAGCATCATTTTCTGCAACTTTATTTGCTTTTTCAAGCCAATAGATTATTTCTTTAATAGCATTAGAATATAATCCGTCAAGTTTATACACTTTCTCAACAACTTTATTATTTTCTTTTACAACTTTAGAGTTTAAACCAAAAGAAAGAGGACGTTCACTATCTGGACTTTGTTTTTGTTTGTAAAAATCTTCAACTTCTTTGCGAGTTACTCCTTCGTAGAAATTAACAGCTGAAGATGCAATAATATCTTTTGATTTATCAGTTTCTTTTCTATAAGGAGCAATGTTTTTATTGAATATAATATCAGTTACTCTTGTAAAGAAAGCATCAACTTTTTCTCCTTTATTTGTTGGGAAATTCTTTTGACTTGATTGTTTCAAAAGAGTTGAGAAATAGTTTTTGGAGAAAGTAGGCATAATTTTGTCTTCAGCATAGTGATGATGAATACCATTAGAGAAGAATACTCTTTTAGCATAAACCAAAAAATCTTCCCATTCTTTTCCTTGACGTTTTCCATTATAAGAAGAAAGAATGTTTTCTAAAGTTCTTCTTACAGTTAAATTGTATTTATAGTTTTGATCCCACAATATATCTCTTCCACTGTTTGCTGCTTGAGATAGATAGTAAAGATATTCTTGTTGCTTCAAACTTAGGTTGTCCCATGATGGAACTTGGTAACGCATAACTTTAATATCAGCGAATTCATCAATTACATACTTAAATTGTTCTTTGTCTTTAGTTTTGTTCTGTGCCTTAATTCCCTCAGGCATTACAAGTAAACATGATAAAAGGGCTGAAATCATAATCAACTTTTTCATATTGTATTTAATTAATTTGTTTTATTTGGAAGCAAAATTACTAATAAAAGATTAAATCTTTGTATTTTTGTTGCTTTAATTGTAAAGTTTTGTTGTGAAGAAACTTGATATACTTATAATAAAATCATTTTTAGGTCCCCTTTTACTTACATTTTCCATATCGGAATTTGTTCTGCTTTTACAATTCATCTGGAAGATTTTAGAAAAGATGATTGGTAAAGGCTTAGACGCCCTTGTTATACTTCAATTGTTTTGGTATATATTGGTTACCTTGGTTCCAATGGCCTTGCCTTTAGCAATTTTGTTAGCTTCCATAATGACACTTGGTAATTTTGGAGAACGCTACGAATTGGTGGCCATGAAGTCTGCTGGGATTTCTCTTTGGAGAATTCTCAGACCAATGATTGCTGTCGTTTCTTTACTATCTGTTTTTGCATTCTTTTTCTCAAATAACTTTATGCCTATTGCAGAAAAGAAAATGAGAACATTGATGTATGAGATTAATACTAAAAAGCCTACGGTAAATATTCGTCCTAATGAGTTTTATGCCGAAATTGAAAAATATATTATTCGTATTGGAGCAAAGGATAAGGAAGGAAAGAATTTGAGCGATGTTGTGATTTATGATCACAGCAAGAGCATGGGAAACATTAGCGTAACTGCTGCAAAGAAAGGACAAATGTATACAGAGGATAATGGGAATACACTTGTTTTTAATTTAATTGATGGATATACTTATGATGAAAGCGTTGATGACCAATCTTTCTACACTCGTCCTTTAATCAGACTTAACTTTAAGGAGCAATTGATTAGGTTTGATGTGTCAGATTTTGCTTTTAAGGAAACAGATGAAGACAGATATTCAGGCCATTACAAGATGCTTAACATTACTCAATTAAACAAGAATATAAATGAACTAAGAAAAGAAAATTTGGATTTTAATCATTCAATTGTACAAGGAATTAGAAATCAAATTACAACTCCAATAATTAGAGATTCCAATATTTTTAAGATGGATTCATCGTATGACTTCTCTTTCTATAAAGACTATTCTTTACTTACTAATCAAGATAAGCAAAAGGTAATTGAACAAGCTTCACAAAGGACAACTTATCTTAAAAGTGATTTGAAGATGTTAGACTCAAAACGAAATGGTGACAGTGAATTAATTATTAGACACAGAAACGAACTGCATAGAAAGTTTACTCTTTCAGCAGCATGCTTAATCTTATTCTTTATTGGGGCTCCTTTGGGAGCAATTATTCGTAAGGGTGGATTGGGAATGCCTGTGGTGGTTTCGGTTTTGAGTTTTATATTATATTATGTTGTAGGAATGATTGGAGAAAAAGCTTCTGTTGAAGGTGCTGTTTCATCATTCTTAGGTATGTGGAGTTCAACATTGGTATTCTTACCAATTGGCCTTTTCCTTACCATTAAAGCCACATCCGATTCTTCACTTTTAAATTCTGAAAGTTGGATTAAGGCTTTAAACAAGATTAAAGATTTTTTAACTGGACATAAATTTGAAAATAAATAATGAAGATTTTACAGCTTTGCTATAAGCCTCCTTTCCCTGTTGTTGACGGCGGTTCAATGGGAATGCATACTTTAACAATGGGACTTTTGAATAATGAACATAAGGTGAAGGTTCTTGCTTTTAACACTTTCAAGCATCCAGTTAAAATTTCAGAACTTCCAAAAGAATATATTGAAAAGACTCAGTTTGAAACCATATTTGTTAATTTAAAACTTAATGTGTTTTCTGCTCTTTGCAGTTTCATAAAAAATGAAAGCTATCATGTTAAGCGTTTCTATTGCCAGGAAATGGAAGAAAGGCTTGCATCTCTTTTGAAAGAGGAAGAGTTTGATGTTATTCAACTTGAAAGCATTTTTCTTTCTCATTATATTTCTGTTATAAGAAAAAACTCTAAAGCAAAGATTGTTCTTAGAGCTCCTAATATTGAACATTTAATTTGGGAAAAGACTGCTCAAAGCACAAAGAATCCTTTAAAGAAAATTTACCTCAACCAATTGGCTTATAGCCTTAAGAAGTATGAACTTGAAATGGTTAATCACTACGATGGAGTTTATCCTGTTACCAAGGTTGATGCTAATTATTTTATTGAGAATGGATGTAAGGTTCCTTGCAAGAATGTTCCTGTAGGGATTGAGACTCCAGACTTTATTGACAAGGATATTGAAGAAAAGGACAGTTTATTTCATATTGGCTCCATGAATTGGATTCCAAACCAACAAGCAATTGAATGGTTTTTGGATAATGTTTGGGATATGGTTCATGAAAAGCTTCCTAATATTAAAGCTTATTTTGCTGGAAGAGCAATGCCTCAATGGCTTTTGAATTTAAACAGAGAAGGAGTTGTTATTTATGGAGAAGTTCCTGATAGTGCAAGGTTTATTTGTTCTAAAGAAATTATGATTGTACCTTTGCTTTCTGGAAGTGGAATAAGAATTAAAATTCTTGAAGCGATGTCGCTTAGAAAATGTATAATTGCTACTTCTCAAGCTGCAGAAGGTATTTTGTATGAAAATAATGTAAATATTGTAATTGCCAACGCTCCAGAGGAATTTGCAGAAAGTATTTATAAATGTGTTACAGACAAGGAGTTTTCTCATAATATTGCTCAAAATGCTGAAAAACTAATTAGTGAAAAATATAATATTAATGCTATCGCAAGAGAATTGGTTGACTTATATGGTCAATTAGAAGTTAAGTAAATTAACCGCAAATCAAATACTAATCATTAAAAGCTGTCATTAATGAAGATATTAGTTGTCTTATCACGTATTCCCTACCCTTTAGACAAAGGAGATAAGCTTAGAGCATTTTATCAAATTAAAGAACTTGCTAAGAACAATGATGTATATTTGTTTTGTTTAAACAACTCAGCAATCAACCCTAAAGCTGAAACCATTCTCTTGTCTTTCGTAAAGAAAATATGTATTGGTCAATTTAATAAATTTGATTCCATTTTAGGGATGACCAAATCATTGTTTGATGGCACTCCTTTCCAAACTGGTTATTTCTCTCACAAGAAAAACATTAAAAAGCTCAATTCCTTCTGCGAAAAAGTTAACCCTGATGTTGTATATTATCAATTTGTAAGAACAGCTAAATATTCAAATATTAATTACCTTAAAGTATTAGACTTCCAGGATGCTCTTTCAACCAATATGAAACGAAGAGCTTCCAAAAGTAGCTTTCTACTGAAATGCTTATTCAACATTGAAGCAAAAAGACTTCAAAAATATGAAGCCAAGATGTTTGATATCTTCAATAAGCTCACTATTATTGTTGAGACAGATAAGAAAGAAATCAAGCACCCTTCTCAAGATGAAATTACTGTTATTTCAAATGGAGTTGATGATTCCTATTTCAATTACAAAAGCAATAAAACTAAGGAATTTGATATAATATTTTCAGGAGGCATGTCTTATGCCCCTAATTCTGTTGCAGCAATATTTCTTGCCACAGAGATTATGCCTTTGGTTTGGGAGAAACTACCTGATGCAAAATTAGTAATTGCAGGAGCTAACCCTACTACTTCAGTTCAAAGTCTAAGTTCAGAGAATATTAAAGTAACTGGTTGGGTTGATGATATGAAAGAATATTATGCCAAGAGTAAGATATTTGTTGCACCAATGCAAATAGGAACTGGTCTTCAAAACAAACTCCTTGAAGCTATGGCAATGAACCTTCCTTGTATAAGTTCCCCACTTGCTAATGAAGCTTTGGGAGCCACTCATAATGAAAATATACTTATTGCATCCTCTCCAAAAGAATATGCCGATTCAATCATCAATTTATTACAAAACCCTTCCCTTGCTGACCAAATAGCACAAAATGGTAATAATTTTGTTAGAGAAAACTACCGCTGGGAAACCTACGGCAGTCAATTAGAAAGCATATTAAAACAAGTTGCAGGAAAAGAATAATAATGTATAAGAAATCGAAAGAAGTAGATATTTATATTAACAGTTTTGATGGAGATGTTAAGGCTAAGCTGATTGAGATCAGGGAGTTGATTATTGAAAACGCTCCTTTATCAATTGAATGTATTAGTTATCAAATGCCAACCTATAAGGGAAATGGACCTATAGTTTATTTTGGAGGATTTAAAAATCATGTGAGCCTTTTCCCAACATCTAATGGTATTGAAGCGTTTGAAGAAGAATTAAAAGAATATAAACATTCAAAAGGAACAATTCAATTCCCAGTTTCCAAACCACTTCCAATTGATTTAATTAAAAGAATCGTCTTGTTTAGAGTTAAAGAAGATTCAGAAAAAGGAGCTTTAGGTTGCAATTCAAAGAAAAAGAAATAATATCACTGCAAAGAAAGAATAAAGTGTTATTTAATTTTATTCCACTGGATATGATCCATATTGAGGCTCACTAAAATCAAATAACCCTGATTCAAAAAAAAGATTTGCCATCTTTAATGCATCACCTTGAGAATATTTTGTTGCTCTTAGCTCAAACAAATCTGGCAAATATTCATTTTGTTCAACTATTTCAGTTTTTGTTTTCTGAGCCATTTGAGTTAAACCACTCAAATCATTTGTATCAAAAACCTTTACAAAGAAATCAGATCCATAACTATTTATACATAAATTTCCCATTGGCTCCCCAATTAAATTATAACAATAATCTGTTTGCATAGCATAGTGAGCATAAGAAATAATTTCACAACCTTTTAAGTAAGAAATAATTTGAGTTATTTCTTCACAAGTCTTTGAATAATTAAGTCTCAATGGAATTTCTTTGAATTTGTGTAAAGTAGATTTATGTATTGTATAGGAATAGTTTTGGTCAAATTGATTTATTGATGAAATAAAGTCTTGAATTTGAGTCTCACTATAGCTTGTATCAACTCCAATTACAATGTAATTATTAGATAATTCTCCCAAATAATATTGTTCTCCATTATAATATTTGAAATTAACAAAATCACAAGTTGGGGTTGGTTTATCATCTTCTTCCTTACAAGTTGTAAATAAACAAAAGATTGAAGAGATAAACAATAATAATATAATAGCTTTTTTCATGTCTTTTTTATTTTGGTTTATATTTATCTACACCAGCAAACAAATAAACTTATTTCCAATATCCAAAAATACAACTTCTTTAATAATAACAACTAATTCTTATGAAAAGTAAGCTCAAAACAGAAAATATTTTTGTAATCTCTTATACGTTCTTTAATTCAATTGAATAAAATTCGAAATACTACTAAGAAATATATTAGTATTTCATTACTCTTTGATTAGTTTCTTTGTTGCGAAGCCACTTATTGTTTTGAGTTTGACTAATAGTTTTATGAAGGAAGTTCACTGATGACTATCTCTCCTCAAAAAAAATCCTTTCTAAATAAGTTATTAGAAAAACAAAAAAGGACGCCGAGCTTATGCAAGACGTCCTTTTGTTTATAAGATAAACTGGGTTAGGTTTATGAACGGTATTCGTTTAGAATATCTTTAACTCCGTCTGGAGTTAAACGTCCGTAAACTTTTTCTCCAATAAGTACCACTGGAGCTAATCCACAAGCACCTACACAACGAAGACAATTCAATGAGAATTTTCCATCAGGAGTTGTTTGACCAACACCAATTTTTAATTCTCTTTTAAATTCATCCAACACTTTTTCTGCACCACGAACATAACAAGCTGTTCCCATGCATACTGAAATTGGAAATTCTCCTTTTGGAGTCATTGTGAAGAAAGAGTAGAAGGTTACAATTCCGTATATTTGTGCAACTGAAACATTAAGTTCTTGTGCTATTACTTCTTGTACTTCTGCTGGTAAATAACCAAACTCTCCCTGTACTTTATGAAGGACATTAATTGCTTCACCTGGCTTGTTGCCAAAGCTTGCACAAATTTCCTTTATCTTGTTTATTTTGCTTTCTGATAATTTTACCTTTGCCATAGTTGTTATGTTTTTATCCTTCTATTTCTATATGTTTTGATTTATCAAAATAGTGTGTGTGTAGCAAATGATGTGAAATTTCTCCACAAGGTGCTCCCAACCACTCTTTGTATAGGGTTTGAATGTATGGATTTTCGTGTGATTTACGAATTGGTTTTCCAGCATCTTCACGGTAAATTGCTTCTTGACGTTTTCTGATTATGTCAAAATTACCATGATGGAATGGTTGACCTGCTCCTCCAATACATCCTCCTGGACATGCCATAACTTCTATTGCATGGAATCCTGAATTACCTTTTTTAACTTCGTCTAATAACTTACGAGCATTTGATAATCCATGTGCAATTCCAATCTTAATTGGTGTTCCGTTAAAGTCAACAGTAGCTTCTCTAACGCCTTCCAAGCCTCTTAATTCTGTGAAGTCAACTTTTTCAAGTTTCTTTCCAGTAAATAGTTCGTAAGCTGTACGAGTTGCTGCTTCAATAACTCCTCCTGTTGCACCAAAGATAACTGCTGCTCCTGTTGATTCTCCAAGTGGATTATCAAAGTCTTCTACTGGAAGTGTTTTGAAATCTATATTGAATTGACGGATAAGTTCTGCTAATTCACGAGTTGTTAATGAGTAGTCAACATCTGGGTTTCCGTTTTCTTTAAACTCTTCTCTTTGACTTTCAAATTTCTTAGCAACGCAAGGCATAATTGAAACAACAACCATATCTTCACGTTTAATACCAAGTTTGTTTGCTAAATAGTTCTTAGCAACAGCTCCAAACATTTGTTGTGGACTCTTTGCTGTTGAAGGAACGTCTAACATATCTGGATAATTTGTTTCAAAGAAGTTTACCCAACCTGGACAACAAGAAGTTAAGATAGGTAATTTAACGTTTTTGTCTCCCTTAGTGAACTTATCAATACGAGTAAGAAGTTCAGTTCCTTCTTCCATAATGGTAAGGTCAGCTGCAAAGTCTGTATCAAAAATATAGTCAAATCCAATTCTTCTTAAAGCTGATGCCATTTGACCAGTAACGATGCTTCCTGGTTCCATTCCAAACTCTTCTCCTAATGCTACACGCACTGCTGGAGCTGTTTGAACAACAACTGTTTTCTTAGGATCTGATATTGCTGTAATAACTTGACGAGTTAAGTCAACTTCGCTTAGTGCTCCAACTGGACAAGCCATAACACATTGACCACACATTGTACAAGGGCTCTTTGCAAGGTCTTGTTCAAATGCAGGAGCAACAACTGCTTGGAATCCTCTGTTTACTGCTGAAAGAGCTCCAACTGTTTGCCATACGTTACAAACAGTTTCGCATCTACGACACATAACACATTTATCAACATCACGAATGATTGCTGGAGACATATCTTTTCTATAAGTTGATTGTTCTCCTTGGTAAGGGATTTCTCTTACTCCCAAACGTTGTGCTAAATCTTGCAATTCACATTTTCCACTCTTAGGGCAAATCAAACAATCTGCAGGGTGGTCAGAAAGGATTAATTCCAAAACTGTTCTACGAGCATTAACAACTCTTAAAGAACAAGTATGAATAACCATTCCTTCTGCAACTTCTGTTGCACAAGCAGGTGCTAAATTCTTTCTTCCTTCAATCTCTACAACGCACATACGACATCCTCCTGGACGATTTTCTAATTTAACTCCATCCAATTCGTAATAACATAGAGTAGGTATATCAATGCCTGCTGCACGTGCCGCTTTCAATACAGTTTGACCTTTCTCAACCTGCAACGGCTTATTATCTATAATTATGTTTATTTTTTCCATTTCTTTTTCTTAACATTTTTTGAGTTTAACAAATGCTAATTGCATTGAATTTACATTTCTCAATACATGCTCCGCACTTAATACATAACTCTGTATTGATAAAGTGAGGCATTTTCTTTTCGCCAGAGATTGCATTAACAGGACAATTTCTTGCACAAGCAGTACATCCAACGCATTGTTCTTGATCGATAACATATTGCATCAATGATTTACAAACTCCTGCTCTACATTTTTTGTCTTTAATGTGTTCTAAGTATTCATCATAGAAGTTTTCAATGGTAGAAAGAACTGGATTTGGAGATGTTTGTCCTAATCCACAAAGAGCTGTATCTTTAATAACTCTTCCAAGATTAGTTAGAGTGTCTAAATCTTCCATTGTTCCATTACCCTTAGTTATCTTTTCTAAGATTTCATGTAAACGTTTGTTACCAATACGGCATGGACTACATTTTCCGCAAGATTCTTCAACAGTAAATTCTAAGTAGAATTTAGCAATTGCAACCATACAAGAAGTTTCGTCCATAACAACCATACCTCCTGAACCCATCATTGAGCCAGCAGCTATAAGGTTATCATAATCAATTGGTGTATCTAAGTGTTTATTTGTTAAACAACCTCCTGAAGGACCTCCAGTTTGAACAGCTTTAAATTCTCTTCCTCCCTTGATACCACCACCAATTTCGAAGATAATTTCTCTTAAAGTTATTCCCATTGGAACTTCAATAAGTCCAACGTTGTTGATTTGACCAGCAAGAGCGAAAACCTTAGTTCCCTTACTCTTTTCTGTTCCTATTTTGTTAAACCAATTTGCTCCTTTTGTAATAATGATTGGAATATTTGCATAAGTTTCAACATTATTTACGTTGGTTGGTTTTTTGTTATATCCTGATTGAGCTGGGAAAGGTGGTTTGAATGTTGGTTCTCCACGTTGTCCTTCCATTGAGTGAATAAGAGCTGTTTCTTCTCCACAAACGAAAGCACCTGCTCCATAACGCAATTCAATATCAAAATTAAATCCTGAGCCCAAAATATTTTCTCCTAAAAGACCATATTCGTGAGCTTGATCAATTGCTACTAATAGACGATTAATTGCAAGTGGGTATTCAGCACGGATATAAATAAGTCCTTTTGTTGCACCTATAGCAAATCCATTAATTGCCATTGCTTCCAAAACAGTGTGAGGGTCTCCTTCAAGAATTGAACGGTCCATAAAAGCACCTGGGTCTCCTTCGTCAGCATTACAAACTACATATTTTTGATCTGCATGATTTTTTGATGCAATTTCCCATTTCAATCCTGTAGGGAAACCACCACCTCCACGACCACGAAGACCAGAAAGTTTAATTTCGTTAATAACTTGTTCAGGAGTCATTTCTCCCAAACATTTTGCCAAAGCTGTGTAACCATCAGCTCCGATGTACTCTTCAATATTTTGAGGATCTATATAACCACAGTTACGTAAAGCAATACGCATTTGTTTTTTATAGAATCCCATATGTTTTGAGTCTGCAACGTGTTGTTTGTTTTCAGGGTCAGTGTAAAGTAAACGAGTTACTTTTCTTCCCTTAACAACATGTTCCATAATAATTTCAATTGCATCTTCTGGTTTTACTTCCGTATAGAAAGTATTGTCAGGCATAACCTTAACAATTGGACCTTTTTCGCAAAAACCGAAACATCCTGTTAAGATAACCTGAACTTCATTTTCTAAACCATTGTCCTTAAGAGAGCTCTTTAAATTTGCAGCTATCTCTTGGCTCCTTGATGCATTACAGCCCGTACCTCCACAGACCAATAAGTGCATTTTGAATTTAGCCATATATTTTTCCTCCTAAAAGTTGAATAAATTTGTTAGGTATTAATTATTAATTTTTTCGTAGTTTACAGGTATAATTCCTTCCACTAATTCACCATCTTTGATATATTTATCGATGATTTCATCAGCTTTTTTAAGGTCAACATAGCCAAAAACTATTGGCTCTTTACCTGGTAGAGTTACTTCAATTGTTGGTTCTGCATGACAATATCCCATACATCCAGTTTGAGTAAAGACAACATCCATTCCTCTTTTTTCTGTTTCAGACATCATGTAGTCCATAACATTTTTAGCTCCAGCAGCAATACCACAAGTAGCCATTGCTATTTTCACTTGTACTAAGCCTTCAGCTTTTCCTTTAGCTCGCGTATCAATTTTTTCTTGAACGCTTTGTTTCATAGCTTTTAAGTCAGCTAACGATTTGATTTTAGTCATATTAATTATTCTCCTTATTTTGATTTATAACGAATTTGTTCTCTACCAAATATTGAAATTATAGCTTGAATTTCAATTTGCAAAGATATATTATATTTCTCAAATGCTCAAACAATTAGATAAAAAAATAAAAAATAAAAAACTCTGCTTCTAATTGTCAGGCCTCTTATAACAGAAGCCCTAATTTAATCAGCAAAAACAAATGAATAATTGGAAATTATTTTGCAAACAATAATTCTCTATATTTTGGCAATGGCCAAATCTCATTATCAATCTCCATTTCCAAATTATCAACACATTCTCTAATTGATTCTAAGTAAGGCTTAACATTATTGGAATAAGCAAATGCTTTTTCTTTCATATTTATTATCCTATTGGCTATTTTTCTTTGATTGGTCATTTCCTTTACTTGCAATTTTATCTCTGAAACATATTTTGATATTTCTTTAACCAATTGCTTTCTTGCAAAAGACAATTCTTCATATTCTTCCTTATCAAATATTTGTTTTAGTCCAATTAAGTTTTCAAGCAAACGATTTTGATAAGTAACTGCAATAGGTACTATGTGGTTAATGGTCAAATCACCTAAAACCCTACTTTCAATCTGTATCTTTTTTACAAATTTCTCAAGCTCTACTTCCACCCTGCTTACTAACTCTGTTTCATTAAACACTCCTTCTCCAACAAAAACTTCTTTAGCCAATTCTGATTCATATTTTAGTAATGCCTCTGGCACAGATTCAATATTTGTCAAACCTCTTTTCTTTGCTTCTTTTGCCCAATTATCAGAATATCCATCTCCCTCAAAACAAATTGGCTTGGATTCTTTTATCATTTTCTTAAGCACCTTAAAAATTGCTTCATCCTTACCAACTCCCTTATCCATCAACAAATCTACATCCTTCTTAAATTGATTTAATTGATGAGCCATAGCAGCATTAATTGCAATCATTGGAGCAGCACAATTGGAAGAAGAGCCTGCTGCACGGAACTCAAATCTATTACCTGTAAATGCAAAAGGTGATGTTCTATTTCTATCAGTATTATCCAAAAGTATTTCTGGAATACGTCCAATACCCAATTTTAATGCAGTCTTTTGCTCAGCAGTCATTTTCTTTTCACCAACTTTCTCTTCTAAGGATTCCAACATATTGGTTAAGTATTTTCCCAAGAAAACTGAAAGAATCAATGGAGGAGCCTCATTTGCTCCTAATCTATAGGAATTGGAAGCACTAACTATTGAAGCTCTTAAAATATCTTGATTCTTATACACCATCATTACAGTATTGACAATGAAAGTAAGAAACAGCATATTTGCTTTTGGGTTCTTTCCTGGTGCAAAAAGATTTACTCCAGTGTCTGTTTGCAAAGACCAGTTATTATGTTTTCCTGAGCCATTAATCCCGCTAAAAGGTTTTTCGTGGAAAAGAACATTAAAATTATGTTTGTTGGCAATCCTTTTCATCAAATCCATCACCAACTGATTATGGTCATTTGAAAGGTTAGCATCTTCGAAAATTGGAGCTAATTCAAATTGATTGGGAGCAACCTCATTATGACAAGTTTTAACAGGTATCCCAAGTTTATGACATTCAATTTCCAAATCCTTCATAAAACATATTACCCTTTGAGGTATTGAGCCAAAATAATGGTCATCCAATTGTTGATCCTTTGCAGAAGAATGCCCCATAAGTGTTCTTCCTGTCAAACAAAGGTCAGGTCTTGCATTATATAAAGCACTATCAACCAAAAAATACTCTTGCTCCCATCCCAAATTAACAGAAACCTTATTAACATTTTTATCAAACAATCTTGCAACATCAGTTGCTGCCTTATCAACAGCATTCAACGCCTTTAAAAGAGGAGTTTTGTAGTCAAGAGCATCACCAGTATAGGAAACAAAAATTGTTGGAATACAAAGAGTGTCATCCACAATAAAAGCAGGAGAAGAAACATCCCAAGCAGTATATCCTCTTGCCTCAAAAGTATTTCTTATCCCACCATTAGGGAAAGAAGAAGCATCAGGTTCCTGTTGAACTAATAGTTTCCCTGAGAATCGTTCAATAACATCACCCTGACTACTAAAATCAATAAAGCCATCATGCTTTTCTGCAGTACCATCAGTTAAAGGCTGAAACCAGTGAGTATAGTGAGTTACACCAAAACCCTTAGCCCAATTTCTCATTGCATTAGCAATCAAATCGGCTTTATCTCTCGAAATAGGCTTACCATTTTCTGAGGCTTCAACAACAGCCATATAAGCCTCTTTAGGCAAATATTCCTGCATAGTTTTCTTATCAAAAACCAAAGAAGAATAATAATCTGAAAGGTTTTTAGAAGGTAAATTAACTTCAATAGGCTTACGATTCATAAGCTCTTTAAGTGCAAAAAAACGCATTTTTGACATATAGGTATAAAATTATAGGGTTTATTTTGCAAAAATACTATTTTTCCGATTTCATACCCCTATTTTAAGAGACTATTTTCAAATTTTTGATACTTTTTTCAGGACATCCCCTTAAAAATACAGACCAGCACTAAAAAACCACAATATTATAATCTTAGATTTTTTGGAGAAAATTAATTTTAATAATCAATGTTACCGAACTACCCAGAAAATCAACCTCAAATCTTTTACACCAAGCAAATACATTATAAGATTATCCAATTCATAGTGCTGAAATCATATCACGCACTACCAAAAAAAACATTATTGGAAAATAGTACGAGATAATTATCCTTTTTCGATGGGGAGATAGTCTATAAAGTTAATAAAAAACACCCTTTTTTGAAAAGTATTTTTCGACAACTATTCAAGACACTTTTCTTTTTTGACCTCTTTTTATTAACTTATTAACTTTTATATCTATTCTCTTTTTCAAGTAAGAGATAAAATAGATATTAATTAAACCTTGTTTTCTCAATTAATTACATTCCCAACTCCAAATACTATATAACTATCATATTATAACCTCTTGTCTATTCTATAAGGTCTAATAATATTAAAAGAGTCAATACTTTGTTCAAACATCTTTAACTCTTCTTCTTTTATATTACACAATAAAAAAGTTACTCCTTTTCTTCTGACTATTTTATTAAATCTATCTTCTCTTATTCTAATCTCTTTTCTAATATATTCTCTCATCTCCGCACTGGCATAGCTTTCAAAAATACTATCAATAACAGATTTATTAACCAAATACACAGTATCAATATTCTGAGAAACTGTATCAAAATAGTCGTGATAGTCATAATAAATAACAATATATTGTTTGCTTTTGAACTTAAAAAAGAAATGTTGTTCTGGGAAAATACTGAAACTCTTATATGACTTTGGAAAAATCATTTTAAAAAACATTGGAAAATATCGTTCTTCATCACGTGTTTGTTTTACTGGCGTGTAATATTGAAATAAATATCCTCCATTAATCTTAGTTATTAGTTTATCAGGTATTGTATCCTTATTTGTTAAATTAGAACTAAAAGCAAAACTACTTATAAGCAAAAAACAAAACAACAAATTCTTTTTCATATCTAATTATTTTATTCTAAATGTTTTCAACGAATTATATAATCAACTCCAAATCTGAGACATTACCCTTTACCAAGGAATTTCATCACTTTTATAATAAACATAATAAGGAGCTTCGCAAGATGGTTTAATAGCTATATTATTTTCGAATAATATTTCAACTATCATACCTGTAAATTTTTCTTTTGTCAAAATACTATTTTCATCAAAAGCCCATTTTAAGAATTTATCCATATCTTTTCTATACTCATTTATGTATGTATTGTTATAATATTCTATTTCTTCCATAAGTATCTTTGATAACTTGCAATCAATTCGTTCTTCTAAACAAAATGGTATAGTTTTTTCATTTATCAAAACATCTCTAATATATGCTTTATATTCTTCTTGTGTAAATCCAAATTTCTTTTCTAAACACCTGTAGAAATATCCATTATCAACTATTACTTTAATTTTCTTCCCATTACAATCTAATGTTACTGGAAATACATACCATCTACCTAAACTTGGATGTTCAGTTATCTTGTAAATAAAATTAGTGTCAATTTTAGCTTTTTTATTATTTATTGTTGAGTCATTCTGTGCTTTTGCATAAAATAAACAACAAAGTATCAATCCTAAAAATATTATTATTCTTTTCATATTGCAATTTATATTCACGTTGTGCTGGAATTTCTTCTTTTACTGGATTATTTTGTATATAATTTCCAAAACCAAAGTTAATGGTTTTATTTTAAATAGAAGTATTTTATTCTATCTGTTTCAAAAACACTTTTCATTTTTGGGCTCTTTTTATTAACTTATTAACTTTTTATATCAATTATCATCCTTTGTTTTTCCCCTACTTATATAAGCAAAAAAAACAAGGTTAGAATAAAACCTTACTTTAGTAAAATAAAACAAAGAAAGAATTTATTAAAGTAAAGAGTTAGTAAATTAAAACAGCGTTTTAGTAAAATGAAATAAGGAGTTATAAAAAACTCAATCATAATGAAAAATAAGTCAATCATAAATAAAAATATAAGGGACTTAAATAAAAATATCCTTGACTTATTTTAAAATAAACTTGACTTATTTTTAGCTATGATTGATGTTTTTGGTAATAAGGCTAAAGAATACTTTTATTAATCATTTAAGTGAACAAAAAAAGAGCATAATTGAAAATTCAACTACGCTCTTTTTAATATTTATAGATAAAAAGTTTCTTATGCTTTTCCCATTGGGTTCATTTGATATGGAATAGCTTGATCAGGTTCAGTTATTACTCCATTTTGCTGTTCGTACTTTTCAATATTCTCTTTCAATGCATAAAGAAATCTTTTTGCATGTTGAGGAGAAAGTATTGCACGAGAGCGAACTTGTGCCTTTGGAACTCCTGGCAAAACTTGAATAAAATCTATAATAAACTCGGTTGAGGAATGAGTTATTAGTTGTAGGTTAGTGTAAATTCCTGGTGCTACTTCAACAGGTAATTCAATATCCATTTTTTGTTCTTTATTTTCCATCTCAATCAATTTATTATCTATTCTTCTTTTGCTTTTCTACCTCTTTTTGAAGGGGCATTTTGTGCAATTAGTTCTTCCAATTGTTGTTTGTTGGCAACGAAAGCATTTCTGTATTCTTTCAATCCTGTTCCTGCAGGAATTAAGTGTCCTACCAAAACGTTTTCTTTCAAACCTAACAGGTCATCTTGTTTAGCATTGATTGCTGCATCTGTAAGAACTTTTGT
The DNA here is from genome assembly GCA_017860255.1 of Bacteroidota bacterium. Lineage (GTDB taxonomy): Bacteria > Bacteroidota > Bacteroidia > Bacteroidales > P3 > UBA10566. The sequence goes on along the minus strand of JAFNAR010000023.1, from coordinate 25,071 downwards.
TGTTTCCTGGAATGAAGCTGCTGATAGATAACTCTTAGTTTGTAAAGAGGCTCTTGTTATACCTTGAAGAATTTGACGTGCTGTTGCTGGCTGTGCATCACGTGCAACTATTTGAGCTTTATCCTTACGTTTTAGGGAAGAATTTTCATCTCTTAGTTTTCTTGCACTTATGATTTGTCCATTAACATACAATTCGCTATCTCCTTGGTCTTCGATAACCTTCATGCCAAATATATTATCATTTTGTTCGTTGAAGTCAAGCTTGTTTGCAATTTCTCCTTCAAGGAAATTTGTATCGCCTGGGTCATCAATTTCAACTTTACGCATCATTTGACGTACAATTACTTCAAAGTGCTTATCATTAATTTTTACCCCTTGTAAACGGTAAACTTCTTGAACTTCATTAACAATATATTCTTGAACTCTCATTGGTCCTTTTACAGCAAGAATATCTGCCGGTGTGATTGCTCCTTCGCAAAGTGGTGCTCCTGCTTTCACAAAGTCATTTTCTTGTGCAAGAATTTGCTTTGATGTGGAAACAAGATATGAGCGTGTTTCTCCAGTTTTGCTTGTGATAACAATTTCACGATTTCCTCTCTTAAGTTTTTTTGTGAATGAAACAACTCCATCAATTTCGGCAACAACTGCAGGGTCAGAAGGATTTCTTGCTTCAAACAACTCGGTTACTCTTGGAAGACCTCCAGTGATATCGCCTGCTTTTCCAAATGAACGAGGGATTTTAACTAAGGTGTCTCCAGCCTTTAGCTTTTGTCCATCTTCCACCATTAAGTGAGCTCCAACAGGTATATCGTATACCTTAAGTATATCTCCAGTTGAATTAACTATACATATTGCTGGATTTTTAGCTTTTTGACGAGATTCAATAACTACTTTATCTTGAAGTCCTGTTTGGTCATCTGATTCAACTCTAAAGGTAATACCTTCAATAATACTTTCAAATGAAACCTTTCCAGTAACTTCTGTTATGATAACTGCATTGTATGGGTCCCATTCAACAATCAAATCACCTTTCTTAACTTGTGATTTGTCATCATAATATAGTCTTGCTCCATAAGGAATATTACCTGAGGCTAATACTGAATCTGTATTTTCATCAATTATTCTATATTCAGCAGAACGACCAATTACGATTTGGCAATCTTCTTTATCTGGAGCTTTGTATTCAACAGAACGTAATTCATCAATTATTAGTAAACCATTATATTTAGCTATAATTTTTGAAGTGGTTCCAATGTTTCCTCCAGCAACCCCCCCAACGTGGAAGGTACGAAGTGTTAACTGTGTTCCTGGTTCTCCAATTGATTGTGCGGCAATAACACCTACAGCTTCTCCCTTTTGAACCATTCTTCCGTAAGCTAAGTTACGTCCATAACATTTTGCACAAACTCCATGTTTAGATTCACAAGTCAATACTGAACGAATTTCTACTTCTTCAATAGGAGAATCTTCAACTTCCTTACATATTTCTTCTGTTAGTTCTTCTCCTGCACGAGCAATTATTTTTCCTGTTTGAGGATGAACAATGTCGTGAAGAGTTACTCTACCTAAAATTCTATCGTAAAGTGTTTGAACAATTTCTTCATTCTTCTTAAGAGCTGTTGTTGGAATACCTCTTAATGTTCCACAGTCTTCATCAGAAATAATAACATCTTGAGCAACGTCAACCAAACGACGTGTTAAGTATCCTGCGTCAGCAGTTTTCAAAGCTGTATCGGCCAAACCCTTACGAGCACCGTGAGTTGAAATAAAGTATTCCAACACGCTTAGTCCTTCTTTGAAGTTTGACACAATCGGGTTTTCAATAATTTCAGCTCCTGTTGCACCAGATTTTTGAGGTTTTGCCATCAGTCCACGCATACCAGAAAGCTGACGAATTTGTTCTTTAGATCCACGAGCTCCTGAGTCCAACATCATGTAAACTGGGTTGAAACCTTGTCTATCTTTTGCAACCTGTTTCATTACAACATTGGTCAAGTCACGGTTAGTGTTTGTCCAAACGTCAATGATTTGATTATATCTTTCATTGTTTGTGATAAGCCCCATTTGGTAGTTTAACACAACATCATCTACTTCTTTATTAGCTTTTTCAATAAGAACTGCCTTTTCTTCTGGAATAATAACATCTCCCAAATTGAATGATAGTCCTCCTCTAAACGCCATTCTGTATCCTAAGTTTTTGATATCATCAAGGAATTGAGCAGTTTTTTGGGTTCCACAAACTTTTAGAATGTCTCCAAGAATATCCCTTAGAATTGTTTTCTTCAAAACTTGATTTACATAACCATATTCTTCTGGAATAACCATATTTAACAATACTCTACCTACAGTGGTATCTATTCTTTCTGTTTTTTGTTCACCATCCTTAACAAAGGTTCTTCTTAGCTTAATGTTAGCATGTAAGTCAACTGCATCTTCATTATAAGCAATTTGAACTTCTTCTGGAGAATAAAACACTTTTCCTTCTCCCTTCATCTTTCTTTCTTCATCAGATACTCTTGCTTTGGTCATATAATATAGACCAAGAACCATATCTTGAGAAGGAACTGTGATTGGAGCTCCATTAGCAGGGTTAAGAATATTATGTGAAGCAAGCATAAGAAGTTGAGCTTCCAAAACAGCAGCATTTCCAAGTGGAACGTGAACAGCCATTTGGTCACCATCAAAGTCAGCATTGAAAGCAGAACAAACAAGTGGGTGAAGACGAATAGCCTTACCTTCAACCAAACGAGGTTGGAATGCTTGAATACCTAAACGGTGAAGAGTTGGAGCACGATTTAATAGAACTGGGTGTCCTTTTAATATGTTTTCCAAAATTTCCCAAACAACAGGATCTCTTCTATCTACAATCTTCTTTGCTGATTTAACAGTTTTAACTATTCCTCTTTCAAGAATTTTTCTAATAATAAATGGTTTGAAAAGCTCTGAAGCCATATCTTTTGGCAAACCACATTCATGCAATTGTAAGTCTGGACCTACAACGATTACTGAACGGCCAGAGTAGTCAACACGTTTTCCTAATAAGTTTTGACGAAAACGTCCTTGCTTTCCTTTCAAACTATCGGAAAGTGATTTTAAAGCTCTATTAGAATCTGATTTAACAGAACTAACCTTTCTTGAATTGTCAAATAAAGAGTCAACAGCTTCTTGCAACATACGTTTTTCATTACGCATAATTACATCAGGAGCTTTAATCTCAATCAATCTTTTCAAACGGTTATTTCTAATAATAACTCTTCTATATAAGTCATTTAAGTCAGAAGTTGCAAAACGTCCTCCGTCAAGAGGAACAAGTGGACGTAATTCTGGTGGAATTACAGGTACAACTTGAACTATCATCCATTCTGGACGGTTTTCTATTCGGCTTTGCGAATCACGAAAAGCTTCAACAACATTTAATCTCTTTAAGGCATCTTGTTTTCTTTGTTGTGAAGTTTCTTTGTTTGCAGTGTCACGTAAATCATAGGATAATTTATCTAAGTCTAATGCCTTTAAAAGAACAATTAGAGCTTCTGCACCCATTTTAGCTATGAACTTGTTTGGATCTTCATCTTCTAATTGTTGATTTTCTGGAGGTAGAGATTCAAGGCATTCAAAATATTGTGTTTCATCCAAAAGCACTCCTTTTTTAACTCCTTCAATTTCTAATATACCTTGATTTACAACAATATATTTTTCATAGTAAATTACTTGCTCCAATTCCTTTGTTTTAAGACCAAGCAAAGAACCTATTTTGTTAGGAAGAGAACGAAAGAACCAAATGTGAGCAACTGGAACAACTAATTGAATATGTCCCATTCTTTCTCTACGAACTTTTTTCTCTGTTACTTCAACACCACAACGGTCACAAATAATTCCTTTATAACGAATTCTCTTATATTTTCCGCAATGACATTCCCAATCTTTAATTGGTCCAAATATTCTTTCGCAGAAAAGTCCGTCTCTTTCTGGTTTATATGTTCTATAATTGATGGTTTCAGGTTTGAGCACCTCTCCTCTTGAACGTTCAAGAATTGATTCAGGTGATGCCAAACTGATTGTCATCGAATTAAAATTACTATTTATTAAACTTTCTTTTTTTATTGCCATTTTACTTAATGCTACTTGATGATTTATTGAACTAATTATGATTAGTTATTTTCATTGTTATCAAACGTAATTTCTAAACCTAATCCTCTAAGTTCATGTATTAAAACATTAAATGATTCCGGAATTCCAGGTGTTGGCATATTGTCTCCTTTAACAATTGCTTCATAAGCCTTTGCTCTTCCAATTACATCATCAGATTTTACTGTTAAAATCTCTTGAAGTATGTTAGATGCACCAAATGCTTCCAAAGCCCAAACTTCCATTTCCCCAAAACGCTGACCTCCAAATTGAGCTTTACCTCCAAGTGGTTGTTGAGTAATTAATGAGTAAGGTCCAATTGAACGAGCGTGCATTTTGTCATCAATCATATGGTGAAGTTTCAACATATAGATATATCCTACTGTTGCAGCTTGATGGAATTTCTCTCCTGTTTCTCCATCATATAGATAACATTTTCCATTTTCAGGTAATCCAGCCTTTCTCATGTATTCATTAACTTGGTCTAAACTTGCACCATCAAAAATTGGAGTTTGGAAATTTACTCCCAATTCTTTACCTGCCCAACCTAAAACGGTTTCAAAAATTTGTCCAAGGTTCATACGAGAAGGAACACCAAGTGGATTTAATACAATATCAACAGGTTTTCCGTTTTCTAAGAATGGCATATCTTCTTCACGAACGATTTTAGCAACAATACCCTTGTTACCATGTCGTCCTGCCATCTTATCTCCTACTTTCAATTTTCTCTTCTTAGCAATATAAATTTTTGCCATTTGAACAATGCCTGTTGGTAAATCATCTCCAATAGCAGTAACAAATTGTTGTCTTGCAAAAACTCCTTGTATTTCTCTATATCGAATATTGTAATTGTTCAACAAAATTTTAATTAATCCATTTGTTTCCTTATCTGTTGTCCACTTATTTGGATTAATATTATTATAATCTATTGCTAACAACATTTTTTGGTTGAACTTAGCTTTCTTAGGAATTAACTCTTCATTAAATGCAGAATAAACTCCTTGAGAAACCTTTCCACTTAAAATAACAAATAACTTATCTACTAACTTATTCTTTAAGTCTAATAGTTCTTTGTCATTTTTATCTTTAAGTTCTCTAATTATTTCTTTGTCCTTAGCTCTTGATTTTTTATCTTTAAGTATTCTTGTGAAGAGTTTTTTATCGATAACAACACCACTTATTGATGGTGGTACTTTCATTGAAGCATCTTTTACATCTCCAGCCTTATCGCCAAAGATTGCTCTAAGAAGTTTTTCTTCTGGTGTTGGGTCAGATTCTCCTTTTGGAGTAATTTTACCTACCAAAATATCTCCTTCTTTAACATAAGCTCCAATACGAATCATTCCTCTTTCATCAAGGTCTTTGGTTGTTTCTAAACTTACATTTGGAATATCTTTTGTTAATTCTTCCAATCCTCGTTTAGTTTCACGAACTTCTGTTATAAATTCTTCAACATGGACTGAAGTGAATATATCTTCCTTTACAACCTTTTCTGAAATAACGATAGCATCTTCATAATTATAACCCTTCCAAGGCATAAATGCAACTTGAAGGTTTCTTCCTAATGCTAAAGAGCCATCCTTTGTAGCATATCCTTCAGATAATACTTGACCTTTCTTAACCTTATCACCTTTTCTTACAATTGGGCGAAGGTTAATTGATGTACTTTGGTTAGTTCTTTGGAATTTAGTAAAGTAATATGTTTTTTCGTCATCGTCAAAACTAACTTTTCTTTCTTTCTCGTCTCTATTATATCTTATTGTTATTTTTTCTGCATCTACAAATTCAACAACACCATCTCCTTCAGAAATCAATAAAACTCTTGAATCACGAGCTACAGAAGGTTCAATTCCTGTTCCTACAATTGGAATTTCAGGATTTAAAAGTGGAACAGCTTGACGCATCATGTTTGATCCCATTAAGGCACGGTTAGCATCATCGTGTTCAAGGAATGGAATTAGTGATGCAGCAATTGAAGCAATTTGATTGGAAGCAACGTCCATTAAATGTACTTGGTCAGATTCAACAATTGGGAAATCTGCCATTTTACGAGTTTTAATTTTGTTACCTATAAGTTTTCCATCCTTTGCAATTGGAGAAGTTGCTTGTGCAACAATCATATCTTCTTCTTCCTCTGCACTTAAATATATTGGCTCTTCATCCATCAAAACTTTACTATTTTGAACCTTGTAGTAAGGTGTTTCGATGAATCCTAAAGTATTTATTTTTGCAAAAACACATAAAGATGAAATCAATCCAATGTTTGGACCTTCTGGAGTTTCTATTGTACATAGTCTTCCATAGTGAGTGTAGTGAACGTCACGTACTTCAAATCCAGCTCTTTCTCTTGACAAACCTCCAGGTCCTAATGCAGATATACGTCTTTTATGAGTAAGCTCTGCAAGAGGATTTGTTTGATCCATAAATTGAGACAATGCATTTGTCCCGAAGAATGAATTAATTACTGATGAAAGTGTTTTTGCATTTATTAAGTCTGTAGGAGTAAACACTTCATTATCTCTAACGTTCATTCTTTCTCGAATTGTTCTTGCCATACGGGCTAAACCAACTCCAAATTGAGCATAAAGTTGTTCTCCAACAGTTCTAATTCTTCTGTTACTTAAGTGGTCAATATCATCAACATCAGTTTTAGAATTTATTAATTCTATTAGATATTGAATAATTGAAATAATATCTTCTTTTGTAAGAATGTGAACATCATCAGGAACTTTTAGATTTAATTTGGTATTAATTCTAAAACGTCCAACATCACCTAAGTCATAACGTTTGTCTGAGAAGAATAATTTCTCAATAATACCTCTTGCAGTTTCTTCATCTGGTGGTTCAGCACTTCTTAATTGTCTATATATAAATTCAACAGCTTCCTTGGCATTATTAGCCGTATCCTTTTGAAGTGTATTAAAAATTATTGAATAGTCACTTGAAAGAGAATCATCAGTATGTAGCAAAATGGTTTGAACTCCAGATTGAATAATATCTTCAATATGTTCTTCAGCCAATTCTGTTTCTCTATCAATAATAACTTCTGTACGTTCAATAGATACTACTTCTCCAGTATCTTCATCCACAAAATCTTCTATCCATGCACGTACAACTCTTGCTGCAAGTCTTCTTCCAATTACCTTCTTTAATGAAGTTTTATTGACCTTAACTTCTTCAGCAAGATTAAATATTTCTAAAATGTCTTTATCAGTTTCATATCCTATTGCTCTCAATAATGTAGTAATAGGTAATTTTTTCTTTCTGTCTATGTAAGCATACATGACATTGTTAATGTCAGTTGTAAACTCCATCCATGAACCTTTAAATGGAATAATTCTTGCAGAATATAACTGCATTCCATTAGCATGATTGCTGGTACCGAAAAATACTCCAGGAGAACGATGTAATTGAGATACAACCACTCTTTCTGCACCATTAATTACAAATGTGCCTCGAGGGGTCATATAAGGAATCATTCCTAAATATACATCTTGTATTATTGTTTCGAAATCCTCATGTTCAGGGTCAGTACAGAATAATTTTAATTTTGCTTTTAATGGGACACTAAATGTTAGACCTCTTTCCAAGCATTCTTCAATTGAATAACGAGGTGGGTCAATAAAGTAATCCAAAAATTCAAGAACGAAATTATTTCTCGCATCTGAAATTGGGAAATTTTCTGAAAATACTTTGTATAGACCTTCATTTACTCTATTTTCAGAGTTTGTTTCAAGTTGGAAAAAATCTTGAAACGATTTTAATTGAATATCTAAGAAATCAGGATATTCAAAATGTTTTACTGATGCAAAACTTACTATGTTATTAGATTTATTATGTGCCAAGGTTTAAAAATTAATTAGTTAAAAAATAAGATACTATTACAAACACAAATAAGGAATAGGTATTCAATAATTAGAATACCCTATTCCTATATTTATATTGCGGTGAAATGTCTTATTTTACTTCAACTTTTGCACCAGCTTCTTCTAATTGTGCTTTTAAAGCTTCAGCTTCGTCCTTAGAAATTCCTTCTTTCAAAGGTTTTGGAGCTGCATCAACTAATTCTTTAGCTTCTTTTAATCCAAGACTGCAAAGATCTTTAACTAATTTTACTACGTTTAATTTTGATGCACCTGCTTCAACAAGAACAACATCAAATGATGTTTTTTCTTCAACTGCTGGACCTGCTGCTGCTGGACCTGCTGCTACTGCTACTGCTGCTGCTGCTGGTTCAATTCCGTATTCATCTTTTAAAATATCAGCTAATTCTTTTACTTCTTTAACTGTTAAATTAACTAATTGTTCTGCAAACGCTTTTAAATCTGCCATTTTATTTTCTTTATTAAATGTTTAACAATACTTTTATTTTTCTGTTTTTTCCGATAATGTTTTTAACACGCCAGCAATTGTTCCGCCTCCTGACTGTAATGCACCAATAACATTCTTTGCTGGAGATTGTAATGCTGCAATGATGTCAGCAATAAGTTCAACCTTAGATTTGATGTTAATCAATACATCTAAGTTTGCATCTCCTAAATAGAATGATTCTTCTACATATGCAGCTTTTAATACTGGTTTAGGGCTTGTAGCTCTAAATTCCTTTATTAATTTTGCAGGTAAATTGTTGACGTTTGAAAGCATGATCGAAGTAGAACCATTAAGAGCTGGGAAAATTTCAGAATAATCTATCCCAGATTTTTCCATTGCTTTTCTAAGCAATGTGTTCTTAACTGTCATAAGCTTAACCTCTCTACGGAAGCATAATCTCCTTAATTTTGCTGTGTCAACTGAATTTAATCCAGCAACATCAACTAAATATACATAAGGATAATTTGATAATTCAGCTCCAATAGATTCAATTAACTTTCCTTTATCTTCTTTTATCATATTTCAAAAGTTTACTTGTGAAGATTTACTTACTTATGGATTTTGGATCAATTTTAACTCCAGGACTCATAGTTGAAGAAATTGTTACGCTCTTAACATAAGTTCCCTTTGCAGCAGTTGGTTTAAGTTTTAAAATTGAAGCTAAAACTTCATTAGCGTTATCACATATCTTTTGACCATCAAAAGAAACACGTGCAACTCCAGTATGAATTATACCATATTTGTCAACTTTAAAATCAATTTTACCTGCTTTTACTTCTTGAACAGCCTTACCGACTTCCATTGTAACTGTACCTGTTTTTGGATTAGGCATCAAGCCACGAGGACCTAATATTTTTCCTAATGCTCCAATTTTAGGCATTACACTTGGCATTGTAATAATTACATCGATATCCGTCCAACCGCCTTTAATTTTGTTAAGATATTCATCTAATCCAAAATAATCAGCTCCGGCTGCTTTAGCTTCTTCTTCCTTATCAGGAGTACAAAGAACCAATACTCTTTTTGTTTTACCTGTTCCATGTGGCAAAGTAACAATACCTCTAACCATTTGATTTGCTTTACGAGGGTCAACTCCTAAGCGAACATCAATATCAACTGATGAATCAAATTTTGTGAAGGTAATGTCCTTTACGATTTTCACAGCTTCATCTAAAGAGTAAAGTTTAGTTAAATCAAATTTAGCTAAAGCCTCTTTTTGTTTTTTCGAATGTTTTGCCATTTTGTTGTGAAAAATTCTAAATTTATACTTGTTAAAGAACTATTCTTTAACTGTTATACCCATACTTCTTGCAGTTCCACTTACAATAGTCATAGCAGATTCTAATGTGAAGCAGTTTAGGTCAACCATTTTTGCTTCAGCAATAGTCTTAACTTGATCCATTGTTATTGAAGCAACTTTAACTCTATTAGGTTCTGCTGAACCACTTTTAAGTTTTGTTACTTCTTTTAATTGAACTGCCACAGGTGGGGTTTTAATTACGAAATCAAAAGACTTGTCAGCATAAACAGTAATGATTACTGGAACAATCTTTCCAGCTTGTTCTTGAGTACGTGCATTAAACTGTTTGCAAAATTCCATAATATTAACACCTTTTGCTCCTAATGCAGGACCAACAGGTGGTGATGGGTTTGCAGCTGCGCCTTTAATTTGTAATTTAATTAATCCTGCAACTTCTTTTGCCATTTTTAGACTGTGCTTAAAGATTATTAAAAATTAAAATAAACGATTATTCTTTTTCAACTTGAATAAATGAAAGTTCAACTGGAGTTTTACGACCAAATATTTTAACCGTAACTTTCAATTTTCTCTTTTCGTCATTTATTTCTTCAATAGTACCAGAGAAATTACTAAAAGGTCCATCTACAATTTTAACAGATTCTCCAATAATGAAAGGATCAGTTAATTCTTCAGATTGACCATACATGTCATCCATTTTACCAAGAATTCTGTTAACTTCGCTCTCTTGTAGGGGAACTGGGTTACCATTTTTCTCTGAAATAAAATTAATAACATTAGGAATTCCTTTGATAATGTGAGCAATTTCACCAACTAAATTAGCTTCTATAAGTACATAACCAGGGAAAAGATTTCTATCTTTAGAAATTCTTTTACCATTGCGTACAGAATAAACTTTCTCAGTTGGAATCAATACTTGAGAAACAAACTCTTGCAAAGCAAGCCTGGAAATTTCACTTTCTATGTATTCTTTAGCTTTTTTCTCTTTTCCAGCTATTGCTCTAACAACATACCATTTCTTAGATTGATCACTCATAATTTGAAAATAATTGAAATTGATATAATCATCAAAAATAAATAATTGATTGCCTCTATATATCTCAATGACAATAAGTCTACGGGAAGCAAGATATATAAAACAAACAAAATGAGAATTATCCCATCATGCTATATAAGTAACCAAGTAAGCCTTTCCAGAACAATGTAGGATGTACTCCAAACATTATATCCATAATAAATATTATTAGGGCAATAATTAAAGAGGCTACAAATACTACAATCGTACTATTTTGCAATTCCGACATTGTTGGCCATGATACTTTATGCATTAGTTCATCATAGCTTTCTTTAACGTAATTAATTATCTTAGACATCAATTCTTATTTTTAATATTGCAGGGGCAGAGAGATTCGAACTCCCATCAACGGTTTTGGAGACCGCGATTCTGCCATTGAACTATGCCCCTAAAAAATTACAGGAATTAACTTTCTGTAATTTTATGTTTAGTTTAGTCTAAAATTTCAGTAACCTGTCCTGCACCAACTGTTCTACCGCCTTCACGAATAGCGAATTTAAGGTTAACATTTAATGCGATTTCTGCAATTAGATTAACAGTAATTTCTAAGTTATCACCAGGCATTACCATTTCAACTCCATCAGGAAGAGTAATTTCTCCTGTAACGTCAGTTGTTCTAAAATAGAATTGAGGACGATATTTGTTGTGGAATGGAGTGTGACGTCCACCTTCTTCTTTCTTCAAGATAACAACAGAAGCTTTGAATTTTTTGTGAGGTTTAACAGAATTTTGTTTAGCGATAACCATACCACGACGAATTTCGTCTTTATCGATACCTCTAAGTAATAAACCTACGTTATCTCCAGCTTCACCTCTATCAAGTATCTTACGGAACATTTCAACTCCTGTAACAACTGATTTAAGCTTTTCAGCTCCCATACCGATGATATCTACTTGATCTCCTGAGTTAACAACTCCAGTTTCAATACGACCTGTTGCAACTGTTCCACGACCTGTAATTGAGAATACGTCTTCAATTGGCATTAAGAACTCTTTATCAACATCTCTGGTTGGAAGTGGAATCCATGAATCAACAGCATCCATTAATTCCATAATTTTATCAACCCACATTGGTTCTTTATTCAATCCACCTAAAGCAGATCCACGAATAATTGGTGTATTATCTCCGTCAAATGAATAGAAAGTTAATAAGTCACGAACTTCCATTTCAACTAAGTCTAATAACTCAGTATCGTCAACTAAGTCAACTTTATTCATAAATACTACTAAACGAGGAACACCTACTTGGCGTGCTAATAGGATGTGTTCACGAGTTTGAGGCATTGGACCATCAGTTGCAGCTACAACGATGATTGCTCCGTCCATTTGAGCAGCTCCAGTAACCATATTCTTAACATAGTCAGCGTGACCTGGACAGTCAACGTGTGCATAGTGGCGACTAGCAGTTTGATACTCTACGTGAGCAGTGTTAATTGTAATCCCTCTTTCTTTTTCTTCAGGAGCTGAGTCGATTGAATCAAAAGACTTAACTTCAGACAAACCTTTTTCTGCTAAAACAGTTGTAATAGCAGCAGTTAAAGTTGTTTTACCGTGGTCAACGTGTCCAATAGTACCAATATTAACGTGTGGTTTGGAACGGTCGAATTTTTCTTTTGCCATAATAATTGACGTATTAATTAATTGTTAAATTTATTTATCTATATTCTTTTATATTTACACATATATTGTAAAGAAAGAGCCATTGACGAGACTTGAACTCGTGACCCCTTCCTTACCAAGGAAGTACTCTACCACTGAGCTACAACGGCTTAGTTTTATTAACGCCATTAAGAACGAGTTAGATTACTCTAACCCGCTCTCTTTTAAGCTTTGAGCGGAAGACGGGGCTCGAACCCGCCACCTATAGCTTGGAAGGCTATCGCTCTACCAAATGAGCTACTTCCGCTTGTGTTTTTATTTATGTTTATTAACTATTAATTAACAAACATTATGTGGGAAGGGCTGGATTCGAACCAACGAAGGCGTCGCCAACAGATTTACAGTCTGCCCCATTTGACCACTCTGGTACCTTCCCTAACTTGAGCCGATGGAGGGATTCGAACCCCCGACCAGCTGATTACAAATCAGCTGCTCTGGCCAACTGAGCTACATCGGCAAATTTTCATCTTCAAAAAAAGACAAAAGAGTTTGCAAAGTTAGAAACATTTTTTGAAACAACAAAATTTTTCAAACATTTTTTTGAAATTTGTTCTTTCACATTTCAAAGACCTTTTTAAAGCGGGTGCAAAGGTATCAACTTTCAATATTTCCACCTAATTTTTCGAGAAGAAAAAGTAAAAAAAATATCATACTCTTAGATAAATGGATAAAAATGAAATATTTAATTTTGAGATTAAAATAGAAATTTTAGCTGTTTTAAGTCTGCAATTATCTCTTTTCCTATCCTATTTTCCAAAATTAATCGTCCAAATTCATCAACATCTTTTATTATTGCCTCCATTATTTCAGTATCACAATATAAATATTTGCTCCAAACATTATAAAATAATAGCTTCTCTATGTATTCTTTTTTATAGTCAGAAATCAAATTATTCTCCAATTGCTCATATCTTATCCTAATACAATCCAAAACTTCCTCCAATAATATATCTAAATCAAAACTCTTATCTAATTCCAATTTTAATGATGTTGGATTTGGAGCAAAACTAAATCCAGTTTGATTAACATTAATACCTATTCCGCAAAAGGCAGTTGAATATTCCATTCCTATTATTTGGTTTTGCACTAAAATACCACATATTTTATTATTTCCAACATAAATATCGTTTGGCCATTTAATAAATACGTTAGATAAGTAGCGACTTAGGAAGTCATAAATACCTAAGGAAAGAATTTGAGTAATAAGAAACTGATCTCTTGCCTGTAAGAAATTGGGATAAAGCAAAATTGAAAATGTTAGATTCATGTCTTTTCCCGACTCCCAAACATTTTGACCTTGTCCCTTACCTTTTTTTTGTTCTTTTGTAGCAATAACAGTCCATTTAGGTAAAGAATCATCAAAGGAGTTTTTCAAATAGTCCTGAGTAGAATGCAAACTTTCAAACCAATGAATATTATAATGGCTCATATTATTATTTTATTTCCTGTTTCTCTTTTTTGAATTATTTATGATGCAAAAATATAAAAGAATTGATTTCAAATTCAAAACCCAAATAAAAAGCTATAAATATTGCTTAGAAGAAATGGAATTTTGCATTCGTTAAACAAAGATTAAAGCTTATAAAACCTTATTTAGAAACATCAATTATTTGTATAAAATCGTTTTTTCTTTTTTAGTTGTTATTAATATTGTAAAATAATGTATCTTTGCTGGTTAATTAAACTTTGAAAATGGCAGTAAGAAAAAATACAAACAAATCCTCACTTATGCTAACAGAGATAGCAATCAAGGGGATACAAGACAAAAAAGGAAAAGATATTACTATAATATCATTAAAAGAAATAGAAGGATCGTTATTTGATTACTATATAGTTTGCACCGGCAACTCTCCTTCACATATAGATTCAATAACAGATGCAATTGAACAAGAAATTAAACAATCTGTTGGCTTAAGTCCTAAAAGGATTGAAGGACTTCAAAATTGTCAATGGGTTTTATTAGATTATTTTGATGTTATCATTCACGTTATGCTTGAAGAGACACGTGATTTTTACAAAATAGAACAAATGTGGAAAGATGCTCCACAAACTCATTTAGAAAATGTTCAATAATATTAATTAGAAATGGCGAACAAACAAACAAACAAAAATAAAAGCAATTTTAAAAATCCAATTAAAGGGAAACCAAAATTCACCTTTAATATTTATTGGATTTATATAGCAGTCTTCGTTTTCTTAGGAATAATGTTCTTTACCGATAATGGAGATTCAAAAATAAACAGAGAAATTCAATGGGAGAAACTCCAACAAGTCCTTTTGAAGAAAGATTACTCTAAAATTACAGTTGTAAATAAAGAGTTTGCAGAGGTATATATTAAACCAGATGCAATAAAGAGTGATTCATTATATAATGATTTAAAACCAAAATCAGGATTTTTGGGCACACAAACAAACACCAAAGAAGGCTTTTATGTTTATAAATTTGTAGAATTTTCACAATTTAGGGAACAACTAAAAGATATTGAAAACCAATGGATAGCAAGAGATACCATAGGTGTTGAAAGTGAGGTTAAAAAGAGTGAGATTATTAGTTCACGTAGAATTATTTTTAGTCCTGAAACAAGGAAAAACTTTTGGGGAGAAAGTCTTTCATTCATACTACCTTTTGTTATTCTAATTGTTATTTGGATAGTTTTCTTTAGAATGATGAGAGGAGGAAATTCATCTTCAGGTGGTGGAGGAATTGGTGGAGGAATTTTCAATGTTGGAAAATCAAAAGCCAAACTTTACGACAAAGAGAATGATGTTAAGACAACCTTTGAAGATGTTGCAGGATTGGAAGGAGCCAAACTTGAAGTAATGGAAATTGTTGACTTTTTGAAAAATCCTAAGAAATATACAGACCTTGGAGGTAAAATTCCAAAGGGAGCCCTTTTAGTTGGTCCTCCAGGAACAGGAAAAACATTATTAGCAAAAGCAGTTGCAGGAGAAGCCAAAGTACCTTTCTTCTCTCTTTCAGGATCTGATTTTGTTGAAATGTTTGTTGGAGTTGGAGCATCAAGAGTTAGAGACTTGTTTAAAACAGCAAAAGAAAAAGCACCATGTATTATTTTCATTGATGAAATTGATGCAATAGGTAGAGCAAGAGGAAAAAATCTTGCATCAGGCTCTAATGACGAAAGAGAAAACACATTAAACCAACTCCTAACAGAAATGGATGGATTTGGAACAAATGCAGGAGTAATTATACTTGCAGCAACCAATAGAGCAGATGTTTTAGATAAAGCACTTCTAAGAGCTGGAAGATTTGATAGACAAATTCATGTTGACCTACCAGACCTTGAAGAAAGAAAAGCAATATTTAAGGTTCACACCAAGAACCTGAAATATGACAAGAAAAGCGTAGATATTGAATTTCTTGCAAAACAAACTCCAGGATTTTCAGGAGCAGACATAGCAAATGTTTGTAATGAATCAGCCTTAATTGCAGCAAGACACAACAAAAAGCTAATAGGCAAACAGGATTTCCTTGATGCAGTTGACAGAATTATTGGAGGATTGGAAAAGAAGAATAAAGTAATAGCTCCAAACGAAAAGAAAACAATAGCATATCATGAAGCAGGACATGCTTCAGTTAGCTGGATGCTTGAACATGCAAGTCCATTGGTTAAAGTAACCATTGTTCCAAGAGGACAAGCACTTGGAGCAGCATGGTATTTGCCAGAGGAAAGACAAATAACAACCAAATCACAACTTATGCACGAAATGATTTCTCTATTGGGAGGAAGAGCAGCAGAAGATATTGTTTTTGGAGAAGTGTCAACAGGAGCATTAAATGATTTGGAAAGAACAACCAAGATGGCCTATTCAATGGTGGCATACTATGGACTAAATGAAAAAATAGGGAATATAAGCTACTACGACTCAACAGGACAAAGCGAATATGGATTTACAAAACCTTTCTCCGAAAAAACAGCTGAAAGCATTGATAATGAAATTCACAAAATGATTGAAGAGGCTTATCAAAAAGCTAAGGAAATACTTACAACAAATATAGAAAAGCTTGACAAACTTGCAATGCAACTTGTTGAGAAAGAAGTAATATTTAGAGAAGATTTGGAATTGATTTTTGGCAAACGTCCTTTTGAAAATGTTGAAGAAAGCGCCAATAACAACACAAATTCAAATATAGAAGAAAACAAAACAGATTCTAATACTATTTCCGAAGAAGAAATAAATTAGAAATAAAAACTCATGAGAGGGAATTCCGAAAAAGGAGCTATATTAAAGCTATTGCGTAATTCTGTATTAGAAAAGGCAGATATTCCATATCCAAATATAGATATGGAAGCAGATGTTTATAGCACCATTGATGATGACCCATTAATGATATTTGCTGAAAATATAGTTCAATGTGGAGGAAAGTTTATTTATTGCAGGAATGAAAACGACTTGATAAATAAACTCCACTCCATGATAGAATATAGAAATTGGGCAAATGATATTTCTGTTTTGGGTAACAATTTAAAGGATTTTTTAGGTACCAATGGAATTCAAGGCAATGATGGTTTTGATGGAACAAAAAATGTTGGCATAACCTTATGTCATAGTGTTTCAGCAAGAAATAGCCTAATAACCATTACCTCCAATCAAATTGACAACTCTAAGTTTGAAACCTTTCCAAGCATATTCATTATCATTGTCTTTACTTCACAAATTGCATTAGATTTAGCAACAGCACTCAATGAAACTTCTGAAAATATCCCTAAGTATATTTTCACACTTAATCCAAGTTATATTTTGAAAGAAGAGATTAAAGAGCTCTATCTTTTCACAGTAGAAAACCTAATTCAAGCCAATTAGAATCATGAAAAATATTACTCAAAGAACAATTACAGGTGCAGTTTATGTATTAGCAGTTATTTTTGCAATAATCATCAACCCCATTGTTCTTGCCATATTCTTTGGAGTTATTTCAATAATTGCTCTATATGAATTTTATAATAACTCAAAACTCAGTCAAATTTCTCCATTAAAACCTATGGGCTACTTGTTAGCCATTTCAACATATAGTTTTTTTGCATTAAAAGCATTTCAAATAGAAACCAAATACTCAATAACAATTTCTCTTTTCCTATGTTTTGCAATATTTATAATGGAACTCTTTCGCAAAAAAGAAAACCCATTCACCAATATCGCATACACCATTTTAGGAGTAGTTTATATTATTATTCCTTTGGGCTTAACAAACTTTATTGTAAATCCTCAGTTTTTGCCCAATAACTTTATACCAATTATTCTACTAAGTGTTTTTATATTGGCTTGGTGCAATGACACCTTTGCCTATTTGGTAGGGATAAAGTTTGGAAAGAGAAGACTCTTTGAAAGAATTTCCCCTAAGAAAAGCTGGGAAGGATTTTTTGGAGGAGTTGTTGCAGTTCAAATTGCTTCCATTATATTATTTAAGTTAACAAACTCCCCATTAGAGTTTTTTGATTGGATGATAATTGGAGCAATAATTTGCATAATTGGAACATTTGGAGATTTGGTTGAATCAATGTTTAAAAGACAAATGGGAGTTAAGGATAGTGGCAAAATACTACCTGGACATGGAGGTATATTGGATCGTTTCGATATACTCTTTATAACCCTACCATTTATTTTTATTTACTTATTTTTACGTCTAAACTAACACACATTAAATAATGTATATACATAAAGAAGGTTACAGAATCATAGCTTACACAATGCTTTTAGCAATTGTAATTATTAGTGCAATGAATTATTTTATTGATGATTGGGATTGGTATTGGTATTCATTAACTGCTCTTATAGTAATAGTTGCACTTATTGTTATACGATTTTTCAGAATTCCTAAAAGAGAACTATTGCATAGTGAAGACCAAGTAATTGGTAGTGCAGATGGGACAATTGTTGTTGTTGAACAAGTTTACGAACCAGAAGTTTTGAAAACAGAATGTATTCAAATCTCAACCTTTATGTCTCCTAACAATGTTCATGTTAATCGCTATCCTGTTTCAGGTAAAATAATATATACCAATTATCATAACGGAAAATACTTAATTGCAAAGCATCCTAAAAGTTCAACCCTAAATGAAAGAACAACCGTTTGCATTGAAACTGCCAAAGGAGATAAGATTGTTGTTCGTCAAATTGCAGGAGCATTGGCAAGAAGAATTGTTTGCTATTCCAAAGAAGGTCAGGAAGTACATCAGGGAGATGAATTAGGATTTATTAAATTTGGTTCAAGAGTTGATGTTTTTGTTCCTTTGAGTGCAAACGTACATGCAGAACTTGAAGACAAGGTTAAAGGAGGATTATCTGTTTTGGCAACATTGTAATGGAAGATTTTGAAAAACAAATAATATATGAGGATAATCATATATTAGTAATCAATAAGAAGAACTCTCAAATTGTTCATGGGGACAAAACCAAAGACGATAGTCTGGTTGATTACATTAAAGATTATCTAAGGAAGAAATACAACAAACCTGGCAATATTTACTGTGGAGTTGTTCATCGTTTGGACAGGCCAGTTAGTGGAGCTGTTGTATTCACCAAAACAGAGAAAGCACTTGTTAGACTAAACAAACAAATACACGATAAGCTCTTCACAAAGAAATATTGGGCAATTGTTAGAAACCCACCTCCAAAAGAGGAAGATGTTTTAAGCAACTATTTGATTAAGGATGAAAAGCAAAACAAATCCTATGTTACCAAAGACACTCAAAAAGGCTCACTTGCAGAACTGAAATACCGTCTATTGGCTCAAAGTGAATTTTACAGTCTGCTGGAGGTTGAACTTTACACAGGACGACACCATCAAATTAGAGTTCAATTGGCAAATATTGGATGCCCAATAAAAGGAGATTTAAAATATGGATTTGGAAGAAGCAACAAAATAAGTTCAATATCACTTCACGCAAGAGAACTGACCTTTGAACATCCTACACTAAAACAAAAAATGACTTTCATAGCACCATGTCCAGATGAAAACCTGTGGAAATGGTTTGAAGAGAACGTAAAATAAAGCATTTAAAGATAATATGGTTAACGAAAAAACAGCAACAAAAAGAAAGACAAAGAAAACAAAAAAGAAAGGTTTTTGGGGAAAACTGTGGAAAGTTATTTGGGTAACAACACTATGTTTCTTTGCATTTTCAATATTTATGACCATTGTATACAGGTTCATTAATCCTCCTATCACCATTCTAATGGTTCAAAGAACAATTGAACAAACCTTTTCATCAAAAAGAGAAGTAAGATTGGAGAAAGACTGGGTTGACATTGATGATATTAACAATAATATGATTCGTGCCGTTGTTGCTTCGGAAGATAATATGTTTTTAAAACATAATGGATTTGACACCCAGGCAATTGAAAGAGCAATTGAATATAACAAAAGAGGTAAAAAAATTAGAGGAGGCAGCACCATTAGCCAACAAACAGCAAAAAATGTATTCCTTTGGAATAGAAGAAGCTGGATTAGAAAAGGCTTAGAAACATACTATACCATTCTTATTGAATTCTTTTGGCCTAAGGAAAGAATTATGGAGGTTTATTTGAATGTTATTGAGTTTGGAGATGGTATTTATGGAGTGGAGGCAGCAGCTAACCACTATTTTGGCAAGAGTGCAAAAAAACTCACAAAAAGAGAATCTGCCCTCTTGGCTTCTGTTTTACCTTCACCACTAAAAAGAAATGCAGCCCATCCAACTCCTTATCTTAATGCAAGAGCCAACAGGGTAATGTATATGATGGACAAACACGGAAGAATAAGGTTCAAGAAATAAAAAAAACTAATTGATAGCTTAAAGTAAGTTTGTTGAATTATTTTGTAATTTTGCAAACTTAATTATGAGTGAAGATAAATCCCTTCTTTTAGAAAGAGACGATATAGGATGTTTATTACGTAGGTATGCTTTTCCTGCAATTATTGCTATGATTGCTTCGTCTTTATACAACATTATTGATAGCATTTTTATTGGTCAAAAACTTGGAGCATTAGCAATATCAGGCTTAGCACTAACCTTTCCCTTAATGAATCTTTCGGCAGCCTTTGGCACACTGGTTGGTGTTGGAGGAGCAACATTAGTGTCAATCAGTTTAGGAAGAAAAGACCACAACTATGCAAGAAATGTTTTAGGTAATGTGGTAATATTAAGCATAATTATTGGATCACTATTCACACTCTTCACCCTACCCTTCTTAGATGATATTTTATATTTTTTTGGAGGAAGCGACCAAACAATAAAATATGCAAGTGACTTTATGGTTATCATACTTTTTGGTAACATAATAACTCACCTGTTCTTTGGACTTAACGCCATTGTACGTTCATCAGGAAATCCGCAACTTGCAATGCTGGTTACCATATTTTCTGTTGGAATCAACATCATTTTGGTTTCAATATTTATCTTTGTTTTTGAATGGGGTATTGCAGGAGCAGCATGGGCAACAGTGATATCACAGTTTATATCTCTCATTTGGCTTATAATTATCTATATGAAAAGGAATAAGGTAATTTACTTTTCAAGAGAGATATTTCATTTTAATGGAAAGATTATTTTTGATATATTCTCAATCGGTTTATCTCCTTTTTTGATGAATGCAGCAGCTTGTTTTGTTGTTGTATTGATAAATTATAGCCTTCAGAAATTTGGAGGAGACCTTGCAATTGGAGCTTATGGAATAATTAATCGTGTTGCTTTTATCTTTGTGATGATTGTTTTGGGTATAACACAGGGAATGCAACCAATTGTTGGCTACAACTATGGAGCTAAACACTATGATAGAGTTTTACAAACCTACTATAAAGCAGTTAAATGGGGAGTTTTGGTTATGTTGATTGCATTTGCAGCAGTGGAGCTTTTCCCAAAAGCAATAAGTATGGCTTTCACAACAGACCACGAATTAGTTGATATAGCAATTAAAGGATTTAGAATAGTGTTTATTGTTTATCCTATTGCAGGTTTTCAAATTGTTTCATCCAATTTCTTCCAGTCAATAGGCAAGGCAAGAAAATCAATATTTCTTTCCTTAACACGACAAGTAATACTTCTAATACCATTACTTATTATTCTACCTAATTTTTTGGGAATAAAAGGAGTGTGGATGGCAATGCCAATAAGCGATATTGTTTCAACTATAATAACAACCTTTTTAGTTATTGCACAAGTAAAACAACTTAAAGCCTTAGCCAATTAGTTTATTTATTTTTCTCTTTAAACTCTCAACATCAATCGGTAATTCAACAAATTTATTACAACCAGACTTAATTAGTTTATTTTTTTCGTGAATAAGCAATTGTTCAGAAATAATAATTACTGGAATTGAAGGATACTCTAATTTTAATTGTTTAAAAGTATTATAGTCATCTAAATATTGTGCTTTTTGAGCAAGAATAATTAACTTAGGATTAATTTGAGAAATAGAATCAATAATATTTTCAATCAATGGATTGGAAGTATTTAATTCATAATAGGAGCTAAAATCATTTTCTTCCAACAGTGATGAAGTTGAATTATCATTTTCAACAATCAAAACCTTCTGCTTTGTCTCCATAATATTATCAATCTCAACATAGCTTTGTTTTGACTCATTATCAATAACAATTGTATTGCTTGGCAACCAAAACCAGAAATAACTACCCTTACCAAATTCCGATTCCAATCCATATCTTCCATTCATCTTCTCAACAATAGATTTAACAATGCCAAGTCCTATTCCTGTTCCTTGTTTGTTTGAATCAACTTTTTCAAAAAGAGTAAAAATATTATCCTTATCTTCCTCTTTAATACCTATACCACTATCCTGACAATAATACTTAACACCATTATCTTCTACCACATATCCAAGCTTTACAAATCCTTGTTGAGTAAACTTAATGGCATTATCAATAAATATTTTAATAATTTGGAAAAGTCTATCTTTATCAACCTCAACAATACATGATTGATATGGATTTTCAACAATAAACTCAATGTTTGAAGGGAAACGGAAGCGGAACATACTGTCAAGTTCTGTAATATATTGACTAAGGTCTAAAACCACCATTTTATGTTCAAAATAACCCGATTGAATTTCACTAATAAGAATAATATCATTAATAATATCAATAAGCTTATCACTATTTTCTTTAATAATATTAGAGTATTCAATTCTCATATCCTCTTCAATATCGGAATGAATAAGATTAGCAAAACCAGTAATAGCATTTAAAGGAGTTCTGATTTCGTGAGTAATATTTGCAATAAAATTAGATTTTAACTTATCACTCCTAATTGCTCTATCTAAAGCTTCATTGAGCCTAATCTCAATTTGCTTATACCTTTGAATATTAATATGTATAGCATTTATAATCTTATATTTACCCTCTGAGTCCTCACACTCTTTAATATTGCCCTTAATCTCCCACCACGAATCCTTTACTTCACCTGGAATACGACCAAAATATTCAAGATGAAACTCATGCACATCTTTTACAAAATCCAATTTGTAAAAGAAATCCATAAATTTATCCTCAAACTCTTTACTAACAAAAGATTTTGCAATAGATAAATCACCCTCTTGATTAATCTCTAAAATACCATTTTCATCAGTAACACCATATTTGAAAATCTTTGTTCTGTCATTAAAAATCCAAGAAAGAATTCTAAAAGAAGGCATAGCAGAAGATAGAATTTTTACATTTTCCTGCAAATTCTTTTCACTAACCTCTTTCTCCTTCAACGATTTTTTTAACTTTCTATTCCTGTATCTCTGTAAAATAAAGTAATAGAGGAAGAACATACATACAAAAATTAAAGCTAAAATTGGTATCAGGAAAATATGATATTTTAAAAAATAACCAGAAAAACGATTAACTAATACCGAACTACTTGGAATCGCTTTAATATTACCATCATACTTAACAATACCTCTTATATCATAAATTGGAGTTGGAGCAATATGCTCAATAACCATTCTATCAACAAACTCACCATTAAAAATTCTAATAGCTTTTCTTGCAGCAGAAATTGCATTACCCTCTGGCGTTTGCACAAAACCACCAATGAAACCATTACCTATTCTCTCCTCATAAGTACAAAAAATTGGAACCTTAACATCCTTAAAAAATATATTAGCAAGAATCTCATCACTATACTTCCTGCCCAAAGAATCCAAAGACCAAGTACCAAAAATAACAAAAGAATTAGAATCCAAACTCTTGCACTTCTTTCTCAGCTCTTCCAAACTCCCAACATTCAAACCATACTCAATTTCAACATCAGGATTATAGCCCTTCAAATTAGCCATAGCCTCCTCAATAAAAAGCTTACCCGTAGGACTATTATCAGCCCAAACATATACCTTTTTAGTATCAGGAAAAATCTTTAATCCATATTTATAAGTTTGACCAACACCATAATCAAAAGCAACACCAGTAATATTATTATACTTTATTTCAGTATCCTTTTCCAGTTCCGAAGCAAAAATAATAGGAATTTTAGAAACTATGGGATCAGAATAATTAAGAAAAGCCTTAGTTGCACCATAATCAAAAACAACAATAACATCAATCTTTTCCTTATTATTTTTAAAGAAATTTCTAAGAATTTTTATTCTGTCTTCAAGCCTTGGAGTTTTTTCCTCATCCAAAAAAAGACGTAGTAGATTTATATTATAGTTTTCACTTTGGAAAGTTTTTAAAAGAGACTCTTCTGTTTTCTGAGACCAAACAGTAGACTCAGCAAAAGAGCTAACATAGAGAACAGTTTTTTGTTTAGGATTTGAAGCAAAGGCAATTATTGGGACAATGATTAGAACCATTATCACAACTAACCTATAAGTTGTTTTAACAAGTTTAATAGTCTGCATATATGATTACTCAAAGTGAATTAACATGCGAAGATACAACAAAAATTAAGCTTTTCCAAAAAATTTGATGAAATATTTTCCTTATTAATCTCATTTCACTAATTATCATATATATAAATAATCAAAAAAACAGCACATTTACACCCAAAACCCTTACCTTTTACCACTTATTTTTTACTTAAATTTAATAGAATTGTTTCCCCAGCGTAGAGCAGAGCCTATGTGTGTTTACCCATCATTCCCCTAAAGGGGAGGAAACTCTTCACTTTTCACTCTTCACTAATATTTACCCCTCCCCCCTAAAGGGGAAGAAACTCTTCACTTTTCACTTTTCACTATTCACTTTTACCTTTTCACTTCGAAGCGAGTTTATAAACTTTTAGTTCAAGGCTGCAATTTTTAGCTTTTTGTGAACAGTCTTGATTTTTTGTTACTTTTTTATCAAGAAAAAAGTAAGGACAGAAGAAGAAAGAAAAAAAAAGAAAGGCAACCCAAAAGGATTGCCCAACTTTCAATTTACCCCTCATTCCCCTAAAGGGGAAGAAAGTTTTGCTCTTAAGGAGCTTAAAGAGTTTAAGGTCTTTAATGTCCTTAGACTCCTTACGGATTCACAGGAGCATCTGCAGCAGGTAAAACCAAACCTTTAGGCATTGGATTACGATATTCGTAATAAGCACTCTTAAGTTTGTTTTTAAAACGAACATTTGGCTTGAAATTAACCTTAATTCCTCTAATAGTTGAA
>JAFNAR010000022.1 GCA_017860255.1 Bacteroidota bacterium | reverse complement strand
GGTTAATTTCAAGCCAAATGTTCGTTTTAAAAACAAACTTAAGAGTGCTTATTACGAATATCGTAATCCAATGCCTAAGGGTTTGGTTTTACCTGCTGCTGATGCTCCAGTTGCACCGTAAGGAGTCTAAGGACATTAAAGACCTTAAACTCTTTAAGCTCCTTAAGTGACCCGAAGAACGAAGTTCGAGAGCATCGGAGATAAAAACTTCTCCCCCTTTAGTGGAATGAGGGGTAAGTGAAAAGTTAGGCAATCCTTAATTGGGTTGCCTTTCTTTTTTTGTATTAATCATTAACCATTAATCATTATCACTAACTATTCTCTAATTATTAGTTTCTAATAGTTACTTAAGTTACTTAAATTAACCCCTAAAAAAAAGGTTTGAGAAAAAATTTTAAAACCTTTTTTTAACATAGCAACTTAAGTAACTTTGGTAACTATTTTTCATGAAATTTAGAAATCTAAATCTGATTCATCACCAAATAAATCATTTTCTTCTATTGGTTTTGAATTATTTTCTGGAATATCCAATTCTTCAGGAAGTTCAATTTCATTTATCCCCCTTACTTCACACCATACAAAGTTTTTATTTCCTGTTAATCTTTCAATTTTATAACATAATCCTTTTAGTCTTGATGATAAATTTTTAGTACTAATTTGACGATAATTATTCTCATCACAGAATCTATTAAATTCATTATATATTTCCTTTAGCAACTTCTTTTTAGAATTGGAAGGAATATACATTTTTTCTTCCATAAAACTACAAACTGTGTCTGATTCAATACGGTATTCATTTTTAAGAGCTTCAATTGTTTGACTTTCGCTAAACTTTTTGTTTTCTCTTAGATATTTCACGCCATCCAATAACCAATTGCAAATGCCTGGCAATTCTTCGCATAACTCTTGCTTTAAATTAGGATTGATTTTATCCGCAGGAATGGTATAGTTAAATGGAAAGATAAATAATCTGCTGTAAAATCCAAAAGAATAATCTGAACTTTGTGGAAGGTGGTTTGATGCTAATATTGTTTGAGGGTAGTTCTTTGTTGAATATATGTCTTGATATAGCTTTTTAACAGTCATTGATTCTCCTGAAGTGTATGTTTTAAGTACTGAACTATCTGAAATTTTTGGAAGATTCTCAGCCGAAATATTAATTAATTTATTTTCCATTTGCTGAATCCCCAATCCATCATTTTTCAAAATATATCCTAAAGATACATTACTTACATTATTTTCTCCCAAAACACAACTTACAACATCAAGAGTTAAAGATTTTCCATTTCTTCCGTTTCCATAGAAATAAATGATTTTTTCAAGATGTACATTTGATAAAGGATATGCTAACACTTCTTTAATAAGCTTTCTTAAATCTTGTTCTGGAAGAATTTCATTAATAAAGTTAATCCACCTTGGACAAGTTGCATTAGAATCATAATTGTAAGGAAACACATACTTCAGAAAGTCCTCTTTACGATGTCCTCGAAACTCTAAAGTATTTATGTCATAAGTGCCATTTGGAAAGTTTAATACATCTCTATTTGTTTCAAGTTCTTTATAGAGATCGAGTTTAGCCTGCTCATATAGGTCATGAGCTTTCTTATATGATTTATATTCCTTTTCTGGTATTCCTAATTCTTCAGCAAAATCACGCAAGAAGTTCTTTACATAAATTTTTTCTTTGAGTTGCCAATGAGAATCCTCATAGAAATAAAATCCATTATTATAAACTACATTATCATTTTTTTCTTTTAAGATTTGAAGGATATAGCATGTCATTTCTATTCTTACTTGAACAAATTGAGTATTTTTCTTTTCTTCCACTTTTGCCTTTTCTAAATTTGTATTCATAATTATAAATTGTTTGAGTTATTATTATTAAAAATATATTGAACATAAGGAGTATATTTAAAACCATTTCTTATTGCTCTAAGAGCTTCCTTTTGGTTAAAGTCATCATCTCCCCATTTATTCATAACAAAATTCAAAATCTCATTCTCACTTATGTTGTAGTATTTAGCTTGCACGGCTAATAAAAAAGTTGCTGAATTTCTTCCACTACAATTTTTGATAAAGTCTTTTAGTATTGCTTCAAGAATATCATTATTTGAAGTTGTGCTAAAGTTGAAATCATTATAGGTATTAAAAGTAGTTGTTTCTTTTTCCTTTTTTGCCCAAACTATTTTTAAAAGGGAAGAATTAGGATTATAATATATATTACTATCTCCACTCAAAAAGCATACACCTTGAAAGTTTTTAGCTCCCTGATCAAATAGCAAATCAAACTTATTAGAATAATATTCTCTACTTCTTTTATGTACTTGAAAATGAAAATCTTTAATTGTATCAATCAAATTTTTCCTTTTCTTATTGTCCATTTCCTTTTTTAATTCCTCATTACATTTAACAATTTCACTATTTAAAAATGTTCTTAAAACCACCTTAAGTCCAAAGCCTTCTCCTCGTGGTGAATCGAACATTAGAAATGTATAAGGACAATCAGATATGTTTCTCTTAATGTTTTTAATTCTTAATGGTAAGTTTGGATTTTCTTTTAAATCTGCATCTAATACAATATAGCCAGTGTAATAATTCAAATGATTTTCATCTCTGTAATCTTTAAGATGAAATGTAAAGGTTATTAAAGGCAGTCTATTTTTAGTAAACTTATATTCCTTCTTTAATTCCTTATCCTTGCAATCAATTTCCTTTATATTCAATTGCCTTAAACTAATAATTGAACTATCCAATTCCCTTTCAATAATCATCTGAACGAGTTTATCAATAGATACATAATTATTATTTACAACATCCGATGCCGAAGCCCATATTTGAACCTTTGGCAATTCAGGTAATTCATAATTAGAAGAAGTGGGGGCTATTGTTCCACTCCCAATTAAGGAAGTAGAACTAAGCACCATTTTTTTGTTTTCATGTTGAGGATTAGCATCAACTTAAATGCATCATCCTTATTTATTATATTATTCATTATTTTAAAATATTTTTATTTCCCATCAGGGTTTGTATTATATGTTGCAAAGGAAAAATATTATTTACAATTTTTTGGCTACATTGGAGCAACTTATACATATGCTTATTATTTTTATATTATTTACTCTGCAAATATATATACAAAAATTCGAGTAAAGAGCAAAGGAACAAAGAGTTAATATTAAAAGGGGTCGGACTTAAAGCAATTAAAAAATAAAAAACCCTCACTAAATGAATAACTTAGTAAGGGTGTGTAATAGGGTCGGAAATAGGGTCGGAAAAATCTTTCTATTTATATAAACGATTATTATAATTTGCTCTTAAAACTTTCAAAAAATCAGGTACAGATACTCTGTTCCTGTCATTTGAATCAACTTTTTCTTCAAATATCTTATTGATTTTATAAATTGGAATTTCAAAACAATCTGCAAATCGTACAATATCCGCTTTATTAGGTTTTATCATTCTAAGCTTTTGTGTGTCTTTTGGCAAAATATGATTTTCAATTACAGACTTATAAATCGACTTTGTCCCATTTAAAATAAAAGGTTTGAGTATTTTAAACATTTTATCATAATCATATTTATCTTCAATTAGAGCTTTTCCTTCAATAAAATAACTATCAATAATTGGTAGCTTATTTTTTGTAACTCGTAAGAATGCTTGATTTATATGAAATTTGAAATTAGAAATAATTAGTTGTGTAATCATTTCTTTATCATTATTCAAATATGCAGGAAAACTTCTAAATTTATATTGTTGATTATAACTTTTTATCTCCAAATAATAATGTGAAAGGATATCTACAATATCAAACTCATTTTTATGCCTAAATACATTAGCATCTTCATTAGCTATATTATAATAGTCTATTAGCTCATAATTTGAATATTTTAAAGATTCATAGCCTTTTGGTGGTC
This sequence comes from Bacteroidota bacterium, assembly GCA_017860255.1. Taxonomy (GTDB): domain Bacteria; phylum Bacteroidota; class Bacteroidia; order Bacteroidales; family P3; genus UBA10566. The sequence continues at coordinate 40,277 of JAFNAR010000022.1, read as the reverse complement.
TATTAGATTCTTTATAATCCTTTCTATTTATTAAATAAGCCTTATCGAATTTTGTGTTTAGGTTGTGTTTCTGTTCAATGGTAGTTAGAAGAGGGAAATCTTGCATATTATATAAGGAGTATAATTCATTAGATATAATTTTCGATATTATATCTTTATTACTATCTACTAAAGCTTCTCTAAACTTTGTAATACCATCATCATTAATTGCCTTTCTTTCTTTATAAATTTCTAAAAAATATTTGTTTTGATTTTCAAACAAACTCATTCCATCTTTCTTATAATCATTAAGGAAATCAATTATCTTTTTTCTAATAGCTTTTCTAACACTTTCTTTATTAAGTGCCATACGTTCTATATAGTTTCTTATAATATCATTATTCATTATAAAAGATAATTCAGTAATAAATGAATGAAAATCATCCATATTTTTAATCTTGCTATAAGTTTCGCTATAAAGAATATAAATTACAAGATTGATATATAGATTATCTGCTACTTTATCATTTGCTAAACAAAGACGTAAATTATATTTATTATATTCTAAATCAGAATCAGTTTTTATTGGGGAAATATATATAACTTGATTAATAACTCCAATTTTACACTTAAGTAACTCATCTTCGGTTAATAAAGGATTTTTTATTATATCATTAAACCATTCTTCCCATATACAGCCTTTAATTAATTCATTATAATGCAAATCAAAAAACTCCTCTTCAAATCTTTTTTTCCTGATAGAATTTGTACCCTTGTACATTTCAGAAATGTAATTTGCTTCATCATTTGTAAAAAACTTATATTCCATATTCAATCAAATTAATAAATAGTGTTGCTAAATTACATTTTTTCTTATAAGTATATGCTATTTTTAATATTTTTAGTTAAAATATTTTTTATTTCCTAAAAACACACTTCGTGTAATTAATTCTTATATGTCTTTTGCCAAGTTAAAAATGGAACACGAGAAACATAAACAGTCTTTAGATGATAATAAAGAGAATAAAAATGACGACTCTTTGAAGAATGATGCAATTAACAATTTAGGTATTGTCAAAGAAACTAATTTCAAAGTTTCTAAACCTAAGACAAAAAAAAGGAAGTTAAAAAATCAACTTCCAAATCCAAAAAGACTGCTTAATTTAGAGGATACGGGCAAATGTCGGGCAATTGCTTAAAATAATAAAGCCAAGCTATTATAAATAAATAGTTTGGCTTTTGTCTTAGTTATCCTGCTAGGATTCGAACCCAGAATAAATGAACCAGAATCATATGTGTTACCATTACACCACAGGACATTAAATATGTAATATTAAAAAAGTCAAAGTTAATACTTTGACTTTTATTTCTTTGTTATCCCGCCAAGGCTCGAACTTGGAATGTATGAACCAAAATCATATGTGTTACCATTACACCACGGGACAATCAGTTTTGTTTAAATTGAGGTTGCAAAAGTACTATATTTTTTTAAACCTGCAAATTTTTTTCTACTTTTTTATGCAATTTTTCTTGAAATAGCTTGAATTCAACATATATTTATATTGCAAAATAAAACTTTTATTTATCTTTGCACATACTTAAAACTTTATTTATGCCAGACCAAAAACTTATTCAAGTAGAAAATTTAAAAATTTCATTTCTTCGCCAAAAACAATGGTTTGAAGTTGTTAAAGGTATTGATTTTTCTATTAATAAAGGTGAAATTGTAGGTTTGGTTGGAGAAAGTGGCTCAGGAAAAAGTGTTTCTTCTTTGGCAATTATGGGACTTTTGCCTGAGAAATATTCTAAAATCAATGAAGGAAAGATTCTTTTTTATCAAAACGAGGATAGACCTATTGATTTAACTTCATTGAGTGAAAAGGAATACCAATCTTTTAGAGGAGATAAGGTTGCTATGATTTTTCAAGAACCTATGACTGCTCTAAATCCTGTTCAGAAATGTGGCAATCAGGTTAAGGAAATGATTATGCTTCATAATAAAACAACAAAAAGCAAAGCTAAACAAAGAGTTTTAGAGCTTTTTAAGGAAGTTTTATTGCCTGATATTGAAAGAATTTATAATAGTTATCCGTTTGAACTTTCTGGAGGACAAAAGCAAAGAGTTATGATTGCAATGGCTTTAAGCTGTAATCCAGACTTACTTATTGCTGACGAACCTACAACAGCTTTGGATGTTACTGTTCAGAAAACTATTTTGGAGTTGCTAAAGTCCATTCAAGAGAAATATGGAATAGGTATTTTATTTATTACTCACGATTTGGGTGTAATTAAACAGATTGCCGATAGGGTTATTGTTCTTTATAAAGGAGAAATTGTTGAAAAGGGTGATGTAAATGATGTATTCTATAATCCACAGCATTCCTATACAAAAGGTTTGCTTGCATCTCGCCCCCCAATAGAAGAAAGACCAAAGAGATTGCTTACTGTTTCAGATTTTTTGAGTGACAAGAATCAAGAGCAAGTGCTAATTACTAAAGAGCAAAGACAAGAAAATCATAAATTGCTCTACTCTCAAGAACCATTACTAAGAGTTAATGATTTATCTGTTGAGTATGTTGTTAAGAAAAATTTATTTGTCAAGATAACGAAAAAGAAAATTGCAGCAAACAAAGTTAGCTTTGATGTTTTTAAGGGAGAAACCTTAGGGCTTGTTGGAGAAAGTGGTTGTGGTAAAACAACAGTAGGAAGAGCAATCCTACAATTAATTGAATCAACAAGTGGACAAATTGAGTTTGATGGTAAGCTATTAAACCAAATGAAAGGGGAGGAGTTAAGAAAGATAAGAAAAGATATTCAAATAATATTTCAAGATCCATATTCTTCTTTAAATCCTCGTTTGACAATTGGTCAAGCAATTGAAGAACCTTTGATTGTTCATAATATTTATTCAAACGCAAAAGAAAGAAAAGAAAGAGTTATTTCTCTTTTAGATAAGGTTGGTCTTGATGCTTCGCAATATGATAGATATCCTCATCAGTTTTCTGGTGGTCAAAGACAAAGAATTGGGATTGCTCGTTCATTGGCTTTGGAGCCTAAGATTATTATTTGTGATGAAAGTGTTTCTGCTTTAGATGTTTCGGTTCAAGCTCAAGTTTTGAATTTACTTAATGATTTAAAAAATGATTTTGGGTTTACTTATATATTTATTTCTCACGATTTGTCTGTTGTGAAATATATGTCCGATAGAATGATTGTTATGCAAAAGGGAATTATTGTTGAAGAGGGTGAAGCTGACTCAATTTATGCAAATCCTCAAACTCAGTACACTAAAAAACTTATATCCTCAATTCCTGTATAGATAATTTTTGAATCTCAAATCATATTTATTTGACTTATTAAATGCGTGAATTAAATTATATTTTCAGAGAAAACTATTCCTAATTTTAGTCTTTAAGCTCTAAAACTTTTTATTTTTGCAGTAAATAATTTATATTTATAAAACCTCAAAGAGAAGCTCTTTCCATGAGCTTCTCTTTGTTTTAATTGATTAACAACTCGCCATAAACCTTCAAAAGAAACCCTTCTCTTGCGTTTTATGACCTTAGAATGGAACATTCCTTTTGTATTTGAAAAACTTTATAGACATTTCCTTTGGTTTTTATGTTAAACAATATTGTTCAAACAAAGTTATTTATGTTTACGATAACTATCTCGCTTTTCCAAGATAGTTATCTGGCGACTCTGCGATAGTTATCTCGGATTAAAAAAGTCGGACTTTTCGTCTAAAAAGTGCGACTTTTTGATTAAAAAGTGCGACTTTTTGAGTTTCGTATAGTTATCTTGAGCTTCTTGGATAGTTATCTTGAGAGTTTGGAATAGTTATCTTTGCTTAAAATAAGCTTATAATTATTCTTTACAATAGTGTTATGAAGTCAAGGGATAGGATTTTTTGAGTTCAGATAATTATTCTTTTGCAACTATTTTTTTAAGGTGGTGATAAATATATTTATTATTTAGGGAAAGAATAATTTTCTTTTTTGTTTGGAAGATTGGAAATAAGTTTATAAGTTTGCCGCATAATTATTTCATAAGATTTTATATGCATCTCATATTGAATTATTAGATGGTTTAGAAGTAGAAGTTAGTGCAAGTTTTGAAGCAAGTACTTATGAATGTAATATGGTAAATGATTAAACAAGACAGCTATGAAAAAGACATTCTTTATTATATTGTTTTTATGTTTTATATCTATTAGTAATGCACAAGATATTAGAATAAATTCAAATTTTGGAATTGCTCCAAATAGATTAACTGACTGGTCAGGGTTTAATTACAATATAGACTTGATGGTAAATACAAATATCTGGAATAAATTTTATTTCGGTTTAGGCTCATCTTATTTAGGAATTGATATGTTACCTTCTCATACTTATTTTACTTTTGATAAAAAAATATTATCGTTTTATAGTTCTTTTATTTATGAAATAAACCTGACTAATAAAATAAAACTATTACCAGAGATACAGTTAGGATATTCATTGGTAAATTACAAACTAAATGTATATAATGATATTGAACAAAGAACTAATGGACTATATCTTGTTGGAGGATTATCCTCTTCATTTTATTTGTCTAAGAATGTAGATTTATTGGCAGGGTTTAATTACTCTACAATATTTTCTGAATTAAAACCCTCTTAAAGAATAACTATCATACCAGATATTTACTCAGGCATTCTTGAAGAAAGAATTAATCAGTATCTTTTTAAAGTAGGTGTTATATACTATTTTAAGAAACGTTAATAAGAAGTGTTGAAAAAAGATTAACTTTTAAAGTAAGAAAGAGGAGTTCAGTTAGTTTTTGGATTTCTCTTTTATCTTTAAGAATAAACCTTAGTTAGTGATTAGGGAGTAAATTAGATACAGATCAAGATAAATATTAGTTTTATACACTAAATTAAAGAAATTTCCTATATTTGCACCTTACAAATGCCCTATAATTAATAAATTTTAGGGTTAAGTTCAACGAATACTTTTATTTATGACGATTGACGTTAGCTCAGAAATTGGACATTTAGAGGGGGTTATACTTCATAAACCCGGAATTGAAATTGAAAAAATGGTACCTAATACAATTGAAGAATGTTTGTATAGTGACCTTTTAAACCTTAACATAGCACAAAAAGAATACTTTTATTTTGAAAAAGTATTATCTAAATGGACTAAGACTTATCAAATAATGGATCTTCTTACAGAGATTCTTAAAGACCAAAATGTAAAACTTAAGTTGGTTAATGAGATATTAGAAAGAGAAGAAAAGACCCATTTAGCAGAAGAACTCCTTAGTGTAGAATCAAAAGAATTAGCAAGAGTACTTGTTGAAGGATGGAAAGATGAACTTTCTCCTTTATATAATTTTTTCTTTACTCGTGATGCTTCTTCAACAATATATGATAAGGTTTTAATTCATTCAATGCAGTTTGATGTAAGAGTCAGAGAAAGCATTATTATGGATTATATTTTTGAATATTATTTTAAGGCAGAAACTTTTAGTCCAAGTAACTATTCTACAAAAGCAAATACAGAAGGAGGAGATATTTTAATTGCTAATGAAAACACTCTTCTTGTAGGGCATGGAATGAGAAGCAATAAAAAAGGAATAGATTATTTAGTTGAGCATTATTCCAAAATCAAACCAAAATTCAATATCTTAGTTCAAAATCTTCCTCATTCTCCAGAGTCATTTATTCATTTAGATATGGTATTTACATTCTTAGATAAGGATAAATGTATGGTATATGAGCCTTTAATTGTTAATAATAATGATGGTTTTGAAGTAACTCATATTGAAATTGACAATGGAAAGGTTACTTATCATGAAAAACCTAATTTTATGAAAGGATTGAAGGATTTGGGATTTAACCTTGAGCCAATTAGCTGTGGAGGAGATAATAAATTATATCAAGACAGAGAACAATGGCATTCAGGAGCAAATTTCTTCTGTATGGGAGAAGGAAAAATAATTGGCTATTCAAGAAATACAAATACAATTAATACGTTAAATAAAGCTGGTTTTGCAGTCCTTAATGCAGAAGATATATGTAATGACAAAATTAATATGAAAGATTATAATCGTTTTGTTGTTACAATTGATGCTGCAGAATTACCTCGAGGAGGAGGAGGAGCAAGATGTATGACTATGCCAATTAAACGTTCAAAAGTTAATTGGTAGAATTGAAACATAAAAATAAAGAAATTAATTATATATTTAAAAGTAGAATAGATGAAAAAGTATTCTTTAATTAATAATGTCTTAGGCTGGGTAGTCTTCCTTATTGCAAGTGTAGTATATTTGGTTACTACAGAACCTTCTGCTTCATGGTGGGATTGTGGAGAATATATTGCAACAGCATACAAATTTCAAGTAGGTCACCCTCCTGGAGCACCAACATTCCAGCTTTTTGGTAGAATATTCTCTCTTTTTGCTGGTGGGGATGTTACAAAGGTAGCTTATATGGTTAATGCAATGAGTGCTATTTGCAGTGGATTAACTATTCTTATGCTATTTTGGACAATTACAATGCTTGCAAAGAAGCTTATTGCAAAAACTCAAGAAATTACAACTTCTCAAATGATTGCTATCTTTGGAAGTGGTGTTGTTGGAGCTTTAGCCTATGCTTTTTCAGATACTTTTTGGTATTCTGCTGTTGAAGGAGAGGTTTACGCAATGAGTTCTTTCTTCACAGCCTTAGTTTTTTGGGTTATTTTAAAATGGGAAAGTCAAGCAGATGATAAACATAATTTGCGTTGGATTATCTTAATTACTTTCCTTATTGGAATTTCAATTGGAGTCCACTTACTAAACTTACTTGCTATTCCAGCAATGGTTTATGTTTTCTATTTTAAGAAATATCCAAACACAACAAAGAAAGGATTTATTTGGGCAGGAATATTATCTGTATTTTTGGTTGCTGTTATTATGTATTTTATTATACCAATGATAGTTTCTTTGGCAGGAAAGTTTGAAATATTCTTTGTTAATTCAATTGGATTACCTTTCAATTCAGGAACAATTATTTACTTTATTGTTTTAATAGGAATAATTGTATGGGGATTAAAATATTCTAAAGATAAAGTAAAACCATTACTTAATACAGTTATTCTATCATTCCTTTTCCTTTTAATTGGATATTCAACATTTTTTATTTTAGTTATTCGTGCAAATTCAAATACACCAATTAATGAGAATGCTCCTAAAGATGCAGTTGCACTACTAACTTATCTTAATCGTGAACAATATGGTTCTACACCTGTATTTTATGGTACATATTATACAGCACAACCAACTGGAACTGAAAATACTTCAAAATATATTAAAGATAAAGCAAGTAAAAAATACATTAAAGAAAGTTCAGGTTTTGAGTACACTTATGCTCCAGAAGATAATACTGTTTTTCCAAGAATGTATTCTGCTCAAGAAGAAAAACATATTATATTTTATAAATATTGGGCAGGTATAAACGGAGATAGAAAACCTACATTTGCAGAAAATCTTACTTACTTTTTCCGCTATCAAGTCAATCATATGTATTGGCGTTATTTTATGTGGAACTTTGTAGGAAGACAAAACGATATTCAAGGCTTTGGAGTAAACCATTCTAATATTGATCCTGAATCTAATGGAACAAAAGACCTTTTAAATGGTAACTGGATTTCTGGAATAAAGTTTATTGACGAAATGCGTCTTGGTCCTCAAAGCAATTTGCCAAAAGAAATGGCAAATAACCCTGGTAGAAATACTTTATTCTTCTTACCATTATTATTAGGTATTGCAGGATTAATATATCAATTCAAGAAAGACAAGAAAGATGCTTTTGTAGTATTTCTACTATTCTTTATGACAGGGTTGGCAATTGTTCTTTATCTAAATCAACATCCAACTCAACCAAGAGAAAGAGATTATGCTTATGCTGGTTCATTCTATGCTTTTGCAATTTGGATTGGCTTGGGTGTTTATGGACTATATGATTGGTTAAAGAAAGTAAAAATTCCTGAAAACATTAAAGCAATTTCCGTATCAGTTATTTGTCTTGTAGCTGTTCCAATACTTATGGCATCTCAAGAATGGGATGACCATGATAGAAGTGGAAGATATATGACAAGAGAATTTGCAAGAAACTATTTAGAAAGTTGTGAGAAAGATGCTATTTTAATAACATTTGGAGATAATGATACTTTCCCTCTATGGTACATACAAGAAGTTGAAGGAGTACGTCCAGATGTGAGAATACTTAATTTTACTCTTTCTGGAATGCATTGGTATGTAGAACAACTATACAGTAAGGTTTACGATTCTGAAAAAGCACCGTTTACTTTACCAAAAGAATATTATAGAATGGGACTAAATGCTTCATTAGTTTATCCAAATACTGATCAAACTGTTGAACTTAGAGATGCTTTAAAAAGCTTTACTACTGATCCTAATACAACAATGTTCATTCAAAATGGAGATTCAGTAAAGGTTCTTCTATATAATAATTTAAGAATTTCAACTGATAAAGATACTATGACTTTCTCTATACCTGTTGATTCAAAACAAGGAAAACAAATTACTCGTAATGAATTGATGCTATTGGATATTTTGGCAACAAATGCCTTCAAACGTCCAATATATACAATGAGTCCTTCATATTTTACTAAATTAATTCCAAACATTAATGATTATATTCAACAAGAAGGTTTGTTATATAGAATAACTCCTAAACCTCAATCAGGAAATATTGCATTAGAAAAAACCAATAATTTATTTTTAAATAAGTTCAAATGGGGAGGAATTAAAGATCCAAAAACATATTTGGAAGATGCTGTAACAATGAATAATTCAAGAAACATGCGTCAACAACATATGTTTATTGCAAGAAATTATTCTGCAAGAGGACAAAAGGATAAAGCAATTAAAATATTGGATAAAGCACTTCAAGAATTTCCTTCATCAAAGATTTATTTTGATAGATATGATTTGCAATTTGCAGAACAATATTGTGCAAATGGACAATTGAAAAAGGGAGAAGATATGTTTAATCAAATTGTTGATTTATACATTAACGATATTAAATATTATAATCGATTTACAGGCTCTAAAGCAAGAAATGTAGCATCAGTTAAAAATGAATCTTTACAATATCTTGCAATGGCTTATTCTTTAGCAGAAACATATAACCTTACAAATGTATTAAATAAAATCAAATCAATTCCTGAAATCCAATCATTCTTAGGAATTCAAGAAATGCAAAAGGATTATAATGATTTAATTTCAAAGGTTAATTCTGCAGCACAAATTGCACGTTCAGGAAATAAAGAAGCAGCAAATGCTCAATTCCTTGAGATTTTAGTTCCTTTAGAAAAAATATTACAAACACAATCTGAGGAATTATTTAGTCGTGGAGCTGAACTATTAATGTTTGTTTATTCTAATTCTATGAACTTTCAGTTAAAAGCTGTTGAAGATAAAATTATGTCTAATCCAACTTTCAAAAAAGTTATTGAAGAGTATGCACGTCAGCAACAATCTCAAATGCAAACTCAACAACAAGGGCAACCAAATGTTGCAGTACCAGGTGTGAATTTATAAAGAAAAAATAATTAATGAATATTGAAGTTTTAAAATCGAAGATACATCGTGCAGTAGTAACTCGTGCGAATCTTCTCTATATTGGAAGCATAACTATTGATGAAGATTTGATGGATGCTGCTAATTTGATTGAAAACGAAAGAGTATATATATTTGATATTAATAACGGAGAGCGTTTTGACACTTATGTTATTAAAGGAGAAAGAGGTTCTGGAGAAATTGGAATTAATGGAGCAGCAGCAAGAAAAGTTCAATTAGGAGACTTAGTAATAATTGTTTCTTATGCTTCAATGGATTTTGAAGAAGCAAAAACCCATAAACCAATAGTTGTTTTCCCTCAAGAGAACAAACTATCATAAGAGAACAAACTCTTAATTAGATTAACTGTTAAGTTGAAGAAATATGATTATTAGTTTTAAATAGTATATGAAAAAGACATTAAAACTAATAATCTTTCTTTTAATTGGTTTAGGTTTTATTTGGTGGTTTATATCGAAACTATCACATGAAGAAATAAAACAATTATTTGAATCTTTCACTCAAGCCAATTACTTTTGGTTCTTTGTTGCATTATTAGTAAATGTTTTTAGTGCAGTTATAAGAGCATTTCGCTGGCAACAACTTATCAGGCCAATGGGCTATAACCCTAAACTAATGCCTACATTCTTAGCTGTTATGTCGGGCTATTTAACCAATTTGGCAGTTCCTCGTTTGGGAGAAATTGTTCGTTGTGGACTATTGGGTAAAAATCAAAAAATTCCTTTTGAAAAAACTGTAGGAACAGTAATTGTTGAAAGAACTGTTGATACAATATGCTTTGCATTATTCTTTTTTATAGCTCTAATGATAGAGTTTAACTATATAAAGGATTATATCTACAACAATTTCAACAATATTATCAATTTTTCTTCTCTAAAGGTTTTCCTTATTTATGGATTTATAGCTCTCATTATTCTTTGTTTTATTCTTTTCCTACTTAGAAATAGATTAAAGCAAATGAAATTCTATAAGAAGATAATAGAATTTCTATCTGGATTTATGGAAGGAATAAAATCTATCTTTAAGCTTAAGAATCCTTGGCTATTTATCTTCAATTCACTTTTTATTTGGTTTCTATGGGTACTTGGAACTTATGTAATTTTCCTTTGTTTTGAGCAAACATCTCATCTTGCTTTTAAAATTGCATTTGTTGCCACTATGTTAGGAGCCATTGGACCAGCTGTAACACCTGGAGGAATTGGATTATTCCCTGCAATTATTGCAGAAACATTACTTATGTATGCAATTTCTCGTCCAGTTGGTTATGCAGCAGGATGGTTACTTTGGATAGTTTCTCAAATAGGAATACTTATTTTTGGATTAATTGGATTTGTGTATTTCTCAAAAGACAGAAAAGAAAATGAAAGAGTTAGAAAAGATTAATAATAAGATATTCTCCATTGAAGATATAAAACAAGAAGTGTCAAAATGGAGAGATGAAAATAAAAAAATAGTTTTCACAAATGGCTGTTTTGATATAATTCATAGAGGACATATTGACTATTTATCAAAAGCCAAAGACTTAGGCGATAAACTTATTATTGGACTTAACACCGACCTGTCTGTTAGAAACATTAAAGGAAATACTCGCCCAATTCAAGATGAACAATCAAGAGCCATTATTTTAGCTGCTATGCAATTTGTTGATGCCATTGTCCTTTTCTCTGACTCAACTCCATATTCCCTGATTAAAGAAATTCAACCAGATATTTTGGTTAAGGGAGCCGACTATAAAAAAGAAGATATTGTTGGTTATGATATTGTAAGTGCAAGAGGAGGGGATGTGGTTACAATTGAATTCTTAGATGGTTATTCAACAAGCAATATTGAGAGAAAAATCAAAAACGCAAACTAATATTTCTTTTTTATTTCCAAAATTCTCTATTTTTGCTGCAAAATAGAAATAAAAAGATAATTTCAAACCAATAATTTTATGGCAAAACTTGCTGAAATTAAAACTAAAGAGAATGAAGCTTCTGTTATGGAGTATCTCAATAGTTTGGAAGATGAGCAAAAGAAAAATGATTCTATTGCAATTTATAATCTTATGCTCCAACTTGCTAAGGAGGAAGGGAAAATGTGGGGAGATAGTATTATTGGGTTTAAGAAATATGTTATTACATCACCTTCAAAACGTAGTGTTGAATGGTTCAAGGTTGGTTTTGCTCCAAGAAAAAACAATATATCACTTTACTTTAGTATGATGATGTATGGAAACGAGGCTCAAAGTTTAATTGAACAATTGGGCAAAGTAAAGTTGGGTAAAGGCTGTGTTTATATTAAAAAATTAAGTGATATAAATATTGATATCCTTAGCCAAATAATTCTTCTTTCTCTTAAGGATTACTCTTTTTAGTTTGTTACTTTTTTCTCTGATTTCTTAGTCAAGATTGATTAAGGTTTATAACAACAAAACTAATATATATCAATTTCATCTAAAGCTTTTTGATATTTTCTTGCATTGGCATAATGCTCATTAATGTCGGCAGTAAAGTTATGATTGCCTGAAAAGTCTTCTTTAGCACAAAAGTAAAGGTAGTTATGCTTTGAATAATTAAGAACAGCATCAATGGAACTTATACTTGGAATACAAATTGGATAGGGTGGAAGTCCTGTATTTCTATAAGTGTTAAAAGGAGAATCAACGCCAAGCATATTTCCTACAATTCTCTTAATTGTAAAATCATTTAGTGCATACTTTATTGTTGGGTCAGCTTGAAGTGGCATATTTATTTTTAACCTATTAATATAAACTCCTGCAATAATTGATTTCTCTGCATCTTGATTAGTTTCCTCCTCCACAATGCTTGCAATTGTCATAACTTGAATCTTATTAAATCCAGTTTGATTAAGTTTAGCAAGACGCTTATTCCAAAAAATATCCTGCTCTTTATTCATCCTTTTGAAAAAATCTTCGACACTAATATCCCAATATACTTCATAAGTGTTGGGAATAAATAGGGTTAAAGAAGTTGAGGAGTCCAATCCAAATTGTTTAAGAAAAGCATTATCATTAAGCTTTGCCATAAGTTGTTCTTTAGAAAAAGCCAATTCTGGATCAATCTTTGCTGCAAATTCTTCCTTAGTTCTCGAATTGCCAATAACAAGTCTTAAAGGAGTTTGTCTCCCTTTGGCAAGCATATTAACCATTCGTCCAACACTCATCCCATTTTTAATTTCATAGCGTCCAGTATGTGCTCTGTCATAATTTAAGAGAACAGAATAGGCTTTAAAAACAAAAGAATTAAAAACTATATCTTGTTTCTTAATATTTTCAATAACTTCTTCTTTCGTTGAGTTTGGATAAACATAAATATAAGTTTTGTCTCCAAGCACATCAACCTTTGCACTAAAGAAGTAAATACTGAAGAATACAATAAAAGTAACAACAATTAAAACAGGAATAATCCATCCAATATTCTTTTGAAAATAATTCATAAATTAGAGGTAAGTTTAATTATTAACGATTAGAGCTTAAAAACTTTTGAAATACCAGAACATCTAAAAACTGATTTTCTTTTCTAATCCAATCTTTTAAAACAGAAGTTTGAGTGAATGATGCCTTATTGAAAAGCTTTATGCTTGAAGAATTATCTTGCGAAATATGAGCAAAAAGTTGGTGAAGATTAAGAATTTCTAAAGCATAATTCTCAATCCAAAGCAAAGCATTAAGAGCAATATGCTTTCTTCTAAAATAGCCTTCTTCAACAAAGATTCCAACTCCAGCCCTTGAATGTTGAGGATCCAAATCATATAAATCCACACAACCAACAGTCTTCACAACTCCATCATCTTCCACATCAATCATAAAACGAATTTGTTTAACAGAATAAATATCTTCATTCTGAGTGCTTTTCACATATTGTTCTATTGCATAATGCGAAAAAGGAGCCCTTGTGGAACTAACTCCCCAAAGCGAATAGGTGTTCTCCCACTTATAAATTAAATCAGCATCACTAATTTCAACAGCTCTCAAACGTAAATTCATACTACAAAGATACAACTATTCTCTAATTCGATATATAATAAAATGCAAAAAGTAAAAGGGAAGAGTAGGAAAGTGAAAAATGAAAAATTAAAAATTAAAAGTGAAAGGTAGTGATTACAAATAAAAATACTAAGTTTAGAACTGAATTGATAAAGGATTAAAGTACTAAAATCCAATAAAGAAAAAATTAAGTCTTATTTAGAACTCAAAACAATGCCATTGTTTTGTCAAAACAACCGCATTGTTTTGACATTGAAAAGAAGTTTAAATTTTTCTAAATAAGCTTTGATTAGATAGAAGTCTCATTTAAATAGATTTATATAAAGATTATTTGGGTGTAACTAATGAATAATTAGAATGAAAAAAGACTTTTGATTATTTATTTTTAGAGTTGTGTAATTTGTTTATCCCTGAAATAGGTTTACACTTTATTTTAATATTCCTATTTATGATTTACTGCATAAATTAGTCATAGTGCGAGATTGCTTATCAACTTTGTCGCTTTGCAAAGCAAAGAAATCACGCACGATGGAGAAAACAGAAGTATTAAATTATTTCTTAAAATCTAATTAGGTATTAATATTTTTTGTAAATTTAAAGTTTTAAATATTATCTGTCTTTGAAGGACTGAATAATAATAGAATAAGTATTTAGAATTATAATATTATGATAAAACAAATTGAATTTAAAAATTATAAAGCCTTTGAGGAAGGAAATTTAGAAATTAAACCTATAACAATATTATTAGGAGCAAATAGTTCTGGGAAAAGTAGTTTAATTCAACTACTTTTAATGATTACACAAACATTAAATTATGAAGGGTCGTATAAATCAGCATTAATGCTTAATGGTGATCTTGTTAAATTAGGCGAAATTGAAAATATTCTTCATAATAAAAATAAAGATACTCAAATAGAGTTAAAATTTGCAATTAAAGATTTTAAGCTTGAAACTTTATTAAATAAATTTAAATCTGAATTATGTGAGATGTTTTATTTATTAAATAAAGTGAATTCATTCTTAGAAAATAATAGAAATAACAAAAAAAATTCATATAAAAATAGGATTGATATATTAGAAAAGTTTGGAAATATAAACGCGGATTATTATGATCTAATAAATTAAATAAAAGATCTTAATAACCAAATAAATAATAATATATCTAGTTCTGATGATAAAATAGAGGCATATTTAAAAGAGAATGTTTTAAATTATAGATTTTTTCGAATAATAAAAATCGATATTGATGAAAATAATAAAATTATTATCGATGGTTCTTCTTTAAAAGATGCATATACAATAATAAAAAATATATTTGCAAAATCATTTGACAATCCAAAATTAAGTTATTGTATTAAATATAATCAAGAAGCAAATGAACTAGAAGTAAATGAACTAGAAGTAAATGATATTACTATAAGTGATAATACATGTAATATTCTTTCCTATTCATTTAAAAATACTCAGAATAAAAAACATTATTATTTGAATAGTGATATTTTAGACAAATCAATATTAACAAAATATTCTAGCGAATTTGGAAGTCGTATAAACCTAGATAAATTAGGAACAGAAGATGATTTTGATGAATTCAGTTCAACCAATTCAGACCAAATTATATTTTTAAGAACAATATACTATATCTTTGCCGAAGCAGTTTGGTGTATTAAACAAGATTTTAATAAAAACAATATTAATTATGTTAGTCCTTTAAGAGCTTACCCTCAAAGATATTATCTTTTAGATAGCTCAAAAGTTAACAATTCAATAGATTCAATAGATGGTAATCAACTAGCAGAAGTACTTCTTGACAATGAAGAATTAAAGAACAACGTTAATGTTTGGTTAAATAAATTTGGTTTTGATGTCAGTGTTTCTCAAATTAAAGATGTTATTCATAATATAAGTGTAACACAAAATAAATTAAAACTTGACATTACAGATGTAGGGTTTGGAATTTCACAAGTATTACCTATTATAGTACAAGGTTTATTATCAAGAAAAAATACTTTGACTATTATAGAACAACCAGAAGTTCATTTACATCCTAAAATGCAAGCAGAATTAGCTGATTTATTTATAGAAATTATTAAAGAAGGAAAGTCATTATTGATTGAAACTCACAGTGAATACTTATTAAGAAGATTAAGAAGAAGAATAGCAGATGAAACTATTTCAAATGATGATGTTGCTATTTATTTTGTAGAATCAAAAGGTGAAAATGAAAGATCTGCTATATTAAAAAGGCTTGATATTACTTCTACAGGCGATTTTGACTGGCCTAAAGATTTTTATTGTGATAAGTTAGAAGATAATATTGAATTTTTAAAACGACAATAATAAATGGCAGATTTCATAATATGCCCTGAAGTTATATTAGAGGCAAACAAAAGTAAAAAATACTGGTCTAAATTATTATATCCTTTTACAGACGATGAGAATAGGAATAGAGTTGTTTATAATGATGAAATATTAAGTATGTATGATAAAATAGAAGGGTATCATTATGAATCTTGGATAGACTTGCTAATTGTTAACAAAAAAATTATAAAAATAACAAAAACCGATGAAAGTAATAAATGCATATTTATAAGTACTTGTAAAAAATCTTATGATAAAAAATTAATTGTTTGCGAAAAAAATGATTGCACAGAAAAAGATAAATGTCATGAATGTGATTTAGATGAAATAGATTTAATTAATAAAGATGAAGCAATAGATATAATCAAACCTTCTAATTGTACTATAAACATATTTGGGAATAAAAATAATGTTACTACGGGAGATAGTTCTCCAATCAATAATTAAATATAAATAGCAATGTCAAGAATAGAAATTAATGAGGATAAAAATAATGTAACAACTGGTTCATCATCCAATATTATTAATGGAATAAATATCAGAGTAGATTTAAAAAAGAAAATTACTAACTTTTATAAAAAGAAGTCAAGTTGGGTTTTAACAGGTTTAATACTACCTATAATTACTGGATTAATTGTTGAAATTTTTAGTAGTGGTTCTTTAACTAAGTTTTTCAAATTTTTTATTGATAAGTTCTAAAAGAATCTAAATAACTTTTATTTCCATATCATGTGGGATTGTTAATCGACTTTGTCGCTTTGCAAAGCAAATAAATCACGCACGACAGAAAATTATAATTTAAATTCTATTTTCTCTTCTTTGTTATTTCTAATAACTATTAAAACAAGATTATCTATTTTGTCCCAAAGTTCTTCTTGTTCTTTATAAGATATATTGTGGATATCCTTGCCATTAACAGATATTATCTTATCGTCAATTTGTAATCCTGATTTTTGTGCATTGCTGTTTTCATAAAAGCCTGTTACAATCCAAGAATTCATAGTTTCACTTCTGTCAACATAGTTAAATCCATGTTTATTTGGTTTAAAAGGATAATTGTAATCTGAATTAGGTCTTAGGTATAAATCATTATTATTGAAATCTATTATTACGTCAAAACGATCAAGTATATCATTACCTAATAATCCTATATTATGATCTTGTTTTGATAAATAACCACTCTCATCTACGGAATAATCCATAATAACACTGTCTAATTTAAAGTTCCCAATTTCAAATGAATTTGCCCTAAAGTTGTAAGAAGTAGAATTTCCACTTACTCCACCATACTTTGTAAAGTATTTTATTTTATCAGTAATTTCATCTTTAAAATTATATTTTACTGATGTTTGATTTATTATATCTACACTTCCTCCTGAACCAATATCCAATAATAAATAATCTTCGATTACTATATTCTCTTTGATTTTAATAGTAACAGGTACATGGAGACGATTTTTCTTCTTAATCATTCTTATTCTTGAGTATGTCGATTTATCGATATCTTTAAAATCTTTATGAATTCTTAGATATTCATCTTTGTAGTTTATTTCTAAAATACTTTTTGAAAAAGCATTTATTCCTATTAAACCATCTGCAAAATCGCCCAAGATAGGTTTAAGTTTAATGACAGGAACAGAAAAAAAGGTCTTAGCTAAATTAGGAAAAGAAAAATTAAGTTTGTCAGTAATTACTTCTACCTTTTGTCCTCCAGAAGAACCAATCCCAGGTAATATTGCAGATATGTATTTAAATTGGCCAAAAGGGTTATTTCTAAAAAAAATACTGTCTAAATATAATCCATCTGCTCCTGAATCAAAAATAATATTCCCAGTAACAGAGTCAACCTTACTTATTATACTAATGTGATTACGTATATAGTTAAAAGGAATTGCGTCATGAGGAATATTTAATGTGTCTTTATTTCCTTGTTTATTTAGAGTAATAGGGTTTGAAGCAATGGCACAAGAGAACATTATCAAAGATAATGTAAAAAGAATGATTTTCTTATTCATTATTTACTTTATTTGCTGACAAATTTACAAATTAATTTTGATTACTTATCGACTTTGTCGCTTTGCAAAGCAAAGAAATCCCTCAAAACGGAAATAAAATACTAAGTTTAGAACTGAATAGATAAAGAATTAAAATACTAAAATCTCAAAAAGAAAAATTTAAACCTTATTTAGATCTCAATATAATGGCATTATATTCTCAGTATAATGCCATTAAACCAATGGTATAATGCCATTAAACTTAAACTATAATGGCATTATATGAAGATTATAATGGCATTATTCTACTTTTATATAAAGAGTTGTTTGTTCTTCAAGCTATTACAGACTATTGAAATTAGTCTATTTTCCCAATAATCTCTACATTTGCATAATTATGATTTTCTTTTTTGTAATGCGGTTTTTCTTGCTGTGCAAGCGGTAAACCGATTTCTTTGCTTTATAAAGTGACAAAGTAGATAAGCAATCCCACTATATTTATTCCTTTTTCTTTATTGTATGATTAATTTATTAGTAGTAGAAAAACCATTTGTTGTGTCTTTGCATTTTATGTAGTATGTTCCTGGGGTTAGTTTTTTGACGTCTATTTCTATTTGGTTTTGGTTTGTTTTTATGTTGTAGGTTTTAATTATTCTTCCAAATATATCGAAAATCATAATCTTTGAATCATTCTTTAAGCCTTAAATACTTAAATTTACATCACCATTTGTTGGGTTATGGTAGAGCTTGGTTTGTAAATCATATATTTTTGTGTTTTCTAATCCAACAGTTTCTTGAATATTTGTGAATCCACTCCAATATTGTTCTTTCTTTTATATGAGTCTCACACCATAAACCATGGATTGATTTTCCATTTTGTACTGGAGAAACTATTTTCAATTTCTCTTCAATTGTGTATTTGGACATAAATAATAAACCCCAAAAGTTTTTTGTCCAACTTTTGGGGTGTACTTCATAAAATACGTCCTTATATAGTAATCAATAATTATTCTATCTAAATTATTTAATTGGATGAGCTTGGTTGAAGGCTTTTAGTCTTATTGCTAATTCTGGTAGTAATTCATTTGGTACTAAAGAAACACATGCTCTTGCACCTTCGTTGCGTGAACTTCCAGTAATATCTAAAGATATTGCACTAATTCCATAATAAACTAAAGCATCTAACATTTCAATTCCAGTCATATTTGGATAAGAGAAAGTGAAATAGAATCCATCTGCAACATCAACATCAAGGTCTTTGTCGTAAACAATTTTAAAGCCATTGTCAGTGAAAGCTTTTTTCATTATCTTAGCTTTTCTTTCGTACTCCAAAAGGTCTTCTCTATAATTGAACTTTCCTTCATTACATGCTTTAAATATTGCTGTTAGTGCATATTGAGGAGAGTGTGCTGTTCCTGAAGTTAATGCATAAAGAGAACCAAAAACTAAGGCTCTACCAAAACTGCGTTGAGCAAAATATTTTTGAAGAGTATCACTTTCAAAAGCAAAAAGTTCTGGAGAGATAACCATTACAGCAATTCTTTCTCCTGCATAAGAAAATGCCTTACTTCCAGAAATCATTAAAATGTATTTCTTTGCCCAATTAGCTGCTGAAGGTTGGAAAGGTGCAACGCCTGGTTGAGAGTAATCTTCTCTAAAATCCATTCCAAAATAAGCAAGGTCTTCAATAACTACAACATCATATTTATTTGCAACTTCTGCAATTATTTGTAATTCTTCATGATTGAAGCAGAACCAAGCAGGATTGTTAGGAGAGGAGTAAAGTAAACAAGAAAAGTCTCCTTTTGAAAGATAAGATTCTAATTTAGCTCTAAGTTTATCACCTCTGAAATCATAAACATCAAAATGTTCTGATTCTATTCCTAAAATTCTACATTGAGATTTTTGTACTGGGAATCCTGGATCAATGAAAAGAACTTTATTTTTGTTTGGATTCATTCTTGAAATTGTCAAAAAAGAAGCGAAGCCTCCTTGCATTGAACCAACTGTTGGTACGCAACAATCTTCAGGAACATCAATATTTATGAAGTTCTTTACAAATAGTGCTGTTTGTTGTTTTAGTTCTTTTGTTCCGTATATGTCTGGATAAATTGAAGCAACTCCATTTTGAAGAGCTTCTATTTGAGCATCTAATCCTATTTTTGTTGCTGGTAATCCTGGAATACCCATTTCCATACGAATAAATTTTTCACCAGTCGCTCCTTCAACATCATCAATAATCTTTTTTACCTCACGTATTGAAGCAGCTCCAACACTTTTAATTTTGTTTTTTTCTAAAATCCCATTAATGAGATTTTTTTCAAATGGAATATTTTGCATAAATAATTAAGAGTTTTGATTTGTATTAATAATTAAATTTCTACTAAAATTTAATATCACTACTTATTGTAGGGATTATTAGTTGTATTATTGTAATCACCCTCTGAACGGGTGTTAAATTGATTATTCAATTGGTTATTTTGAGCTACTCTTATTTGTTCATATTTGTTAGTATTGGCAGGATTGATTTCGCACATTATGGTAATTACTCTGTCTTTTTCCATACTTGGTGCTTCTTTAAAGATTTGTACAATTTCATCAGCTTTTGCATCAACAAATTGTTGAACACATATTAGTTGAGTTTTTTCTCTGTTAGTTTTCTGCAATGCTTCCAAAGCTGTCAATATGCTATTTCTTGCCTCAGTTTGATTGTCTGATGCCATTCTATCTAAACCTAAAACATGATAGTTATACCATACATCATGCATTGAGCGATAAGTTGGGTTATTATAATTTTCACTTATCCAATATTTGTTCTTTTGGTTTTCGAATGACTTCCAACCTTTTTGAGCTGACTTTTGTGCAGCAGTAACTATGTTTTGACAAATTCTAAAATAAGGAGCACCTCCATTAGGAGAAAAAGAATCAGCATCGATTGCAAGAAAATAATATAGGTAGAAAGCTATGGTTGAAGTAAGATTATCATAATATGTATTTTCTTCAAATTCTAAAGGAGCTCCTTCAACATATTTGAAAAAATAATCAGTTTCTTGGGAATTAAGCATTGTTGTCGTATAGGAAGAATTATACACAGGACGGCGAAGTTGAATAGAAATATAATCTGCCTTAAAATCTTCTTGAGAAGGACGGTCTTTAACTAATATTGAAATTGAACCTTCAATCTTTTCTTCAGTCTTATAGTTGAAATTTGTCCATTTTCTATTATTGATAAAGTCATTAAGAGCGGTTTGCATACTTTCGTATATTTTTCTGTCAGTTCCTTGCACAGTGGAGGAAACACTAACTTGAATTTTAAACTCTTGAGAGAATAAAACACTTGAAAAAATAAGAAAAGTAAATATTAAAAAAATATTCTTCATAATGAAACAAGCTTATTAACAATATCTACAGCAACTTCTTCTTTTGTTTTAAGTTTAAAATGTTCTATTTTTTGATTCTTATCTATAATAGTAATCTTATTGGTTGGAGTTCCAAATCCAGCACCTTTATCATTTAGAGAATTTAAAACAATAAAGTCAAGATTTTTATTGATCAGTTTCTTCTTAGCATTTTCCAATTCATCATTAGTTTCTAAAGCAAAGCCAACAAGAATTTGATTATTCTTTTTTTCTTTTCCCAATGTTGCAAGAATATCTTTAGTTGGAGTAAGGGTTAAGTTTAAATTTGTTTGAGTTTTTTTAATTTTATTTTTTTCTTGAGTAATTGGTTTGTAGTCAGCAACTGCAGCTGAAAGAATAGCAGCATCACATTTTGGAAAGTGTTTGGTAGTTTGAACAAACATTTCTTCAGAAGAAACAACATTAATACGATTTATACTGTTGTTTTGAACTTCTAAATGAGTCTTTGCAGAAACTAAAATTACATTTGCACCCCTTGAAGCCAATTCTTCAGCAATACAATAACCCATTTTACCAGATGAATTATTACCAATATATCTTACTGCATCTATTTGCTCATGTGTGCCTCCAGCAGTAACTAAAATGGTTTTGTTTTTCAACTGAAGTTTTCTTGAATAAAACTCTTCAAGAAATTTAACTATTTCAATTGGCTCTTGCATTCTTCCTTCTCCTTCATATCCACAAGCCAAAAAGCCTTGTGTAGAAGAAATAATATTCACTCCATTTTCTTTAAGAGTTTGAATATTTCTTTTTACTAAGGGATTAGAATACATTTTGGAATTCATTGAAGGAGCAATAAAAACATCCTTATCAAAAGCTAAAAAAGAAGTTGAAAGAGGGCAATCAGCAATGGCGCTTGAAAACTTTCCAATTATATTAGCTGTTGCAGGAGCAATAACAAAACAATCTGCCCAATCAGTTAAAGATATATGTTCTGTTGAATATTCATTATTCGAGAACATATTATAATAAACCTCATTTTGTGATAAGGTTTGAAGAGTTGTAATGGTAACAAATTCTAAGGCATTTTTAGTAACAACCACTTTTACTTGACAATCCCTTTTTATTAATTCTCTTATTAATAAAGGTGTTTTGTAAGCAGCAATTCCTCCGCTTATGCCAATTAGAATTTTTTTTCCTTTAAGCATTATAATTCAATAATTATATTATCTCTTTGCTCTTTTTGCTCTTTCTTTATTTTCTTTATTTTCAATAGCTTGTTGAACTTCAAGTACCATTTCGCTTACAACTCCTTTACCATTTTCATCATTGCGATAAACTATTTGGTCATTAAGATATTCATTAATAGCAATAAGTGTAGGTTTTGGAAGTTGTTCGTAAAAACGAGTGATTTCAATTTGCTCTCTGTTTTCAAAAACTTCTTCAAGATTATCTGATTGAGAAGTGAATTCTTCAATTTTTCGATAAAGCTCTTGTTTCAAATCTTGAGAAATTTGATTCGCTCTTTTTGAAATCATACTAACAGTTTCATAAACATTCTCTGTTGTATTATTAAAATCATTAAGATTGCGTGTTTTAGTCGTTTTATCCGCTGTTGTTCTTTTGTAATCCATTTTCTATGTTTATTATTATTATTTTACTTTTTCCAAACAGATTTCATTAATCTTCTTTAGCTCTGGAAGCTTTGAAGATTGTGGGTAAAGAGCTTCAAACTTTTGAAACTCATTTATTACAGATTGAAATCTTTCTTGTTTTTTGTCAGAAATACTATTGTCTGCAAATTTATATCCAGAAAGGATTATATAATACATTGCATCTTCTCTAAATTTTGCATCAGGATAAGTGTTAAGAAAAGTTTTTAAGGAAGCTTGAGCCGATTGATAATTTCCAGTCTTATAGTAATTGTATGCATTCTCATAATCTTTTCTAATAAGTTTATCCCTTAAAATATCCATATACTCATTTGCTTCCTTAACCTTTGGAGAAGAAGGATATTTATCAACAAACGACTGGAATTGTTGAAGTGATTCTTTTGTTAGTGTTTGATCTAATGAATAGGCAGGAGATTCAAGATACTTGCAATAAGCTGCTTGGAAAAGAGCTTCTTGAGCATCTTTTGAAAATGGAAACCAACGAACGAAATTTTCAAATTGATAGCCAGCTCCATAATAATCACCAGAACCTAAAAGACTTTTTGCGTAATAAAGATTAACACTTTCTGCCTTATCTCTTCCTCGATAATACAATAAAAGATTTTCAAACAATTGAGTAGAGTGAAAATAATCTTTTTGGTTAAATGCTTCAACCGCTGCCTCATATTTTGCTTCATTATCATTGCTTTTAAGAAGTTTTTTATGTTTAATTCCTGAGCAAGATGTTAGTATTAAGCAAATTAAAATAGCTACTAAGGATAAATTTCTATTATTCATAAGTTGCAAAGATAGTTATATTTTTACAAACCAAACGAATAAAGATTAAACATATTTTGTAGACAGGTATTAAATATGATTTTTTATGAATAAATGCATTATAAAAATCAAAGGATATTATTTGGAAAAACTTTATATACTTTTTTATAGTTTTGATTCTATCTTTATAATTTAAAAAGTGGCAAGAATATAAGATATGATTTATAGCCAATTAGAATAGATATTGATAGAAAAATCAATGCCCAAAATATTGCTGGAATTTTTGTTGTTTTGGCTATATTGGTAGCATCACCAGCTTTTTTGGGTTGAGTTATTGAAATATAGCAAAGCCATAAGGTTGCAAAAAAATTATCTATAGCTATTATAAATCCAAATACCATTATAATATGGTTAGAAAAATTAAGAATTGTATTAGGAATAAGAATTAATGCAAGATTTAATGAAGCAAAAATCAAAGTCCAAAGTATTCCATAGAGATTTCTTATCCAAAATATTAGAGCAATAATAGAGATACTCAAGAAAAAATAAAAGAAATAATGGTTCCAAGACTTACCTAATGAATAAAAAAGCAAATAGGAGAATAGTGCAGAAAAAATATATCCAGCACTTGAGACTAAAAATACTTTAAATTTGCCTTTTGATTTTGTTGTGCATGAACCAGACGCGTTATCATTAAGCTTTATCTCACTTACATGTCCACCAGTCAAAAGCGCAATAAAGGCATGTGAAAGTTCATGAATTAGAGTATTGATTGAACGAAATGCTATTCCTATATTCTTAATTCTAATAACTAAGATTATTAATATCAAACTTACAATAATAAATATCTTATTTGGCATTCCAAATCCTCCACGATTGTTCTGCTTGATAGCAAAGCATATCAAATCCATTAATTGTTTTTGCGCCTTTTGTTTTAGCCATCTTAAGTAAAAGTGTTTCTTCAGGATTATAAATCAAATCAAAAACAATATGTTTGTTTGTAATATATTCAATGTCTATATCTGGCATTTGCATTAAATAAGGTAGCATTCCTAATGGAGTTGTGTTAATTATTAACTTATGTGTTTCAATTAAAGTAGGAATAAGTGAAGCATAATTAATTTCATTGTCTAAAAGAAGACTTTTTCGAGTTATAATTTTATATGGAATATTAAGTTTTTTAAGCGTAAAGGAAACTGCTTTAGATGCTCCACCACTACCTAAGATAAGAGCCATAATATTTTTATTTTCAAGATTTTCTAATAAAGATTTTTCAAACCCAAAAGTATCTGTATTATATCCTTTTAAAATTTTTTGATTTTCTTTTTTTTCTATTCTTACAACGTTAACAGCGCTAATTTCTTTTGCATCTTTATCCAAAAAATCTAAATATGGAATTATCTCTTCTTTATAAGGCATTGTAACATTAAAACCCTCAAGTTCACTATAATTACTTTGAGTGTTACTTGATTTTATTTCACTTATAAAATTTTCCAATGAAGAGACTTCGAAATTCTTATAAATACAATTTTCAATTCCTTCTCTAAGAAATTTCTCTTTAAAATAAGACTCCGAAAATGAATGTTCTAATGGATGACCAATTAAACCAAAGAGTTTAATCTTCATTATTTAATTTTTGATTTTTAACTTTCTTTTTCTTAATAAAATTACTATATACCAAATAAATAATAAATAAAACTCCAAGTCCAAGTAATATATAAGAAAGCTCTGAGCTATATTTATTAATCGTATCAGTATTATTTTGTGCAATATATCCCATTAATGCAAGTATTATATTCCATATTCCAGCACCTAGAACAGTAAATATAGTAAAAGGTAATAATTTCATCTTAGCAAGACCTGCTGGTATTGATATTAGATGTCGAATTCCTGGAACTAATCTTCCAATAAATGTAGAGCTCTTTCCATGTTTTACAAAATAATCTTCTGCTTTTTGTACCTTAGCACTACTTAAAAGACACATCTTTCCAACTTTTGATTCAGCAAATTTATGAACAATTGGTCGTCCAAGCCATAGAGCAAGATGATAATTTATCATAGCTCCACATAAAGCACCAAGGGTTGCAAATATTACAACTAATACAATATTTAAATCAGAACCTTCTTGAGAAGCCTTAAATGCAGCAGGAGGGACTATAATTTCCGAAGGGAAAGGAATGAAAGTGCTTTCAACTGTCATAAAAAGTGTTATTGTCCCATAGTTCATATTGTCCATATACCATGATGCAACATTTTCAAAGGTTGAAGTTTTTTTTGTTGGAATAGTATCTGCTGTATTTGCTTTTAGTGTTGGAAGTATTATAGATAATAAAAGTATTATTGTTATTAACTTAATCTTTTTCATTAATATATGTTTTAATTAGGGTTTCGTAATTAGGATTTTTTAATAGAGAAGGACAATATTCTTCTAACATTTTTAAAGACACATCATAATTGAGCAAAAGTCTAAACAGATAATCTTCTAAATGATCTTTTAAATATGATTCTCTTGAAGATAATTCTATTAATGTAAAATAAATACCCGGTTCTTCAAATTTATTATTATCTATGGTTTCTCTTAATAGATTAATAGCTTCCATTAGTCTATTATTTGACACCATTGCCATTGCCCAGTTTATTGTAACTATTGCCAATTCTTCACCTTCTTCATAAAGAGTTTGATATATATCTTCACTTAAACTTATGTAATTCTCTTTATATAGCATTTCTGCATAAGTAAGTTTATAATGAATGTTTTGTGGTTCAAGTTCAATTGCTCTTTTAATGTTTGGTTCAGCATTAGTAAAATCATTTTTTTCAAAATAACTCATAGATAATCCTAACCATGCATCTGCGAAAAATTCAAGTTTCTTAGTTGCTTCTTTAAAATAATAAATAGCCTTTTCAAAATTGTTTTGCTTTTCATAAGCATCTCCTAAAAAGAAAAGAATAATATGTTCATCTGGTTTTATTTCAAGAGCTTCATGAAAACAATTAATTGCTTCAGAATAATTCTCCAGAGAAATATAAGCTTCTGCTTTACTTAGATAAGCTTCAGCATTTTTGTCATTTATTGCAATTGCCAAATCCAATGCTGTAATTGAATCAAAAT
Organism: Bacteroidota bacterium; assembly: GCA_017860255.1. GTDB lineage: Bacteria > Bacteroidota > Bacteroidia > Bacteroidales > P3 > UBA10566. The sequence continues at coordinate 13,425 of JAFNAR010000022.1, read as the reverse complement.
AGTTTCCTATATTGAAAAGTAAATTTGAATAAGCTATCCAATTCTGTTCTGAAAAAGGTTTTTTCTCGCATAGCTTCTTTAAAAACAAAACTGAAGATTCATTATCATCAAGAAATTGAGCAGCATAAGCAAAATTTTGCAGTAAAGATTCATCTGTAGGACTAATTAAAAGTGCTTTCTTGAAAACTTTTACTGCTGAAGAATAATTTTCAGTTGAAACATACTCTTCTCCTAATAATATGTATGTTTCAATATCTTTATCATCTAATTTAAGAAGATATTTATAAAGATTTATAGCTTTAGAACTTAAACCTGCTTGAGAATATAATGTTGCTAAAGCAAAAATTAAACTATCGTCATTTGGAGTTTTTTCTCTTTGCTCTTCTAAAATTTTTATTGCTTTTTGTGGAGATTCTTCTAATGAAATACATTGAGCTTGCCTGATTAGAAATTTAATTTCATTAGGGTAAAGGCTTAAAGCAAACTCAACTGCAGATTTTGCCATTTGAGTTGCATCAGAAGCAAAATAGTGATCAATAATTTCTAATAAGTCTTCAGAATCAAAAAAGCAACTTTGGTCATTAAACAAGCAATTCTCAAACTTTTCAATTAGTTCGTTTAAATCCTCATCTAATTCGTCAAATTCTTCGTTCATAGACGTAAATCTTTAGGAATCATTGCTACTCGATAAAGCTTATTGTTCTTATAAATAACATATATATTTCCAAAATAGAACCAATGGCGATTACTTCCATCAAAATTATTCATTACTTCTCTTTCTGGTTTTCCCCAAGACATTTGAGCCATATTAATTGTCATTGTAGGAATTAATTCCTTTTGAAGAATTGAGTTAAAATGTGTAGTGTAAGTATCTTTATATTTCAGCACTTTATTACCTTCAATTAAAGAATGAGAAAAACTTAATTTATCTCCCAAATTGTAATCAGCAGCAAGATAAAATTTTCTTCCTTTTTTATTTCTTAAAAGCATTTGGAATTTTCCATCTTTTACCAAGAAATCAATACATTGAAATACATCTCCACGATTTATTGTAACAGGTGTTTTACGCTTTGTATCAATAACTGTTGTTTTGTACTTTTCGCCTCTATATACAAATTCTCTATACAAATAATCTTCTTTGGCTTTTTTCAAAAATGATTCAACAACAAAAGGGAAAATACTTCTTTGACTTACAATTGGATATTTATAATAAGCAGTATCTCTTGAGCCAGGAACAACCAATTTTAAATAAACATCAGTCAATCCTTCTGCATCATGCACCCAGTCTGCAACTAAATAAGTTTTTCCTTGCATTTGTTTTGCTTTACCTTGTGGCATTGGAGCAAAAGAATATTTTCTACTATCATCATCATAATTATATAATCTTGTTCCATTGAAAAGCCTTTCATAGTTTTCTTGAGTTAAAACAGGTAAATATAGTCTTTCTCCTACAAGATTTTTAGGAATAAATGCATAATTTGAATTTCTATCATAAGTAGCCAAACTTAAATCTTCATTAGAATATTTATTCTTTGGATATTCATTTTTATTAGCATTATAATAAGACATTGGAACAAAAGGGAAGTTATAACGATTCCAAAAATCATCATATTTATAAAATACTGTATCTTCTGTATTTCCAACAACTAATTTAATGAAATCATATCTTAAAGTTTTGAAGTCTTGTTTTTCCCTGTCAGCATAGTAAACCTTATCGTAAGCAATCTTATCAGCAATATATCCTACAACAACAAACCAATTGTTTTTCATCTCTTTCAGTCTTTTTTCAGACATTCTTTTAAGCTGATAATAATCTATATTATTAAAATCTTCTTTTTCTGGAGTTGCAATCTCACCTACAAAAAAGTATTTACCAATTGTATCAGAAATTTTAGGTAAGTATAGAGTTTGGTTAGTTAGTGCATTAGGTTTTGTCATAAATTGAAGGAAATTAGAATAATCTTCATACTGAAAATCAGGAGAAGACTTTTCTAAATTATTTTGTGAAAAACCAATAATTGGTAGGCAAACAAGTGCTATTAATATGCTTTTATATTGAACTAAAAAATTCATATTTATTAATTTTAATCGTTAACGACAATCCCGCAAGGATATTATTCAGAAAGCAAATATACAATAATTTTTAATAAGCCAATATGCACTAAGAATAAAATTAAAAATTAATTCACAAAACTTCACTTTAGTAAAAAAAGATTGTATATTTGACGCATATTATTAGAAGTTCCCTTATATCTAAAAACCCAAGGATTATGAAAAAGCTTTATTCTCTTATTTTGTGTATCATTATTATTTGCTCTCAAAATATATTTTCTCAAAGCATTGAAGAGAAAGATAATGCAAATTCTCAGACATTATCCAATACTAATATACAATTAATGGTTTTAGACAGTGTCATTGATGCTTATAATTTAGACAGACCTTTTGTTTATGAATATGATACATATGGGAGATTAATCATAAGTAAAAGTAGAATCAAAAAATATGAATTTACTTATGATAATTATGATAATATAATAAACACTGTATTCTCTGTTTGGGACTATGACTCAAATTATCACCGAATACGTGAAAATACAGAATATCTTTATGATAATAACCAAACCTTAATATCAATAATCATAAGTAATATTGTTGATAATGCATTAAAATTGAATTTCAAAACCCTAAAAGAATACAATAATAATCAACTAACAAAAGATGATTACTATAATTTCAACCCTGACTCTAATTCTTGGACATATATGGGAAGGACTGAGTATTATTATAATGCAGATAATTTAATCTCTGAGGAAAAAACATATTACATAATTCAGGGATTAGAACAATTATATTGCAAGTTTGAATATTCTTACGATAGTAATAATAACATAGTTAGTAATATCAACGAGTTTTATAGTGAAGAAGAAATTAGCAATGGTTCAAAAACACTTAACACTTATAATACAAATAATCTACTAACTCAGGTTATTTTTGAGTATTTCAATACCTATGATAATACATGGATACCGTTTCGGAAACAAGAATTTACATATAATCCTAATAATTTAATGGTTTCAAGCAAGACCTTTGCATACAATACAACAACTGACTACGTCCTTCAAAGCATTGATTCTTTCTATTTCGACAATAATAATAATCAAACCCTCATTAATACATTTACCGATTTTAATGATGAAATGATTTGTACGAGAAAGACAAAAAACTTATTTGAATATAATTATACTCAACAGGATATTTTACAATTTTCTGATAAATTGGGCAATTTGAAGCCAGAGCATTTAGATGGATTAAATAATATGCTTACTCATATTGCTTACTCAAGATTCAATTATGATGATATAAATTCTTGGAATAAAGACTCTACTTATTTATTTTATTCATTAAAGAATATTGTTATTTCTCTTAGTGAAGTGATTAGTTTTAATGGACAAGATTTTCTTCTTTACCCAAATCCTGCAAATACAGAGGCAAAACTTGTGGTTGAGGGTTTGAATCAAGACTTGAATATTTTGATTTATGATATTAAAGGAAGATTAATTGAAAATATTAAGGCCTCTCTAATTAACGAAAAGGCAGAGGTAGTAATTAATACAAGAAATTTAAGAAAGGGAACCTATATAATAAATCTAAGAAGTGGAAAATACTCAAATTCTAAGAAGCTTATCGTAAATTAAGTAAAGAATAAATTTACTGATCTTTTATTTATTTATTTTTCTTTCTTTTCTTAATATGGAGTATGATTTTCTTATTTGATAATTAATAAGACTTTTCTTAATAAGAAATCCTTATTATTTTGAAATTAAATAGGGAATAATTCTATGTAAACGGCGAATAAATCTACTAACTCCTTATAAAAAACTTATTAAACGAAGAGTTTTTACCCCAAAGATGTACATCTTTCACTATAAAAGATGTGCATCTTTTTTTTAATATATTTTAGGGATTGGAGTTTATTTTCCGGAAATTGGATTTAGGATAAATATTCCTAAATAAACCTGATGAATGATTTACTTTTGCAAATATGCAAAATTATTTTGAATAGGGGATTGTATTTTTATGAATTATTTCATTAATATTCTCTGTAAAAGAGATAGTTGCCCTTCTTGGTTTTATATTATAGTGAAGGATAATGAAAGAATATTCATATATAAGAGATTTGATAGATTAGTTTTTTTAGTAAAAAAGATGAAGGATTATGCAACTAATATATCAATAAATCGTAATTAGAATAATAAACAAGAATAATATGCATATAGATATAATTACACTTTTCCCAGAATTACTTTCAAATATTTTTTCACATTCAATTATGCAACGGTCACAAAACAAAGGAATTGTTAGTGTAGAATTTCATAATTTGAGGGACTATGCTTTAAATAAATACAAGAGTGTTGATGATTATGCTTATGGAGGAGCAGCAGGAATGGTTATGCAGATTGAACCTATATATAATTGTTTGAAAGATTTAAAAGAAAAGAGAGAATATGATGAAATAATTTACACTGCTCCAGATGGTGAAATATTAAATCAACAAGTTTCAAATGAACTTTCACTCAAAAATAACATATGTATTCTTTGTGGACACTATAAAGGAGTTGATGAAAGGATCAGAGAACATTTAATTACAAGAGAAATATCAATTGGTAATTATGTTTTAAGTGGAGGAGAGCTGGCTGCTGCAGTAATTTCTGATGCTATAATTAGAGTTATTCCTGGAGTATTGAATGACGAAACTTCAGCTTTAACAGACTCTTTTCAAAATGATTTAGTTTCTCCTCCAGTGTATTCTCGTCCATCAGAATTTAATGGATGGAAGGTTCCTGAAGTTTTACTTTCTGGCAATCAGAAACTAATTGACAATTGGAATATTGAGCAATCAATAAAGCGTACAAAGGAAAGACGACCAGAAATATTAATAAGATAAATTATAAAAATATACATTCACTTAGTAAATTTATTTAATTTTGCTGCAAATAATTAATTATGACTAAAAAATTAATAGAAAAAGAATCATTTACTTTTTCATCTATTTGGTTTAAACAGAATAAGAAAAAATATTTATTTCTTTTATGTGATATTTTTTTCTTGCTTATTCTGGCAATTTTCTCATTTAAAGAATACTTGATTGGCAATTTTGACAAATACTTGACTTATGATGGATTAATGTTTTTGCTTTTGATATTTATTTTATTTGTTTTTAGATTTAACTTATCACTTTTAGTTTTTTCAAAACAACGATTAGGAATACCTATTGCGATTATATTTTTATTAATAGTTATTTATGCTGAAACTAAATATATTGACACTTCATCTCCATTTATTATAATTTTTGATTCTCTTATTCGTTTTTTCAATAAATTTATTTTTTTAATACCAAAAGGAATTAGCAAAATAATTACATACATATTATATTTATATCTATTTTATGCTCCAATTACAATTTATGCTTTATATATTTTATTTAAAGTTAAACTAAATAACAAGGCAAAAGCTTTTGATGTTTTTTCTGGTTTCTATGCATCTACTTTATCAAAAAAACTTAGAATAATGGATATTATTGTCATAAGCTTTTTTATGGCAATATCTATGTGGGTTGGCTTAGTATCAACTAATATTAATTGGTCTTTTTTAGCTGTACCTATTTCTTTGTATTCTATATATGAGTTTTGTAGAAGAATTCATTTAAACATAAAAATTAATACTAAATGTAAATTTTTTGTCTTTTTAGTTGCAGCAATATTGTTAACAGCGTTGATATATTCACAAAGATTTCCTTACTGGGGTATTAATATTTTTATCATTTCTATCTTTACCATGTACTTTATATTTTATTCTTTTACTAAATCTCATATGAAGTCATTTATAATTGTAATAATTTCCTTTTTTATTATTCCTTCATTCTCTTTAGGTTACAATATTTTTGCTTATCCACAATATGGAGTAGTGTCAAATAATGTTCCTTTTGAAGGAGAAAAAGTATTCTTAATTATTAAAGATAAAGAAGGTAATTATGGCATAAGAAATAGATCTTATAAAATAATCAAACCTAAGTATAAGAAAATAGAATACAATTCAAAAAATATAGTAATGATGCTTAATCAAAATAATCAATGGGAATCTTATGATTTAGAAAATAGCACATTTATATATAAGAATTATCATAAACATAAAATTACTTCCAAATAGAAAATTTTAAGTCAATTTAATTCAAAACTTATCTTTATAGTTTAGTATTAGGATAAATTGATTCCCACCAAGAAGAATCTCCTTTAAGGTATTTAGCAAAATATGCATAAATAGTATTATTCCATTTCAATCTTTTTTCGAAGTCAATTATTCCATGGTTTTCTCCTTTGACTGAAATAAATTCAACATCTTTTCCTAATATTTTTAAAGCATTGAACATTTGAATACTCTCACCAATAGGAACATTAGTATCAGAATCTCCATGAAGAAGTAGGATAGGAGTTTTGATTTTGTTTGCATTAAACAAAGGACTTCTCTCAACATATATATCTTTCCTATTCCAAGGATAAGAATAAGCAGTTGCTCCAGAAGAATAAGAGTAACCCCAATAACCTTCACCCCAATATGAAGTAATATCAGATATTCCTGCATGAGAAATTGCACAAGCAAAAATATCAGTTTTTGTTTGAAGAAGTTGTGTCATAAAACCACCATAACTTGCTCCCATACAACCAACTTTTGATGCATCAATAAATGAATTTTCCTTACATAATTTCTTAACACCAAAAATTATTTCATCAGCAGTTCTTTCTCCCCAAGCATTAACGTGTCGAGCAGCAAATTCTTGACCATATCCTGTTGTTCCACTTGGATTCAAAACATATACAATATAACCTTGAGCTGTATAAAGAAATGCGGAATAACGCATCTCAAAACTTCTGTCAGTTGGAGAAGTTCCTCCATAATAATAAACAATCATTGGATATTTCTTTGTAGAATCAAAATCATAAGGTAAATAGTATCTTCCTTCAATTTTAGTTCCTTTATAATCAAAATTCCATTCTCTCATCTCTCCAAGTGCTAAATTTTCTTTACTCTTTGTCTTATAAACTTCAATTGGAGAAATACCTTTTTCAATATTTTTAGATACAAAAACCATAGGAAAATCATTATATCTCTGACCATGAAAAGAAATATTCTCACCTTTTGAATCAAGTGAAAAAGAAGAAACAATATCTAAACCAAGTTCTAATTTATTTATAACTTTCTTAGAGAAATCATATTGAAATACAGAAATAGAATCCTTATTTTCTGCTTTAAAGAATAGTTTTCCATTATCTGTAATAATAAATTCACTTATAGATGGATTAAAGTTTTTTGTAATACATTCAACTTCTTTTGTTTTTGTATCTAAAATAAATAACAAACCATGATATGAATTAGGAATAACTCCTTTTTTTAAAGTACTTCCAATTGAATTAAATGCTTCACCACTTCCAGAAACAACAATCTTATCTGTATTTGGAATATAATTAGCATAAGATACAAAAGCATCTTGATTAATGATGGTATCAACTTTAAAAGAAGAAAGATTAATTTGATAGATAGATTTCTTATCAAAAGGTCTTTCTGTAATATTATCATAAGAAACAGAAAATAGTATTGAATTAGTTTTTGGGTTATAATCATTCAAGTATGTAGAATGATAGCCATAGGTTAGTGGTTGTAATGTTTTTGTTTTAACATCAAATAAAGATAAAGTTGTTCTATTTCTCCATCCTTCAATCCTATCATCAGGCATTAAATATCGAGTAAGATCTTCTTTAGAATTATCAATTTTAGATGTTTGGGAGATAATTAAAATGTTATTATTTATAGATGAAAGGGAAACGCTACCCTCTGGAAGATTTTCCAAAAAAGTTGTTTTCATCCCATCAACAGTTTGAGTAATTAATTTATTATTATCATCTTTATTTTCTATATAATATAATACATCATTCCATTTTTCAATTCCACCTTTTACATCTACCCAATTTATTGAAGAGTTGCCTTCATTTTGAAAAACTAATTTAGCCTTACTATCTTTTACATTAAATATAGTATAACCATAGCTTCTTTTCCCTTTTTCATCAACATCATAATATTTTACTAATACATAATTCCCACTTGGAGAAATAGTACTTGAGTATATATTTTTTCCAGTTAACATTTGCTTAAGAGTTAATCCACTTTTAGCATTATTTTCAATATTTAAGTTGCCTTTTTCTTTTTCTAAACGAAATGAATGTTCTTTATTTTCATCTGAAATCAAAAAAGTAAATGAAAGAGTATATTCTCCTGGTTCAAGTTTTAAATCAAAAGAAATCTTACTTCCTTCACCCAAAGAATCTTTAGTATCTAATCTTTCTTTTATACTTTTTCCATCCAAAGCTATCTTAACTTTGTCTGTTGAATATAAATTAAATGAAGAATTAGAATAAGAATTAGTATTTATCTTACAGATATATGTCTTTATGAGATTTGATTTACCCTTAGGCAAGTCTATATTAGTTGTTTGGTTAACAAATATTGTTTCAAAATAATTCTCTTGCTCTAAATCCTTCAAAGATGGAATTTGCAGAAGATTATTTATATTAAATTTTTCTCCTTTATTATTAATTGAATCAACCATAAAAGGTTTACGAATTTCAATTTGAGAAAAAGCAATTTGACTATTAAGAATAGTAAATAGACAAAAAGATAAATAAATTAATCGTCTCATATAAAATTATTTTTTTGCAGTCTTTATTAATTTTCTTTTTTGATAAAATGGGAATAAAATGGCAACTAAAACTATTAAAACAATAATAATTGAACCTATTAAAGATATTATTTTATAAGTGTGGAAAGTGTCTGACTCCAATTTAAACTCTACAACATGTTTTCCCTTTGGAACATTGATTGCTCTAAGAATATAATTTGCTCTAAAATATTCAACTTCTTTTCCATCAATATAAGCCTTCCAATCTTCAGGATAATAAATTTCAGAACATACCATAATTGCATCACTATTTGAATTAGTTGTATATTTCAAATATTCTGGACTATTATCTGCTGCTCTTTCAAATTTAATTGTAGCTGTTGAATCAAAAGAAGTTATTGGTTTTACAATTGATTTGAATTTAGCATCAACAATAGCTTTTTCTCTTGGATTAAAATTATCAAGCAATAGAATTTCTTCATTAGCATCTTTAGCCCATTGAATTGTTGGAACAAACCAAGCTGCTCCACAAGCTTCAGTGTTAGGATATGCCTTAACTCCATCTCCAGTTGGAAGAATTAAGTATTTTGTATCTAACATATTCAAGACACCAATATTCGCAGATGCTTGTCCTTGATATGCCTTAAAAAACTGACGTATTGGATTATTCATTAGTTTAACTTCATCCATTAAATCATTTTGAACATAATTCTTATTCAAGAAATAGAAATCAATTATATCTTGATAACGTTGAAGTTTTGCACCATGATAACCTCCAATTGAAGGGTGGAAATAAGAAGTTGATGCATCATTGAAAGTATTTACAGAAAGGTTGTATACCCTATAGTGATTAATATTGTTTTCTTTTACTTGAGTTAGAATTTCTTCATCTGCAGAAGTAGGATAAATTTGTGTTTCTTGTGATTTAACAAAATTATCCTTAGTCAAATATCTTTTGTCAACTCCCCAAAGGTCAAAAACAATTAGTACTGTAAGGACAATTGAAACAACATATTCTTTTTTTACTTTTTCCAATGCAAATAAATATAAAGCAGCAAAAGCTCCTGCAATAAATAAGAAAGAACGCCAAGCATCTGAAACAAACAATGATTTTCTATCTTCATACAAAGCTTGAACAAAACTTGACCCTAAATACTCTTCAAACATTGAATCCTTAGTTGAAGTAAATGAAGCAAACATAGATGGCATTATTGCACATAAAAGAGAAATTCCTCCAACTATACCTGCAGAGATATACAAAGCTTTTTTCTTTTTCTTATTATCTATTTGTTTTGAGAAAAACTCTTTCAAACCCAATACCGCAAGAATAATTATAGTTACATTAGCTAAAACCAATGCCATTGAAGGAGTACGGAACTTATTGTAGAAAGGTAAATTATAGAATAGCCATTCATTTACAGCTAAAAAGTTATTTCCCCATGCCAAAATAAATGAAAGTATTGTAGCAATTAAAAGCCACCAACGTTCTCTTCCTTTAATAAGAATAAAACCAAGTGTAGCTAAAAAGATTATAATTGCGCCAAAATATACTGTTCCTGCTGTAAAAGGTTGTTCTCCCCAATATGATGCTTGCACATATTGATTCATAACTTGATTAATGTTTGGATCATTTTGGCGAGTTGGTGGATTAGATTGTGCATAAGAAATCCTATTCTTAGCATTTTTTTCATATCTTTGATCTGAACTTCCACCTCCCTTAGCATCAGGAATTAGAATCGTAAGAGTTTCACCTTTTCCATAACTCCACTGATAAGCATAATCAATAGTTAGTCCTTTTGCATTTTTTGTTTGTGTATCTCCTTTAGGTTTAACAGTAATATCTGAACCACCTCTCATTGTATGTTTTAGATACTCTTGATTCATTGCTAAGGAAGACGAATTAGGAATTAATGCGATAAAAGAACCTAAGACCAAAACAACACCTCCAATCACATAATCTTTTATCTTTTTGTCTTTTATTGCAAAAACAAAATATGTAATAGCTAAAATTATACCTCCTAACATTGTGTAGTAGGTAATTTGTATATGAGAAAAACTAATTTGTAATCCTAAAGCAATTATAAAAAGTGCTCCTCCTGAAATGTATTTCTTTCTAAAGACAAGTATCATTCCTGCAAAAATTGGAGCCATCATAGCCATTGCCCAAGCTTTAGTTATATGGCCTACTTCAATAATAATTATATTATAAGAAGCTAAAGCATAAGCTAACGCAGCCAATATTCCCAACCAATAATTTCCGCCAATTGCTATTACAAAAACATAGAAACCTAACATATAAAGGAACATTACTCCCAAATTCAAATTATATCCCCAAAGTGTAATTGGTTTTGAGAATGTATTCAAAACATTATAAGTGTCTGGACCCAAAATTTGATAAGAAGGCATTCCTCCAAACAAAGAATTTGTCCATGATGCACCTTTTCCAGTAGCTTCTTTATAATCAGCAAGCTCTTTTGACATTCCTTTAAAATTAGACATATCACTTTGACGAAGTTCCAATCCTTCCAAAATAGGAGAGAAGTAAATTGCACTAACTGCTAAAAATATTAGTATAGCAATTATATGAGGCAAAAATTTCTTGAAAATGTTTTCTTTATTCATTTCTATTATAATTTATTGTTTATCCTTATTTTCGTAATACTTTTTTAAAGAGGGGTGAATATTGTTATTATTTCCTTTTTCTTTGCGATTAATTATTCCTTGATTTTCTTTTTCTAACTTTTCCTTATACTTATTAATTTTATGTTGAGTTATTTTAGGGATTATCAAAGTAGTGATTAGCCTAAAAAAAACATAGAACAATATTAAACCTAATAATACATTAACCATAATATCTATTCACACAAAATAAATAAATCTTCTCTTGGATTAACAAACAAAACAGGAACTTGTTGAGAATTGTTTATAACCTTTCTTTCCTTAAGGGTAAATAATTCTTCAAACCAACTCTTGTTTTTGGTTGTTTGACATATAATTAAATCTGCATTAACCTCCTTAGCATAATCAATTGCCTGATAGTCAACAAATGTTTTTGAATCAGAAGAAAGATGAAGATTATATTTGATTTTGAAATTATCGAACATGCGCATAACAAACTTGATGTTGTAATGTAATTGATGACGATAAAACTCATCTTTATAATTGTGATAATAGACAATTACCTCACTGTTTGCAAACCTACCAAAATATGAACCCCAAAGAACTTTTTCTTTGCTCTCTCTCATATTGTTAATAGTCATAACAACCTTATTAAATGACAAGTTTGAGTTTACATTTTGAGAAGATATGAAATAGGCAATTCTTGAAGTGTAGAGGTTTTTAAGCATTATATTGGAATTTGAAGCAAGTTTTTCTTTGCCTTTGCTTTCCCCACTTGCAGAACTAACAAGCAAAACTCCACTCAACAAATGTGGTATTTTATTTATTATTTCTTTAGTTTCTCCTTCAATTGCACAATAAGAATGAAAACTGATTTCAGTTATTTTAGAGCTTAATTCTTTAAGAACAGTTTCTGCTTCTGAAATAGAAACGCATTTATAAGCTTTATCAGAAATATATAACAAGATAAGACCTTTGTTAAGCATTTTAGCAAAACAGATTGCATTATTAATTATCGTCTGAGTATTTTCTAAATCAGGAAGATAAGCAATAATAAATTGGTCTTTAACTTCTTTTTTTTCTGACATTTAAACTTTAAAATCTAAACTTGCCTTTTCTCCAAAGCATAATTAAAATAAAACCTGCCAAAGCACCTCCTAAGTGTGCAAAGTGAGCAACACCATCGGAAGTTCCAACAACTCCATTAAATAATTCTATAACAATATATCCAATAACAAACCATTTAGTTTTTATTGGAAGAAGGAAATACAAATAAATGTAAGTGTTAGGAAACATCATACCAAAGGCAAGCAAAAGTCCAAACACAATACCTGAAGCTCCAACAGTATTAATTTGATTAAGATAAATCTTGTAAGGGATATTTTCAAAACCAGTATTGATATAGTCATACATTCCTGAAGCAATATCTCTATACATAAAATAGTAAGTAATCTGTTGCATTAATGCAGCACCTAAAGCAGCAGTAAAACAGAAAAAGATAAAGCGCTTGGTTCCCCATATATTTTCCAAAGTATAACCAAACATCCAAATAGCAAACATATTAAAGAAAAGGTGGTTGAAGCTGGAGTGCATGAATGAATAAGTAACATATTGCCATATATGATGAGAGTCGGCCATAAAAAAGTGAAGTCCAAGATAATCCTCCAAGTTTATTCCTCTAAGCTTAAGAACATAAGTGGCAAGGAACATTAAAATGTTAATAATGAGCAAATTCTTACAAACAGGAGGTAAGAGATTAAATTTATTGGGACTATACTGTTGATTGTACATTATCGTTTCTAAAGTTTAGTAATTAACCTGCAAATGTACATTATTTATTTAAAACAGCCAAAACTTGCCTTGTTGTATCAACAAAAAAGAGTATTTGAAATTCAAAATAAATAAGAATAAAAAATTAGAATAAATTCTCATTAAAATAAGCATATTTTGGAGCAAAATAATAAAGACATAAATCACTGAAAACTGACTTGTCCTGAAAAAAGTTGACACAAAAACCCAAATCAACATGGACAAAAATTTAAGAAAAGAACCCATTACCGATGCATTTCGCTACAAAG
>JAFNAR010000021.1 GCA_017860255.1 Bacteroidota bacterium | reverse complement strand
AATAAACTGTAAATTTGAATTAGTAATAACCTAAAAAGTGTAAACCTATTTCAGGAAACGACAAAAGCTTGATTAAATTTAGTTTAATGGCATTATATTGTCAGTATAATGCCATTAAACCATAACTATAATGGCATTATATGATTAGTTTAATGGCATTAAATGGAGAATATAATGGCATTATATCAGATTTATTCCTTGATTAAATTGTTCAAATGCTTGATTTTCTTTGTTTATAAAAGAGTTTAGTTTTTTTACTTATTACTAATTCAAATTTATTCTTAGTTTTTTTAACTACAATAAGTCATTCATATCTTCATGTTAAATCAAATTTAAAAGTAAAATAATTGAAAAAATAATCTAATCTATTTTGATTATGCAGTTTTTTACTACCTTTGCAAAATGAATTTACATTTATTTATTATTTCTTTTAAATAGAGGATGCTTAACAGACATTTCATAAGAGCTAAAGTTCTTCAATCGCTTTATTCTTTCCAATTTAATGATTGCAATGGTGTTAATGAACACAACAAAAAACTTCTTGATAGTTTCAATTCTCTTTTAGATCTTCACACCTATTTATTTTCTTCTTTAATTTACATACATAGCTTAGCTTTAGAAAAAATTGAAGATAACAGACGTAAACTATTACCAACAGATGAGGATTTGAATCCAAATACTAAGTTTGTAGATAATGATTTTATTACTCTTTTACTCAATGACAATGAGCTTTTAAAGAGAAAGGAAGCTTTAAAAATAAATTGGAACGAGAATAGAGATTTATTTATGAATATTTTGAAGAAATTCAATAATTCCAATTCCTATAAAACTTATATGAACTCCGAAAAAGGGGATTTTGAAAGTGAAAAGAATATTTATGTTCAGTTATTCAAAAACTATTTAATCTCCAATGAGAACTATTTCGATAATGTTTGCGAAATGAAAATGGAGTGGGAGTCAGACTACGATACAATGGCTCTATGGAGTTTAAAATCATTGAAAGAATATGAAGGTAGATTTGAAAAACTATCGGATAATTTCGTTGAAGAAAATTTTATTACCAGTGTCTTTAAGCGTACAATTGAAAACGATAAGGAATACTCAGAATTGATTAATGCAAAGGTTCACAATTGGGATATGGATAGAGTCGCATTAATGGATATACTTATAATAAAAATGGGTCTATCAGAGTTAATATATTGTCCTGAAATTCCAATCAACGTAACCTTAAATGAGTATGTAGAATTAAGTAAGGAATTTTCTACCCCAAAGAGTAAGTTATTTGTAAATGGACTTTTAGATAAATTAATGGTTGAACTTAGAGCAAAGGGTCGAATTAAGAAGCTCGAAGATGAAACCAATGAAACAGAATTATAGTATAAATTATATGTTAAGAAAGAGTATTTTACTTTTTTTAGTTGTGTTAAGTGTTTTCTTTTTTATGTCATGCAATAAAAAGGATAATACAATAACAACTGATTTAATTGAAAATTCAACTTCCATTAAGTTTGAAAAAGATTTAATTGATTTTGGCACTTTAACCTCAGGAGAAGTGGTTACATGTAGTTTTAAGTTTAAAAATACAGGTAAAAACGATTTAATTATTTCTTCAGTTACAGCAAATTGTGGATGTACAGTTGCAGATTATCCAAGAAATCCAATTAAACCAAATACAGAAGGTCAAATAACTGTTAGATATGACTCAGAAGGAAGCAGCGGGATTAGAATTATGAAAGAAATTTCTGTATTAGCTAACACAACTCCTTCAACAACTCGACTAAGAATTACAGCAGATGTAAATTAGAATACAAAAATATTAAAATAACAATTAAAAACAACGAAAATGAATTTATTGAACATTTTTTTAATGGCAGGAAACCAACAAGGTGGAGCTTCAGGATGGAGCTCAATGTTAATGCTTCTACTTATTATTGTGATTTTCTATTTCTTTATGATACGTCCTCAAAGTGCAAGAGCAAAAAAGGAAAAACAATTTAGAGAAAGTCTTCAAAAAGGACAAAAGGTTATCACAATCAGTGGTATGCACGGAAAGATTGTTGAAGTAAAAGAAACTTCTTTAATACTTGAAATTGCAAATGGAGTTAATATTGAAGTAGAAAAAACAGCAGTTGCACTTGAAGTAGGAGAACCTAAAAAGAAATAAATAGTTTTTGAGGTGAAAAACATTGCCTTAACTGGTACTATTGGAAGCGGGAAGACCTTGATTTGTTCAGTATTTGAACGATTAGGTGTTCCTGTTTTTGTTGCTGATAGAGAGGCTATAAAATGCTATAAAGATAGAAGATTTTTAAATGAGATAGCATCGGAATTTGGGAATAAAGTTTTGCAAAATGGACAATTGAATAAAAAAGCATTAGCCAATATAGTCTTTACTGATAACAAAAAGTTAGAAAAACTTAACTCAATGGTGCACCCAAGAGTTTTGGAAATGTATAACTTATGGCAAGAAAAACAAAAAGCTCCATATACCATAATGGAAAGTGCAATTGTATTAGAAATAGGTTGGGATAAAAAATTTGATAAGATAATTACAGTAGATTCTCCTAAAAAGATTTCTATTGAAAGAGCAATGAAAAGAGATAATTTATCTTATGATGAAATTGAAGAAAGAATGAATAATCAATTGACAAATGAAGAAAAGATTAAAAGAGCCGATTATATTATTCATCATGATAACAAAACAATGCTTATACCTCAAATACTTGAAATAAACAATCAAATAATAACAAAAAAATAGAATAACAATTATAATTATGAAAAGAATAATTTTACCAATTATCATGCTATTTTTTAGTGTGATTTCCTTTGCGCAAATAAGTGTTGAATCAACTCCTAAATCTTTTTTAAATAAAGATTTGAGTGCGTTACTTACAGCGACACTTGAAGTTGAAGAACCCGATTTAACTCAAACAATAGAATACAATAATAATCCACAAAATTTATATAAAACTAGAAGATTTGGAGTTGTGCTTCCATTGAATGTGAACTTCTTTGAAAAGGCAGATATGGCTGAATTGAAAGATGGAAAACTTTGGATTTTGAAACTAAAAGCACCAAATGCAAAGGCTTTAAATATTTATTCCAAAAACTTCTTTCTACCAAAGGGTGCAGAATTGTTTATTTATAATTCTGACCATTCTCAAATAATAGGAGCATTTACTTCTTTCAATAATGATGAATCTAAGAGCTTTGCAACTGAAATGGTTAATGGAGAAGAAATAATAATTGAATATTTTCAACCTAATAATGCTCAGGCAAATGCTCAAATTGAGTTAAGCGAAATAGGATATGCATATAGAGATTTTGGATATGATATAACTAAGTATTCAGATGAATTTGGTTCATCAGGTTCTTGTAATGTTAATGTAAATTGTACTGAAGGAAATAATTATAGAAATGCACAAAGAGGTGTGGTAAGAATTATGCTTAAAATGGATGATTATTCAATTGGATGGTGTACAGGTTCACTTATAAATAACACAGCAAGAGATTTAGCTCCTTATGTTCTTTCAGCAGCTCATTGTGTTACTGATGTTGTTTCTGCAGAATATTATAATTATTTTATTTTCTATTTCAATTATGAATCTACAGGTTGTGTAACTGGAAGTGTTGAACCAACACCAAAAACAATGCAAGGTGCAAATTTAAAAGCTTTAGGTAGTGCGTCTGATTTTCTACTTCTTCGTTTAAATCAAAATGTTCCTACCAACTATAATGCTTATTGGAATGCATGGAATAACTCAACAAATGCTTCATCAAGTGGAGTTTGTATTCATCATCCATCAGGAGATATTAAAAAGATTTCAACCTATAATACAGCACTTCAAAGTGTTGATTTAGGATATGGTCAAACACATTGGCAAGCAAAATGGGTTCAAACCCAGACAAATTATGGAATAACAGAAGGTGGTTCTTCAGGAAGTCCTTTGTTTAACTCTTCAAGCCAAATTGTTGGAACACTTACAGGAGGAACATCTGCTTGCAATGCTGCAAATACTGATAAGTTGGATTATTATGGAAAATTATCTTATTCTTGGAGTTCAAATGGAACATCAAATGATAAAAAACTTCAACCTTGGTTAGATCCAACAAATTCAGGAGTTAGTTTTTTTAGAGGAGATGATTATTCAACTTTATCAAATTCATTGGTAGAAACAAATCAAAATACTTATTCAACAATTTATCCAAATCCAGCAAAGAATGAAATAAATATTTCTCTTTCAATGCTTCAAAACTCAACTCAAGTAGAAATTTTTGATGAAGTTGGTAGAGTTGTTTTAAGAGATATTATTCCAGCAAATACAACATCTTATTCAATTAATGCAAGTAATCTAAAAGCAGGCTACTATATCATTAAATATGTTTCTCAAGAGAAAATTTGGACAAATAAGCTAATTGTAGAATAGTTTTTATCATTTTTCTGAAAGTGAGAAATGGAGGAAGAAAAGTTAATATCGAACAAAGAGCTTGAACTTGCCAAGAAATATGTTGAATATACCAATACAAATATTTTCTTAACAGGAAAAGCAGGTACAGGTAAAACGACCTTCCTTAAAACACTTAAAGAAACCACATCCAAAAGAATGGTTATTGTAGCTCCTACTGGAGTTGCCGCCATTAATGCTGGTGGTGTTACCATTCATTCATTTTTTCAAGTTTCTTTTGGCCCTTTTGTTGAGGGAAATGAAAGAGATAAAGACAACAAATTCAAAATTTCCAAAGTAAAAAAAGAAGTTATTAGGAGTATGGATTTGCTTGTGATTGATGAAATATCAATGGTTAGAGCAGACCTATTGGATGCAATTGATTATAGATTAAGACAATTTCGTAAAGATAAGAAATTCCTTCCCTTTGGAGGAGTTCAACTTTTGATGATTGGCGATTTGCAACAATTACCTCCCGTTTGTAAGGATGAAGAATGGGGATTGTTGCAGTTAAGATACAATTCACCCTATTTTTTCTCTTCCTTAGCTCTTCAAAAGTCCGATTTTATAACAATTAACCTTCAGCAGGTTTTTCGCCAAAAGGATGAGCGCTTTATTAATATTCTAAACAAGATTAGAAATAATCAAATTGATGAAAATCTAATTGAAGCTCTTAATGATAGAAATAATGTTGATTATGACCCTAACGCCGATGATGCTTATGTAATTCTTTGCACTCACAACTATCAAGCAAATCGAATTAACGAAAACAAGCTTAGGCAAATTGATAATGAATCCTACAAATTTACTGCCTTTGTTGATGGCGAATTTCCCGAATCATCATATCCCAATGAATTTGAATTGGAGTTAAAGCTTGAAGCTCAAGTGATGTTTGTAAAAAACGATATTGGTGCTCCTGAACAAAGAAAATATTATAATGGGAAGATAGGAAAGATAGTTGAAATAAGTGATGATAGAATTTTAGTAAGAAGCAAAGGAGACACCGAAGATATTGTTGTTAAGAAATACGTTTGGAATAACTATCATTATAGAATTAACAATGAAACAAACGAAATAGAGGAAGATGTTTTGGGAACATTTGAGCAATATCCACTTAAACTTGCTTGGGCAATAACAATTCATAAAAGTCAAGGCTTAACATTTGAAAAAGTGATAATTGACTCCAATAAATCATTTGCTGCAGGACAGGTTTATGTTGCATTAAGCCGATGCAAAAGCTTGGAAGGTATAATTTTAACCTCTCCATTTGAACCTCAATCCATAATTAAAGACCCTCTAATTGAAGAGTTTGATTCTTATCAAGAAGAAAATAAACCAACTAAGGAACGTCTTGACAGCGATAAACTAATTTTTACTCAAGAGAATTTACTCGAATTATATTCCTTTAAGGAATTGAAATGGAGAATAGATGAACTAAAAACATTAAATAATACTTCCTATCATGCAACTTATGGTCAAACAAGTAATTTGATTAATGAAAAAATAAAAACCTTTGAAACTGGTGTTTTTGAAGTAAGCTTGAAATTTGAAAATCAAATAAAAAATCTTTGCTTAAAGGAGCTGGACACTTATGCAATTGAAAGATTAATTAAAGCTAAGGAGTATTTTTCACAAAAATTGGATATAGTAAAACAAATAATTCGATTGCTTGATGCCCTTGAGTTTGACAATAGGCAAGTTGAAGAACAAAAAGAAAAAAATAATTTGGATATAGCCTATGAAACTTTCTTTAAGCTCACTCTTTTTGAATGTATTAAATCTGAATTTTCAATTGTAGAATACAGAAGTCATAGGAGTAAAACCTTAATTAAGGAGCCAAAAGATTTTGTAAAAGAATACTTTAAGAAACATAAGCCAAAGCAAGAGCAACCAAAAAACGATAAGGAAACTTCTCAATCACAAGAAAAAGAATTACCTACAGAAATAGAAAATGAGGAATTATTTGAAGTATTGAATCAATGGAGAAGGGCAAAGGCAGAGGAAATTGAAAAACCAGCCTTTGTTATAATGCATCAAAGAACTTTAATTGAAATAGTAAATTCTCAGCCAAAAACAGAAAAAGAACTATTGGCAATTAAAGGATTTGGAAAAAGTAAGATGAAGGAATATGGGGCAGAAATTTTAGATATAATTGAAAGTTATACTCTTGAAGATAATAAATAAGAATAAAATGTAGTTTTAGAAAGTATGAAAGAAGACAATATATAGAAAAAGCAATGAAAATAAATAAAAGACATATTAAACTAATACTAACTTCATTAATAATAATTTTTGTATTGTCTTCATGTGCAACCCAATCACGTACAACAATGAAACCCAAAAAGAAGAAGAAATGCAACTGCCCAACTTTTTCATATTATGAGGTTAAGAAAATAGAGCAACAAATATATTTTTAAACTCTCTTTATCTCTGAAAATTAAAACTTCGTTTGCGATAAATTAAAACGAAGAAAGAAAAAATTATTCCTTGACTTTAATAAAATAAAACGAATAGTTATTTTTTGATTATTTACTTGCAGTTTTTCATATATTTATCCAATTTTTCTTTTGGAGCTCCTTTACTTTGAGCTATTTTGAAGAAAATACAAGCATTTCCATAATCTCCTTGAAAATAATATATTTCTCCTTTAGTAATAATTGCTGTTACATATTCAGGTTCAAGTGCTAAAGATTTTTCAATATCAACAAAAGCTTCATCATAACGTTTCATATTCATTAAAATATCAGCTCTATTATTATAAACATTTGCTCTGTTTTCATAAAGAAATTCATTAGAAGGTATTTTTTCAATTAATTTATTCATATCAGATAATGCTCCTTCAAGATCTCCTTGTCTTTTCTTTACAATAACTAAGTTTACTGCAGCAGGATAGTTATCTTCAGGATTTACTGCAATAAGCTTTTCATAATATACTTGTGAGTTTACATAATCTTCTCTTTTACTATAAAGCATGGCTAAATCAAAAAGAGCTTCTTCATTATTAGTATCTAATTTAATAACATCTTTATAATCAATAATTGCATTATCAAATTGTTCAAGATCTCTATATGTTTTAGCCCTGTTTAATAATGCAACGTCATATTTATTATTTAATTCGAAAGACTTAGAAAATGATTTAAGTGCATCCTTATTATTTCCCTGATTTGATTGAAAAGCTCCTAAATTGTTCCAATATAAATGAATATCCTCATCATTTGGATAATTCTTAATTAATTCTTTTGTAATTTTTTCAGCCTTCTTAAAGTCTTTTGCGTTTGCATAATTTATTGATTGATTAAATAGCTCACTTGCACTTTGAGAATAAAGATTGAAGCAAAATAATGAAATGATCAGGGTTAATACAAGTTTTTTCATATTTATTTCTTTTAAATTTCTGCAAATATAGGATTTTAATTATTAGAATAGACAAGAGCTGAAAAATTTTCCTTATTGCAAAATCAATTAAAAATTATGATTAGTTTTGTAATTTATATTTGCTTTTCTCGCTTGGGAGTGTTGATAGGGGCGTTTGATTCTGTATAGTTTACCATCTTTTCTTAGTCTTGCACCAGTTTGATGGAACCAAAAGGGAATTTCTTTTTCAATACATTGATTACGAATATTTAATATCCAATCGTAATTGCATTCTCTTGCTTCATTTCCCGATTCCCCACCAGCCGAAACTTCCTCAATTGTATTATCAAGATAAGGGCTGAGATTAATTTCTTCTAACAAAGGTGCACAAGTTATTAGTTTATGTTTAATTGGCAGTTTCTTAAGAATAGGAATCCTGTAATCGACCATTTCCTGATTTTCAACCGTTGACGCAATCACTACATTATCATATCCATCATTCCAGTCCTCAGGCAATTCAACCATAAATCTGTCAATTCGTTTAGTGATAATAAAAAAGATCAGGTCACTTCGAGTTTTAATCATTTCCCAAGCTTCTTTTCTCCATTTGTCAGCTCCTTCAACAAAAAAATCGGAAGTAAAACAGGTGTATACAATTTCTCCTGATGGAATCTTATAAGATTTATCCCTTTTCCTTTTTATTGGAAGATTAAAATTGGCTGTTTTTGTAACCACACTGCTATCTTTTCCATGTTTTTCATCTTGACGATAAACATAGCAATTCTTACATCCTTGACTAATCTTTTGACAGCCATGCCATAAATTCCAAGTAACTGACATTTCCAATAGAATAAAAAGACAATAAAACTTAAATCACTGCAAAGATAAAGAAAACAATTAATAAAAAGAGCAGTAGCTAAATAAACTACTGCTCTTAATGAATGTATTATTAAACTAAATTTAATCTTTAATTTTATTGCTTAGTCTTTCAATTAAAGCTGGAATAATATTTTTGCAATCTCCAACAATACCTAAGTCGGCAATTTGCATAATAGGAGCGTAGCGGTCTTTATTAACAGCAATAATAAAATCACTTTCTTCCATACCTGCAACGTGTTGAATTGCTCCTGAAATACCAAATGCAAAATAAAGGTCTGGTCTAACAGTTTGTCCAGTTTGTCCAACTTGACGTTTGTGGTCAACAAGTCCTGCATCAACCATAGCTCTTGAAGCAGAAACTTCAGCATCTAATACTTTTGCAAGTTCTTGAAGCTTTTTAAATCCATTTTCAGTTCCAACACCACGACCTCCAGAAACAAGAACCTTAGCATCAGAAATATCAATCATGCTGCTTTTTTCTTTCACAGTTTCTTTAATTCTTACTTTAAATTTTGCTTTATTGAAGTTAATGGTTGTTTTGATGATTTCGCCTTTTCTGTTTTCATCCTTTTCAATTGCTTTCATAACACCTGGACGAACAGTTGACATTTGAGGACGATGTTCAGAGCAAACAATTGTTGCCATAAGATTTCCTCCAAATGCTGGACGAGTCATAAGTAATTCTTTTTCTTCTGAAATTTCAAGTTTTGTACAGTCAGCTGTTAATCCAGTTGTAAGACGAGCTGAAAGTCTTGGACCAAGATCTCTACCAATTGTTGTTGCTCCAAAAAGAATTATTGAAGGCTTAAATTCATTTGAAATTTGAGTTATTGCTTGAGCATAGCTTTCTGTTGTAAAGTTTTCCAATTCATCACATGAAGCAACAATAACTTTGTCTGCTCCATAAGAAATTAAAGTTTGAGCTTTTTCTTCAATATTTTTTCCACCTAACAAGATAGCATAAACTTCTTCTTGAAGGTCGTCAGCAAGATTACGAGCTTTACCTAATAATTCAATAGCAACTCCTTGAATCTTACCTTCTCTTTGTTCTGCAAAAACAAATACGTTTTTATATTCTGATTTATTCATTTTAGTTACTCCTTATTATTAGATTATAAATTTTTCTTTTAACTTGCTAATTATTATACCTATTGCTTCTTCAGTACCTACTTCATAAACCTGACCAGCAGATTTAACACCCTTAGTGAATGCTTTTTTAACTTTAGTAGGAGAGCCCTTAAGTCCTAATTTAGCTTCATCAACATCAATTTTATCTGCTGACCAAACTTCTACTTCCTTATCAAAAGCTTCCATAATACCTCTAACTGACATATATCTTGGTTTGTTTGCATTTGAAAGAACAGTAACTAAGCATGGACCATCAACTTCAACAATTTGATATCCATCTTCAGTTTGTTTTTTAATGGTGAAAATGTTTTTACCATCATAATCCAAACTTAGAAGATAGCTAACTTGAGGGATATCCAAATGTTCTGCAATTTGAGGACCAACTTGTGCAGTATCTCCATCAATTGCTTGACGACCTGTAATAACTAAATCATATTCTAATGTGCGAATTGCTCCAGCCAAAGCATTTGATGTTGCAAGAGTATCAGCTCCAGCAAATTTTCTGTCTGAAAGGAGTATTGCTTTATCAACACCCATTGCAAAAGCTTCTCTCAAAACAGCTTCTGCTTGCATAGGCCCCATTGTTATAACTGTAACCTCTGCTCCAAATTTATCTTTTAGTTCAAGTGCTAATTCCAAACCACTTTTATCATCAGGGTTCATTATACTTGGAACTCCATCTCTAATTAATGTTCCTGTAACTGGATCAAGTTTTACCTCAGTTGTGTCAGGAACTTGTTTTATACAAACTACTATTTTCATTTTTGTTTTGTTTTTACTTTAATAAATTACCTGCAATAACCATTCTTTGAACTTCTGAAGTTCCTTCATAAATTTCAGTGATTTTTGCATCTCTAAACATTCTTTCAACAGGATATTCTCTTGTGTAGCCATATCCTCCATGGAATTGGATAGCTTTTGTTGTAACTTCCATTGCTGTTTCAGCAGCATAAAGTTTTGCCATTGCAGCATCAACAGAAAAAGGTAATTTTTGATCTTTTTTGAAAGCAGCATTTCTAACAAGTAGGCGAGAGGCTTGTACTTTGGTTTCCATATCTGCTAATTGGAATTGTGTGTTTTGGAATTTTGCAATTGCTTTTCCAAATTGTTTTCTTTCCTTAGTATATTTTACAGTTTCATCCATTGCTCCTTGAGCCAAACCTAAAGCTTGAGCAGCAATTCCAATTCTTCCTCCGTCCAATGTTTTCATTGCTAAAGAAAAACCTTTTCCTAATTTTCCTAATAGATTTTCTTTTGGAATTTCACAGTTTTCAAATATTAGTTCACAAGTGGAAGAACCACGAATACCTAATTTCTTTTCTTTCTTTCCAACAGTAAATCCGGGGGTTCCTTTTTCAACAATGAAAGCAGAAATTCCCTTAGTTCCTTGAGACTTATCGGTCATTGCAATAATAACATATACATGAGCATATTCTGCATTGGTGATAAAGATTTTTGAACCATTCAAAATCCATTTATCTCCAGCATCTTCTGCAGTAGTTTGTTGCATAGCTGCATCTGTTCCAGCATTAGGTTCAGTTAGACCAAATGCTCCAACCCATTCTCCTGAAGCAAGTTTTGGTAAGTATTTTTGTTTTTGTTCTTCTGTTCCAAAGTTCATAATTGGATCAGCACAAAGTGAAGTGTGAGCAGAAACAACAACTCCAGTAGTACCACAAACGCGTGATATTTCTTCAACAGCCATTGAATAGATTTGATTTGTACTTCCTTGTCCACCGTATTCAACAGGAATAGGAATACCCATAATTCCTAATTTGCCCATTTTTTCAACTGTTTCAACAGGAAATCTTTCCTGCTCGTCAATTTCAGCGGCAATTGGTTTAATTTCGTTTTGAGCAAACTCTCTTATCATTTGCAAAAAGAGTTCTTCTTGTTTTGTTATATTAAAATCCATAATTTATAATTAATTAAAGGCGAGATATAAATAACTCGCCAAATTTTTTGTTTACAGCCTTTTATGGTTAATTTAAAATGCTATACAGTCATTCCTCCATCAACACTTAGAGTGTGTCCATTTATGTAGGATGCTTCATCTGAAGCTAAGAAACAATATGCGTTTGCAATTTCTTTAGGGTCGCCCAATCTTCCAATTGGAACCTTAGCTTTCATCCCAGCCAAAACTTCCTCAGGCATTGCAGCAACCATTTCTGTTGAAATAAATCCAGGAGCAATAGCATTAACAGTAACTCCCTTGCGACCAAATTCTCTTGCAAAAGTTTTAGTCATTCCAATTAAACCAGCCTTTGTTGCAACATAGTTTGCTTGACCAAAGTTTCCATATAAACCAACAACAGAGGAAGCATTAACAATTCTTCCCCAGCCATTAGCAACCATATATTCACTAATGATTTTTGAACAATAGAAAACCCCTGAAAGGTTTACATCAATAACTTTTTGCCATTGCTCAACAGTCATTTTCTTAACAGTGCTGTCGCGAGTGATTCCAGCATTATTAATAAGAATATCAATTCTGCCAAATTCATCATTAACTGCTTTTGCAGCTTTTTCAATATCTTGGTAGTTTGAAGTGTTAACCTTAGCAAATTTTGCTCCAAGTTCTTTTGCCACTTCGTTTCCTCTTTGTTCGTTTAGGTCCCAAATAATTACTTTTGCTCCTTCTTGAACAAATTTTTCTGCTGTTGCTTTGCCAATCCCAGAAGCTCCTCCTGTAATGATGGCTATTTTATTTTCTAATCTTTTCATTCTACTAAATTTTTAAAATTTTTCTTTGTGCATTAATTTAGCTTGACCGGAAATAAGAACTTTTCCTTGAAGGTCTTCTAAAGTACATTTAATAACTCCACGATGTTTTTCTTCGTTGATTTCCATTACTTCAAATTTAGCAATGTAGTCATTTTCAACAAAAACAGGAGCTAAGAAAGCCATATCTTGGAACATATAAATTGTTCCTTCGCCTGGCCATTGTGTACCAAAAACCTTTGAAAAGATTGCTCCAGCAAAAAAACCATGAACAATTGGCTTGCCAAAAGGTGTTTTTGCTGCATAATCTGCATCAATGTGGATTGGGTTGTTGTCGCCAGATATTTTAGCAAACATATCAACATTTGCTTGAGTATATCTAACGTTTTGCGTGTAAGTTTCGCCTACTTTTATTTTTGTCATATTACATCAAATATTAAGTTTTGTGTTTTTCACAATAATAGCGGTTCCCATTCCTCCTCCAATACATAGTGATGCAAGACCTAATTCTTTTTTACTTCTTAGCATTTCGTGAATTAGAGTAACAATGATTCTACAGCCAGATGCTCCAACAGGGTGTCCAAGTGCAATAGCTCCACCATTAACATTACATCTTTCATTTATCCATTCAGGTGTAACATTATGTTGTTGACATAACAATTGACGAACTCCAAGAGCTTGAGCTGCAAATGCTTCGTTTAGTTCAAATAGTTCTATATCTTTTAATTTTAATTCAGTTCTTGAAAGAGCAGATTTGATTGCTGGAACAGGACCTAATCCCATTTTAGCAGGATTAACTCCACCTTGACCAACAGCAACAATTTCTACTAAAGGTTTTAAATTATATTTCTTAACAGCTGATTCTGAAGCCAACATAACAAATGCAGCTCCATCATTAATACCAGAAGCATTTCCAGCAGTTACTGTGCCTGGATTTTGGAAAGCAGGTCTTAAGAAAGAAAGCTTTTCTAATGAAGTTTCTCTGTTAGGGAATTCATCTTCTTCAAACATCTTTGAAAACTTTTTGAATTTAACCTCAATAGGGACAATTTCATCTTTAAACTTTCCATTATCAATTGCATTAATTGCTCTTTCTTGAGATTGAATAGATAAAGCATCTTGTTCTTCTCTGTCAATCTCTAAATCTTTAGCAATGTTTTCTGCAGTAATACCCATATGAAGATTTGAAAACGCATCAGTTAAAGCATCAGTAATCATATGGTCTTTAACGTTGAAATCAGCCATTTTAGTACCATTTCTTATTGTTGCAGGAATAATAAATCCAGCACCAGACATACTTTCAGCACCTCCAGCAATAATAATTTCAGCATTTCCAACTCTAATGGAATCAAAACCATTCATAACGGCCTTCATACCACTACCACAAATCATATTTACACCATAAGCAGGAACTTCGTAAGGTATTCCAGCATTAACTGAAATTTGACGAGCAACACCTTGAAACTGACCAGCCATCAACACATTCCCAACAATAACTTCATCAACATCAGAAGCTTTAACTTTTGTTTCACTTAAAATTGATTCAATTACAGTAGCTCCAAATGTTGAAGCTGGGACAGTTGATAATGAACCTAAAAATTTTCCAATTGCAGTTCTTTTAGCTGCTACAATATATACCTTTTCCATATTGCTTATGTTTTTATATTTATATTTCTTGTAATTGTTTTATTCAAAAAAAATCAATCATAATTGAAAATAAGTGCCGAGTTTTTTAAAATATATCAGACATATTTTTGAATATATCAAGTCTTTTTTTTGTCGGTACTTATTTTTTATTTCTATGATAATTGCATTGGTTTTAAATCATCTGAAATAATTAATCTTGCTTCAGTAGCTTCTTGAACTTGTTCTACTGTAAACTCAGGGTGAATTTCTTTCAAAACAATTCCTTCTGGAGTTATTTCCATAACACCCATTTCAGTTATAATTAAATTAACTTGACCTTTTGCAGTGAGAGGGAGAGTGCATTCCTTGAGAATTTTATGACTACCTTTTGCAGTATGTTCCATTGCCAAAATAACATGCTTTGCACCAACAACCAAATCCATAGCTCCACCCATTCCAGGAACTTTTTTACCAGGAATCATCCAGTTTGCCAAATTACCTTTTTCATCAACTTGCATAGCTCCTAAAATTGAAGCATCAACATGACCTCCTCTAATAATGGCAAAAGAAGTAGCACTATCAAAACTTGCTCCTCCATCAATAATGGATGTGTACATACCACCAGCATTAACAATTTCTTTGTTTTCTTCCCCTTCTTTTGGATCTTGCCCCATGCCAATAATTCCATTTTCTGATTGAAGTAAAACCTTAACATCTGGTTTTAAATAATTTGGTATTAGGGTTGGAAGACCAATTCCTAAATTTACAATATATCCATCTTTTAGTTCGAGGGCAGCACGTTTTGCAATAACCTCTCTTATCTCATTTTTATCCATAATATTTAATCTTATTATTTTATTTCAATCTTTTATGCATCTCTTGAGCAATGTATGAAGCAACATCATCAGCATAAGTATTCATTCCAAATCCAGCATCATATCCAAGTTCTTTTGCCAATTCGTGAGAAATTCTTGGACCACCACAACAAAGAATAACTTTATCTCTTAGTCCTTCAGCTTCTAACATTTCAACCAATTCAACCAAATTCTTAATATGAACATCCTTTTGAGTAACTGTTTGAGAAACCAAAAGAGCATCGGCTTTAAGTTCAATAGCTTTTGCAATAAAGTCTTCGTTTGTAACTTGAGAACCCATATTTAAAGCTTCAATCATTTCATATCTTTCCAAACCATAGTGACCTGCATAACCTTTCATATTCATGATTGCATCAATACCTACAGTGTGAGCATCAGTACCAGTGCTTGCTCCAATAACAACAAGAGGTCTTCCAATGTTTTCTTTAATAAAATCATCTACCTCATGCATATCCATTGTTGTTGATTCAACTTTTGGAACTGAAATTGTTGTGTAATCAACAGTATGAGTGCAAGAACCATAGCAATTGAAAAAAGTGAAACCTTTAGTAAGTTCTTTATAAAATACAACTTGAGGGTTTTCAAATCCCATTTTCTTCATTAGTTGTTTTGCTGCCTCAATTGATTCATCTCCACAAGGCAAAGGTAGGGTAAAACTCACTTGAGTTTTACCATCGTTCATAGTATCTCCATAAGGTTTTACTTCTTTAAGATTTAGTTCTGTACTAAATTCTTTTTTATCCATTGAATATAATCCGCCGCTCATTATTTTGTTTCTCCTTTCATTAGTTTAATAAATGGGTTATAGTAGTGTGAGTCTTTTTCAAATACTCCAGCTAAGCCCTTACCTCCGTTTTTAGGTCGTTTAACATCTCCAAAAATTCCTTTTTCCAAAGCATCAAACAAACTTTCATGATCAATTTTTTCAAGCAAGTTGATAGCATCATCTAAAACAGTTTGAGCTCTCTTTTGAATAATACCATCTTTCTTATATTCAACTTCCTCTCCAATATTCTTCATATTGTTGAAAACATATTTAGCATTTTCAATAGCTAAGTATCTATCGCTCATAAAAGGAGTGTGAATTGCTTCGGTTATCATACCTAAAAGTTGCAAACCTTGATTTGTCCAAATGCTAATGGCATTAAACAAAGTATTTTGAATTTGACCTCTAAATATATTACCAGTCATAAACTTTGTAGGTGGCATATATTTTAAAGGAGCTTCAGGGAATATTTCACGAGTCATTTGTGCTTGAGAAAGTTCATAAAGGAAACCATTTTCCAATTCAGGATTCATTTCAAAAGCATGTCCAAGTCCCATTTGACTTGAAGGAAGTCCAGCTGCAAAAGCTAATTGTTCATTAATTAGGTCTGAAGCCAAAACAGTGTGAGCTTGTTCAAAAGCATCAGCAGTTGTTAGGTAATTATCTTCTCCAGTGTTAATTATAACTCCTGCAAAACCATTTATTACTCTTGAGAAATATTGGTCAACAAGTGTTCTTTGCATATTGATGTCACGGAACAAAATTCCATAAAGAGCATCGTTAAGCATAACATCCAAACCTTCCAAAGCACCCATAACTGCTATTTCTGGCATACATAATCCAGAGCAATAGTTACATAAACGGATATATCTTCCAACTTCTTCTCCAACTTCATCCAAAGCTGTTCTCATTATGCGGAAGTTTTCCTGAGTTGCAAAAGTGCCTCCAAAACCTTCAGTTGTAGCTCCAAAAGGAACATAATCTAAAAGGGATTGACCAGTTGTTCTAATTACTGCAATAATATCAGCTCCTTGACGAGCAGCAGCTTGAGCTTGAACAACATCTTCATATATATTACCAGTTGCAACAATAACATATAGATAAGGTTTAGCACCTTCTCCAATTGTTGCGATATAGTTTTCTCTACGTTTGCGATTATTTTTAATTCTTTCTATGCTTGCATTTACATAAGGTTCAAGAGCTTTATGAGCTTTTTCTTCATTGCCCAATGGAATAGTAGTTATGTCAAGTTCGTTATTAGAAGTTTTTTCAGCAATTTGTTGAGGAGTTAAAGATGTGGAAAGGATTGCATTGCCCAAAAGGTACAAAACACCATGACCAAGCATTCCTTTATCTTTAATAAAATCAACCAAAACATTTGGAAGTGGAACATCATTGCTATCAACGCCATCAATTCCCATTAATCTGCACAATGTTCTTTCAACAGCAACAGTTGAATAGTTATCAACAAAAGTTTGAACATCATTGGAAATATTTTTAGCTATACTTTTAGCATATTCAATCTTTTTAAAATCTAATCCTAATTTACTTTCTTTCATATCAATCAATTATATAATAAAATCAAATTTATCCAAAGTCAAATTGCAATAAATCAAATCGCAATAAAAGTCTTGAAAATGGAGCTACAAAGATAGAAAGAAAAACTCATTTGACCTATAAATATGTAAAAAATACTTAATCTTTTGTTATATATATAGTTTTACTTGTCCTTTTCCATAAGAAATAAGTATTGGTTTCTTATAAAAACAAAAAAATCGAAATACTTAGTTTTCCCTTTTTATATAAGGCTTTTTAGAATAAGCTGGATTAAAATTTTACACAGCCTTTAAACAGAGTAAAGACGACACTTAAACCTTGTATTCGGTAACTCCTTATTCAATTTCTACATTAATATATAATGTATTTGAGAATTTGAAATAACAAATGTAATAAGTTTATTTTCCAATTGCTTGAAGGTATAAACTTAACTTTGTTTGATAATTGGTTTTTGCTTCAGTTCGTTGATCTAAAGTGTTTTGTAAGGCAGTTTGAGCTTCAAGCAAATCACTTAAAGAACTAATACCAGCATTATAATAGTCTTTACTTATTCTAAGATTTTCTTGTGCAGAAATAATACTTTTCTCGCTAATAAGAACTTGTTTATAGGCTTCTTCCAATTCATTCCATTTAGCTTGAATTTCCACCTGCATCATTTCCTTAGCATTTTGACTTGTGTTTTGAGTTTGTTGAAGTTTTAATTCTTCTCTTTTAATTGCATGAGCACCTCCCCACCAAGAAGAAATAGGAACAGAAACAGTTGCAAACACCATTCCAAAATCGTTATTATTATCCAATAAGTCGTGATAAATATAGCTTGCACCTACAGCAAGTATTGGATAATTTTTTCCAATTGCCATATCTTTTTGAATAATTGCAGCCTCCACACTCTTATCCAACAATTGACTTTCTGTTCTATTCAAAACAGCACTATTTGGAGAGGAATAAAATTGTACAGGAGACATAATTGGAGGAAATTCACTAAAAGAAATATCAAACAAAGAATCTCTAACTCCAATATGCTGCTTTAAAAGTATCTTACTAACTTTAATTCCATTTTCAACCTTCAATCTTGCACTCTCAACACTTTGTTGTTTTAGTTCAACTTTCAAAAGGTCATTATTTGTTGCTATCCCTGCTTGAACAGCAATCTTAACTGTTTTGTGAATTTCATTAAGTTGAGTTTCTATAGCATCAATAGTTTTTGTTTTTTCTTTTAAAGATACAATTTGCCAAAAGTATTTTTCAGTTAGTTGGTTAACTTCGTTTTCAGTCATCTTAACCTTAAGTTCATTAACCTCAACACCAATTCGAGCTAATTTATTTCCATTAACAATTTGTCCTCCTGCAAACAATGGTTGTATTGCAGAAATGTTTGCTGTCTTTCCCTCTTTGAAAAATTCAAGGTTAATAGGATCTAAAAATGATGAAAGAATAGGAGGCATTTGAATTTGTTTTTGAAGCATACCTTCATTCGATTTGGCTATAAAGCCCATTGCTGAAACATTAGGGAATAGTTTAGTGAAAACTTCCTTTTGTGTTTGCTTTGACATTTCAACATCAAGAATACTATTTTTAATCTTTGTATTATTCTCAAGAGCAAGTTTCTTACACTCTTCAAGAGAGTAAATGCTTTGAGAAAACCCTGCCATATAAAAAGACAGAGAAATAATTATAAATAAAAATATCTTTTTCATAAACTAATCAATTTGTTGTGTTTGAAGTTTCTTTTTCTCTCTACTTAGTTTTCTCTCTTTAATTTTATCAGCTCTAACAAATATTATCCAATATGAAACAGGAAGAACAGTAATAATTAATATCATAGAAATTATTGTTCCAAAGAAAATAACAGAACCCATAGGAGACCATAAAACACTTCCTCCAAGAATCATTGGAATAACACCCATGGAAGCAGCAGCAGAGGTTAAGAATATTGGACGCATTCTTCTTTTAGCTGAATTTAAAGCAGCATCATAAACATTCATTCCTTCTTTTCTTAATTCTTCAGCATAGTCAAGCATAATTATTCCATTTCTAACAACAATACCCATCAAACTAACAATACCCAAAATGGCAGTAACGCTAAGTTCAAGTCCCATAACCCAAATTCCAAAGGATGCACCAAACAAACATAGAGTTATCGATAAAAGAATAAGAAGGGCTAAATTAATTCTCTTGAAATGGAAAAGAAGAATAAAGAATATAATTAGAATTGCAATTACAAGTCCATAAATAATTTGAATAAGAAATTCTGCATCAGCTTCAGCAGCTCCACCAACTTCATAACTAACTCCTTTTGGAAGTTTCACTTTCTTAACTTCTTTTACAACATCTTTGGTAACCTCAGAAGCAACTGTTCCTCTTTTTATATCAGACTGAAGAGAAATAGAATTTATTCCATTTCTATGAACAATATTACCTTCATTCCAATCGGGTTTTACTTCAGCAATTTGTCTAAGAGCCACAGCAGATGCACCACCCCAAGCAGAAATATATTCATTAGAAATATCATTGAAATTAGTTGAGTGATTTCTGTCACTTTTTAAAACAACACTCATTGGATAGTCTTTATCCCAAACTGTTGTAATTGGAATACCATTACTATATTTCATAGCCATATTTAAAGCAACTGAAGTACGATTTATTCCCAAACGACTAATTTCATCTTCATCCAAATGAATTGAAACACCTGAAAGTTGTTCTTCATTATTAGTTTGAACCAAAGTTAAAGCATCAACCTTTTCCATTGCTTTTCTTACTTCTTCAGATGCTTTCTTTAGGTCTTTTTTATCGTCTCCTTTAAGTCTTATTTCAATTGGATATGCAGCAATAGTATATTCTAATTGTTTGAAACGCACTTTAGCATTAGGGAAATGATTTAAATACTTATCAGAGTATTCATCAAGCATATCCTCTGTATCATCATTACTCTTTGTGTTTACAATAAATTGAGCGTAATTATTCCCTGGAAGTTGAGGAGCATATAAAGCATGAAAACGAGGAGAGCCTTCTCCGATAAATGCAGTTACAGAAACAACTCTCTTGTCTTTTTTCAAAATTGCTTCAACACTATCAGCAATTTGACCTGTTTGGTCTAAGGAAGAACCTTTAGGAAGATAAATTTCAACAGCAAATTGATTTCTTTGAGCATATGGTAAAATACGTATTGGTAAAACACCAAACATCATAATTGCTCCAAGAATAACAGAAATAGCACCAATAATAATAACTTTCTTTGGATTCTTAAAACATTTCTCAATCAATATATCATAGTACTTTTGAATGTAATCGAGAAAGTTTTTCCTTTTAGCCTTTTCATTAGCTTTAAATTTTAATCTATTTCCCTTAAAGCCAGTTTTTATAAAGAAGAACTGCATATAAGGAATAAGTAGGAGAGCAACCAAAAGGGAAACTGCCAAAATTATGGTAATAGCCCAAGGGAATGAAACTAAAAAGTCTTTAATTGTTCCACTTGTTGTTATCAAAAAAGGGAAGAAGGTTATAGAAATAGCAAGAGTTGCAGAGAAAATTGAAGGGAAAAACTCTTTAGCACTATGAATTGAAGCATGCCAAGGGTCTTCACCCTTATCAAGTTTTTCCATATAACAGTCAATTATTACAATTGAATTATCCACTATCATACCCAATGTTGCAATTAATGCCGCCAGAGTAACTGTGTTTAGTTCAAAACCACAAGCATAGAAAATTCCTAAAGCAATAAAAATAGAAATAGGAATTGTTGAAGCTGCAACAGAAGCAACTCTAAGAGGCATAAGAAGAATTACAACAAGAATTACAGCTAAAATAGCAATAAGCAATTCTTTTAAAAATGTAGAAACACTTTCTCCAACAACTTGTGATTGGTCAGTAATTCTGTATAAAACAACATCATCAGGTAAAGTTTTTTCAAATTCCTTTAATACCTTATTTACATCCTTTCCCATTTGAACAATATTATGTCCTTCTCTCATTTCCATTGAAAGCAAAATACAGTTCTTTCCATTATTGGTTATATAATTATTACCATCGGGATATTCCCTAACAATACGAGCTATGTCTTTAAGTTTAATATTATTTCCCATTGGGTCGGAATAAACAACCTGCTCAGCAACATCATATTCACAATTATATGTACTCTTAATATGAATAGGAGCAATGTATTTAGGGTTTTTTATTGATCCACTCACCGTTGTAACTCCCTGCGAGAAGAGATTTGCTGCAAGGGTTGTGTTGTTTATTGCATAAAGAGCTAACTTATCTTGATCAATATAAACACTAATCTGTTCTCTTTGAAGACCGGCTTCTCTTAAATTTGAAACTGATTCAATTGTTCTTAGCTTACCTTTTAAATCTTTTAAATATTCTTCAAGCTCTTTATAACTCTTATCATTAGATTCCAAAGTTAAAAGGATGGAAGATGTATCGCCAAAATCATCTTTAGCAATTACAGCCAAAACTCCTGAAGGCAAAGAAGCCTTAAACTCAGATAAACGAAGTTTAAACTTAGCCCAAAACTCTTCTTTGTTTTTTACATCATCATTTAATTCAACCATAATAAAAACCATTCCATCACGACTTTGAGAAACAGTCTTTGCTTTTTTTACATCCTTAAAGCTAAAGATAAACTCTTCCAATGGTTTTGTTAGTTGTTCTTCAATTTCTTCAGATGTGGCACCTGGATAAACTCCAACAACCAAACCTTGACGAATGGTAAATACAGGAAACTCTTGTTTTGGCATAACAACAAGAGAATAAACACCAAATAAAACCAATAATGAAACAAAAAGTATTATTATCTGGCGATACTTCATCGCCCATTCAATTATTCCTATTTTCTTTTTCATTTCACACTAATTTTCATCCCTTGACTAACCTTATTATTTCCTTCAACAATAACTTTATCACCATCACTTAACCCCCCACTAATAATAACTCCATCACCAACAAAGCCACTTGTAGAGATAATTCTTTTTTCAGCAACACCATTCTTGTCTATCCAAACAAACTTATTGTCATTATTATCTATTTGGATACAGCTATTAGGCAAAACTATATTTTGAGTTTCTCCTTTTTTAAGAATAGAAACATTACAAACCATGCCTGGTAGAAGTTCATTGTTGCTATTATTGATTTTAATTCTTGCATCATAAGTGTGAGAAAGCATATCTCCAGCAACTCCTTTTTCAGTTATCTTTGCATTAAATACTTTATTGCCAAGAGCAGAAACATTTATAGAAACAGGATCTCCAATTTTAATTTTTGAAATTTCTTTTTCTGGAATAGAAATCTTTATTTTTACATTATTGGTCTTAACCAATGTAAAAACACTCATACCCATAATAACATTAGAACCAACTTCAGCATTCTTTTTTGAAATAATTCCAGAGTAAGGAGCTCTAAGCTCAGCATTTTGCAGTCCTTTCCTTGCAATTTCTTCAGAACTTATTGCCTGTTGTAAATTGGTTTGAATTTCAACCCATTTAATTTCAGGTAAGCTACCATTATCATGTAAAAGCTTTAATCTCTCATAACCATCCTTAGCTCTTTTCAAAGTTGATAGAGCCATATCGTGAGTAGATTTTAAATTAGCTTTATTTAAAGTTGCCAACAATTGACCTTTACTTACTCTTTGTCCTTCTCCAACATAGATATTCTCAATATTGCCAATTGATTGAAAACTTAATGATGTAGATAATTCTTCTTCAACTAAACCAACATAACTATTGCCAATAATATTATTGGATGGAGATACAGTAATTGTTTTAACCAAAATAACCTTTTCTTCATTTTGGGATTCAAACTTAGAACAACCAACGAACAGACTGCCAACCAACAAAATAGCAATTAATGAATTAAACTCTTTCTTGCTCATAATTATCATCTTTAAAATTTTTTGCAAAATTGAACATAAAAAAGCGACAAACAGCGTTCTTCTTTTCATAATAAATGTTCTAAAAGTCGAAAAATAATATAAAATGACAATTATTTGAAATAATATTTATACTTTTGGGCAAAATTCTAAGATTTCATTAATAAATAAAGAAAAAATTAAGCAGAAAATGAATAATCAGGGTGTAAATAACTTTTCGTTATCACAGCTAAAAGAGAAAGTAACTTTAAATCAAGTTATAGGTTTGGAAAATGAAGTGTTTTTACTTGATGAATCTTTTTATGATTTGCAACTCTTCAACTATCCATGTAGAATAGATATTATGTTAGCAGCTTTATGTACTAAAGGTATAATAAAGATAAAAATTAATCTAAAAGAATATGAAATAACTGAAGGTATGTTAGCGATTTATACACCAAGCAACATAATTCAAATAGATTATACCAATAATTTTAATGCAAAAGTAATTGTTGTTTCCACTCAATTTATGAAAAGCATTCATATTGATACTAAAAACATACTTCCCCTCTATATGCAAGTACATAATCAATCCTGTCAAGCACTTGAAATAGAATACATACAACTTTACAACAAATTTTTTAACCTCACAAAGCAAATAATTAAGTCGCCAAACATTTCACATAAATTGGAAGTTGTTCAAGGATTAGTTTCTGCAGTTTGCTATGCACTAATGGATGGGCTTCATAAGTCAAATGCAATTGATTCAAAACTAAGTATTAGTCAAAATATGAGACAAACTCTGCTCTTTGAACAATTTATGACTCTTTTAAATGATTATCACCAAACAGAACGTTCAGTAGGATTCTATGCAGATAAATTAAATATTACTCCAAAATATCTTTCCAAACTTATTAAAGAAACTTCAGCTAAATCAGCATCTGAGTGGATAGATCAGTATGTTATTTTGGAAGCTCAAACACTCTTAAAATACTCCGAAATGACAATAAAAGAAATCGCCGATTATCTAAACTTTGCATCACAATCATTCTTTTGCAAGTATTTCAAGCACCAAACTGGAATAACTCCAGGAGATTATAAGAAGTCATAAATAAGTTGTAATTTTGCAGCCATTAAACTATAAAATATAACAATATGAAAAAACTATCAGTTCTTTATTATGTTATACCTTTCCTATGTTTAATGCCGTTCTTTACAGCACCAATAGCATTAGCAGCAGGGATACTATTAACATTATTAAAAATAGAAAAACCATACGAAATTAAGAAATACACTTCTAAAATCCTGCAATGGTCAATTGTACTAATGGGATTTGGAATGAGTCTCGAAAAAGTTATTGAAACTTCTCAAACAGGAGTTTTATTAACAGCAGCCTCAGTGTTTTTAACCTTCCTTTTTGGAATGGGTTTGGGTTATCTATATAAAGTAGATAAAAATACCACAATGCTTATTTCGTCTGGAACAGCAATTTGTGGAGGAAGTGCCATAGCAGCAGTTTCACCAATAATTGATGCCAAAAACAATCAAATTACCTTTGCTTTAACAGTAATTTTTGTATTAAATACTGTTGCACTCTTTGTATTTCCAGTTATAGGGCAAGCACTTAACATGAGTCAAGAAAACTTTGGTTATTGGTCAGCAATAGCAATTCACGATACTTCAAGCGTTGTTGGAGCAGGAGCAGCCTATGGAAAAGAAGCTTTAGAAGTGGCAACAACTGTAAAACTAACCCGTACACTTTGGATAATTCCACTTTCTTTTTTGGTTTTGTTTTTAAATCGTAAAGAAAATAAATCCAATAAAATAAAAATACCTTGGTTTATACTTTATTTCGTAATTGCAATTATTATTGCTTATTTATTACCACAATATCAAGAAACCTACAATCATATTAATTGGTTAGGAAAGAAAGGAATGGTTTTGGCATTGTTTTTAATAGGAACATCCTTCTCTATTGAAGACTTAAAAACAGCAGGGCTTAGATCCTTCCTATTAGGAATAACCCTATGGATAATAATTAGTGTAGGAACTTTATTTTTCTTTCTATAGTTAAGTTTTGATTTAATACTTATTGTCAAATAATAAAACTTCGTTTGCGGTAAAATAAAATAAGGGCATTAAGGACTTTAAAATCTTTAAGCTCCTTAAATACCTAAACGAAAAAACACCTAAATAACTAAACTTTCAAAAAAAACACAATCATAATTGAAAATATATCCCTTATATTTTTATTTATCTCCCTTATATTTGTAAATATGTCCCTTATATTTTTGTATATGTCCCTTATATTTTTCATTATGATTGATGTTTTTTTGGGGAGAGTGATAAGTGAAGAGTGAAACCTTATTTTAGTAAATTAAAACTTGATTTCAGTAGATTATTACTTGATTCTATTTGATTAAAACAAAGTTTCATTGAGTATATATAAACAAAAAAAGGTAAAATGTTTTAATCATAAACACTTTACCTTTTCTTTTAAGTCTAAAATCCTAATTGATTTACAATGTGATTTTAGATTTAGAGAATGATATTATTTAACTATCTCCTCCTATGAGCCATATCAAGTTTCATTCTTGCTGATTCTGTTAAATAAGGTTTGTAAATTTTCTTACTTCCAGTTGATGAACCATTAGTAATATTAAATTCCATAATTTTAACAGCTCCAGTTGTATCACT
The DNA here is from genome assembly GCA_017860255.1 of Bacteroidota bacterium. GTDB lineage: Bacteria > Bacteroidota > Bacteroidia > Bacteroidales > P3 > UBA10566. Next base: position 18,527 of record JAFNAR010000021.1, on the reverse strand, counting down.
TCCTATTTGATTGGTTGGTTCACCAATAGGGAAAATGTGAGTTGAAGGATTAACACCAAATGTTGGAGTAATTAGTTGAGAAGCATAATTTGCAGTAACTACACAAGTAGTAGCAATAGAAGTATCACAATTTTGATACATATTTATCCAAACTTGATAAGTTCCTGTTTGAACAAGAGAGTCAGGATAGAAAACATTTTCATTGTTGATACTATCAATATTACATCCAGGATTTGAGTCTAAATCCAATCCCCAATAGTAAACATATTGTTGAGAAATTGAATCATAAATATGACCTCCCTTATTACCATAAAATATTATTGTACCATCAGGTTGAATAACATATAAGTCAACATCTTTTTCATTGTTGAAAGAAAGACTAACTTGCAATCCACCAGTACCACCAGTACCAGCAGTATGGTAAATAATTGGTGCTGAATAAAGAGAAGTAATTGTTCCATCTCCTAAAAGAGCAGAAATTTGAATTTCAAAATTTTGATTAAGATATTGGCTTAAAAGAATAATAAATTCAAAAGCATTACTCTTTGTTTGATTAGGAGTGATTGTATAATACTGATTTGAACCTTTAATACTTACATATAATTTTTGAATATCGTTATCACTTGTTATAGTAACATGAGAGGAACCTCCAGCAATAGCAGTGCTGTTAATAACCACTTCACCTAAACTTACTCCACTTGGATTAGAAGGGATTGTACCTTGAGCAACAGTTGAATTTTGAATAGCAAAGTAATTGCTTAGTACTGGTGCTGTAGGTTTAACAATTGGATCTTCTTCATCTGTACAAGAATAAACTCCAACTGCTCCAACCGCCACAATGAAAATATAGATGTGCAGTTTTTTTAAAAGTTGTAATAATTTTGCATTCATCATATTTTTGGCAGTATTTAAACTGTTGCCTGCAGCTTTATTATTCAGAGTTCTATATATTATTAAAAAAGACTTAGGGATGAACCCCATTTTAAGCCCCTAAGTATGAGTGCAATATTACAAAAAAAATAATGCAATAACTATTTTTTAGATAAAAAAATGCAATCATAAATCTTAAAAATAATTAACTTCCACTAAAATAATAAGATAGAGAGAAATATATTATAATAATTTCTAATTAAAAAGCTATAACCTACTTGAGAATAAGTTTATTAGTAAGGCTAATTTTATTTTGCAATAACAAGTTTCTTTATTTTTTTGAAATCATTATTTTCAATTCTAATATTATAAACCCCATCAGAAAGATTATTAAGGTCTATCTTCAATTCTTTTTGATCAGAGTAAAGCTTCAATTGCTTAATCATTCTACCCCTTAAGTCGTAAAGAGAAACATTAGCCATATCTTCTAAACCTTCAACTTTTAAAGTAGTTGTACTTTTTGCAGGGTTAGGATAAAGAGTAATCAATGGCTCATTTTTGCTTATAGAGTTTAATCCAATAAAGTTTTTGCATAAAGTTTCGCTAAACTCACTTTCGCAAGAATTATTTATTGCTTTAATCCTGTAACAATAGTCTTCACCTTGAACTAAATTAGGATCTACATAGATTGGAAATGTTGTGGTCGCAATATAGATTTCATTTCTATAAATATAATATTTCATAGCTTGAGATTCCCAAGTTAGAATAATATTGTTTTCAGGAATATTTATTTGAGCATCAATATTTATTGGAATTGTAGGAGTAGGGTTAAAAGTAATATTAATATCATCATATCCATGACAATATATATGTGGATTATTATTATAAACATCAACAGAATAATTAATTGTTGAGTCACAAGTTAAAATATCTGGAGTTGTAAAGCTTGAATAAGTAGTTGTATCTAAAGCAGGATGCCAGAAATATGTGTAATTATCAACTGTACTTGTTGGACTATAAAGAGTTATTGGTTCAAAAATAGAAGTGTCTTGACCAAGATTAACAATTGGAGTTTGAAGAATATTTAAATAGAATGAAGTGTCCCAAGTACAACCAAAATTATCAAACAAATTTATTTTGTAAATGTTTGACACATTTGTGTCAATTTGCACAGGAGTTGATATTGTGAAAATTGAGTCTTGAATACCAATAACATAAGCACCATTCATTAAAACATTATTAACAATAGGAGAACTTTGATTATCAATTGAACCACTTTGAGACAATTCCAAATTCCAAGAAAATAAATATCCATTATCAATACTCCTATAGTCACATATCCTTATTTTCCAATCGCCATTTAAAGGGCAACCAATAAGATTTGAAAATCCATTTAAATCAACTATTCCCCATCCTCCTGGTAAAATTGCAACACTTTGAGTTGGTGTTTGGAAATAACCTGCTCCAGTTGAAATATGAGTTGAATCAATAGGGGAGCCCATAGAGGTCCCACTTATAACACCTTTTGCACCGTCAAGCAATTGATTAGAGAAACAATAGTTCCAACCAACACCAGCAGGATTAGCAAGAGGATTGCATGGACTTGTAGAATTAATATCATCTATAGGTGATCCAAGATATGCACCACCTGAATTAGTAAAATGTTTTAATACAGTACTTGTACCATTAGGACAAACAAGCTCCATACTTAAATCACCAATAAAAGAATGTTCAATATTTATACAAACACTTAAAATATCATTTACATTTGTTATTTTTGAACCTGAAGGAAATGCATCTACTGTAATTTTAGCTTCTAAGCAAGGCATGCTGCAATTTAGGCCGTCAGGAATAAAAGAAATGCTGTCATATCTAAAAGTACGATTATTATAACTTGAATAAAGTCTTAAATCGTTTCCATTTTCATAACCTACATTATAGTTAAATGTAGTTCCAGAACAAATATTTATGGTGTCAAGTAATGATCTAATTGGGTTGGTGCTTTTCCTTGCTCTTAGATCCAAATTATTGGTACTTTTACACATTTGGTTTATATCAGTTATTTTAAGCTGAACAAAACTAATATTATTATTAAACTTATGGCTAACCATATTTGAACCATTAACAGTTTGAGTAACACTATCACCAAAATTCCAGTTAAATATGCAAGTGCTAATGCTTTGAGTAAAGGGAGAATTATTTTCAGGGAATAAAGGTTTAGCAAAAATTACAACAGAATCACCTTCACAAAAATCAAGTGCCTTAAAATGGTTAGCAGTATATGTATTATCAGAAATATTATAAATGGTATCAATAATATCTTTAACAGCAACATTAGTAGCTTGACCTGTTGAGTTATATTTAATAAAGAAAGTATCTAAATCAACAACTGGAATTTGACAACGTTCAACACAGGAGATATTTGCTTTAAAACCAGTAGCATTAAGAGTAGAATCGCTAACAATTCTTACAGTTAAACAACCACTTGTATCACTTAATGATGCCAAAATTTCTTTTTCCAAAAGTTCTTGATTAGTGAAATAAGGTTGCTGAGGATTCTCTATATATGCATTACCATTAATCCCAACACCATAGTAAATTTCAACTCTATCGCTTGGATGAATATCAAATTCATTAAAGCTAATCTTTGTTCTATTAATGGAATAGGGAGGACAAAACGCAGTCCAATAATCTGAGTTATTGGAGTAATTTGAATTACTTATTCCATTATCAATTAAAAGTATATCACAATAATAATTAATTACAGTTATTTGGTTAGAAGCACTATCTAATTTGATTATATGAGATTGTGAATAACCAACCATTGGTAATAAACTTGCATAAGCAAAAATAACTAATAATAATTTCTTCATAATATATTGGTTTCAATGATTACACTTTTCTTATTTATATAAATATAAACATCCAGAATTATAAAAAAGTAAGTGAACAGATAGAAAAAACATATTTTTATAAATATAGTATGGAAAATATTACTCTTGCTTTTATTACAAAAGAAAAAGGTCATCCTTTTAAAGATAACCTTTTTACTAAATTGAAAAAAATTACAACTAATTATTTTGTAATAACAAGTTTCTTTACTTTATTGAAATCATTATTTTCTATTCTAACATTGTAAACCCCATCAGAAAGATTATTAAGGTCTATTTCCAATTCTTTTTGATCAGGATATAGTTTTAATTGTTTAATTATTCTACCGCTTAGGTCGTAAAGAGAAACATTAGCCATATCTTCCAATCCTTCAACTTTAAGAGTAGTTGTACTTTTTGCTGGGTTAGGATAAAGAGTGATTAATGGTTCATTTTTGCTTATTGAGTTTAGTCCAATAAAGTTTTTGCATAAAGTTTCGCTAAATTCACTTTCGCAAGAATTATTTATTGCTTTAATTCTATAGCAATAGTTTTCACCTTGAACAACATTTGGATCAATAAAAATAGGATAAGTGGTAGTTGAATAGTAAACTTCATTTCTATAAATATCATATTTCATAGCTTGAGATTCCCAAGTTAGAATAATATTGTTTTGAGAAATATTAATTTGAGCATCAAGATTTATTGGAATAGTAGGAGTAGGGTTAATTGTAATATTTATATCATCATATCCAATGCATGTTATTAGAGGATTTCTATTAAATACTTGAAGAGAATAATTAATTGTTGAGTCGCATTCCAAAATATCAGGAGTTGTTATGCTTGAGGAAGTTTGTTGAGTAGGTTGCCAAAGGTAGGTGTGATAATATTCAAAACTTGTTGGAGAAAAAATAGTTATTGGTTCAAAAATGGTAGTATCATTACCAAGAGTTACAATTGGAGTTTGAACTAAGTTTAAATATAATGAAGTATCCCAAGCACAACCTATATTATCAACTATATTAATAGTGTAAATATTAGATATATTTGGATCAATTCTCAAAGGAGATGTTATTGTAAATAAGCTATCTGATTGACTGCTAACATAAGCACCACTCATAGTAACATTACTGATAGTTGTAGTATTTTGATAATCAATTGAACTATTTTCAGCAAATTCAATATTCCAAGAGAATAAATATCCATTATCAATTCCCCAATAATCGCATATTCTTATTGTCCAATCACCATTTATAGGACATCCAATAAGGTTTGAAAAACCATTCAAATCAACAGTTTCCCATCCACTGGCCATACTTGTTGCATTTTGAACAGGAGTTTGGAAATAACCACTTTGTATATCAATGTGAGTGGAGTCAATAGGAGAGCCCATACCTGTTCCATTTATAACTCCTCTTTGACCATTAAGTAAATGATTAGAAAAGCAATAGTTCCAGCCAATACCTGCAGCATTTTCAGGATTATTCGGGTCACAACCACTACTGTGATCGAAAGCTTGTCCAAGATACGCTCCACCTGAGTATGTAAAATGTTTTAATACAGTGCTTGAACCATTAGGACAAACAAGTTCCATGCTTAAATCCCCAACAAAAGAATGCTCAATATTCAAACATACACTTAAAATATCATTTGAACTTCTTATTGTTGAACCTTCAATAAAATCATAAATATTTAATTTAGCCTCTAAGCAAGGTAACCAACAATTAGGACCATCAGGAATAAATGATAAGCTATCATATTCATAAGCCCTATCAATTCTATTTGTGGAAAGACGTAAATCGTAATTATTTCCATAACCCACCCAATAATTGAATGTATTTCCAGAACAAAGAATAATGGTGTCAAGCATAGATCTAATTGGATTGAAGCTTTTTCTTGCTCTAATTTCCAAATTATTTACGCTATTACACATTTGATTAGTATCAGTAACAACTAATCTAACAATATTAACATTATATAGAGTAAACTTATGACCAACCATATTTGAGCCATAAACAGTTTTAGTTGTTCCATCGCCAAAATCCCAATTAAATATGCAAGAACCAATGTTTTGAGTATAAGGAGCATTGTTTTCAGGGAATGAAGGTTTTGCAACAAAAACAATAGAATCACCCTCACAAAAATCAACAGCCTTATAATGTATAATCCTAAAAGTACTGTCTATAACGTTGAAAATGGTATCATAAACATTATTAACAAAAACATTCATAGCTTGATTTGTGGTGTCATAAACACTGTATTTGATAAAGAAGGTATCCAAATCAGCAATTGGAGTTTGGCAACGATCAATGCAAGTGATATTTGCTTTTAATCCAGTGGAGTTAAGAGCCGAATCGCTAACAATACGAACAGTTAAACATCCACTTGAATCAGTTAATGGAACCATAATCTCTTTTCCCAAAAGTTCCTGATTGGTAAAATAAGGTTGCTGAGGATTTTCTATATAAGCATTACCATTAATCCCAACTCCAAAGTAAATTTCAACTCTATCGCTTGGATGAATATCAAAATCACTGAAATTAATCTTCATTCTCTTATTTGAATAAGAAGGACAAAACGAAGTCCAATAATCAATAGAATTGGAGTAATTTAAATAACTTCCTCCATTATCTATTAAAATAGCATCACAATTAAAAACAGTTCTATGATTATAAACAGTGTCTAATTTATAAATAGTCTGTGAATTACCAATAAAAGGTAATAAAGTTGTAAAAACAAAAACAACTAATAATAATTTCTTCATAATATTTTAGATTTTAATGATTACACTTTTCTCAATTTATAAAAATATAAACACCCAAAATTATAAAAAAGTAAGTGAAAAGATTAAAAAAAATAATCTTATTTTTAAAAAGATAAATTGGAAATATTACGCAAGCCTTTATGTACAAAAGAAAAAGGCTATCTAATAAAAGATAACCCTTTCTCATTTACATTATTAATTTAACTATGACTAATTATTTCACAATAATAAGTTTCTTTGTTTGATTTATACTTTCATTCACAATTAGAATATTATAAATACCTTTTGGTAAATCACTAATATTAAGCTCTAATTCATTTGTACCTTTAGCAATAACATCTCTTTTAACTTCTTTACCCAAAATATCTAAAACAATAAAATCAGCTTTAGAGTTTAAGTTATCAATCCTTATTTTTGCTTTATCTTTTGCTGGGTTAGGATAAATTAAAACTTCAATGTTCTTATCACTTTCTATATCATCTAAAGCTAAAGGAAGAATATTAAAGTCTTGCCATTGGTCAGCTGCTTGATATAAAGGAATAGAAGCGGTAGGAACATAAAGAGGAATTGATTTATCAACATTTAGAAAAACATCAAAACCTAAACTTGGTGGTGTAACAGCTAAACAAGTTATTGAAGTTAATCCAGTGCAATTACTAAAAGCCAAAAAAGCAATTGAATCAACATTACTTGGAATTGTTATTGAAGTTAATTTATCACAATAGAAAAATGCCATATCTTTAATTAAAGTAACAGAATTTGGAATTTGTACAGAGATTAATTCACTACAACCCCAAAACAAACCACTACCAATATTTGTAACTGAGTCAGGGATAATTATCCAGGTTAATCTATTGCAATCCATAAAAGTGTTAGCACCTATTGATGTTACAGAGTTAGGAATAGTAATTGAAGTTAATCCACTACATCCAGAAAAAGCCAATCCTACAATACTTTTAGTTCCTTCTTGTATATTAATAGTTGTATTTTCAGGCATTATGCCTTTATATGAATATAATACATTATTAATATAAATTAATCCATCAGGTTTTGAATTATACCATGGAGTATTTTCAAAAGCACTACTGCCAATAGAAGTTACTGAACTTGGAATTGTTATTGAACTTAAACTTGAACAATCATGAAAAGCACTATTTTCAATAGAAGTTACTGAGTTAGGTAATATTATAGATTTTAAACTGGAACATTCCCAAAAAGCTCCTCGACCAATTGAAGTAACAGAATTAGGTATTGTTATTGAAGTTAATCCAGTACATCCATTAAATACCCAATCACCAATAGAAGTAACAGAATTAGGAATATTAACTGAAGTCAATCCAACACAAAAAGCAAAAAAACTATCTCCAATTGAAGTAACAGAATTTGGAATTGTTATTGAGGTTAAATTTATACATTGAGAAAAAACTTGATTACCAATTGACATAACAGAATTTGGAATAATTATTGAAGTTAATCCAGCACAATTTCCAAATGCAGCATTACCAATTTTAGTAATAGAGTTTGGAATATTTATTGAAGTTAAACTATCACAACCAGAAAATGTATAATCATCTATTGATGTAACTAAATAATAATTTGCATTATAAAACACAGAATCAGGAATGATTATACTTTCTTTATATTCATTTGAATAAGAGTATAAATCAATCCCTTTAAAAGTTACTGATGCAGTAAAATGAAAAACAGATGAGGTGATATTATAATAAATAGTATCTCCATTATATACTGCAGAAAAGTCTTCTGCTTTAGTGTTTAAGTTAAATGCAAAAACAATTGTTAATAGAACTAATAATGTTTTTTTCATAATAGATTGTTTTTTTATGATTAAACTTTTCTTTTATATCAATATATACAACCGAAATCATAAAAAAGTAAGTGAAAAGAAATTAAAAATTAAAAAAGATAAATAGGAAATATTACGCAAGCCTTTATGTGCAAAAGAAAAAGGCTATCTAATTAAAGATAACCTTTTCTTATATACAAACACATTGAAAATTATGACTAATTATTTCGAAACAACAAGTTTCTTTGTTTGATTTATAGTATCGTTAAAGATTACAATGTTGTAAATACCTTTTGGTAAATCGCTAACATTAAGTTCCAATTCTTTAATTCCTTTTGCAATAACTTCTCTTTTAACTTCTTTACCCAAAATATCCAGAACAATAATATCAGCCTTAGAGTCTAAATTATCAATCCTTATTTTTGCTTTATCTTGTGCTGGGTTAGGGTAGATTAAAACATCAACATTCTTAGTACTTGTAATATTGTCTAATTTTAAAGAATGAATATTGTAGAAGTTTTTCCATTGGTCTGCTGCTTGATATAAAGGAATAGAAGCGGTAGGAACAAAAAGATTTATTGTTGTATCAACATTTTGAAAAACATCACTTCCTAAAACTGGAGGAGTTGTAGCTAAACAACGAATTGAAGTTAATCCACTGCAACCATAAAAAGCCCAATTACTAATTGAATCAACAGAGCTTCCAATTATTATTGAAGTTAATTCACTGCAATTTGCAAAAGTATTGCTTTCAATTGAAGTAATAGAGTTTGGAATTCTTATTGAAGCTAATCTTGAGCAATTCATAAAAGCCCCTTCATCTATTAAAGTAACAGAGTTTGGAATTGTAATTGAGGTTATGTTTCCGCATTGACTAAAAGCGAGTTTACCAATTGAAGTAACAAAGTCAGGAATATTTATTGAAGTTAAACTGTAACATTGATTAAATGCTTGATCACCAATAGAAGTAACAGATTTAGGAATATTTATTGAAAGTACAGCATTGCAACCAGAAAAAGCTTGATTACCAATAGAAGTAACTTTATAGTAATGCCCATTATAAGACACCGAATCAGGAATGACAACATTTCCATTATAATTACTGTTAGCACCACTTTTATAAGTTACCGAAGCAGTGTAAGGATAAACAGTTGAGGTGATATTATAATAAATAGTACCTCCATTATTTACAGCAGAAAAGTCTTCTGCTTTAGAACTGAAATTTATTGCAAATAAAAATGCAATAACAACTAAAAATAATTTTTTCATAGTAGAATTGTTTTTAAGATTAAACTTTTTCGTTTATATCAGTACAAACACCTAAAGTTGTAAAAATGTAGGTGAAAAAATAAAAAAAATAACTTTTTTTAAAAAAAGATAAATAGGAAATATTACGCAAGACTTTATGGGAGAAAGAAAAAGGCTATCTAATTAAAGATAACCCTTTCTTATTTTAACAAACACATTAAAAATTAAATCTTATTATTTCGCAACAATTAAATATCTTTATTTTTTTTTAAAATTTCAATTTTCAAATTACACAAATATAAACAATCAAAAAACATAAAAAGTAAGTGAAAAGATTGTAGAAAAATATTTTTTATTATTAAGTTGCGGATTATCAGACTGAAAAATATTCAATAAAATGATGCTTTTGGGTGTTAATAAGTTTTTTTGAGCTATGACTATGGATTATTATTTATTATTATTACTTTTGCATAAATAAAAATATAAAGATTTAGAAATAGATGCAAATTGTAACTCTAACAACCGACTGGGGTATTTCTGACCATTATGTTGGAGCAGTAAAAGGCAAGCTCTATTCAACTATTGATGATTGTAATGTTGTTGATATAACACATCAAATCAATAAGTTTGACATAATGCAGGGCGCTTTTATTGTTAGAAATGCATGTTTGGGCTTTCCTAAATCAACCATTCATATAATTGATGTACACTGTTCTGAAAATACGCAAAAGCAGTATCAGCATGTTGTAATCAAATATAATGATCAGTATTTTATTTGCACCGATAATGGAATGCCAAGTATAATTTTTGATGGGCTGGAAGTTCAGGAAATTATAGGCATAACCAATGTCTTTCAGGAATCTAACTATTACACCTTTTCAGCCTTTGATCTCTTTTGCAAGGTGGCAGCCCTGATTTCTTACAATTCAAATATTGAAGAATTTGGCTATAAGATGACTGCCTTTGTGAAGAAAACCACAATGAATGCAACAATATACCAGGATGCAATTCTTTGTACAGTATTTCATATAGACAGCTATGGCAACATATTCCTTAACATAACCATAGATGAATTTACCAAGTGCATAACCGATAAGAGATTTGAATTGAAATTGGAAGGATTTAGCATAAATGCAATATCCCATGCCTACGATAATGTAAGGGAAAACACTCCAGTTCTAACAGTTTCATCCACCAATCACCTTCAATTGGCAATCAACAAAGGCAATGCCTCGGCACTTTTGGGACTGAACGAAGGAAGTCCAGTGAAATTTAAAATAATTAATCAGAAATCTTCTCAGAAATAAATTCAATAGCCTTAATTGTTCTTGGTGAAAGAATATCCATAAGGTTACTTTCAATCCCAAACACTTTGTTTTCTTTAACAGCTTTCAGTTGAGTGTAGGGGTGAGTTTTTACAAATTGAGCAGAATCCTCTTTTCTTATGAAAATATAGTCAGGTTGATTTGCAAAAATCTCTTCCTTGGAAAATGACCAGTTAAGACTTTCCTTTGCAATATTATCTCCCTGAGCAAGGGTAATAATTTCATTAATAAAAGTATTTTTCCCAGCTGAAAAGTCGCCCATTTGTCCAAAACCAACAACATAATAAACCTTAGGTAAGGTGGTAGTTTTTCTTAATTTTTGAACACTGTCACGCTTAATCTTCACATTTTTTAAATCCTCTTTAAAACTGTCAATTAAGTTTTTAGCTTTAGTTTCCTTATCCATCACTTCACCTAGCATTTCAATTGTTTCATACAAGCCTTCAATGGTGTTTGTCTCCCTGAAAGAGATAATTGGTATGCCAGCATCTTCAATTGTTTGAAACATCTTTTTAGTGAAAATTGATGAGGTTATAACCAAATCGGGTTTAAGTTTAATTACCTCTTCCAAATTGGTATTATTTATTCCTCCAATTGATTTAATGTTTTTAGCCTCAGGAGGATAATTGCAAAAATCTGTTCTCCCAATCAATCTGTCACCACAATCCAAAGCAAAAAGAATTTCCGTAACCGCAGGAGAAACAGAAACCACCTTCACTGGAGTTTTCTTTAAGGGATTCTTTTGTGAGATAACACAATTAGGCTTAGTGTCTTGAGTCTTGTTGCAGGAGAAGAAAAGGAAGGGGAGCAGGAGAGAAACAAAGCCAAAGTATTTAAGATTAATTTGCATAGTCAAAAATGAAAAAGTTTATTTATTGATTATTATATTATCCTTGTCAATAATCTCAGCATCAACATTAAAGAGATTTTGAATATTCTCCTTGTTAATTATATCTCTTGTCTTGCCAAAATGCACCAGATGACCATCCTTCAGGGTTATAATTTCATCACTATATTTCAACGCAAGAGAAAGGTTATGAAGAATAATGAAAATTGTTGTTCCATTCTCACGATTAATCTTTCTTAAAAGCTCCATAACATCAAATTGATGTCTGATATCCAAAGACGAAATAGGTTCATCCAACAGCATTAAAGGGCTTTCCTGAGCCAAAGCTCTTGCAATCATAATGCGTTGCAACTCACCACCGCTAAGCTGTTTAATTGATCTGTTTCTTAAGTGCCATGTATTGGTCTTTTCCATAGCCTCTTGAACAATTTTCAAGTCCTTTTCGGAGTCAGCTTGTAGAAGTTTTTGATAGGGCATTCGTCCCATCATTACAACTTGAAAAGCAGAAAAATCGAACAGAAACTCATTATGTTGCCAAACAATGGAAAGCTCCTTAGCCAGTTGTTTAGGATAGTATTTCTTTATAGGTTTTCCATTAACCTTAACATCACCAGCATTTAGCTCAACATTATTTGTAATAGACTTCAGTAAAGTAGTTTTCCCACTACCATTGGTGCCTATAACACAATAGAAACCACCTCTTTTAAGTGAAAAACTAATATCCTCAATAATCTTCTTTTCCCTTACAAAATAGGAGATATTCTTAACCTCTAAAATCACATCTTTTTCTTCCATAATATCTTAAGGGTTAAGTTGTTTCTTAGCATTATAAAGAAGATAGATAAAGAAAGGAGAACCAATCAAAGCAGTTATGCTACCCACAGGCAATTCGCTTGGAGCAATCAAAACCCTTGAAAGAATATCTGCCAGAAGCATGAATATCATACCTCCAAAAATTGAAAAAGGAATAATTCTTCTGTTATCAGACCCAACCAATATTCTAACAATGTGAGGAACAATAAGTCCAACAAATCCAATAACACCACTCTTAGCCACAATAATACCAATCATAAGAGTGGAGAAAAGCAAAATAACCTTTTTAGTTCTTTCCACATTAACACCCAAACTCCTTGCACTTTCGTTTCCAGTCAAAATGGCGTTGAGCTCCCTTGCGTAAAGTCTTATGGCAATAATGCCAATCAAAACAAACACAAACACAATCCACAAATCCGAAAACTTAGTGGCACTCATTGAGCCCATAGTCCAGAAAATAATCTTATCCATGTTCTCGCTGTTCAAAACCATAAGAATGGCAATAAGGGCAGCAATCAAAAAGTTAATGCTGATACCAGCCAAAAGCAAAGTGGTAGTATGAAGTCGATTGCCAACGGAAGCAATTTTAATAATAATCCAAACCGTTGCCAAAGCAAACAGAAAAGCAAAACCACCAATGCCGAAGAAGAAAGACTCTAACCCCAAAATAATGGCAACAGCAGCCCCAAGAGAAGCTCCAGAGGACACACCCAAAATATAAGGATCGGAGAGAGGATTTTGGAAAATGGACTGATAGGCAGAACCACAAACAGCCAATCCAGCTCCACACAAAAGACTCATAATGACCCTTGGAAGGCGAATGTTTTTTATAATGTAAATTGAATTTTCATCCAAAGAGCTAACATCCACACTTCCCCAGAAAAGTCCCAGAACAACAAGTCCCAAAACAATCAGAGTCAAAACAAAATACCATATCAAGTCTTTCATCAACAAGTGATTATTTGTTTTTTATATATATTATTTAAGCAACTCGTTAGCCTTATCCATAGCCTTAGTGATATGGTCGAAAATAAACTCTCTGCCAAGCTTATCCACAAAACCACTCTTTTCCAAAGTAGCATACACCTCAGGAGTAACACCAGAAAGAATAACTTGAATCTTTTCCTTCTTGGAACGATTGCACAAATTACCCAAATTCTTAATACCAGTTGAATCAATGAAAGGAACTTTTCTCATTCTGATAATTCTCACCTTAGGTTTTTGCTTAATTTCGTAGTTAATTTCATCAAACTTGTTAGCAATACCAAAGAAGAAAGGTCCATCAATTTCATAAACTTCCAAATTCTTATTCAGTTTAGTATATTCAATATCACTGTCTTCAGGGTTTTCAGTTCTTGCAACTTCAGTTTCAATAACCTTGATTTGAGAAGTTTCCATAACACGCTTAATAAATGAAATGGCAGCAATCAAAAGACCAATTTCAATAGCAATTGTCAAGTCAAATATAACAGTCAAAAAGAAAGTAACCAAAAGCACAATAACATCAGTAAAAGGGTTTTTAAGCAAAGCCTTAAAGTTTCTCCACTCACTCATATTATAAGCCACCACAACCAAAATACCTGCCAAACAAGCAAAAGGAATATAAGCAGCCAATGGCATCAAGAAAAGATAAATAAGCAATAAGAAAACAGCATGAACAATACCAGACACTGGAGTTTTTCCACCATTATTAATGTTAGTCATAGTTCTTGCAATAGCTCCAGTAACAGGAATACCACCAAAGAAAGGAACAACCAAATTAGCCACACCCTGACCAATAAGCTCAGTGTTGGAATGATGTTTCTTACCAGTTGCACCGTCAGCCACCATAGCCGAAAGCAAACTCTCAATAGCACAAAGCATTGCAATGGTGAAAGCAGGAGAAATCAACAAACGGACAGCATGCATGTCAATATTTGGAGTAACAGGCTTAGGAAGAGGAGAACCACCAGAAAGTTCAGGATACTTACTTCCAATAGTTTCAATATCCAAACCAAACTGATTCTTCAACAACATACCAATCAAAGTACAAACAATAATGGCAACAATACTGCCAGGAATTTTCTTAATGAACTTTTGCCAGACAATAATAATAACAATAGTCAAAACAGCCAGCAAAGTAGCCCAAGGATTTATGGTAGATAAATTTTCAAAATACACAGCCCACTTGCTCAAAAATTCAGAAGGCACACTAAGTTCACCACCACCCACAGCAGTAAGACCAAAGAAATCCTTAATCTGAGTGGAGAAAATGGTTACAGCAATACCAGAAGTGAAACCCACAATGATAGGGAAAGGCATAAACTTAATAACATCTCCCAATTTCAAAAGTCCCATCAAAATAAGCATAATACCAGCCAAAACAGTGGCAATAATTAACCCAGTGAAACCAAACTCAGCAATAATGCCAGCAATAATAACAATGAAAGCTCCAGTAGGACCTCCAATCTGCACATGAGAGCCACCAAGAAAACTCACCAAAAACCCACCAATAATGGCAGTTATCAAACCTTGCTGAGGAGAAACCCCTGAAGCAATACCAAAGGCAATAGCCAAAGGAATGGCCACGATACCAATAATAATACCAGCAATAAAATCTTGAATAAATAATTCCTTAGAATAGGCCCTTTGCTTTATTATTTTAAAAAGTTTAGGTTGAAAAACATCAGTTAGATTAAGCTTAATCATTACGTTACTAAAATAAAAAGTTTTTAAATTCGGTGCAAAGATAGTAAAAAAATTAATGGTTAGGGGTTAATGATTAATGGTTAATGGTAAATGATTGGTGATTAATGGTTAGGGGTTAGGGGTTAATGGTTAACGATTAATTTTAACTTTTAAATTACAACAACAAAACTGCACTTCCCAAAAAATAAAAATATAAGTTATTGCAGATTAAAAAAATATTTCTAAATTTGGAGTGGAAAATAAATACATTCATTATCAAAATCATGAATAAAGAAAACGTTTGGATTGGATTATTGGAAGTTTCAACTCGATCAAGGAAGGGGGTATTAGGTAATTCATTAGGAGCTTTTGTAAATGTTTTGGCTTTAGCTAAAAATAGAGATGAATTTATTGAAAAGGTAAAAATATCTATTGACGAATTAGAGTTAGATTTTGTTGAAATTGCAGAGATAGAGCTTTTTAGTGAAAGAAATAAAAATTTTAATTTAGGAAATGAACTTATTAGTTTAGCTGAAGAAGTAGTACAATATGATGAATTGAGATTTGGAGATTTTCACACTTATAAACACAAATAAAATGCTTAATGATCAATTATTTAATAATTTAGTCTTGTGATAATTATATTCATATACAACAGAATGATAAACTTATGAATGAAGCAATTTTGATTCCCAATAAATCTATTGGTATATTTCATATTGGGGATAACATAAAGAAATACATAAATCTTACATATAGAATAACACATCACAATGAAGATGAAATACCTTACGATAGTTATCAGTTTGATGATTCAGGAATTACATTATGGGTTGAGAACAATAAAATTAATTCAATAAGGTGTACAAAAGAATGCATTTGGAAAAATAAAAATTTAATAAATATGAATTTTGATGATTTTTTATCAATTTCCAATCAAGAACCTGACAAAAAGGAAAGTATATATCTTTTGGTAAATGATAGAGGACAAAATCAAATGGTTTATGATTTTGATAAATTAGGCTTAATAATATGGGTTTGGAGGAAAAAAATCAGGACTGTAATAGTCTCTAATTATAATGAAATTGATGATTAAACAATATTTTCAGATATATAAAATCAACTATGAAAAAAATTATACTTGTTCTATTAAGTGTTTTATTTAGCACAAATGTATTTTCTCAATGTGCTAAAGATTGTTATGAAAATATTAATTGTGTTATATTTATTGATGCAAGAATTCCCCAAAGTAATGTTATTAGAGGATATTTTGAATATACTGACACTTTAAACCAAACACAGAAAATAGACTTTTATTATCAAACTGGAGAAATAGTATGTGAAAAAAAGGAAGAATATTCAAAATTCGGATCAAATCCTCCATTAAACAATAAAGTAATAATGAATTTGGAATATTCAGATTTTACAGAAGGTAATAATAATATAACTAACAGACAATACAAAATACAGTTAGATTATGATTTAATGTTTTCAACAATAGTTCTTTATATTGCAAATGTAGATAAGAAAAAAGGAACTTATGTTTACGATATTGATATGAATCATGTAGTTGGACTTTCTTATAAACATCAAAAGGCATTAAGGAAAAGCAGACAATTAAAAGAAGCGTATTGGGTACATAAAGCAGAATACAAACAAACTCATAATATTTTTCAACGAACTGGTAAATCTATCAGCAATTGGTGGCATTTTTGCTTTAATGATAAACCTAATACCGATCTTAAAAAATATAATCGCAATGATTGGTTGGAAGATAGCGTTGGTTGTTTGAAAAAGAGAAGTCTTGAACTGTCAGAGAAATTAATTAAAGAATATAATTTAGAAAAATGTACTTTAGCAGAATTTCAAAAGGTTTTTGGAAAACCTAATAAAATTGAAGTTGATAGTACTAAAAATAGAATTGAACTAATTTATTACTTTGATTCATTATGTAAAGAAGGAAGAATTGATTTGGAAATGGACTATTGTTGGATAGAATATGTTTTTATAAAAAATAAATTGATAGATATAATTGTGGCTTGTATTTAATTAGTTAAATTAGAAATTAAAGAAACGAAAAAAGAAATGGGAACAATAAAGATATTATTTT
Source organism: Bacteroidota bacterium (assembly GCA_017860255.1). Lineage (GTDB taxonomy): Bacteria > Bacteroidota > Bacteroidia > Bacteroidales > P3 > UBA10566. Next base: position 1,209 of record JAFNAR010000021.1, on the reverse strand, counting down.
TAATAATTATATGTTCAACGTTTACTAATTTATATTCTCAGAATAAAGAAGAACATTTAAATATCAATTTAATTGAATATAAAAATGATACCATTGATTTTGAAATAAAAAACATTTCATCAGACACTTTTTATACATCTGTTTATTTAGAGATGCTTAATTATAAAAATGATACAATAAAGTTTAATAGAGATATTTTTAGTAAACCAGTTGATTTTTCAGGTACATTAGTAATTTCCATATTACCAAAAGAAATTAAAAGAATAAGAACAAGATTAACTGAAGAAGACATATTTGACATTGTCATTTACTCCGATAAGAAACCTGCAAAAACGAATCAAAAGGAAAAATATAGACTTCTATTAAAAGCTAATAAATCATCCATTGATGGGGAATTATTTAAATTTTATTCCAATTGGATTGTATTTGACTTTAAGAATAACAATTAAATACAAATAACTATGAAAAAGATATTTAAGATAATTGTTATAGCTGTTATTTCAATTTTTATTATTCTATTTTTAGAAATAGCAAGAGAAATACATTACTTAAATAAGAATGTATTTACTGACGGGGATGAAAAAGCAAATAAAGAAATAGAAAAAGCCATTGAAAACATGCCAAAAGAACAGAGAATACTTTACGATAGCCTGACAAAATCACAATTTAATGATACAATAAAATAGTCTAACTTATAATGTAGGGGAATCCTATTTGTTCATACTAAATTACACCCCTAAATCCCCTGAAGGGGACTTGGCTTATGATTTCTCTGTTCCCCTTTAGGGGTTAGGGGTAATTAAAAACAAAATCTGTGTCAGGCAATCACTAACCATTAACCATTAATCATTACCATTAATTAAAAAAGTCAATCATAATGAAAAATATGATGGACATATACAAAAATATAAAGGACATATTTGGAAATATGATGGACATATTTTCAATTATGAAGGACATATTTTTAATTATGATTCACTTTTTTCTGAATATGCAATATTAACATTATTTAACTATAAAATAATGCAAATAAATACTATTTAATATCCTCAATATAAATATTTTTAGTATCTTTGTATAGTGAGATTGAGGAAAATAATTTTCCAAAATAATCCACAATTATGTTTAACAAAAAACCTCGCGATGATAAAAGGTAAATCGTACACAATTATGTTCAACTGGACAATTATTAAGAGGAAATTTGCCGTA
>JAFNAR010000066.1 GCA_017860255.1 Bacteroidota bacterium | reverse complement strand
TTACAAAAATGGGATTATTCAAAAAAAATGAGAAATTACGTTTATGAGAAAGCATATCCAAAAAAATCTTCCGACCGCTCATGATTATAAATCCTTATATTAATATTGTGAGTGATAGTTCATATCCCGCACGACGAAAAATTCTAAGCCACTATTGAAAAAGCTTACTGAAAAATAAATTGAAAAAATATTTAATATAAGTGTATTTTATGAAATGTTATTAGTAATTTAGCAACTTCAAAAACTAAACTATTATGAAAGTATTTGGAATAGTATTAATTGTATTAGGAAGTCTTGCATATTATAGAAATGGTTTCAATGCTGGAAGTGTAATATTTGTAATATTGGGCATTTTCCTAATAGTTAAAGCTAATAGAAATAAAGTTGAAAAAGAAGAGACGGATAAAGAGGGGAAGTAATTAATATTCAAAATAAAATATAAACATTATGAAAAATGATAATTTTGAATTTGTAGATAAAAGCTATCGAAAATTCAAAAATGAGAATAAAGGATATAGAATAATTGACGAAATTGAGAAAATAAAACTTCGAAAGAAAACTTATTATGCAGCTATTAATGATTATACACATATATATGGGATAGACTTTGGTGCTTCTCTTGTAGTTGATGCTAAAACTGATGAACCAACAGATTTATATTGTGGTTACATTCAGTATAATAATAATTGTATAATTAAAGAACTAAGGAAAACTGAATATAAAGACCAATCTTTTGATTTTAGTGATAGAGAAACATGTTATTCACATATTATTACAAAAGTTCTTTATGATTTAAAATCAGCTGTTGAATATTGTGATGAAGAAGAAAGGAAAAAGTATTTGGAATTAATAAATAGATAAATTTAGTTATAATAGCTATGTCAGATTATAGTGATGAATATAGAGATAAAATACAAGAAATTGTAAGCAAAAGCGAAGATGATTTTGACAAAAAAATACTGACTATTGCTTCAGGTGCATTAGCAATTTCTTTTTCATTTATATCATTTCTTGTAAGTATAAATAATTGTAAATGGTTACTTATTATAGGTTGGTTTTTGTTGATTATTTGTATTTTTACTAATCTATTTTCTCATCTTTCTTCAAAAAGAAATGCACAAAAAACGATTGAAGACTTAGATAATGGAAAACCTGAGGATGAAGATAACGTTAGATGTAATATTATAAAAAGAAATAAAAGAATAAATCTAATAAATTTGCTTTCTGTAATATTTCTGTTAGTAGGTGTTTTATTAATCATAATATTTGCAGCAATAAACTTATAAAATATAAAATATGGGAAACAGTGAAAAAACAAAAACAGTAAAGATGATTTACGATGATGGTAACGATTTAAAGAATGGAGCTTCTATGCCAAGACCAAAACCAACGGAATCCATTATTAAACCAACTAAATCTAGTCCCGATAAAGGCGGAAAGTAAGAGATTCTCCGCTTTAAAGGATTAATCTATAGATTTAGGAAAATTATTTTTTTGTAGTGTGGGATATATTATATCTCACTTAATTATTATTTGTATATCTCATTTGAAATATAAGTCATATACATATAATGAAGAGATTGAAGAGAAATGATATTCAATAATAAAATATAACTATGTGTTTTGATAATGAAGAATGTATATATTTAGGAAGCATAATAAAACAAGATTATGATAGTATCCATAAGTTCAATTACAAGTTTATTCCTCAATATATAAAAGATTACTCTAAGGATTTGCCATTTCTGAATGATGATAATTTTTTTAGAATTTATGACCAAAATATCATTGAGATAATTAATAATAATATAGAATATAAATTTTCAAAGGAAACTTCGAATTTAATTGTTTTTAAATTGATTTCTTACATTTTGAGAAGTGAAATGAACTTTAATATTGAACTATTAATAGAAGAAAAATACTTCATCAATATTATTAAGAGAGCCTTGTGTTTTGATACTAAATTTTATATTAGTTATTATAAAAATGATTTAGAAAAAGTATTAGCAAAGAGAATTGCAATAGGAGAAGATATTATCTCTAATTTTGTTAATATATTATATAAAACTAATGTTGGCAAAGAAAAATTTAAGAATGAGATAAAATTAGCTTTTCGTTTATTAGCTAAAAGGTTAATTCCTGATTATGAAAATGAAGGATATGATATAATACGAAATCCATTAAATTATGAGTATCTTGATGTTTTAAAAATAGATCTTTTGCTTGTATATGAATATGATAAATTGCAACCTATTAATAAAGGTTTAGTAGGGAAAAGTTGTAATAGTGGAATAAATGAAGAATTTGAAAATATTATTATAACAAAGTTTTCTATAACACAAAAACCATTTGAAGAGCCAAAAGAGAAAATAAAGAATAATACTAAGTCACAAGAATTAACTAATAAAAAAGTTGAGGGAATAAACACTATAAAAGAGGGAATAGAAAAACAAAAAGACAAGGACGAAGAATACTATAAAGCTATTACATCAATATTATCTAAATGGATTAATCGAGGTACTCCTGAAAATTATCGTTCTATTTATGAAAATAAATGTCTTCCGAATAATAGATGTTATTTAAAGATAAAGAACAATAATAATAGAGATATAATGAGATTTGCTAATACATTTGAACTGACTTTAGAACAAACTGGAAAAATATTTAAAACCAAAATAAATAAAAAAGACAAACTAACCAATGTAGTTAATGAATATACTGATGCCTTAAAAAGAGTAAAAAAAGAGTGCTTGGAAAGGATAGTAAAATAAATATAAAAAAAATGACTTACCCTTAAGTATACCTTTGGTTTGACTTTTTTCTGTCTATTTATTATATAATTACTTTTTAATAGTACTAGACATTTAACCCTTGCTAATTATTTATATTAGTGAGGGTTATTTGTTTTTTTAGTTAAGTTTTCTTTTTTGATTTTCTATATACTAGTACAATTACTCCTTAAATTATTAATATATTTTCTTTGGCAATTACTCTCTATTTCAATTAATAAAGTGATTGACAAAACATTTATATATAGATATTTTTGTACCGTTGAGTTCAACATAATTAACTCGGCGAGTGCACTTGCTTTTTTATTAATTCTAATTTTTACAGAAATGAAAAAAGCAGAAAAGTCTGCAAAGACTATAACAAGCAAAACAAACAAAAACGCTAATCCACAAGTTAGCAAGAAAACAAACAAAACAAACAAGGAAGTAACCGATGAAGTAAAAGCTACTTCTGTTAAGGTGGAAAGTAAAAATGCTCAATTCTCTCCCATTGCTGAGGAGTTTGAAAAGTTTAAAAAGAGAATTGAAAGTGAAATAGTTCCTTCATTAGGGATTGAAGATTGTGAAATACCTAATGTTAATGGTATGGAGCTTTTGGGTGATGGTATTGATGAAATACCAAAACTGATTGATCCAATATTTCATCGTGTTGGATTGGCTTCATTGATTGGTTCTTCTGACACTGGTAAATCGGCTATGCTGAGAGAACTTTGTGTTTGTGTTGTAACTGGAAGGGATTTCTTGGGTTGGAAGGTTGAGCCAATTCACAAAAGAGCCTACTATGTTTCAACTGAGGATGATAAAATGGCAATATCCTATTTGTTGAAAAAGCAAAATGAAGTTTATGGGTTAAAACCTGAGGACTTGGAAAACTTGGTTTACATTTTTGAAACAGATAATCTATTGGCTCGATTGCACAATGAATTATCCCAAAAACCTGCTGACATTGTTATTATTGATACATTTACAGATATTTTCAATGGGCAGTTATACGAAACAAATAGAGTTAGATCTTTTCTAAATGATTATAGTCAACTTGCTCAAAAATATGGTTGTTTGGTAATCTTTCTTCATCACACCAACAAAAGAAGTGATAACCTTGAACCATCAAAACATAATGCCTTAGGCTCACAGGGTTTTGAAGCTAAGATGAGGCTTATGATTGAACTTAAATCAGACACTCAAATCAATAACAAGAAACATTTCTGTATTGTTAAAGGAAACTACCTTTCTCACCAATTTAAAACTCATTCTTTTGAATTGCAGTTTACCGAAAACCTAACTTTCACCAATCTAAATACTCGAACTCATTATGATCTTATTACTCAAAACAAAGAACGTAGAGAAACAATTGAGTATGAATATAATGAAATTACCAAACTCAAAGAACAAGGTTTGACTCATGAAGAAATTGGTAATGAAATGGGTATAAGCAAATCTTCTGTTTCAAAAAAGATTTCAAGATATAATAAACTTATAGCATTGGAGAATTCTAATAATAAATAATTTTTAATAACTAAAGGGGAAGAGTTTTGCACTAAGCAAACTTGTCTTAGTGCAACTCTTAACCTATTAAACTTTTGTTTCCATGTTTCCCTTTACTAAGAGGGTGGAAACAAGGAAACACACTTAATTATCAGCATATTATAAAATTAATTGGAAACAAAAATATTATTATGAATATACAATTAGAAAAATATAAAGGACAATCTACAAGGTTTACTTGTCCTAAATGTGGAAGAAAGCATTCTTTTACAAGATATATCGACACAGAAACAAATATTTATATTGATGAAAAAGTTGGTATTTGCAATAGAGCAATTAAATGCGGTTATCATTACACTCCTAAACAATTCTTTGAAAATAACCCTTCTTATAATCAAAATTCATTTACTCCTTCAAATACTAATAAAGAAAGAGAAAAAGAACTTATACCAATCAAACAAATTGATAAAAATTATCTCTTACAAACTCTTTCAAAGCCTTCCAATTTCCTTACCTTTCTTTTAAATAACTTCCCTAAAAATGATGTTGAAAGGGTTATGTTAGATTATTTTATTGGAGGAGCAAAAGATAATAGAGTTGTGTTTTGGCAAATTGATAGCATGCTTAGAATTAGAACTGGAAAGATTATGCAATACAACCCCACTACGTGCCGTAGAGTTAAGAGTGAAAGTGATTCAATAACTCAACACCTAAACAACTCAACCTTTAAACCATTAACATGGGTTCATTCTGAATTGAAAAAACAAAACCTTTTGCCCAATGATTGGCAACTTACTCAATGTTTGTTTGGCGAACATCTATTGATTAAATATCCAGAAAAGCCCATTATGTTAGTGGAATCGGAAAAGACTGCGATAATAATGTCGCTTTATCAACCTCCTTTTAATTGGATGGCAACAGGGGGATTAAACAATCTAACGGAGAATAAAATCTATCCTATAAGAAAACAACAAATAACAGCCTTTCCTGACCTTAAATGTTTTGAACTATGGAAAAGTAAGGCTGAGGGAATAAACCTTAAAACAGGCTCTAAAATTGAATTATCTAATATATTGGAAGGAAGAGCAACAAAGGAAGATAGAGAATTGGGACTTGATATTGCAGACTTCTTTTTAAGGGTTAGTGGTTAATATTGTACCCCTAAATCCCCTAAAGGGGACTTGGCTGACGAATTCTTAGGGGTCATGGGTAAATTTAAGTGAAAAAACATCAATCATAATGAAAAATATGAAGGACATATACAAAAATATAAGGGACATATTTTGAAATATAAAGGACATATTTTGAAATATAAAGGACATATTTTGAAATATAAAGGACATATTTTTAATTATGATTCACTTTTTTCTGACTATATAAAATTAACATTATTTAACTATAAAATAATGCAAATAAATACGATTTAATATCCTCAATATAAATATTTTTAGTATCTTTGTAATGTGAGATTGAGGAAAATATTATTCCAATAAAATCCACAATTATGTTAAACAAAAAACCTCGCAATGTACAGGTAATTGTATTTAGTTATGTTGAATTGGTCAACAGTAAAAAGAAAAATCTCCGTAGGAGCAAATCCTGGAGAAAAGCATTTGGCAGTTATTTCAAGAAACGGAATAATGACCGAAGAACGCTTGATTGAAAGAATTGCTGGTGCTTCTTCATTAGCTGAGAATGATATTCTTTCAGCAATTAGAGCCTTGCAAATGGTTATTACTGAAGAAACAATGAATGGAACTACCGTTCAATTGAATCAATTAGGTAATTTCACTCCTTATCTAAGTGCAAAGGCTATGGCAACTGCTGAAGAAGTTGATGCTTCAACTATTAGAGGAATTAAGGTTAATTTCAAGCCAAATGTTCGTTTTAAAAACAAAC
>JAFNAR010000020.1 GCA_017860255.1 Bacteroidota bacterium | reverse complement strand
ACTTTGTAGCGAAATGCATCGGTAATGGGTTCTTTTCTTAAATTTTTGTCCATGTTGATTTGGGTTTTTGTGTCAACTTTTTTCAGGACAAGTCAGTTTGAAGACAACAAACATTTATACCATATTGTGGAATATAGTTTAAATAAGAAGAATAATTGTGTTATGAAGAATATCTTCTAATAGGGTTTTAGTTTAGAGAAAATAGAATCTTTTTTCTCAAGAGGTTGATTTTCTCTATCCTTTATTTAGATTATTTTTGTTCTACCCAAATAATTTTTGAAGTATCGTAACCTCTTTCTTTTGCTCTTTTAAGTAAGAATTCCTTAACCTCATCCTTAAGTTTTGGAGTACGACTTAAAATTCATAAATATTTATCGGAATCTGAACCAACAAGTACATAGGAATAGTTTTCCTGATCTAATTCCAAAATATTGTAAGCTCCATAGAACCAAAGGAAAAATGAAACTTTCAATTTGGCAGGATTATTTTTATCTGCAAACTTTGCCTTGCCTATTACTTCTTTATATTTTCCTTCAAAGCTATTCTTGTAGCCACTATTTACAACTTTAATTGTTCCATCTTCCTTTAGGCTATACATTGCTATTGTTCCAACCATACCTCTTTCAAAAGAATGGTCGTATCTTCCTATTTCATACCATTTACCTAAATATTTATTTATGTCAAATTCCTTAACGGTTGTAAGATCTAACTTTGTTTCTTTTTGAGCACAAGAGCTAAGACCTAAAGCAACAAGAATTAGGGTTAAAACATTTCTTTTCATAATATTTGTTTTTAAAATTAATATGGGCAAAGTTAGGAAATAATATTAAAAAGAATACATTAAATAGTTTAATTTTTATTTTCTTTCTTTTTATTCTCATTAAGGAGTAATTTATTGCTTAATTTATTGTCTAAAAAAAATAGTTTTAGATGTAAAATATAATTTTTATGATAAAAAAGTTTCGTGTTGAAGGAATGGGTTGTCTTGGCTGCAAAAATGCTGTTGAAAAGACATTGAAAGATGTAAGTGGGGTTGAAAATATTATTGTTGATTTGGAATTGGAAGAAGCAACTATTGAAATGTCATCTGATATGAACGAAAAGTTTTTTCAAGATGCTTTGACTGGTGCTGGATTGGAATACAAGATTTTTTCAAATACTACAAAGTATAAACCTGAGAAAAAGAAAAAGTCTGCAAAGAAAGTTCCAAAGGGAGGTGTTTTCTATTGTCCTATGCATTGCGAGGGTGATAAAACTTACGATAAGTTTGGTGATTGTCCTGTTTGTGGAATGGACTTGGTGCCTATGAATGCTGGAGAGGATGAAGAAAATGATTCAGATAAGACTTTGAAAAAGAAATTAATTATTTCTTCTATTTTGGCTCTTTTCATTCTTATTATTTCAATGAGTGAGATGATTCCTAATAATCCATTAATGCTTTTGGCAAGTCATAAGGTTTGGAACTGGATACAGTTTATTTTAACTCTTCCAATTGTTTTCTATACTTGCTGGATGTTTTATGTCAGGGCCTGGAAGTCAATAATCAGCTGGAACCTGAATATGTTTACTCTAATTGGTATTGGAACTGGAGTTTCTTTCCTTTTCAGTGTTATGGGTTTGCTGTTACCTTCAATTTTTCCTCAAGAGTTTAAAACTGAATATGGAACTGTTCATCTTTACTTTGAAGCAACTGCAGTAATTCTTACTCTTGTGCTTTTTGGTCAATATCTTGAAGCAAGGGCTCATAAAAAAACAAATGGTGCAATTAAAGAATTATTAAAGCTTGCCCCTTCAGAAGCTGTCAGGGTTTCTGAAAATGGGGAAGAAATTGTTATTTCTATTGATGATATTAAGGTTGGGGATTTGTTAAGAATAAAGCCAGGGGATAAGATTCCGGTTGATGGAGTGGTTAAGGAAGGTAATTCCAGTGTTGATGAGTCTATGATTACTGGAGAAGCAATGCCGGTTGATAAGATTATTGGGGATAGGGTTAGTTGTGGAACGATAAATGGCAACAGGTCTTTTGTAATGGAAGCACAAAAGGTGGGAGCTGATACTTTGCTTTCGCAGATTATCAGAATGGTTAATGAGGCTGCAAGCTCTAAGGCGCCAATTCAAAAGATTACAGATAAGGTTTCTAAGTATTTTGTTCCAATTATTGTTGGAGTTTCTTTTATTACTTTTATTCTTTGGGCAATTTTTGGACCTGAGCCAAAATTGGTTTATGCTTTTGTTAATGCTATTGCTGTTCTGATTATTGCATGCCCCTGTGCTTTGGGATTGGCAACTCCAGTTTCTGTTATGGTTGGTATGGGAAAGGGAGCCAAGAATGGTATTCTGATAAAAGATGCCAAGGCTTTGGAAACTATGAATAAGGTAAGTGTATTGGTGGTTGATAAAACAGGGACTCTAACCATGGGTAAGCCTTCTGTTGAATTTATTTATGGGTTAAAGGATAATAAAGAGGAAGATATTTTGCAAAAGATTGCTTCATTGAATCAATACAGTGAGCATCCTTTGGCAGAGGCAGTGATGAATTATGCTTTGGATAAGAAAATTGGTGTTTTGGAGGCAAAAGATTTTGAAGCAATGGCAGGGAAAGGTGTTATTGGTAAGTTTAATGGTAAGGAGATTGGGTTTGGTAATGATAAACTTATGGTTGACCTCAACGCAAATATATCTAATGATTTGCAGGAAAGGGTTGGATTGGAACAAAGGTTGGGAAAGACTGTTTCCTATGTTTCTGAGGATGGAATAATTATTGGCTATGTTGTTATTTCGGACTCTGTTAAGGACAGCTCGGTGATTGCTGTTAGAAAAATGGAGAAAAAGGGTATTAGAATTTTTATGCTAACGGGAGATAATTTCAATACAGCAAAGGCAGTTGCCGACAGATTGGGAATAAAGGAATTTAAAGCAGAATGTTTGCCTGAGGATAAGTTAAATATCATAAAGGAACTGCAGGCAAAGGGAGAGATTGTGGCAATGGCTGGAGATGGAATAAACGATTCTCCTGCTTTGGCTCAAGCGGATGTTGGTATTGCAATGGGAAATGGAACTGACGTGGCAATAGAGAGCTCTGACATAACTTTATTGAAAGGTAATTTGGAAGGAATCTTAAAAGCAAAGAAATTAAGCTTTGAAACAATGAAGAATATCAAACAAAACCTGTTCTTTGCTTTTGTTTATAATACATTAGGTGTACCTTTGGCAGCTGGAGTCTTATTCCCATTCTTTGGAATTTTACTTTCACCAATGATTGCTGCCGTTGCAATGAGCTTTAGCTCCGTTTCTGTGATTTCAAACTCTTTAAGACTAAGGAAGATTAAACTTTCAAAATTATAGAAATTAGTAGAATTGTGGGTAGAATAGTTTTCTTTTGTATTTTTGCAAGGTGAAAGAACTTTTAAAGGTTTATTCCCATAATCAAAAGTACGTTGACCTTCTCCGAAGAATAACTGTTAATCATTCAAGAGTTAATATTCAGTCTTTGGCTGGGAGCAGTATGAGCTTTTGTGTAGCTGCCTGCATGGAGGCATCGAGGGAGTTCACTCATCTTATTGTTCTTCCCGATAAGGAAAGGGCTGCTTATTTCTATAATGACATTGAACAGATTTTCTCGGAACAGGACCTTGATTATTCGAAGAAGAATGTTCTTTTCTATCCTTGTTCCTACAAGCTGCCTTACCAGGTTGAAGATATTGATAATGCTAACATTCTTTTAAGGGCAGAAGTTCTCAACAGACTTAACTCTAATGATAAAACAATTATAGTTTCCTATCCTGAAGCTTTGTTGGAGAAGGTTGTTTCGAAACAAGTTCTCACTAAGAATACATTAAAAATAGCTTTAAAGGAGCCTCTTAATCTTGACTTTGTGGTTGATATTTTGGAAGAGTACTCTTTTGAAAGAGTTGATTTTGTTGTTCTTCCCGGGCAGTACGCTGTGCGTGGTGGGATTGTGGATGTGTTTTCTTTTGCTAATGAATATCCCTATAGAATTGAGTTCTTTGGCGATGAGATTGAGAGTTTGAGGACTTTTGATGTGGTTTCTCAGCTTACAATTGAGGAAAAGGAAAATTTGGTTATTGTTCCAAATATTCAAAATGAATCTATAAGTGTTCAGAAGAGGGTTCCTTTGGTGGAGTATTTGGGTGAGAATACGGTGGTTTGGATTGAGCACCTTGGCTTTTGCTTAGACAGAATTGAGAAGGAGTTTGAGTTTTGTCAAAGAACTTATCTTGACCTTAAGAATAAGGAATTGCATCTTCCTGCTGAGGAGTTGTTTATTGGAAAGGAAGATTTTAAGAAAGGGATTTTGAATCATTCCATTGTGGAGATGGGTTATGATGCTTTGCTTTCGAAGGATAATGTTGTAAGTTTTGATACTTCTGCTCAACCTTCGTTTAAGAAAGATTTCTCGCTCCTTGTTGATGCTTTGCAGAGACAGGCCGACAATTCTTTTACTAATTATTTTTGTGTGGAGAACCCCAAGCAAAAGGAAAGGATTGAAAAAATCATTAAGGAGTTTTCTGACAGCACTAAGGTTTTGAATGTTCATTATCTGCTTAACTCCATTAGTGAGGGCTTTGTGGATAATGATTTGAAGATTGCTGTTTTTACAGACCATGAGCTTTTTGAACGTTATCACAAGTACCGTCTTAGAGATCAGAAGCAGAATCATGAAGCCATAACTTTAAAGGAGATTATGCTACTTAAGCCTGGCGATTTTATAACTCATATTGATTATGGTGTGGGTAAGTTTGCGGGTTTGGAGAAACTGGAAAACAATGGCAGGATTCAGGAAACCATTCGTTTGGTGTACAAAGACAACGATATTCTTTACGTTAGCATTCATGCTCTTCACAAAATTTCCCGTTACACTGGGAAAGATGGCACTGCTCCTACTCTTCACCGTCTTGGCTCCAACACTTGGAACAACCTGAAGAACAAAACCAAACAAAAGGTTAAGGATATTGCCAAAGACCTTATTGCTCTTTATGCCAAGAGGAAGTCTTCCATGGGTTATGCTTTCTCTGCCGATTCCTATCTTCAGCATGAGCTTGAGGCTTCCTTTATTTATGAAGATACTCCTGACCAGTACAAAACTACAAAGGCGGTTAAGAAAGATATGGAGAACCGTGTTCCTATGGACAGGTTAGTTTGTGGTGATGTGGGTTTTGGCAAGACTGAAATAGCTATACGTGCTGCCTTTAAGGCGGTGGCTGACAGCAAGCAGGTGGCGGTTCTTGTTCCTACAACCATATTGGCTTATCAGCACTTTAAGACTTTTTCCAGCAGGTTGGAGAATCTGCCTTGCAGGGTTGACTATGTTAACAGGTTTCGTTCGGCTAAGGAAACAAGGGAGATACTTAATGATCTTAAGGCTGGGAAGATTGACATTTTGATTGGAACTCACAAACTTTTAAGTAAGGAAATTGAGTTTAAGGATTTGGGGCTGTTTATTATTGATGAGGAACACAAGTTTGGGGTGGCAATGAAGGAAAAGCTAAAGAAGCTTAAGGTTAATATTGATACACTTACCCTTACTGCAACACCAATTCCCCGTACTTTGCAGTTCTCTCTTATGGGTGCAAGGGACCTTTCCATTATCAACACTGCGCCTCCTAACCGTCAGCCTATTCAAACCCAAATCAGCACTTTTGATGAGGAAGTTATAAGGGACGCTATCCATTATGAAATTTCGCGTGGCGGTCAGGTGTATCTGGTTCACAACAGGGTGCAGAACATTGAGGAAATTGCAGGTATGGTTAGGCGTCTGGTGCCTTCGGCCAAGGTTGTTGTGGGTCATGGTCAGATGAAGGGAGAGGAACTTGAGGATGTTATGTACAACTTTATTGAAGGAGAGTTTGACGTTCTTGTCAGTACAACGATAGTTGAGAATGGTTTGGATATACCTAATGCCAATACAATTATAATTAACGAAGCTCAGAACTTTGGTCTTTCTGATCTTCATCAACTTCGTGGTCGTGTGGGCAGGAGTAATAAAAAGGCGTTTTGCTTTCTACTAATCCCACCACTAAGTCTTATCACTGAAGAGGCACGTAAGCGTTTGAAGGCTATAGAAGACTTTTCTTCAATTGGGTCTGGCTTCAGTATAGCTATGCGTGACCTTGACATTAGGGGAGCTGGCAACATTTTAGGGGCAGAACAGAGTGGTTTTATTTCGGAAATCGGTTTCGAGATGTACCATAAGATTCTTAACGAGGCAATTGAGGAACTTAAGCATACGGAATTTAAAGAGCTGTTTAAGGAAGAAGAGATGCAGACTTTGTCTGAGGGCACTCTGGCTAAGGAATGTAACATTGAAACTGACCTTGAGGTTCTTATTCCTGACTCTTATGTTAGCAGCACGGTGGAAAGGCTTAATTTATATAAGGAACTTGACAGTTTAAGTACACCTAACGAACTTCAGGAGTTCGCCTCACAAATAAAAGACCGTTTTGGACCAATTCCAGAGCAAACCTTGGAACTTATAGAGACCATTAAACTGCGCCAGAAGGCAAGAGAAATGGGAATAGAGAAACTTGTGTTGAAACGAGACAGGATGATAGCAACCATAGCCTTCGAAAGAGGTTCATCATACTTCGAGTCACCAACCTTTACCAACATCCTGCTGTTTGCACAGGCCTATCCAAATATCTTACAGTTAAAAGAATCTGAAGAAAAGCTAAGCATAGTATTCTCACCCATAAAGAGCATTTCACAAGCCCTAAAAACACTGTCACAAATTACTAATTTACAATAATTGGTAAGGAGGTTAAAGACTTTAAGGAGCTTAAGGTCTTTAAGGGAATTAAGTTCTTTAAGATGTTATAACCTTTAATTATAATATAATCTACCTTCCTTAAACTCCCTAATCTCCTTAAAGTCGTTAAACTCCTTATCCCCCTTAGTAAAATTTATTTTAACGGCGTTATATTTTGCTTAGACGCCGTCTAAAAACGCATTTTACTGCGTTAGAGGTATGTTTTTATGGGTTTTTGGCGTTTGAGAATAGTTTTATTGAGCTTCTATTTTATTAATTACCATGTTATTATCATAAGAGAAAGGGGGATAAAAATTAGACGGCGTCCCAGTGTTTTTAGATAGAATCCTGGTGTATTTAGACGCCGTCTAAAAAAGCTCAGACGCCGTCTAATTTTGCTGGGACGCCATCTAATTTTATTCAGGTTAGGTTTGGGCATAAAAAAAGAGGGCTAAGATAAATTATCTTTAGCCCCCGTAACCGTTTAGTTAACCAGTATCTTAGTTATTCACTATCGTTTGGAATTCATAGTTTGAAATATAACGACGGAATTCAATATCATTCTTTGCTTTGTACTTGTAAGCAGGTTCTTGTTTGGTTGCTTCACGAAGGTTCTTTATCAAACCGGGAACATCATCCAATCTTGCATAGCAAACTGCTCTTAGGTAATTAACTTCTGCTGTTTGGTCCATGCAGCAGTCAAGTGTACGGATTGCATTTCCTGTGTTACCAGTCAATAGTTGCAATAGAGCAAGGTTATATACGCATTTTCTACCGTCAAGTTTTCTTGCTGCTTCTTCGTAGTTACCTTTCTTGATGTCAACGATTGCTTGATTAACCATTGCTTGTTCGTTACCAAGTGCAACTGCTTCTTGCATGTATTTATCTGCTGTTTGAACGTCTTTAAGGGCAAGGTGTAAAAGTGCAAGGTTATTCTTAATGGTTGCATTGTTTGGAGAAAGTTTGTCAGCTGTTTCAAGGTATTGTCTTGATTCGTCCAATTGGTTAAGAGTTAAACCTACAGCACCAGCATTGTTCCATCCTTCCCATTGAGATCCGAATCTTTCAGTTGTAGATTTATAGATAGCAAGTTTGTTAGCATAGTTAGAAGTAAGAGATGCTGCGTACATAAGTTCATCAAAGGTTAAATCATCAGGATTTGTTACTGCCATCTTAGCAATTTCCTGATCTGTTTTTTGAACTCCTGAGAAATTGAAAGCAATCTCACCTCTACGAAGTATTGGTAGGATGTCTTCTTCAATTTGACGGAATACAACTGACATATTACGGATTTCTTGTTCTCTTCTAATCTTGTCTGGTTGTGATTTAACAACGTTTATTACTGTGTTCTTTTCTCTTAATGAACTTCCTTCAACCAATCTTATAAAGTTGTCCCAGTCTTCTCCTTTTGCGTTGGTTTGTAATACAACGTCTTTCTTAGCATCTTGTATGTATTTCTTAACGTCAGCAGGTTTAATGTTTTCTGCTTTTGCTCTTTCAGTAAGTGCTTCATCTAAGATGTTGTTTACCAATTTTTCAGTGGTTTCTGATCTTTTCTTAGATAGACCTATATTGTAAGATTCTTCACCTTCTGGAGATGCCCAAGCATTTACGAATATTTGACGAGGTACTGAATTGTTAGCAATGTAAGACTTCATATTGTCAACTGCTCTCTTAGCATCGTTTTTCTTATTTTGTTCGTTGTTCCAGTTAAGGTCAGCCATGTTTACTGTAAAGTAAATGTTAGCAGTCATCAGTTCTGTTGTTTTTGGAGAATAGTTGTGAGGTGCCATAGAAAGGTCTCCTCTTATGTCAACTCTGTTTGAAGTTGAGTTAATTCCTTGAGAAATCTTTACATTACCCAATTGAATAGCTCCAGGGTTTTCCAATGCTTCTGAGTGGGTAGCGTCAGCTTCGTTAACAGCCTTTGCTTTATATGCAACAGGGTTTAGAGTTAGTTGGGCGTTTTCCATTCCTTCTCTGTAAAGGACTGTATCTTTGTAAACAAATCTTCCTCCAGTTTTCTTATCTATTGCTTTCCCATTACCTTCTATCTTACTTCCCTTAAGGTTCATTGGAGAAAGGATAACCTCACCTGTTTCCCAAGTAAGTATCGGCTGCATATAAACAACAGCATTCTTTTGGAAGTAGTTTTCTGGAATATTTCCATTAATTGTAACTATTACTTTGTCTCCATGAGCCTCAAGCGGGTTAGGAGAAACTTGATAACGTACTTGATTATGGTTCTTTTGCATAGTCTTAATGCTTCCACAAGAAGCCGCAACTACAACTAAAAGACCTACTAATAAAGTGTTTAATACTGCTTTTCTCATAATATTTATTTCATTAATTTAATTCTTACTGGCAATTTAAACGTAAAGCCACAACTTTACAATATGCAAAAATATTAATATTTTGTGACTTATCGTATATTTAAAACGAAATTAATACATTTTAGTTCTTTTTATTATATAAGGAAGAAGAATTTGGTCAAACCCTTTATTTATGTCTGCATCAACAAAATCAATCCTCGTATTTTCACAAGAAGTTTTTAGCATTTGGATTTTGTCAGTAATAGCTTTTTGATAGGCTTCCTTAATTTCCTGAGGGTTTAGTTTTATTTCCTCTAAGGTTTCCATATCCACAAAACGATGAGGACGACTATTATAATCAAATTCTATCTCCTTTTGTTTATCACTCACATGAAAAAGAATTACCTCATGCTTTGAATGTTTCATATGTTGCAAAGA
Source organism: Bacteroidota bacterium (assembly GCA_017860255.1). GTDB lineage: Bacteria > Bacteroidota > Bacteroidia > Bacteroidales > P3 > UBA10566. The sequence goes on along the minus strand of JAFNAR010000020.1, from coordinate 36,045 downwards.
AGAAATCAATTCTTCAGTGTTTTCTTCGGAAAGTAAATCTGTAAAAATAATAATTAGCGAACGCCTGTGAATCTGCATTGCCAGCTGATGAAGTAAAGGAGATATATTGGTTTGGAGTTTTGATTCCTTATCATAAGGTTTTAGAAGACTTTCCAAAAGAGTGAACACATGCTTCTTATGTCCAAAGTTAGATTTTATTTCTGTTATTAAATCTATTTTATCGGAAATCAAACTAAGCCCATATGCATCTCTTTGACGAGAAAGCATCTGAATTAAAACTCCACAAGCGTAAGCAGCAAAGGTTATTTTATTTGGATTGGAAAAGGAAGGTTCTTTGTGAAGGGGGAAAAACATTGAAGAAGAATTATCCACAACCAAAAGGCAACGTAGATTAGTTTCTTCTTCATATTTTTTTACAAATAATTTGTCTGTTCTCCCGTAAAGCTTCCAGTCAATATTCTTTGTTGACTCTCCACTATTGTAAAGTCTATGCTCTGCAAACTCTACTGAAAATCCATGAAAAGGACTCTTGTGCAAACCTGTAATAAACCCTTCAACAACTTGATTTGTTACAAGCTCAAGCGAAGGATATCCGATTATACTTTCTATCTTATCGGACATCTTTTCTTTATAGATGTTTTTCTATTATATCAACAAATTTTGATTTTGATTGTGCTCCAACTAACTTTTCAACCATTTCACCGTTTTTAATAAAAAGAACTGTTGGAATATTGCGAATAGAATATCTTGAAGTTATTTCTGTAGCTGAATCAACATCAACCTTTCCAATAACTGCTTTTCCTTCATATTCTGTTGCTAATTCGTCAATGATTGGAGCAATTTGGCGACAAGGTCCACACCATTGTGCCCAAAAATCTAAAACAACTAATTTGTCTGATTGCAAAACTGCACTTTCAAAAGTTTCGTCTGTTACTTGTAATGCCATAATATTATAAATTTCTTATTGTTAAAGTTGCAAACTTAATATAAATTATTGACATAAACACAATAGAAATTTTTGTAATTTCAAAAATGGATGTAATTTTGCATTCTAAATATTTGATTTTATTTATTAAAGAAATTATAAAAGTAATGACTGAAAAAAATTTAATTCTTGCAATTAATCCTGGTTCAACATCAACAAAAATTGCAGTATATAACGGGACAGAACAATTATTCCTTAAAAACCTTAAACACTCTGCTGAAGAGTTGGCTCCTTTTGCTAAAATTGCTGACCAATATGAATTTAGAAAAGAAATTATTCTTAAAGAAGTGTCTGAAGCAGATTTTAACCTTAAAGAATTTAAAGTAATTATTGGTCGTGGAGGTTTAATCAAGCCTGTTTCTTCTGGAGTTTTGGAGATAAACGAAAAAATGTTGGAAGACCTTCGTCAAGGTAGAGAAGGACAACATGCTTCAAATCTTGGAGGACTTATTGCTTACGATATTTCTCAAGGAATTCAAGGAGCTAAGGCTGTTATTGCAGACCCTGTTGTGGTTGATGAATTAAGTGATTTTGCTAGAATTAGTGGACATCCTTTAATGCCTCGCAAATCAGTTTTTCATGCTCTTAATCAAAAAGCAATTGCTCGAAGATATGCAAAAGAAGTTAATAAAAAATATGAAGAACTTAACTTAATTGGAGTTCATTTGGGAGGAGGAATTAGTGTTGCGGCTCACAATCATGGAAAAGTTATTGACGTTAATCAAGCTCTTGATGGCGATGGCCCTTTTTCTCCAGAAAGATCAGGAACTCTTCCTGTTAACGAATTAATTAAGGTTTGCTTTAGCGGAAAATATACTGAACAAGAAATTAAGAAAATGGTTGTAGGTGCTGGTGGATATGTGGCTTATCTTGGAACTAACGATGCTTATCAAGTAGAATGCAAGGCAAAAGAAGGCGATAAGAAATTTGAATTTATTCAAGAAGCTATGGCTTATCAAATTTCAAAAGAAGTTGGGGCGATGTCAACTGTTTTGAAAGGAAAGGTTGATGCAATTTTCCTTACAGGAGGGATTGCTTACAGTAAACCATTTGTTGAGCTATTAAAAGAAAGAATAGAGTTTATTGCTCCAGTTCATGTTTACCCAGGTGAAGACGAAATGGGAGCTTTGGCACTAAACGCTTTAATGCTTATTAAAGGAGAAACCAAAAGCATAAAATACGAATAATTTAAAAGAAATTTTGACGAAAATTTGGTGGGTTTAGGAATTTATTATACTTTTGCACCCACTTTAGTCAAGGCGTCGTAGCTCAGTTGGTAGAGCAGAGGACTGAAAATCCTTGTGTCACTGGTTCAAATCCAGTCGATGCCACTTCTTAAGAGTCGATAAACAAATGTTTATCGACTCTTTTCTTTTTTATTAGTCCTTGATTTCTTTTCTGAAAATAAGTTTTTATCTGAAATCCATTCTCAAAAATCAAGACTAATATTATCAATAATTAATCCTAATTATTTTTTATAAGTTATAGTTGAAATAAAATAAGAAATATTTCTTCTAAAACAAGAATTAATTCTGCTAACTCCTTATATAAAACTTCTAAAACAAGGAGTTTTTACCCAAAAGATGTACATCATTCACACCAAAAGATGCGCATCTTTCATAGTAAAAGATGTACATCTTTTTATTTAATATATTTTAAGAGGAGATTCTGTTTTTTAGATGTAAAAATCTTATATAAATAGTCATTACTCTGTTTATATTGGATTTTATTTTGCAAATATAGTAAAAAAATTCTGATTATTGATTCTTTTTTCCTAATATATCATATTGCTGTATAGATTAGTTGTATGTAAATAGAGTTATCTATCAAAATTTTAGCCTTTTTTCTTAGCTAATCTCATATAAAAAAAGAAAATAAAATTCAAAAAACTTGCATATTAAATATTATGGTGTACCTTTGCAAAGTTTTTGAGTAAGATAAGTCTTATAAGATAACCTATTTATTCTCTTCGGTAATTTATTTATTCTAGTTAATCAATTCGTTCTAAAAAAGATTTCTCCCTCATTTTATTATTTAATTTATTTTATATGAACATTTTTGTTTCAAACTTAAGTTATGCTATCAATGATGATGACTTAAGACAAGCGTTTGAAGAATACGGAGAAGTTTCTTCAGCTAAAGTTATTACTGACAAATTCACAGGTCGCTCAAGAGGATTTGGTTTTGTTGAAATGTCCGATGAAAACGGACAAAAAGCAATTGAAGAACTTAATGGTGCTTCTTTTGATAAAAAAGTTATCAATGTTGCAGTAGCTCGTCCTCGTGAAGATAGAGCTGAAGGTAACCGTGGTGGCGGTGGTTTTGACAGAAACCAAAGAGGTAGAAATAATTATAATAGCAATCGTTATTAATATAACCTATTTCAGCAAAAAGACTTATCTTGATTTATTTCTTGATAAGTCTTTTTTTTATTGAATTATTATTATTTTTGCAGCATATTTTTAAAACAATTATACTATGAATAACGAAGAATTGGAAAACAAAGAATTTATTGAAGAAGAAGTAAACAATTTTGGAGAAGAAGAATCTTCATTTGGAGAAGAAAATTCAAATCAAGAAGAAACTGAAGAAAAAATTCAAGACCAAAATCTACCGATAAAGAAAAAACATTCTCCTTGTCTTATTGCAACTGGAATTATGGCAACACTTTCTTTTATTGGAGTACTTTTTATTTTATATTTAACATTCTTCGGGAATGGTAATTTTAAAATGAATTCAAATTCTTCAAAGGCTTCTGCCATTGTTCAAACAGGAGATTTGAAAATAGCATATATAAACACAGATTCAGTTTTAGCAAATTATGAATATGCTAAAGATTTGGAAAAAGGATTAAAGGTTTTACAAACATCTTTAGAAACAAATTATCAATCACAAGGGAAAAAACTTCAAGCTGATTACGAAAACTATTTAAAAACTGGGGATAAATTAACTTTGACTGAACAAAAGAAAAAGGAAGAAGAGTTAGGACGTCGTCAACAAGAGTTTCCAATGCTTCAACAAAAAATGATGGCACAATTGCAAGAGCGTCAAGTTGAAGATAATAAAAAACTTCTAAACGCTGTTTACGCTTTCATTAAAGACTATAATGCAAAGAATCAAAAATACAATATAATTTTTAGTCGTTCCTATGTTTCAAGTCCTATTCTTTATGGTGATGAAGGATTTGATATTACAGAAGAAATAATCAAGGGATTAAACGAAGAGTATAAAGAAGTAAAAGAAAAATAGCTTAAAGTTATACTCTATGGAGTCAACTTTTGACATCAATTCACAAAGAAGAAAAATCTATAAGAGCAATGCAATTTGGATTGGTTCTTTTTTTGGAGGTCCTTTAGTAGCAGGTTATATAATAGCAGAAAACTTTAAAGCATTAAATAAAAGAAATTATGCTATTAGGACATGGTTTGTTACAATCATATCTACAATATTGATTTTTGGAGGAATTTTCTTAATCCCAAATTCTGAAAAGATACCTAATCAGCTTATACCTGCGATATACACTTTGATTGCATATTTATTTTTTGCGATTTTTCAAGAAAAACAAGTAAATAAGTATATTAACTTATGAGGAGCCACATACAAAATATGGAGAGTAATTGCAATTGGCTTTATTGGATTTATCATCACCTTAACTCCATTGATTGGTTACTATTTTTATATAGAAAATGCTGAAGTAACTCGAACATATGGGAATTTAAAGCATGAGATAGTTTACGATAAAAATGATTTTTCAGAATCAGAAATTGACCAAATTGCCTACGGGCTTATGTCTACTAATTTTTTTGATTCTCAAAGCAAGAAAACTGTATACGTAGAAAAAACATATAATAATTTTATTCTTTCAATATCCGTAATTGAAGGAATTGAGAATAAAGAAGATATTTTAAGGCTTTTTGTTCTACTAAAAGAAGACCTTCAGACTTTTATACCAAAACACAAAATAACTATTAATTTAGTGGTTGATGATTTAGATAATGTAGTTTATAAGGGAAAATAATATCTAATTCAAATCAACATCAAATTAATATCTTATCAATTTTTGTTTGACAAAACAAAAATGAAAATATTTTCTCTTTTAGTTTTTTAACTGCAAGATTAATGCTTATAAATTCCATTTAAACAAGTTTATAGCTAATTAAATAAGTTATCGAACTGATTAAATCTTATGTCAATCTCAAAACAATGACATTGTTTGGTCAAAACAACCGCATTGTTTTTAGATCAAACAATTCTCTGCAAAGGAAAAATAATCTCCTTTTTTACCAAAGATTACATGGTCAATAATTTGGACTGAAAGAATTTTACCTGCACTATTTATTCTTTCTGTTAAAGCTTTGTCGCTATGACTTGGTGTTATGTTGCCAGAAGGGTGATTATGTGCAAGAATAACTTTTGGAGAATTGTTTTCTAATGCTGACTTAAAAACTTTCTTTAAATCCACACTCGATTCACTCCAACCACCTTCACTAATACAAACTTTCTTTATTAATCTTTGTGAATTGCTTAGAAGTATTAGCCAAAAACTTTCATATTCCAAATCCATCAAATCGGAGTATAAAACATCATAAGCTTGTTGCGGAGAAGAGACTATTGGTTTTTCTTCTTGAGTAGCCTTTCTCCTATTTCCCAATTCTAAAGCTGCAACAATATTAATTGCCTTTGCCTCTCCTATTCCCTTAAACCTATTCATCAAATCGTTATATGTCAATGATGAAAGTTCATTAATATTATTATTAACACTATTCAATATTCTTTGAGCCAATTGAACTGCGCTTTCTTTTCTTGAACCTGAACCTATAATTATTGCCAATAATTCTGCATTAGTAAGTTTCTTCTTTCCTATCTGCATTAATTTTTCTCTTGGGCGGTCTTCTTCTGCCCAATTCTTAATACTGTTATAGATTGTTGAGTCATCCATAGATTAAAATAATTTTAAGCAAAGATATAAAATAAATTCTTTTCATTGGAATTACTTTGTCTTAAAAATAAAAAACAGAAAAAATTTGTATCGTCTTGGTAATTAAATAAAAGATTGTATCTTTGCAAGCTCTAAATATAGACTAGCGCTTCAAATTATCCAATAGTTATTATATTTAGAAGAGTGATTTTCATTGTTTTATCTTATTCCGATTGCCCGTTGGAATTAAAATAAAACCTTGTAGTTAATTAATATTTATTCCTTGAGAAAGGAGTAATTTTTGATGTTTTATAAACATAAAAAGAAAAAATGAATACGTTAAGTTACAAAACCTTATCTGCTAAAAAGGAAACTGTTCAAAAAGAATGGATCATTATTGATGCAGAAAATCAAATTTTGGGACGTTTAGCTACAAGAGTGGCAAATGTGTTAAGAGGCAAACATAAGCCATCTTATACTCCTCACGTAGATTGTGGAGATAATGTTATTATTATTAATGCCGAAAAAGTACGCTTTACTGGAAAGAAATTGAATGATAAAGTTTATGTTCGCCATACAGGTTATCCTGGAGGACAAAGATTTACAACTCCTAAGCAAGTTTTAGCAATTTTCCCTGAACGTGTTATTGAACATGCAGTTAAAGGGATGCTTCCAAAGAACAAATTAGGAGATGCTCTTTACAGAAATCTTCACGTTTATGCAGGAGTAGAGCATCCTCATGAAGCTCAACAACCAAAAATAGTTAATTTAAATTCAATCAGATAATTTCATGGAAGTAATAAACAAAATAGGCAGAAGAAAATGTGCAGTTGCCCGTATCTATATGACACTTGGCAATGGTAATATTACTATAAATGGCAAAGATTATACGGAATATTTCCCTACTCCTACCCTACAATACATTTGCCGTCAGGCTTTTGAAACTATAGGAGCTGAAGGAAAATATGACGTAAAGGCTAATTTAGATGGAGGTGGTATTACAGGACAAGCAGAAGCATTAAGAATGGCTATTGCAAGAGCTTTATGCGAAATAAATCTTGAAGATCGTCCAGCACTAAAATCAATTGGTCTTCTTCGTAGAGACCCTCGTATGGTTGAAAGAAAGAAACCAGGACAAAAGAAAGCTCGTAAACGTTTCCAATTCAGCAAACGTTAACAGATTGGATAGCTGTTTAGTATCCAAATTGGTAAGATTTGGCTTTTTCCACCAACTACTTATCAATTGAATTAATTAAAGGAATGTAAACAATCAAAAACAAGAAAGATGTTAGATTTTAATCAAATGTTAGAATCAAGTGTTCATTTTGGACACATGAGAAGAAAATGGAATCCTAAGATGGCTCCTTATATCTTTATGGAGAAAAATGGAATCCACATTATTGATTTGCACAAGACTGCAGAAAAAGCTGAAGAAGCTGCAAATGCAATTAAGCAAATAGCAAAATCAGGCAAGAAAATTCTTTTCGTTGCCACAAAAAAACAAGCAAAAGAAGTAGTTGCAGAGTTAGTAACCAAGGTAAATATGCCTTTTGTTACTGAACGTTGGCCAGGTGGAATGTTAACAAACTTCGTTACCATTCGTAAAGCTGTAAAGAAAATGAATAATTTGGATAGACTTATCAACGATAAAGATACTACCAAAATTAACAAACGTGAACGTTTACAAATCTCTCGCGAAAAAGCAAAATTGGAAAAGAACCTTGGTTCAATTGCCGATTTAACTCGTCTTCCTTCAGCAATCTTCGTTATTGACATCAATAAAGAACATATTGCAGTTGCAGAAGCACGTCGTTTAAATATTCCTACTTTTGCACTTGTAGATACAAACACAAATCCAGAGCTTATTGATTTCCCAATTCCAGCAAATGATGACGCATCAAAATCAATTGAATTAATTGTTAAGTACATGTGCGATGCAATTGTTGAAGGATTGAACGAAAGAAAAATGGATAAAGATGCTCGTGAAGCTGCTGAAGAAGCAGAAGAAATTAACGAAAGAACATTAGCTACTGAACTTTTGGATGAAGATGATGATACTGAACTTTCAAAAGATGGAGCAAAAATTAAAAAAGTAAAAGCTCTTGCAGAAGAAGACGAAAATGCTGAAAAGAAACCTCGTCCTCGTAAACCTGTTACGACTAAGAAACCAGCTCCAAAAAAATAATTTATTTATAAAGAACAATTAAGAAAGGAAAATATATGGCAAATATAACTGCTTCTGCCGTTAATGAACTACGTCAAAAGACTGGTGTAGGAATGATGGATTGCAAAAAAGCCTTAGTTGAATGCGATGGCGACATGGATAAAGCAATCGATTATCTTAGAGAAAAGGGACAAAAAATAGCTTCAAAGCGTGCAGATAGAGATGCTAGCGAAGGATGTGTTTTGGCTGCAACCAACCAAGACAAGACTTTTGGTGCAGTAATTATGATTAACTGCGAAACAGACTTTGTCGCAAAGAATGAAGATTTTGTTAATTTTACCCGCAATGTTTTAGAAACTGCTATCAACGCAAAAGCTAAAAATACTGGAGAAGTTAACCAATTGGTTATTGATGGAACAACTGTTGAAAACCTAATTGTTGATCAAATTGCTAAGATTGGAGAAAAAATTGAGATATCTCATTACGAAGTATTAGAAGCTCCTGTTGTTTATGCTTACATTCACCCAGGCAATCGTTTAGCTTCTTTACTTTCTATGAACAAGACTGGATTTGATGAAAAAGGACATGATGTTGCTATGCAGATAGCTGCAATGGCTCCACTTGCTTTGAATAAAGATGCAGTTTCTGCTGACGTTATTGAAAAAGAAATGGAAGTTTATCGTGTACAAATCAGAGAAGAAGGTAAACCAGAAAACATGGTTGAAAAGATTGCTGAAGGTAAACTAAACAAATTCTTCAAAGAAAACACTCTTCTAAGTCAAGATTTTATTAAAGATTCTAAGAAAACTGTTCTTCAATATCTTCAAGAAGGAGATAAAGATTTAACAGTAACTGCTTTCTATCGTTTTATGTTAGGAGCATAAATCTTTAGATAATACAATAAAAACAAGGGTTCTGAACATTGAGTTTTGGAGCCCTTTTTTAATATTTACTTATTCAAAACAATCAATTTAAAGAAGGAAAATCCATGCAACAAGTTAGAGCAAAAAAACATTTAGGACAGCATTTTCTTAAAGATGAGAATATTGCTAAGGAGATTGCCGATAGCATTTCAGGAGATTATCCTTGTGTTTTGGAGATTGGTCCTGGCATGGGTGTTTTGACTAAGTACTTGATTGTGGACTCTAAAGTTAAGGAATTGAAGGTGGTTGAGATTGATAAAGAGAGTGTTGAGTCCCTCAATTCTAACTATCCTACTCTTTCTGAAAACATACTATCGGAGGATTTTCTAAGAATGAACCTCGATGATTTATATCCTTGCCCTTACTCAATTATCGGAAATTTTCCATATAATATTTCAAATCAAATACTTTTTAAGCTCTTTGAAAACCGAAATAAGGTGTTGGAATTGGTAGGAATGTTCCAAAAAGAAGTAGCTGAAAGGGTATGTTCTAAAAGCGGAAACAAGGTTTATGGGATTCTAAGTGTCTTACTTTCTGCTTATTTTGACATAGAATATCTCTTTACAGTTGATGAAAACGTATTTATTCCTGCTCCAAAAGTTAAGTCTGCAGTCATTAGACTTAGGAGAAATGGCGTTGAAAAGCTTGACTGCGACGAGAAACTTTTTGTGAGAGTTGTAAAGACTGCCTTCAATCAAAGACGCAAGATGCTTCGCCAAGCTCTTAAACCTTTGGGAATTAGCCTTGAGAATATCGACCCAGAACTTATGACCAAACGTGCTGAACAACTTTCTGTTGAACAATTTATTGATATAACAAACAGCATTAAAGAAAGGATTTAGATAATGATTAATTTTATTTTTTCAGCAATTTTGATTGGTTTTGCCCTCTCAATGGAATCATTTGCACTGTCTATTACTTGCGGTTTACAGAAGTCTATGACCAAAAAACGTGCCTTTGTTTTGGCTTTGAGCCTTGCCTTTTTTCAGGGATTATTCCCTTTTATTGGTGCTCTTTTAGGCAATTTTGCTAAAGAATACATTAGTGAAGTTGATCATTGGATTGCATTTGGACTATTAGCAATCATTGGATTTAAGAAGTTTATGGAGGGATATCGTTATAATATGAAGGAAAGTATTTATGATTTTACTAAGTTTTCCATCCTTATTACCCTCTCTATTGCAGCAAGTATCGACGCTTTTATAGTTGTAATTGGCTTTGGTTTACAATATTCTCTTAGCCAGCAGTTTATTATTGTAGGAATTATTACTCTTTCTACCTTTGTTTTCTCGCTTACTGGTGCCTTTATGGGCATGAAAGCCTATTTCTTTAAACCAAAAATTGCTTTGAAAATTGGGGGTATTTTCCTATTTTGCATTGGCTTAAGGATATTTCTTGAACATATATTGGCTTAATTTTTAAAGCTTATTTCTTAATTAATGTGGCAAAGTTTTGCTTTAATTTCTCTTCTTTTAAAAGGGAATTCTTACACTTTTGCTTAAATAAGAAAATGGAGAAATTGCGCTTTTGTATTATAATTAGTTGTATTTTTGCTTCATTAGATGAATTATTTATTCTGTGTTTTCTTTGATTTTAACTTATGAAAATTAGACTTACTAAGGAGTTTAACTTCGAAATGTCACATGTTTTGCATGCTTATGATGGGTTATGCAGAAATATTCACGGTCATAGTTATAGACTGTTTGTTACTGTTTTAGGCGAGCCTTTAAACCAAAAGGATAATCCCAAAGATGGAATGGTTATGGATTTTGGCCTTCTTAAAGCCATTGTTTTTAAAGAAATTGTAGAGAGGTTAGACCATGCTCTTGTGGTTCCTGAAAGTTCAAAGATGCTTTCTCATCTAAAAAACTGCGAGACTAAGTTAGTTATCACTGATTATCAACCAACTTGTGAGAACTTACTTATTGATTTTGCAAAGAGAATTAAGGCAAATTTGCCTAAAAATATTAGCTTAGCCCGTCTTTGTTTGTATGAAACAGCATCCTCCTATGCTGAATGGCTTGAGGAGGACAACGAATTATAAGTCTTTAATTTTTAACTTTATAGCAGTATATTATGGATAATAGCAAGTTTCAATTTCCAACAATTGCCAAGTGGATTTTCTCAATTTTGGTGATTATTTTGGTCGTTTACGGCATCTGGTATTTTCGTTTTCTTGTTATATGCTTTGCAATTGCGGTGGTTTTGTCGTTTATGGGAAGGCCTTTGATGAAGGGTTTGGAGAGGTTGAGCTATAAAAAACTACGTATAGGAAATATACTTGCCTCAACAATCACTCTTATTACCCTAATTGCTATCATTGCAACCGCCCTTTATGTGCTCGTTCCCCTTATCATTTCTCAAGCAATGAACTTTGCAAATTTGGATATTTACCAGATTGCCGACTATTATGCTGAGCCAATTGGAAAGATTGAGCTATTCTTACATGAGTATAAACTTATGCCTGATAACACAAATTTAGAGACCCTTATATCAAATAAGATTCTGGATATGTTCAAACTGTTCCAACTAACTGACATTGCAAACATCGTTTTGAGTCTTAGTGGAAGCATAATTATGGGTACATTTATAACTCTTTTCTTCGCATTTTTCCTTATCAAAGACTCACATTTGCTCTATAATGCAATCGTTGGAATCACTCCTGACAAGTATATTGACGAAGTTGACAGAATAATTTCAAACTCCAGAAACCTTATCTCAAGGTACTTTATTGGAATATTTATCGAAATAATTATAATGATAACCCTCCTTTCCATAGGTTTTTATCTTATGGGATTTTCCAACTTTATCCTTATAGCTTCCATTTGTGGGGTTATGGTTATTCTGCCTTATATTGGGGTAATTATTGGAGGAGCTATGGGTTTAATAATAACAATAACAGGCTTTTTAAGCACTGATGCAAGCCTTAGTATTGCTCCAATCGTGCTAAAGTTCGCTATTGTCTTCGCTATTGTAAAACTTGTTGACGATTTTGTACTGCAACCCCTTATCTATTCCAAGAGTGTTAAGGCGCATCCTCTCGAAATATTCGTAGTAATACTTATGGCAGGTGAGATTGGAGGAGTAGTAGGTATGATTTTAGCAATCCCAACCTATACCTTTTTAAGGATAATTGCTAAGGAATTTTTCTCAAATTGGAAGTTCGTTCAGAAGATTACCAAAGATATTTAGACTTAAAAACCTCAAACAAAAAGACATAAAAATAGGGTAAAGTTTTTGCTTTACCCTACTTTTTTTAATTCAATTGCCTTAGATTTCTACCTCTTAAACCAAGAATCTTTTGTGGTTTTGCCTAATTTTTCTATTACTAAATTATCCTCAAAGACAACAAATACTTCAGATTCATTATCTTCATCGTTTAAATAAAGATGGGTATTAGCGCTCATTTCTTCCCCATAAAAAGAAGAACGGGCTAAATATAAGGTAGATTTTTTAGCTTGGAAGTCTGATAAAAATTCTGCTCTATCGTAGTATTCTTGATTAAAAGTACCGTTGTCTGCAATTATCTTCCCTATATAATTTATATTTAAAAGGCTGATAGTTGAAAGACTTTGCTCCATTATTTCGAAAAGAGAAATAAACTTATTAGTATTGGAAGCATTCTTTCCGTAAGATGTTATTGGTGATTCAGATTCAGAATAGGCTGCCCCTTTAATAGTATTGTCAATAGAATAAACAGCATAAACCTTCAGAGAATCAGCACTGATATAAGAATAAACAAGACCTAATTCAGCACTATCTGAAACTTTTGTCCAGCCTTTTGCATCCAAAATAGAAAGCACCTGAGCCTCAGGTTTACCGAAAAATCCATAAACTTCCTTTACAACATCAGTTGAAGGCGTTGGATTTGTTGTTGGGTCGTCATCCTTTGGGTCGCAACTTAGGAAGCTAATTGATAAAATTGCAGCCGTTAAAATAGCTACTAAATAATGTTTTCTATCCATTTTTCTTTGGGTTTAATGTTTTAATATTGAAAGATTTTTGAATATTTTGTTTGCTTTTGAAATATCAGGTTCGTCGGTAAAGAATACTGATACTACTGATTGTTTGGTATTATAATCAACATGAATAAATGTTTCGCCAAAGAATTGTCCGTAAGTAAAGGCACTCCCTGCAAAAGTTATTGTAGATTTTTTGGCCTGAAAGTCTGATATAAAGGCATCTCTACTTTGATATTCTTGGTTAAATTGAAGGCTATCTGCATGGATAGCTCCCCAATATTGTGATTCAGAAGGCATGATAGAATTTAAACTTATCTCCCATTTTTCAAACAAAGAAAGGAACTTATCGGCATTTTCAGCAAGCTTTGATTTATAAAAATCTGTACTTTCAACCTCCATATATTGAGTTTCTTTAACTTTACCGTTCAAGATAATAATACCATAACCCTTAGCTGAATCGCTACTTATATAGGAGTATCCTGTTAATTCACCAGAGGTTTCCATACTCTTTATCCAACCTTTGGCATCCAAAATTGAAAGCACTTGAGCAGCTGGTTTACCGTAATATCCATAAATTTCCTTTACAACATCATTTGAAGTAGTTGGATTTGTTGTTGGGTCGTCTTCCTTTGGGTCGCAACTTAGGAAGCTTATTGACAGGATTGCCGCGGTTATTATGGCAGATAAATAATGTTTTATGTTCATTTTTGAATGGTGCATTAATTTATTATTGGTCTTGTTTTTGGTATTTTACCCTAATACTTCTACTTTCTAAACCAAGTATTATTGTTGTTTTTGTTAATATTTTCAGAAATTAAACTATCCTCAAATACAACATATACTTCAGAATCATCTGTTTCATAGTCCAAATTTATTGAAACATATCCTCTCATTTGACTATTTGAAAAAGAAGAGCTGGCTGAATTTAATGAGGGTTTTTTAAGTTGAAAGTCTGTTAAAAACATTTCTCTTGATTCGTAATCCTGTTCAAATTGATAGTCATTTGCAATGATAGTGCCTTGATAAACAGAATTTAATATGCTGATTTTTGAAAGACTTTCCTCCCATTTTTCGAAAAGGGAAATAAACTTATTTGTATTGGAAGCTAGCTTATTAATGAGTATAGGCATTTCCACTTCACCATATCCTGACCCTTTTATAGTATTATCTATGGAATAAATAGCATAAGTCTTATTTGAATCAATACTAAGATAAGTATAAATTATTCCATATGAAGTACTATCTGTTATTTTCATCCATCCTTTTGCGTCTAAAAGAGCTATCACCTGTTCTGCAGGTTTACCGTAATATCCATAAATTTCCTTAACAACATCTGTTGAAGTAGTTGGATTTGTTGTTGGGTCGTCTTCCTTTGGGTCGCAACTTAGGAAGCCAATTGATAAAATTGCAGCTGCAAATATGGCTGCTAAATAATGTTTTGTGTTCATTTTTCTTTGGGGTTTTAATTAATATTGTTATTGGTTTTGGTCTTTTTTCCTTTTAAACATTAGGGGGAAAATATGGGTTTTAGCATATTTTCCCCTAATGTTTTGGGTTAAGAATTACTGTTTATGTAATTCTTTTTCAAGGTTTATGGATTCTCTACTGCTCAATTTTTTTCCTTGTACACGTTGTTAATTGTTTTACTTAGAACTTTTGGAGTGTCGTAAACGGCTTTCTTAAGTTCTTTACCCATTGTGAATCTGATGTTTGGATTCTTAATCGTTTCAGCTGTTACTTCTTCCAAAGTGTTAACTGCTTTGGCGTCAAGATAGATTCTAAATCTGCCAAACTGACCAAGATTAACATTCCTTCCACTTTTAAAGTACTTGATAAACAATTGTGTAAGGGTGTCAATTGCATTCATGGCGTCTCCTCTTGAAAGGCTTGTAAGGTCGGTCATGTCCTTGTAAATCTCGTCAAGTTCAACGGTTTGCCCTCTAACAATGTCTGCATAATACTTCTCTCCAGGGTTTGTACCCACAGATACCTTACGCTTAACTTTCTTATATTCAATCATAAGATAGAAGTTTTTGAGGTTAATAAAATGAGATAATTGTCCAAAAGCGTCATTTATTTGAACTTCTTAATGGCGTATTACTTTGCTTTTCTTCCTATATTTCCTAGCAATTACTCTGCACTTTTTTAATATTTCAGTACCGCTTTCTTGGTTTTTTACCTATGGGTAAGTCGTGATTTACTTATGAGCAAGTGATGATTTACCTACGAGTAAGTTTGCCTTTACCTATGAGTAAGTTTTTACTTATCGGTGCAATCTTGCCAAAAAAAGGGTGCAATTGTGGAAGTTTAGGGAAGATTTAGAGCAATGTTTTCGCTATTAAAAGTCAAATTTAATCTGCTTTACGAGGGCAAATGTACAAATTATTTTAACAAGTAGATAATATTTTTTAATATTTTTTTCTTGGACAATTTATTTTTTTCTGCCCAAATTTTAGGAATTTTTGCTTGGAAATTTAAAATCTCAAAGAGGCTATTTGCCTAATTTTGACTCGATAAAAGTTTCTTCAGCCATATAGGATGAGCGAACAAGGGCACCACTTTCCACTTGGTCGAAGCCCATTTTCAGGCCAATTTCCTTGTATTTTGCAAACTGTTCAGGGGTGATATATTCTTGAACATCGAGGTTTTCTTTGGTTGGTTGGAGGTATTGTCCAATGGTTAGAAGGTTGCATTTTACTTCTCTAAGGTCGTGCATCAGTTCAATAACCTCATCTTCCTTCTCTCCAAGTCCAACCATTATGCCAGATTTGGTAATTAAACCTGCCTTAGATGCCTTGTCTAACACATCAAGAGAGGTAGGATACTTGGCACGTGAGCGGATTTGAGAGGAGAGTCTTTTGACGGTTTCCATGTTATGACCGAAGATATCTGGCTTGGCTTCAAAGACTATATTTAGCCATTCATCATTAGCATCGAAGTCGGGAGTAAGCACTTCTATGATGGTTTTTGGGTTTTCTTTTCTTATTTCAAGGATGGTTTTTGCCCAATGCTCAGCTCCTTTATCTTCAAGTTCATCCCTGTCAACTGAGGTTATAACGCAGTGTTTAAGGTTCATAAGCTTGATGGAGTTGGCAATTTTCTTAGGTTCATCTTCGTCCAAAGGCAAAGGTTTTCCTGTTTGGGTTGCACAAAACTTGCATGAACGGGTGCAGATATCGCCTGCAATCATAAAGGTTGCTGTTCCTTTTGTCCAGCATTCTCCTATGTTTGGGCATTTGCCACTTGAGCAAATGGTGTGTAACTGGTTTAACTCAACTATCTTTTTTACCTTCGCATAGTTCTCTCCATTAGGGAGTTTAATCTTCAACCATGAGGGTTTACGGTCTGTTTTCTGGTTCATCGCTGATAATTTTTGCCTCAAGAAGCTTCTTATAAGTTTTCTCAGAGGCCAGTTGTTCGGCAGCTTTTATGGAGAAGTCGATTGCTGTTTCTTGAGGTTCTTCGTTAATAAATACCTGTACTTTATATTGTTTTCTCGTACTATTATCGGTAACATCAACGGCCTGATAGGATATTTTTTGCTTGGTTTTTTGTCCCCAATCAATAAGCTTACTCTTGAAATTCCAGTCCGATTTCTCAATAGAATCAATGTCTAAATAGAGAGAAAAAATACTTTTTGTTATGACTTTATAGGCCGATTTGTAGCCTTTGTCGAGATAAATTGCCCCAACAATTGCTTCAAAAGCATCACCATCCATTGACAAGAACTGCCCACTATCTCTGCTATATTGTATATGTTGAGTAAGTCCAATCTTGTGAGCGAGCTTGTTTAATGAAGCTCGACTGACAATTTTTGAACGCATTTCCGTTAGGAAACCTTCTCCTTGGTAGGGGTATTTTCTAAATAAATAATCTGCAACAATAGCACTTAAGACCGCATCTCCAAGGAATTCGAGACGTTCATTATTCATTTTAAATCCATTTTTCCCTTTAATGAAATAGGACTTATGGACAAGAGCCAGCTTATAAATAGAAATATTCTTAGGCTTGCACCTAAGAATATTCTTCAGAAATAGTTTCAGCTCCTTATCTCGGTTATCAATATTAGTTGACTTTCTAAATAGGGGAAACATTTATTTTACTTGCTATACTTCTTTAAAGCAATACTTGCATTGTGACCACCAAACCCAAAAGTGTTTGTTAAAGCTACATTTACTTCTCTTTCTTGAGCCTTGTTGAACGTGAAATTCAACTCAGGTATCTCAGGATCATCAGTAAAGTGGTTAATTGTTGGAGGTACAATTCCATTAACAATGGTTAGTACTGTTGCAATAAACTCAGCAGCACCGGCAGCACCAAGAAGGTGACCAGTCATACTCTTAGTAGAGTTTATGTTGATTGTTTTTGCATGTTCTCCAAACAAATTTACTATTGCTTTAGGTTCAGAAATGTCACCAACAGGGGTAGATGTTCCGTGAGTATTGATGTGATCAACTGAATTTAATTCCAAATTGCCTTCTTCCAAAGCGACTTTCATTGCCATCATGGCTCCTCTTCCTTCTGGATGTGAAGCAGTCATGTGGTATGCATCAGCAGTTAGACCTGAGCCCATAACCTCTGCATAAATCTTAGCTCCTCTTGCAAGTGCATGGTCAAGCTCTTCAAGAACAACAGCTCCAGCTCCTTCTCCCAAAACAAAACCATCTCTATCCTTATCAAAAGGGCGAGAAGCTGTTTTTGGATCGTCATTTCTTGTAGAAAGAGCGGTCATTGAACTAAAACCACCTAAACTTGATTCAACAATTGAAGCTTCACTACCTCCACAAACCATCATATCTGCCTTACCTACTTTAATATATAAAGCGGCATCAGCAATGGCATTTGCAGAAGAGGCACAAGCCGAAACAGTTGCAAAATTTGGACCTCTTAAGTCATATTTCATTGAAATATGGCCAGCACAAATATCTGCAATCATCTTTGGAATAAAGAATGGAGAAAAACGGAAAGAACCATCACCTCTGAAGAAATCCTTCACTTCTTGTTGGAAAGAATGAATTCCTCCAATACCTGATGCCCAAATGACACCGATTCTATCCTTATTTAAAGTATCAAAGTCTGCACCGCAATCCTTAACGGCTTCTTCAGAAGCAATTATACCATACTGTGAAAACGGATCATACTTTCTTATCTCTTTTCTATCAAAATAGGCACTACCATCAAAATTTTTCAGTTCACAAGCAAATTGTGTTTTTGCCTTTGATGCATCAAAATAAGTTATGGGAGTAGCACCACTTACCCCTTTAATCAAACCATCCCAAAACTCTGGAACAGAAAGACCAATTGGAGTAAGTGCACCCAATCCCGTTACGACAACTCGTCTCATTTGCATATGAAATGAATTTATTTTGTTGCGTTTTCAATGTGTGCTATTGCATCACCTACTGTTGTAATCTTTTCTGCTTGATCATCTGGAATAGAAATACCAAATTCTTTTTCTATTTCCATAATCAATTCAATTGTGTCTAAAGAATCTGCTCCTAAATCACCAGTAAAACTAGCTTCTGGAGTAACTTGACTTTCTTCAACACCTAGCTTATCTACAACGATAGCTACAACTTTTGCTGCAATTTCAGACATAATTTTTCGATTTTAAATTAATTTAGATTGCAAAGAAACAAATTTTTCTCAACCCCCCCAAGAAAAAAAGCATTAAAAAACCCATTTGAGAGTTTAACAATTTGATTATTAGCTTATAATACAAACCATCTTTTTAGGCTAAAAGAGAAATAATATCATTCAAAATGGAGTTAATTGGAATAAAATATTATTTTTGTATCCAATAAACCCCCTTCTTTTTACAAAAAAATGATAAAAAAAATAGCCATTTTTGCCTCCGGTAGCGGAACAAACTTTCAAAGAATTGCAGAATACTTTAAAGAAAGCACAGATATTAAGGTAGATATACTTATAGTTAACAAAAAAGACGCCTATGCCATTGAAAGAGCAAAAAAACTTGGCATTGAATACATATATTATAACAGAGAAGATTTTTACAATAGCGACAAAGTTTTAGATAAGCTAAAAGAAAGAAAAATAGATTTTATTGTTCTTGCAGGCTTTTTGTGGCTAATGCCTGAAAATATTCTAAAGCAATATCCCAACAAAATAATAAACATACATCCAGCACTCTTACCAAAATATGGAGGCAAAGGCCTGTATGGTCATAATGTTCACCAAGCAGTAGTTGAAAACAAAGAAAAGGAAACTGGAATAACCATTCATTATGTTAATCAACACTACGATGAAGGAGAAATTATCTTTCAAGCAAAATGCGAAGTCCTTCCTGAAGATGATGCAGATATGGTTGCAGGTAAAATCCACCTATTGGAACAAGAACATTTCCCAATAGTAATTGAAAAAGTAATAAAAGAAGAATAAACAAAGAGTTTATTTGAAAAACATCAATCATAATCAAAAATAAGTCCATCATATTTGGAAATATATCAATCATATTTTTATTTATGCCCCTTATATTTTTATTTTTGACTGATATATTTTTAACTATGATTGATGTTTTTTGAAAGTTGAGTTTTTTAGTTGTTGAGAGGTTTAGTTTTTTAATGAGTTTAAGGTCTTTAATGACTTTAATATTCTTAAACTAATCAAATCAAATAAAGCTTATTTTTTTAAATCATTATTCTAATTTACTGAAACGCTGTTTTAATTTACTAACTCTTTACTTTAATTTTTTCTTTCTTTACTTTAATTTGCTGAAATAAGGTTTTATTATTGAACAAAAAAAGGAGTCCTTCTTTTTAAGAAGAACTCCCAATATATGTATTAAATTTGGATTTGTTTTTTAGAATCTTACTCCTAAACTTAGTTGAACTAAATGATTTACATTGTCAAGTTCAATTACATTATAATCATATTCTGTAAACTTACTTTTTCCTATTGTGTAAGCATAAGCAAAATCCATAAAGAAGTTTTTATTTTTATATCCGATACCTGCAGTTATTGATTGTGCTCCTGCATCATTTATATCTTTATCGTAAGGATTGTCCATAACGCAATATCCTGCTCTAAGAGCAATTGTTCCTAATTTCAATTCCCCTCCAATTCTAATGGTGTTGGTTGGAAGGTAGTAGTCCTTTATGATATTGTTGATATCATTCTCTGCTTTTATATCTCCACTCAAACGATATTTCATATCTGAATAATCAGCAAATTCGTAATCAGCAGATATTGTTCCAGCCATTTTTGATTTATTATCTCCCAAAACAAATGCTAATGAACCTAAGAAACGGAATGGACTTTGTAAATCATATGTAATAGGATCCCAATCTCTTCCAATTCTTTTAGTAAATACAACTTCAGAAAAAAGGTTATCTTCAATTACATAATAAGTTGGAGTATGAATGGCTGCTCCAATTCTTACCCAATTTACTGGTCTAAAGATTGCGCCAATTTTTAGATTAACTCCAGTTGCTGTAATATCTTTTTCTTCATTATATATATATCTATCAGTAACTACTCCAGTTGCATCAACTCTTTCTTCCATAAATGAACCATCACTATGATAGTTAGCCATTGGGATACCTAAGGTTGCTCCAAGATAGAGTTGATTCATAACATTTGCTGATAAAGAAAAAGTCATTTCATTCAAAGAACCTGATTCAGTAAAGGAACGTATTTGATTAAACTTGCCATCTTGAAATATGGATGAGTATGGATTTGTTGCTGAATTAGTAGAATCTACTAAATAAGAATACCATAAATCAGTCATAAAAGTTTCATTATAACCATATATTAATCCTTCATCAATTACATTTGATATATAAGAATAGCTTAAATTATCTCTTTGAAACATTGTTCTGTTTCCATAAGATTTTAATCTATTTAGGCCAAATGTAAATTGGAATCCTTTAATATCTCCTTTATCTGGTTTAAAAAAGAATAATGCTCCAATATGGCCGAAATTAAAGTTGGCTCTATTTTCTGATGTTATGAAACCATTTGCATTAGCATCAGTAAAACTCCAGTTTAATCCAGAAGATAAAGAAAATTCACTTGAGGTGTAAATTCCAAGCCCTGCAGGGTTATAACTTGCTGCGGTCAAATCTCCGCCCAATGCTCCAATTGCTCCTGCTCTTGAAATATAGTTTGATGTCCCATTTAATCCATATTGAGATAATCTCAATGCATCTGTCATAGTCTGTGCAGACAAACTTCCTGCTAAGAAAATGCTTGCTGCTAATAAAAGTATCTTTTTCATTGTTATAATGTTTTTCTTTTTTATAATTTAAAAATGTATCCTTTTTAATATTTTTTATCTTCTTGAACCACCTGAACGAGAACCTCCTGATGAACTACTTCCACTGCTTCTTGAACTACCACTTGAAGAAGAAGAGCTGCGTGAAGGAGAAGAGTTATAGCTACGTGTTGGAGTGCTGTTAGTTGATCTGTTATAATTATTAGATCTATTAGTATTTATTGTTCTATTATTTTGAATGCTCCTATTATTATTTGAGTTATCAATTGTTCTTCTGTTTTGTTGGAAATCATTTGAACGTCTGGTATTTGTTCTAAATTCATTATTAGTGCGTGGTTGACGAGAAGAAGGTGGAGTGTAGGTTCTTGTTGTTCTATTTGTGTTTTCAGTATTTATTCTTCTATTATTAAAATTATCTGTACGAGTATTGTTGAAACGAGCATTTGAGTTTTGAGAATTTTGTCTATCATTATTTATTGTTCTATTGTTTTGAGTATTTGCATCTCTTCTTTCCAATCTTTCTGGCTTATTAAATCTTCCTTGTGTTCTATTATTTGGATCTTTCTTTTGACCTAAATCAATATTGTTTCCAATAGTTCTATTTCCTCCTCTATCCAAAGGTTTAGTTCTATTATTTGTTATTGAAGAATTTGCTGTTCGAGATAATCCATCTCTACTAATTGTTCCATTATTTAATGAAGGAATTGTTCTGTTTCTATCGTTGTATGTTTTACCGAAAGTCCTCTTGCTTGCATCATCTGCCAAATGACCAGTTCTTGTGCTTGAAATTCCAGATCTATTATTTGGGTCAAAAGAACTTCTTGGACGATCGAAATTGGAATTATGATCTCTTTGATTATAGTAACAAACATTTCCATAAGGATAATATCCCCAACCATAGTAATAAGGGTCATATCCCCAACCCCAATTGCTATATCCCCAATAAGGATTATGATAATAATATGAAGGATACCACCAACTATAGCCTAAATAAATGCTTGTTCCCCAATAATAAGGATTGTAAGTGTCCCAATAAAGATTAGTGTAGTAGTCATCATAATAATCTGACCAAACATAAGGATTATGAAACCTGCGAATACGAGCGGAGTAAGCATAATCGTAATAATCATCTTCATTATAGTAAACATAATCACCATATTGATAACTGCTCTTATAGTCAAGAGAGTCTTGATCATAGTAATTAGTATCTTGAACCTGATTATTTTCAGAATAGTTACCACTTTTTAATCTTTCATTATATGCTCTTGAATTTTTAGCATATTGATTTTGCTTTTCATTATTGTAATTAGATTGTCTTTTTTCTACCTCTTGGTATTGTTCTGCATCTGAAGGATTATAGTAAACATCATCATAGCTTGCTAAACTCGATTGAACGGAACAACCACTCAAAGTCAAAAGAACTGTTGTTACAATTGCAACCAATCCAAATTTAAATGTTTTCATATCTATATGTTTTTTCTGATTTAATCTTTATATAAACTTAACCTCAAAAATATAGCAAAACTTATGCCAAAGCATTCTTAACAAATGATAAAAAGGATTATTAGGTAAGTAAATATAAAATTTTACTATTAATTTGTATCTTTGCAAACTTAAACATAAAATCAATATAAACAACAAATAATAATGGCAAAAGATTTTGTAACACGCCAAGAAAACTATTCTGAATGGTATAATGAATTGGTTGTAAGAGCCGATTTAGCAGAGAATTCTGCAGTTAGAGGATGTATGGTTATTAAGCCTTATGGTTATGCAATATGGGAAAAGATGCAAGTAGCACTTGATAAAATGTTTAAAGAAACAGGGCATCAAAATGCTTACTTCCCTCTTTTTATTCCTAAATCATATTTTGAAAAAGAAGCAGAACATGTTGAAGGTTTTGCAAAGGAATGCGCCGTTGTAACTCATCATCGTCTTAGTGCAAAAAGTGATGGAAAAGGATTAGAACCAGATCCAACAGCTAAGCTTGAAGAAGAATTAATTGTTCGTCCTACAAGTGAAACCATAATTTGGGATACTTATCGTGGCTGGATAAAATCATATAGAGACCTTCCTATTCTATGTAATCAATGGGCAAATGTTGTTCGTTGGGAAATGAGGACAAGAATGTTTTTGCGTACAGCTGAATTCCTATGGCAAGAAGGACATACTGCTCATGAGACTTCTGAAGAAGCAATTGAGGAAACAAAGAAAATGTTAGATGTTTATGCCTATTTTGCTGAAAACTTTATGGCAGTTCCAGTTATAAAAGGAGTTAAATCTCCAAACGAACGTTTTGCAGGAGCTTTAGACACCTATTGTATTGAAGCTTTAATGCAAGATGGAAAGGCACTTCAAGCAGGAACATCTCACTTCCTTGGTCAAAACTTTGCTAAGGCATTTGATGTTAAATTCCTTTCAAAAGACAATAAATTAGAATATGTATGGGCAACCTCATGGGGTGTTTCAACAAGATTAATGGGTGCATTAATAATGTCTCATTCTGATGATAATGGTTTGGTTCTTCCTCCAAAGCTTGCTCCTACTCAAGTTGTAATTATTCCAATTTTTAAGGGAGAAGAACAAAAAGCAATGGTTAATTCTCATGCAGAAAGAATATGCTCAGAACTTAGAGCAAAAGGAATATCTGTAAAATATGACGATAGAGATGCTTATAAACCAGGATGGAAATTCAACGAATATGAGTTTAAGGGAGTTCCAGTTAGAGTTACTTTGGGGGCAAGAGACCTTGAACAAGGATTGGTTGAAATTGCAAGAAGAGATACCCTTACCAAAGAATCTATTTCAATTGAAGGAATAAGCGATAAGATAAAAAAACTATTGGAAGATATTCAAGAAAATATATACAATAAGGCACTACACTTTAGAGAAGAAAGCACAAAAGAGGTTAACTCTTGGGAAGAATTCTTGGTGGAAATTGAAAAAGGTGGATTCCTTAAATGCCATTGGGATGGAACTCCAGAAACTGAAGAAAAAATAAAAGAACTTACAAAAGCAACTATTCGTTGTATCCCATTGGATGCAAAAGAAGAAGAAGGTAAATGTATTCTTACAGGTAAGCCTTCTCATAAAAGAGTGTTATTTTCAAGAGCTTATTAAGAAAAAAGAAAATATGGATAAGGATTTTATGCAATTAGCAATTGAAACTGCTCTTGACAATATTAAGAACAATAATGGAGGACCGTTTGGAGCTGTTATTGTCAAAGATGGAGTGATAATTGCAAAATCTCCTAATACAGTAACCTCATCCAATGACCCAACAGCACATGCAGAGATAAATGCGATAAGACTTGCTTGTAAGGAATTAAAAACTTTTGACCTTTCAGGTTGTGAGATTTATTCCTCTTGCGAACCTTGTCCTATGTGTTTGTCGGCTATCTATTGGGCAAGAATTTCTAAGGTTTATTACGCTGCAGATAGGTTTGATGCACAAAAAGCAGGCTTTGATGATTCATTTATTTATAATGAAATATCTTTAAACGAAAAAGATAGAAGCATTTATATGGAGAATATAATGCACAAAGAAGGTCAAATGCCTTTTGAACTTTGGGAAGGAACAGAAAACAAAACCAAATACTAATATAAATTATGACAATAGACGAAAGAATAAAGGATTTTGATGAAAGAGTTGCGGCTCTAAGGAGGTTTCTTTGACATCGATAATAAGAAGAAACAAATAGAAGAAGAAACACAAATTACACTTAAGCCAGACTTTTGGAACGACGCTAAAGAGGCTGAACAGTTTCTAAGGAAGATTAATGAGAAAAAAGTTTGGACAAATCTTTTTGATAAGATTACAGAATCATTTGAGGATGTAACGGTTTGGAAAGAATTCTTTGATGCAGGAGATTGCACAGAAGAAGAATTGGAAGAACATCTTAATAACCTTGAAAAAATAATCGAAGACCTTGAATTTAAGAATATGCTTCGCAACGAAGAAGACTGCCTTAGTGCAATTATAACAATTAATGCAGGAGCAGGAGGAACTGAAAGTTGCGATTGGGCATCAATGCTTATGCGTATGTATTTGCGTTATGCAGAAAGAAATAACTTTAAGGTTCAAGAGGTGGATTATCAGGAAGGAGATGTTGCAGGAATTAAAAGTGTCACATTAGAAATAGAAGGAGAGTTTGCCTATGGTTATCTTAAAGGAGAGAATGGAGTTCATCGTTTAGTTAGGCTTTCTCCTTTCGATTCAGCTAACAAACGCCACACTTCTTTTGCTTCTGTTTATGCTTATCCTGTAATTGATGATAATATTGAAATAAACATTAATCCTTCAGATATTGAATGGGACACCTTCCGTTCAGGAGGACCAGGAGGACAAAACGTCAATAAGGTTGAAACAGCAGTTCGTTTGCATTATAAACCAGAAAATATTGTAATTGAATGCCAACAAACACGTTCTCAATTGCAAAACAGAGAAAAAGCAATACAGATGTTAAAGAGTCAACTCTATGAAATGGAACTAAGAAAGAAGAGGGAAAAGATTGCTGAAATAGAAGGTTCAAAAAAGAAAATAGAATGGGGCTCACAAATACGAAACTATGTTCTTCACCCCTACAAATTAGTTAAAGACTTAAGAACAAATGTTGAAACCTCCAACACACAAGCTGTTTTGGATGGAGATTTGGATGAGTTTATTAAAGCTTATTTAATGGAATTTGGAGGATAGAATTCATTTGTCTTGGAAAAGAGAAAAATTGGAAAATGTGAAATATTTATTTTTGTCTCAATCATTAACTAAATTATTATTTATATTTTTAAGTTAATGAAGTTAAAGTTATTAAGACCATTAAACTCCTTTAAATAAACCCTGTTTAACAGAAAAAAATCACCGACTTTTTTAATTTAAACATAAATAAATTTTTAAAAATCGGTGTTCATTTTTCAACCTCTTTTTAGGTTTTCTATCTAATAACTTGAATTATATATCTCTTGAATTATTTCGTTCATTCCTAAGAATTCTGCACAAGTAATCATTGCTCCTATTGTAACTCCAAGTATTCCATGTGAATTAATATTTTGTCCTGTCATAAATAGATTTGGAACTTTTGTTCTTTGTGAGATTAGAGTTTGGGTTGGAAAGTTCTTGTCTCTCATAATTCCATACATAGAACCATTTTGAGTTGCAGTATAGTCTCTATAGGTTAAAGGGCTGGAAGTGTAGAAAGATTCAATATTATTTTTTATACCAGGAAAAGATTCCTCTAATTTTGATAATAGCTTTCTTGCCTTTTCTTCCTTAAATTCCTTATAATCCTCTCCTCTGTTGCCAACTCTTGTATTTTCCCACTTTTTAACCTCTTCGTATCTCATATAACTAATTAGTTCGGCACTTTGAGCAAACTCTGGATTTGCTTTGTGGCATTGATGCATAAAAAGGTAGTTTTGAGGGAACTTGCTTTGATTGTAGCTATTAGACTGCCAAACGTCTTCATTTTGATAAAAATAATAATTATAGTTTAGGTAAGGATTTGTGTTTTCTTTAAATTTGATGTAAACAGTGAAATTAGATATAGAATTTTCCAAACTATTTATTCTATCTCTATATGCTTTGCGAAGGAGTTTTGTATTTAGCTTTTTGATTGTTACCTGAGAATGAATATTTGAAATAAAATAATCGGCTTCTAAGACTTCTCCGTTAGTAAGTCTAACAGAAGTTGCCTTAGTACTATCACATAATATTTCATCTACCTCTGAATTTGTTAAAATTTCTCCTCCAAAAGATTTGATTGAATTAGATAATTGCTCAGCAATTACATCACTACCTCCTATTATTCTATATGCACTTTGTATGTAGAAATTATTTATTAGAGCGTGTATATATGTTGGAGTTTTATCTTTTACTCCTGCATATAAAGGTAGGTTTCCTGCCAATACGTTTTGAAGTTTCGTATTATTAGTGATGGATGCTATAAATTCGTTTACACTTGTTTTAATGTAGTCGGCTTCTATGAATATACTATTACTTATCTTTCTAAGATTGTACAAAGGAGAGGAATCAGCAATTTCTCTAACTCTTTTAATGTAATTCTCAATGTCTGCTTTATTATTTGGAAAACTTTTTGAAAGTGTTTCTACAAAATTTTCATAGCCTGATGCAAACTTAAATATTTCTCCATTTAGAGAAATAATATCGTAGCCACTATCATCTAATCTATTTAGTTTTACAGTATCTAAAAGGTTAAGGTATTTGAAGAAGTTGTGAAGGATTTGCCCATCTTCCATGCTACCAATATAGTGCATACCTGTATCAAATTTCACATTCCCTCTTTTAAAGGTTTGTAAGCACCCTCCTATTTGAGCATTCTTTTCCAAGACCTTTACTTTATATCCGTTCTTGGAAAGAATATATGCACATACTAATCCGCCTAAACCACTTCCCAATATCATTATACTCTTATCCTTCATAGCCTATGTATTTTAAGTTTTGAGGGATTGATGAGCAGTTGGAAGCTATCTCCAAATCATCCTTATTAATGTCTGTGGCTGTAATTTGAAGATTTTTTCTTACAAGAGCTGCAAGAAGGGCTATCTCTCCTTGTCCGCAATTACTTATATAATATTCTCCACTTTGAGGCATAAGTTCTATTTGTTCTTTAAAGTTATTATTTGTCTTCAAAGCTTTCTTTGCTTTTCTTTGAATATCAAATCCTTTATATATATAGTTATGATATACTAAATCAGCAAAATAGTCAGCATCTTCAATGCTATTTGCCAACTTATCATACTCTTGTTGAAATAGTTTTCTAAACTCTTTTGCTATTTTGTTATATTCTTTTCCATTTCTATAAGTTGTATTATCAATACTTATCCTATCCAATATCTTAATATCTACTCTACCCCTTTTGAGTATGAATTCTTTTTTAGGAAAAACATGCCCTATTCCATGAGTAATTATTGGAATAATATCTACTTTCAACCTTTCAGCTAAGTAAAATGCTCCTTTATGGAAACGAAGTATTGAAGAATCTTCTGAACGCGTTCCTTCCGGGAATATCAATATTGAGTATCCATTATCAATGGCTCGTTTTAACTTATCTTCATTCACTTCAATTCCATCAATCACTGAATAATAATCAGCATAACGAAGTATCCAACCATAGAAAGGACTATTCCATACCCATTTATTTGTTAAGCATATTATTTTTGGATTAAGCATAAGAAGGTACATTAGGTCTAAATGAGATTGGTGATTTGATATTATTATAGCTGGCTTTTCAAACTTTTCATTGTTATAATCTACACTATATTTTACCTGTGGGATATTATTTGCTGTGAATTTAAACACTCTGCATATTACCCTATGAAATAACTCCTTGTTCTTTGGTGTTTTACCTCCTATTGTTAACAAACAAAAACCTACAATATTCAAAACTAATGTCCCCATTAAGAAAACAGTAAAACTGTATATTGTTTTCAAAAGATTTAATAAAGTAATAGGGACTTGCCTATACTCTCCTTTTTTTTCAGTTAGCCATCTATAAATTAGTGGAGGAATGAGGTAAGACATAAAAACAACACATAGCATTCCCACAATTGTAACCTCAGCCAAAGAACGCATTGCAGGGTGTTTGGCAATTATCAAAGAGCCTATACCAATAAACATAATGGAAGCAGAAAGCAAAACAGAGTTTTTGTGAGATGCCAATATTTTTCTTCTGTATTTGTACTCGTACATTAGCCCATCTGTAACAAAAATTGTATAATCATCTCCCTGTCCAAAAATTAAAGTTGCCAATATTATGTTTACAATATTAAAACTAATCCCAAACAAATTCATTATTCCCAAAATCCATATCCAACTGATAAGCAGTGGAGCAAAAGCAAGCAAACTTAATTCTAATCTTCCATAAGAAAGAGAAAGAACAAGGAAAACAATAAAGCTACATATATAAAGAACATAGTTGAAGTCGTCTGAAAGAATATCTACCATTTTCTCAATTACTGACCTATTGTTAAAAGTAAATACATTTTCATCTATTGAATTAATATTTTTTTCTACATTAGTAAAATTGCTTGGCTTTGTTTCTAATATTGTAAAGACTAGAGAAATATCTTTCTCGGTTGAAATATAATTATTTGCAAAAGAAGTTAATATTGGTTCAAAATATGATAGATCTTCAACGGAGTAATTTTTATTTAACATTTCTTCAAATTGACTAAAAGAAGCTTCATTATAGCCATTTTTAAGAGATATTTGATTTAAGTTATTTAAAAATCCTTCTCTTCTATTTTCCCAATATTTATTCCATTTATCTATTTTCTCTTTCTGAGTCTTTTTGGAAGGGAGGAAAACACTTATTCCTGAATGCTTAACAATAGTGCTGTCTTTTATAAGAGTTTCTATTGTTGTTGTTGCTTTTTCATAATTTTCAAGAGCTTCGTCAATTTTTTCTCCCTCTGCAACGCAATATAAAGAAGGATTGGTACTTTCTGTTTCTTTAATAAGTTTGTTAAGTTTTGTTCTCTGCTCTTTTGTCATATAGTTTATGGCATTAAGATCAGTTTCAAAACTTGTATTCTTACTCAAGAAAAATAATGGAATTGTTAAAAGAAGAACAACTATTACAATTATCTTGTTTTTTTCAAGATTAAGATTGGCTAATTTACCAAATATTAACTTTGGATGAATGTCTTTTTTGTGAGAGAATAATGATTTTTTAAAGAAATGAGGGAGAAAGAAAAGAACAAAAAGAATTGTTCCAATCAACAAAAATGATGAGAAAATTCCAAGATCTCTCATTGCATCGGAGCTAATAAAAATAAGGCTTAAAAAAGCTCCAACAGTTGTAATATTACCAATTATTAATGGAGATATTATCTCTTTAATAGTTTCTTTCCTACTGTGTGAATGCTGAAGATGAGCCAAAAAGTGCAAAGGATAGTTTACTGCTATCCCTGCAATTATGGAGCCTATCCCTATTGCTATTATTGAGACAGAATCTTTGAAAATAACCAAGAAAGCCAAACCAAAAATTCCTCCAAATATTAAAGAAAATAAAATTATGAAAAGAGCTCTTATGTCTTTAAAGAAGATTAAAAGTAAAAACAGAATAAAAATAATTGCTATTGAAGTTGAAATTAAACTATCTTTCTTAATTTGATTTGCATTTGAAATAGAAATAACTGAAGCACCTATAAAATCTACCTTAATTTCATTATTAAATTCCTTTTCCACATAATTAGAAACCTCTTCCAAGCTCTTAACTAATTCCTTATTCTTTGAAGTTTCACTTACTGGATAGTTGGAGGAAACAGCAATCATTGCCTCTTGTTCATTCTTTGTGAAAATATAACCATTATACAATTCGTAGTTATTAGTATTTTGAATTTGATTAAGTTTTGAAAGAGCAGTATTGGAAAAAAATAAAGGATCTTGAGCAATAATATTCTTCATAAAACTGCTCATCGGAGAAATCAAAACTTCTTTGTTTGATAAAAGCTGCTTCTCAATATTCTCCTTCTCAATAAGAGTGTCTATTCTCTTATAATCATTATCATCTATAAAGTATGGGAGATTTTGAATTATGAAACTTGTTAGATAAGATATTTTTTCCTGATCAATCAAATAAAATATCTCTTTTATGGAAGAGGAACTATCTTGCTCATTTAATTTTTCTACAAATACATCAACCGCATCAATGATTTTATCCTTATCTATTTCTTTCTTATTGGAAGAAGCAACATTTATCATTATCTTATTTGAAGCTCCAAGATGCTGATAAGCATAATTAATTCTTTTATTTGTTTCCTTTTCGGGTAAAAATTTACTTATATCCTCAACAAAATTGATTCTTACAACCAAAAGGAGTAATAATAAAATTACTCCGAAAAGAATAGTTCTTAGAAGAATAGGGCGCTTATCAAAAAAAGAATATAAATTAATTATTACCTGTTTCATTGGAGCAAAGTTAAGTTTTATTTTCTTCTTATCATCATTGACCAGTAGCCATAGAAAAAGGCTGCAATGGTTAAAAAGGTGTTTAATAGGCTGATTCTAACAAAATCTTTTGTAGGACGAAAATGAGAAACTCTTTCTTCAATAGGAGGATAATATACATTGATAGGTTGCTCTATTAGTTGGATATTTCTCCATGCACATCTAACCAATAATTCGTATTCTGCCTCATATCTATTGTTTATTGGCTTCATTTTTCGAATTTTCTTTAAAGGATAAAGTCTAAATCCTGTTTGGGTATCATTTAGTTTTTTGCCTGTTTGGAGTTTGAACCAAAAGTTGGAGAACTTGTTGGCAAAACTATTCTTTTGAGGCATATTTGGGTTATTGAAAGTTCTTTGTCCTATGATTAGGGAATTAGGGTTTTTCAAATAAGCATTAATTAGTAATGGGATATCTTCTGAAAGGTGCTGTCCGTCTGAATCAATTGTGATAGCTCCTTGAAATCCTTTTTCTCTTGCTTTTTTAAACCCTTGTTTTAATGCAAATCCTTTACCCTTATTTTTTGGGTAAGAAATAAGGGTTATTTGGTCTTTTAACTCTATTAATATGTCCTTTGTTTTGTCAGTTGAGCCATCATTAACCACAATAACATCTTTGCTATATTCTAAAACAGAATAAATAACACTACTTATTGTCTTGTCATTATTATATGTTGGAATTATAATGCAAATTTTAGCCTTTTGCATCTCTTCCTTAGTATTAACAAGTATTTCTCTAGACATTAGTTAATTGTAAATTTATCTTTGAATAAACAACCTCACTTGAATAAATACTTACATTTACTAAATAGTTATTATTGTTTTCTGAAAGAGAAATATCAAATATTATTTCTTGATTAGAATTGGGAATAATGATATTTAGGAATTTCACACTCTTAATGAAATTAATATTGAGAGATGTGTTAAATGCTTTGGAAATCAATTCTCTAATAATTTCTATTATACAAGCTCCAGGGACTATTGGGTTGTTGGGAAAATGAGATAAAAATACTTCATGCTTATCATTAAAAGAGATAGTGTATTTTATGTTTAGTCTATCCTTTATTTCTACATTGTTTATTGAGTAAAAGTTATCTCTAAGCATAATCTTATTTGAGGGAAAAGGTTTGTTTTGGTATTTGAATATTCTTTTTCTTATTGGAGAAAGTAATTGTAGTTATATCTCCATTAGTTTCATTCATTTCAATAATATTTGCAAGTAGAGTTTTGTCATCAACTATTATAGTTACTGTCTTAAACATAGACTTCAATCTTCTATTAATTGGAGTCATTTTAACCAACAATAAGTCTTTATCGTTTGTGTAGAAATCAGAATTAAAGTTTTTATTGTTTTGAAGTTCTTTACCACTTATTATTCCAATAATGATTTTACTTATCTCTTGAAACATCTTATTGGAATTGGAAAACTCTCCCTGGGAGTTCTTTACTTGTATTTTTTCTTTGTTTACTATAAACATATAGCTTGTTGGCTGAGTGTATTCCCATCTTAACAGATTAGGGGTTTCAAAATACATTACTCCTTTTGAAACATTAACGCCACTTAGTAGAGAACTTTTCTTTTCTTGCTTAAAGTTACATTGAAGCGATTTTACCTCAGAGGATAATTTTTTAATATATGTATCCTTTTCCTTATCTGAAAGCTTTTTATAACCTTGCTCTTGAGAGAAACAAGCAAGAAAAGAAATCAAAGCAATGCTTAATAGAATTATTTTTTTTATCATAATACTTATTTAACTAAAAAAAACACACCAACAATTATTATTAATACTCCAATCCATCTTGTAAGGGGAACACTTTCCTGAAAAAAGAAATATGCAACTGCTAAGCCAATTATATAACTTATGCTCAATAGTGGATAAGCTATACTAAATTGATAGTGTTTTAATACATACATCCAAGTTAGCATTGCTGCCAAAGCAAATACTCCCGAAGCAGCAAACTGCCATGTTGTGAATACTGTTTTAAAATAATTTAATGTCCAACTAAACTTCCCAAAACTTTGAACAGAAATCTTTAAAAAAGCTTGAGCTGCAACCAAAAGAACGCTTTGTCCTAATATAAGACCTATAAGTTTTAGCATTTTGACAATAGAATTAATGAATGTTCTTGATTTTGAAAATGATTATATATTATGATATGTTTTGGATTAATAATTTCCTTTTCAGTATCTAAAAGCAAATGATTTGGAATTTTATTATTCTTGAAGCAAGTTGCTCCAACATAAAATCCCATTGCACTCATAGAAAACGATTCTCCAAATAAATGTTTATACCAAACAAAAGGAGTGTCTTCAAAAAACAAACTTTTCAATCGTGTATAAACCATATCATTTTCTTTATCTCCACTATAACCAACCACAACTGCATCAATATCATAAAGGTTTAGGTCATTTTCTTTCAACAAGCTCAAAAGACTTTCTTCAAATCTTTCATTAGTTGGTTTGTGTAGTATAGTCATTCCATCTAAAGAACATATAGAATCATTGTTTTTTTCATTACTTAAGAAAAAACATGATGCAATCTCCCCAGAAAAAGATCCAATGGAATCACTTTGCTTTAAGATTTCCTTATTAACATCTCCCTGTTTCCAATACCCTATCTTATCGTACAAAGCAAACATATCCTTAGTCATTTCATCATGTGCTCCAACTAAGGCATTATTTATTTTATTTAATATAAATTGCACATAAGCATCAAACAAAGCACTATCAAAGGAAATACCACGATGAACATAAGTAGAGTTATAGTTATTGCATTTTAGTTCCAAAGCTATTTGTGAACTAATTGTATTATGAGTTGATTGAATAAAATATGTTGGAGTTAGAAGGGTTTCATTATTATCCAACATTGAATAAAGAAATTTTTCTGTGTTTTCAACACAACCCAAACCAGTTGCTGTTATTATAGCATCTATTTCATTACCCTTTTTGCCTTTTTTTAATGTTTCAAGTGAGGTAGTAACTGCTCTCTTTAATATCTTACCCATTCTTCTGGAAGACATTGGGTTAATGTATTGTTTATAGTTTGGTTCTATTACCTCTACATATCTTTCATTATAATAAATTGGGTTATCGAACCAAGTATCACAAAGAGGTTCTTGAATAGAAATTTGAGATAGAGATTGAATGTATATTGACATCTTAGATTATTTTTGAGAATATACAAGATGAATCATTTCCACCAAAACCAAAGGAATTAGTCATTATATGCTTTATATTTGGCAAATGAATAGTTTTTTGAACAGGAACTAGCGCGACATCTTCCATTGGAGTTTTGAAATTAAGATTTGCAGGGATAAAATTATTCTTTAATGCTAAGATAGAAATTACAGACTCTACAGAGCCTGCAGCACTTGTTGTATGTCCAGTAAATGACTTGGTTGAAGAAACATAAGGTATATTTTCTCCAAAAACTCTTTTAATTGCTGAGGCTTCACTCGAATCATTATTACCTGTTCCCGTCCCATGAGCATTAATGTAGTCAATATCATTTATTGAAAGGCCACTATCCTCTAAAGCTCTTTTCATAGACAAAAATGCGCCCTCCCCATTTGGAGATGAAGCAGTTTGATGGAAAGCATCACATGTATTTGCATATCCACTAAGCTTGCATATTGGCTTAACATTTCTTTCCTTAGCAGAACTTTCCTTTTCTAAAACAATATATGCTGCCCCTTCTCCCAAATTAAGCCCTTGGCGATCTTTGTCAAAAGGTTTACAAGGTTCTTTATCCAAAATCATAAGAGTATTAAAACCATTCAAATGAAACTTACTCAAGCACTCTGTCCCTCCTACCACTGCAATATCAACAAGATTTGCTTTAATTAGATTAGCTCCGAGAATAACTGCATTTGCGGCAGAAGAGCAAGCAGTGGAAATGGTTGTAATGAAATCAAATCCTCCAAAATAATCGGCAATAGCTTGAGTAGATGCTGCACAATCGTGTAGTGATATGTATTCGTCTTTGGAATTGTTTTGGAAAAACTCTTTATAATAATCTTCATTCTTATCCATACCTCCAACGGTTGTTCCACTAATAAAAGCTATTCTTTTAGGAGTATCTTTATGAATCTTTGCCTCCTCCAATGCTTCTTTTAATGCAAGCATTCCAAGTAAGGTTGTACGAGTTAGAGGTTTAGTGGAATCATAATTAAGCAAAGAAATCATTTCTTCATCACTCAATCTAACCTCACTAACTGGAAGTTCATGATGAATAGTCTTTAAATGCTTCAATTCCCCTATAGCTGATTTTTGATTCAATAAAGATTGAAGAGTTTCATTCTTTCCCAATCCCAAACCAGTTAGGATTCCCATTGCGGTAACAAGAATATCGTTCAAAACCAAGTCTTATTTCTTCCTATTATTTTTGATATATTCGGCCATTACGCTAACACTCTTGAAAATTTCTTTTCCTTGTGCTGCATTTTCTAATTTAATGCCATAGTTCTTTTCAAGCAAAACAATTAGTTCTAAAGCATCAATTGAATCCAAACCTAAACCTTCTCCAAACAAAGGAGCATCGTTTTCAATATCCTCAGGAGTTATTTCTTCGAGATTTAAAACCTCAATAATTTCTTTTTTAAGCTCTAATATTAAATCTTCCATACAATTTAATTCGTTTATTAATTATGTAAACTGACAATTATTTTGAATAAGTCTTGTTTGCAACCTAATTCTCAGTTACAAAATTACAAAATAATTCTTAATAAACTAATCAAAGGATGTTTTTGTTGGTTTTTATTGTATAGGTAATGGTTTATACCCAATTTTTGCACATTGATACTGTCCCAAAAAGTGTGTAAAATGCGATAAAAAAGTAATTTTGTAATTGCGAAATAAAAAACGACAAGATTATGCATTTTACACAGAAGCAAA
>JAFNAR010000019.1 GCA_017860255.1 Bacteroidota bacterium | reverse complement strand
TTCTGTAGTAATTAATGGTTCTTCATTAAATGCAGGAATGTATATTTATTCTTTGATTGTTAATGGACAAGAAGCAGAAACAAAACGAATGATACTTACCAAATAAATTGATTGAATATGAAAAAAATAGTTTTTATTTTAGGTGTGTTTTTATCAATTCTTATCTTCTCATGTGAAGATAATAATAATAATAATAATAATAATAATAATAATAATAATAATATTCCTATCTCTGAATTATATGGCACGTATTTCTTGAACGAAAATACAGGTTACAATGAATTTAATTATGATTATGGAGAAAATTTTGTGTTTAGAAGTTTTAAAGAGAAATATTTTTGTATTTGGGGATATATTGGACCAAGTTCAAGAAGTTATGCAGAAATGTATAAAAG
Organism: Bacteroidota bacterium; assembly: GCA_017860255.1. Classification (GTDB taxonomy): domain Bacteria; phylum Bacteroidota; class Bacteroidia; order Bacteroidales; family P3; genus UBA10566. The sequence goes on along the minus strand of JAFNAR010000019.1, from coordinate 50,742 downwards.
AGGTGATTATTATTATGAGTTAAGTTCTCATGGTGTTCCTTTAAGAACAATTGGACTAATGAAAGGAAAGTTTAGACACAATTCTAATGATTCAAAGTATGATTTCATAGGGATTTACTCCTCTGATACAAATTTCAATGACACTATTGGAACATTTTACTTTAAACAAATTAATCGAGATACTATTAATTTAAAATGATTGAGATATGAAGAAGATTATTTTAATTTATTTATTATGCACTTTTAACTTATTATTACATGCACAAACTCCATATGAAGATACCACCCATTGGAAATTAATAATTGATGATGATTTCAGCAGTTTAAGAGATACCTTATGGGAGAAAGTGCATGATATGTCTTGGGGATTAGAATGTTATTCCAATGACAAAACTGTACTCTCAAATAATACTTTAAATTTAACCTGTGATATAAATCCAAACTATGATCCTGAGGATACATTAAGTAAACCATATGTATCTGGAGGAATATGGTCTTTAAACAAACGCCCCTATTCTTATGGTTATTTTGAAATAGAAACAAAAATGCCTCCAAGATCAAGAGGGTACTGGGGAGGGTTTTGGTTGCATGCAGGTGCTGTAGAATGTGATTCACCATGTAATGATTTCTATGACAATCAAGTATGGCATGAATTAGATATTTTTGAGCCATATGGATGTCCTTCTGAAAATCCTAACAATTTTCCTTCTTCTGCAAGAAAAACTGAAATTGAGTGTTGCTCAAGAATATTGTCTAAAAACAATAATTTAAATACTTATTTAGATTTAGGATTTAATAAAATAGCCGCTATATGGATGCCAAAAGAAGCTATAATATATGTAAATGGTGTAGAAACAGTAGATCTTAGAGATGACTATAAATATAATTATGTTCCATCCATTCCTATGTATTTATATATAACATTTCAAGTTGATAAAGGTGGATGTCGACCAAATGCAAGTTCTATTTTTCCAGCAACCTGGCAATTTAGAAAATTCAAATATTATCAACTCAAAACAAAATGCGATGAAGATATTAATGAAGAATATTTTGATTTTATTAATCATGATTATTACGTACAAAAGTCATATCATTTAACTAACTCTACTGTACCAAATAATTCAAATGTATATATACGCGCAGTTAATGATATAGTTTTAGATGGAGATTTTGAAGTGCCATTAGGAAGTAATTTTAATGCAATTGTTCATTATGGCATTTGCCCAGGAGAAATTGAAAATTAAAACCATTTGTGTTATGAGTGCTTTAGATAATGGAGAAACTTATTATCAAAAAGTAGATAATGTATCTTCTTTTAATTTCCAAAATATATCTAAACCATATAATGTAACAATAATTAAACATAACTATTTCCCTTATTTATATAATCCTAATGATTTATATATCCAAAATATTAATTGGGATAATGAAAGGGTTATTTCTGCAAATAGATTTTTTATTGGTACTGATGTAACAAATACTATTCCTTTTGGTAACGTAATAATTAACACTACTGCAAATATACTATTAAAACCTGTTGAAGATGTAATTATTCAATCTGATTTTGAAGTTGTAAGCGGAGCAAGTTTTGAAATTAAAATAAATAATAGCGATGAAAACACATGTTTATAAATTAGTATTAGGATTTTTATTAACTCTATTTGCGTTTAACCTTAATGCACAAAATTATGAGTATATTCCATTAGTTAAATCTGGAGTTCAGATTTGGACAACTACTGCTTCATCCGAAGGTTATAGACATTATAATAGATTTGCACTAACAGAAGAAGATACTTTAATTGAAGGATTGAATTATAAGAAACTATATTGGTTTACAGACTCTGTTTTTAATCCTCTAACCTCTGAATGCATTGGAGGATTAAGAGAAAATGCTCAAAAGCAAGTCTTTTATAAAGGAAAAACAGGTTATGATAATGAAGATTGGCTTAATGGAATGTTTTTTGATTTTTCTCTATCTGTTGGTGATACTTTCCATTATTTTGATATGATAGATATAAGAATAGCTTATATTGATACTATAGAAATTGTAGGAATGTTAAGAAAACAATTCTACATAACTGGTAATTGGGATAATGGTCATATTGTATGTAAAATGATTGAAGGAATAGGAAATGATTTAGGATTACTATTTGATATACGAACAAGATTAGTTTATTCAACTGCAGAAGGTATGCTTCGTTGTTATGAACATAATGGAGATTTGCAATATATGTCAGATGATATAACAAATTGCAGTAATCCTTATGTTGGACTACCTAATATATTAACAGAAGATAATTCAATAACCCTTTACCCTAATCCTGCAAGCAAACAAGTAAATTTAAGTTCTGAGAATATTATTAATTCTATTGAAGTATTTAATTCTCTTGGTCAAAAGGTTTATCAAACTAATGTTAATGCAAAGGGGGAAACTCTTGATATTAATTATCTTTCAAAGGGAGTTTATATAATTGGAGTAAATACTGATAAAGGATATGTGAGAAAGAAATTAGTTAAGGATTAGATTTAAAAGATAAGTAAAATTTGTTTTGAATACTTTTTATTAGTTCAGACCATGTTTATCATATAAACAAAAGGACGCCCTGCTTATGCTTGGCATCCTTTTTATATTGTTAAGCTTTAGATAATTTTTACTATTTCTTGCCTTGATTAGCTACTGCTTCCATTAATTTTTTAATAGTTTCAGGATCTCCTATAAACTCATCTTTGATTAACTCTAAATTATCATTTAGGTAGAAAACATAAGGTATTCCAGTAGGAATATTGAAAGCCACAATTTCATCAGCACTCATTCCTTTAATGGTTTTAACAATACCTCTTAATGAATTTCCATGTGCAACAACTAAAACTTCATCATTTGTTTCAAATGATTTTAATATATTATTTTGATAATAAGGCATAATTCTGTCAATACAGTCTTTCAATGACTCAGTTAAAGGAAGGTCTTTTTTATCAACATCTTTATATCTATTGTCAAAAGCTGGATTACGTTCATCTTCTTCTTTAAGAGTGGGAGATTGAACATCATAACCTCTTCTCCAATACAAAACTTGATCTTCTCCGTATTTATCAACTGTCTCTTTTTTATTCAATCCTTGAAGAGCACCATAATGTTTTTCATTCAAACGCCATGATTTTTCAACTGGAAGATAATCCATATCCATTGAATCAAGGATATTATTTAAAGTTTTTATTGCTCTTTTTAAATAGGATGTATAACAAACTTGTGGTTCAAATCCATTTTCTTTTAATGCCTTACCAGCTTCAAGTGCTTCTTTAACTCCTTTTTCAGACAAATCTACATCTGTCCATCCTGTGAATAGATTTAATCTATTCCACTCACTTTCTCCGTGACGTACTAATATTAATTTTTTCATTTCTTTTTCTTTTCTTCTTTTTGTACTAATTTTGATAAATCCAATTTTCTTCCAAGTTGATATTTAAGCGATAAAATCAACATAACAATACCAGTTATAATAAATGGAACACTTAACCATTGACCCATATTAAATGTCATTGCATCTTCCCAACTTTCCTGGCTATTTTTAAGAAATTCTATTAGAAAACGTGCCAAAAATAACGCAATTAGAAATACTCCAAAAATAAATCCTTGACGTGGTAGTGTTTTCTTTTTCATAAAATATAAATACAAGAAGGTGCTTAATGCGATATAAGATAGTGCTTCATATATCTGAGTTGGGTGCATAGGCAAGGTTTGTCCATCTCTAACAAATATAAATCCCCAAGGAAGACTTGTAGCCACTCCATAGATTTCTGAGTTCATAAGATTGCCTATTCTTACAGCAGCTCCTGCAAATCCAACAATTATTACCAATCTATCAATTACCCACAAATAAGGAAGCTTTGTGTTTCTGCAAAAGAAAAATGTTGCAATTAAAAGACCGATTGCACCTCCATGAGAAGCTAATCCCTGATAGCCAATAAATTTCCATCCTTCTGCAGTTCCTTTAATTGGAAGAAGCATTTCAACTGGATGATTAATATAGTAGGAAAATTCATAAAACAAACAATGTCCCAATCTTAATCCAGCCAATAGTCCAACAAACATATAGATTGTCATCTTGTCAAGAAAATATATTGAAACATTTTCTTTTTGGAATACCTTTTTCAAAAGCAAATAACTAATAACAAATGCTAAAGCAAACAAAACTCCATACCAACGAATTGATAGACTTCCAAGATTAAAAATTACAGGAGAAACATCCCAAACTATCTGTAGTAAATTCATAATTAAATATATTTATTATTCTTTATAGTATTAGCTTGCAAAGATACTAAAAATAACCTTTTGCATTTGATTTTTCCATGACAGGTTTGGCTCAATTGATTTTCTTATTTCAATTGGTTCAAGATTTGTTGAATTATAGAAATCTACAATCCTTGAAATATCTAACGGAGTTTCATCAGCAGGAGCCTTAATTATATATGGCATATCCTCAAAATCCTCATCAATTTCTGAATAAACAAAACCAAAACCTCTTGCAGCGTATTCTCTATTCTTTAGTGTCTTTATCTTTGTGATATTGCTTCTATGTCTTGCAAGACTTCCAATTGCAAAATCGCATCTTTCAAACATTTCATCTAATTCATTACCCGACAAAGCTCCATAAAAAGTAATATAATCATTTAAACCCAAATTTTCAACTTGAGTTTTTAATGCAAAGCCAGATGCTCTTTCAGGCTTACCCACTATATTCAAATGAATTTTTTGTTTTGGATTAGATTTAACATACTCATTAATACCACTAATAGCTCTATCCACTCCATGCCAATAATGCAATTCTGCCACAACCAATAATTCCAAAACATCAGGGTTTCTCCTATAAGAACTTTTCAAAGGCAAAGAATCAAAATCCACCCCATTAGAAATCTTTATAGTCTTCTGATTAAATATTCTATCATAATCAGAAAAAGTGATAATGGCATCAAGATTTTGGGATAATGAATTTCTAAAAAGCTTATCTATATAATATGTTATCTTCCCTGATCTTGAAAGCTCTTTTATTTCTTTATCATAAGGATATGTAGGAACTTCCATAACAACCTTAGCTCCTCTTTGCTTCAGTTTCTTCACAAAATAGATTAAAAAAGGCTCTGCATTTATAAAGCTTCTCATATATACTAAAGAAATGTGATTATCAATAATATAATTGAATAAACTATTATACTCAAAACGTTTATTAACTTTAGCTTTAATTCCATTACCGAAGTTCTTTTGAACCTTATCTCCTACCCATCTAACCTGATTACCAAACTCATCCCAACCCAAATAACAAAGCTCTGTCTCAACTCCACAATCATTCAAAGCCTTCACTTGATATCTAATCTTCTTAGTAATCCCACTATATTCAGCCAAAGCATGAAAAACTATAAATATTGCTTTCATAATATATATTCTAACTCAAAACCTTATCAAATAAATCTACCCATTGTTTTGCGATGTTTTCTATCTTAAATCTTTCCACATTGATTCTTGCTTTACTACCCATTTCTTTTCTCAATTCATCATTTTCTATTAAATAAGATATTTTTTCTGCCAATTCTTTTATATTCCCATTTTCAACCCATAAGCCATCTTCTCCATCTTTAATTATATCCATAGGTCCACTTGGACAAGTAAAAGATACTGCTGGAAGTCCACAAGCCATTGCTTCAGTTATTACCATTCCAAACCCTTCAAACCTTGAACTCAATACGAATAAAGAGCTTTCACAATACTTATCAATAATATTATCAGTAGATTTTTCTAAAAACACATTTTCTTCTAATCCTAAATTATCTCTTAATCCTTCAAAACTCTTTCTCTCCCCTCCCCCATAAATTTTTAAAACCCAATCAGGATGTTTCTCTTTTACATATTCCCATGATTCAATTAGCATATCAAAACCTTTTTGATAAGTATATCTTCCAACAGCAATAACTTGTTTCGTATTACAATCAGAAACCTTATCAGGGAAGAATGATAATGGATTATAAATAAAAGTTCTGTTTTTAATCTCTATCCACCTATAATTATCTTCACTACTTAGTGTAACAAACATAGATAATTTCTTTAATTCTCTTACAAGTTGAAACATCCATAATTTAGATATCATTTTTCTCAAAATATTCTTTTTCCCATTACTCTCCATATCTCTATAATAAGTCCTGGAAAAGTGTATCTCTCCCATTTTCTTACTTCCATCTTTAATTGAATTAATAAAATTAATTTCTCTTCTTAATGTTGAGATTGTAATATCTGGCTTAATTTCAAATAGCAATTCTTTTAGTTTTCTTCTATATCTTATTTGTTTAATAAAATATGAAATTACTCTTTTATATATTGGCAATCTCCAATTAGTATCAAAATTAATATCAAGATTTATTAGTTTAATCTTCGATGACAGTTTATAATATGGTTCTTTGTCATTATTATCAGTAAGTATAATATAAATCTCATATCCTAAAACATCAGCAAAATAATTTGCTTTCAATGTTAAAACTCTCTCCATTCCAGAAGGAAAATAAAGAGATGGAATACAATATACAATCTTTCTTTTCATAACTTATCAGCTCATCCTATTAATCCTTATACAAATCCTTGATAATATTAGATTCTTGATCAATAATTTTCTTTGGTCTTTTAATATACCTTTTAATATTTTTCAGTTCTGAAAATATCTTTCTAATTAATGATTGTTCAAATATTGTTGTTCTGGATAATGGTTTAAGCTTATTATTCCTAACAAACTTAATCTTACCATAATTTAACAAACCTCTTGCCATAGAACCATCCTCTCCCCTAATAATATTAATTCTATATCCAACCTTTCTCCCTAATTCCGCATTTATATTAAACACAAAACCTCTTACTGCCAATTCAGGACGTTTAATACTAACAAGTCTATTAAATATATTTCTAAAGAAATAATAAATTGAATACTTAAATTTATCTTTTTTTGAATAATAAATATAATTATAACTCATATTGACAGCTACTGGATTTGTCTTTTCAAATGCATTTACTACATTTTCCACATAGTCTGGAGGATAAATTGTATCTGAATCTATACTTAGGCAATATTTCCCTTTAGCGTTATCCAACCCACATTGTCTTGCAGCACTACAACCTTTCCTTTCTTCAAAATAACATGGAACTCCAGCTCTTTTAAATACTTCTTCGCTATTATCCTTAGATCTATTATTAATACCAATAATCTCAAAAGGATATTTAGATTTATTTTCGCTTAATGACCATATACAAGAGAGGAGTCGTGTTTCATCATTATATGTAATAATTGCAATTGTAGCAATTGGATTAGGCTGAAAATTAATTCTCTCTACATTTGCCTTAACCTTTTCAAATAATTCATCAGAAAAACTACTATATGGTTTCTCATATATTTCTAAAAATTTCTTACTCCACTTCATAATCCAATTATTTATTTTTTAACTCCATATATTCTTCAATGGAAATAGGACTTTTATGAAACAATCTTACATAAATATCCTTTTTAATCATATATAAAAAGGCATTCAATGTTTTTCTTAATTCCTTATATTTACTTTCATTTTGAAATAGTTTTTCTACCATCTCTCTATTCCATTTCTTTTCAAAAAAAGATAAATAAAAATCATCCTGAGGATTTATAATAAACTCTACACTATCACTCCAATCATATCTATTTATCATTAAAGATCCTTCAGAATATGAAAGTAATTTATAAGCTAAAGATTTATATGGTAGGTAATTTAAAAATAGTTCCCCATAATTATTTTTATAATTACCAGGCATTCTTTCTTTCTCAAAAAAAACTAATTTATTATCTATCTCTAAAATCACCCATCTATGTGATTCTTTTGGGAAAAGAAATTCACCTATCAAACTAGGAGTTTCAATATATCCTCTCTTAGCAACCCTTGTCAATTCATTTATAAATTTTTCAGGATTATCCACGTGCTCCAAAACCTGATTACATATAACATAATCAAATTCCTTATCCTTAAATGGTAAATCCTCCCCATTGGCATTAACAAATTCTTGATGAGGATAAATTTTAACGTCGCCACAACGATGATAATTATTATCAATATATTTTTCAACTATAACGTTAGAACGAAAAGATGGGTTATGTCCAGAGCCAACTTCTAAAACTCTATCACTTTTCTTGATCTTTAAGTTATGTCTATCATAAGGTGTTCGCACTTTCATATTGATTTCCTTTTAATTAATTTATTAATCATCCCTTTTATATCATATATCTTTTGATATTGAAGATAAATAGTAACAAATAGCAAACTGAAAATTGATTTAATAGATAAAGATATAAACATATTTATATCTAAAGTCAAATAATTTAATAGATATAGTAAAACAAACAATATTCCACTAACTAACATTGGAAAGAAGATGTATTTAATCAGCTTAATTAGATTTGACTTAAACACAATATTATACATTAAATAATAAGCCTGAAAGAAATTTACTATTATTGAAATCATTATTCCCATTGATACTGCTTCAATAGTTTTAAAATAGAATACTCCTATTAAGATTGCAATTATAGTTAATATCGTTGACAATACTCCACTTAAGAACATTATCTTTGTTGAATTAGCAGCTTGGAATATTGAACCTGAAGTAGAAAGTATTATCTGGAAACCAACAGAAAAAGACAGAATTTCAAAACTTGGAATTGACTTTCCCCATTGCATCCCAAATATCAATAAAACTAATTCTCTTGAAGTAAAAAATAAAAGAACCGATAAAGGAAAACCAATGTAAGCCAAAAGTTTAACTATCTTTAAATATGAATCAGAAAGTTTTTTATAGTCATTTTGCATATCAGAAAAAACAGGGTGCATAACAGGAGAAACAACATGAGTAATTGTTTGCAAAGGAAGCATCATCAGTCTATATGATTTCTCATAATAACCTAACATAGTATTATTAAGATACTTTCCAATTATTAACTTATCCAAATTCCTTGAAAAATAGTTTATTAAATTAAATAAAAATTGATAAAGTGAGAATGCTAATATTTTATTCAATGCCTTAAACTTGAAAAGAAGTTTAAATTTAATCGGTTTCTTAATATAAGAAATAATAAACAAAAGAATTGAAGAAAGTATAGGATTAATTAATAAAGCATATATTCCAAAACCTAAAAAAACGGAAATAACAGCAATTATACCAGCTAATACTTGTATTAAAAATGATCTTAATGCAATAAATTTAAAATTCTTTTCTTTATATATTAATGCGTTAGGAACTATTTGAACAGAATTAAAGAATATAGCTATAGAAAGGTAATAAGATATATTTTCCAAAATTGGGGTTTTATAGTAAATTGCTATTGGATTAGCTAATAGAACAAATATAATTGTAAGAATAAGTCCAAACCAAATGGTGAATGAAAAAATATTAGATAAATCTTCATTATTCAATTCTTTATTCTGGATTATTGCTGGACCTATACCTATTTCTGTAAGCATATTAAAAAAAACAATAATCACTGTAGCAATTGCAACTATCCCAAATTCTTCAGGAGTTAGAATTCTTGCAAGTATAGCAGTAACAATTAAAGATATAAATATATTTGAATACTTTGCTATAGCGGTAAAGAATATCCCAACAGTCATCTGTTTTTTAATTGAATCTGCCATAACTTTAATTATTTCTTCAATTTAATTTCTTCAATTACACTTAAATATGCTTCCTCATATTTATTAACCACAAAGTTTATTCCCATATTTTTTATTGCATAATTATAATTATAATAACCATGATTTTCAAAAAATAATTTATATGAATTTTCTAATGCATTAACAATTGACTTGTTTTCTTTTGGATCAAAAATTGGATTGCCAGTTTCTAAAAGAATTTCATTTACATTTCCACAATTAGGTCCTAACACAACTTTTTTAAAAAGAAATCCCAGTGGTAAATTACCTGAATTAAGAATTTTCTTTCTTTGAATAAAAACAACATCAGATGCTGATAAATAATAAGGTAATAAATCATTATCAATTATCTCATCATAATTATTTGCATTAATTGAGAAGACACGAAAGAAAATATTTATAATACTATAAATTAAATTCTTAAGCAAAGACTTCTTTTTGGAAAAATTCAACATTCTAGGTGCAAGTAGATATTTATCTTTTTTTCTGAAACTTAAATAAGCTTTTAGCAACATAAATAACTCTGAATTATCTCGAAACCTTCCAAAAGCAAGAATAACAAATTTTTCTAATGGTAAATCCAACTTCTTTCTTGCTTCTTCTTTTGAAATATTCTCGTTATAAGTATTTTCGTATATGTGATGAGGTATTAGAAAATTATTGATTTTTGTATTAAGATTAGTCTTTAAAATCTCATTAAAACTATATTTCCCCAAATGTATTACTCCATCAGCAAATTTCTCAACTAAATGATATAATTTCAAAACATTATCATTTCTAAAATGAGGAGAAGAATTATGGCGAGTGTATAATATTCCTGTTTTCTGTTCCTTTAATTCTTCTATTCTATTTTTAAGTTTAACTAAGTCAATTTCTTCAATAATATATTTAAAAATCTCTTCAGGCCATTGAATGTTAACAATATCATATTTTTTGTTGTTATCCCAAAAATTATCAACAGAGCAATCAACTTCATGATTCCTTTTTTTCAACTCCTTAACTAAAGTATGTACAAAAAGATTATCATTTAGAAACTCCCTATATACAAAAAGAATTCTCATAACTAAATATTAATTAATAATACAGAATATATGCCTATATTAGTTTTATCCAGTTTTTTGTTTCAAAGTCGTATTTTTTGATTGGTTTTGCCGGATTTCCTGCCACAAGGGTATATGGCTCCACGTTTTTAGTAACAACACTTCCTGCTGCTACTAATGAATGTTTGCCTACTTTAACTCCTTGGATGATTACACAATTACCCCCTATCCAAACATCGTCTTCAATAAATACTTTTTTTCCACTTACTCCCTGATATTTTATTGGCTTGTCAACATCTTCATAGTCATGAGTTAATCCTAAAATTTGACTTCCTATTCCCAATACAACATTATCACCTATTAATGCAGGGCCTAAAATCATTCCTCTTGAAGTAATCATTGTATTATTACCAATTTCAATATCTCCAATACCATTATTTATTATTACATGATTTTCTATTATCGTTCTATCTCCAATAATTAATTTATTACCAGCATTCAAATCCAAGCGTGCATTTCTTCTTATTATTGAGCCTTTCCCTCTTTTTATAATAAAGGGATAAACAAAAAATCTTGCCCAACATCTTGTTCTTGCTGAATATGGGTGCACCCACAAATCAAGAACAAACTTTTTTAGTTTAGGATTGTTTTTTATTATTTCCTTAAGTTTTGCTTTCATAACATTATTTATATTGTATCTCTTTTCTTCGGCAATGTAAAGTAAAATTCACTTCCTTTACCTAATTCAGAGTTTATTTTCAACTCTCCTCCTATCAATTTTACTAATTTATATGCTATCGAAAGTCCTAAACCTGATCCTTGGGCAAAATCATTCAATTTGTAAAATCTTTCAAATATCTGTTTTTGCTTGGGCTCTCCTATTCCAATTCCACTATCTTTTACTCCAATTCTAACATTTTCTCCAATATCATCAACACTTAACTCGACAAATCCTTCATTTGTAAACTTAAATGCATTATTCAAAAGGTTAGTAATTATATCCTTTATCTTTCTCTTATCGGAAAAAATATATACTTCTTGCCCTTCATATTTAAAATTACATTCTAATCTTTTTATGTTTTGAGAATTATAAACATCAAAAATATCATGAGCCAAAGCACAAATGTCAAATAATTCTATCTTAAGAGACATTATTCCTGCTTCCATCTTAGAATATTCAAGAATATTATTAAACAAATTTAAAAGGATTTCATTATTTTCTGATATTATTTTTCTATATTCTATTTTTTCCTCAATATCATTTGAATCAACAAGAAGTTGAGAAAATCCAATAATAGCATTTAATGGAGTATGTATTTCATGTGTAATATTTTTAAGAAATTTCGTTTTTAATTGTTCAGACTCTTTAGCTTTTAAAGTTGCATCAACAAATTCGGTTACATCTATTGATGAGCCTAAAATAATTGTATCACCAAATTCATCTTCAAAAATAGTCCAAATACATTTTATCCAGCGATTTTTACCATCAACTATAACATTTAATTGTCTTTCCTTAACTATTTTTAATGGCTTACTGGCATAAGGTATTCTTAAATAATTACTCTTAAGCCATTGCTTGTCTTGTTTAACCAAATTTTTATAGATATCATCAATTCTCTGATCAATATCTTTAGAAACCCCAAAATTTTCAAACCATTGCTCATTGGCAACAAATGTCCCATCGGTCAAATTCTCCTCCATTATCCCTATTTTTGCTAATGTTGACATATTATCAAACATTAGCTCAAATTTCTTAATTTCTAATTGTTTTTGATATCTCTCTGATTCATCTAAAAATATAAAAATTAAATTTTCAAAATCTCCTTTTTCATTAAAATAACATTCTATCTTGGATGATAAAAATATGTTTTTATTTGTAAATTTAGAAGGGAAATAATTTTTAGATTTTACTCTTTCAAAAGAATATTCAACAGAAAATGAGTTTTTAAAATGTTCATTTGCAAATTCCTTTTTATATTTATCAGGTAAAGAAAAAAGTGTTGAAATATTTGAAAGAACTATATTGGGAAGATTCGGATTATCTAAAATATTTACCCCAATAACAATTTGAGAATCTTCTACTCCAAAAATTTCCAACCCTTTCTGATTAATTTGCAAAATATTTCCCATTCTATCATAAACTTCAATTCCTGCAGGAACATTGTTTAGAATAGTCTTCAAACGCTGAATTTCTTTTTGTAATAAATTATCCATAAAAAACTACCTATCCTATTAAATATCAAAAAAAAGCTATTGCAAATATAATATTATTTACAGATAATCAATAATAATTTGTGTAAAAAAGCACACACAATAAATATATAATGTTCAATATCAAATAAAAAAAATTTAACACAAGAATAATTTTCAAATTAAGACTACAAATAATTAATCCATAAAATAGTAACTATACTATTAACTCAAAGAAAAAGACAGCATTTAAACAAAAAAAGTCGGGATATATTTAGCAAAAGAAGGTATATAAATTAAAAAACTCTGCATATAATTTTATTTAGATCAAGGTTATTTCGATATTGATAATGATTGGATGCAAAAAAAATATTTATGTTTTTATATATCTAATTTTATTTTTTCGCATTTACTAAATTCATATTATTGATTATCTACAACTTACTCAACAAGATCTATCAAAACGCGTAAAACTGGCTTTCCGAGTTTCCCCCTTCATATTACTACTTTTACATTATTTTGTTAATCATAACGCATAAAAGGAATGAATTAAATTGAAAAGTATTAGACTTCACTGTCAAAATATAAAAAGAAATTTGTATTTAGACTAAAAAAAGAAATAAAAATTTTTATTTTTCAACGAAATATATTACTTTTGTAAATGAAAATTTAACTATAAATTAATTATTTCTCCCACGTAATTAAGTATGATAATATGCTCAATAGTATCGTATAAAATCTTTTTTAATTAAATAAATAATGGGGTATAAAGCTGTTCGATTACTTACTGAAACAATAATTGTAATAATAACAATTTTTATTGCTTGCTTTAGCTTATATGCATCTCAGTCAAGGCTATTCAACCCACAAACTCATGTTTTTGCATCTCTAATTGGACTATTTGCGATAATATTTATTGTAATTAATCTTTTCCTTTCATTCTATTGGGCTTCAAAACTTAGAGCATGGTTTTTTGTTTCAATTGCAACGTTACTTCTGTTTATTCCATATTTTCTTACAATGTTCCAAATTTCTTTTGAATCTCCTCCTGCATATAAAGATAGAGATATTTGTATTGCTACTTACAATGTAAAAAGCTTTGCTTATCATGGACACTATACAGAAAATTTTAAAAACATAGCTTTCGCACTTGCAGAAAAAGATCCAGATGTAATTTGTTTTCAAGAAATTTGGTTTGACAAAAAGCTCTCAATTGATAGCATAACTAAATTCTTAGAAATGCCTTACTATTCTATTGGTAAAAATGGTGTAGGTGTGAAAGATTTAGCTATTTTCAGCAAATATCCAATCATTAAAACAAAAAGTCAAATATATCCTAACACACATAATGGTTCAATGTATTGTGATGTAAAAATTAAAGATAAAACTATTAGAATAATAAATGCTCATCTTCAGACTTCCAATTTTAATCAAAGTAAACAAGAAGTTGAAAAATTAAAACAGGTATTCAAACCAAGAATATTTGCAAAAGCTATCCAAACAATATACATCACTATAAGTGAAAACTCAAAAAAAAGAGCTCAACAAGCTCTTGAAATAAATAAAATCATTAAAGAATGCCCTTATTCGATATTTGTGTGTGGAGACATGAATGAAACCCCATCATCTTTTGTTTATGAAAAAGTAAAAGATAATTTAACAGATGGATTTCGTCAAGGAGGAAGAGGATTTGGATCAACATATAGAAAACTATTTGGAATCCTAAGGTTAGATTATATATTTAACTCCAAAGATTATCAGTGTATAAACTATTTTAGCGAGAAATTACCTTATTCAGATCACAAGCCTGTATTTGGATTCTACAAGAGAAAATAAAAATTCCCACAATTAATTACCACATTCTTCTGAAATGTTGTATATTTGCAGTCGGAAACTATTTAAAACCAACAATAAAAAAAGATATAATTATGAAAAAAATATTTTTAATATTAGCAATAACCTTTTTAGCTACTTCATGTATAAATGAAGATTTAGAAAGCTTAAAATTAGATTTAGACAACTTAAGCCCATATACAGAAAAAGTTGCTACAATTAAAGAAGGTTATATAACTCGCATATATGCAGATGATATTCTTATTTGCGAAACAAGTGTCCCTACAAGTTATTATCTACCAAAAGGTGCTATAGAAAGAATTGATACAATTCCTAATAATAAAGCTGTAAAATTTAGTGGATGGGATACTTATCAATTTACAGCAACCTTTGAAGATACAAGAAATGGAGATAATGATTATAACGATTTTGTTTGTTTCATAACACGAGATAAGGTAGGAATTTGGGACCATTGGCCAAATGATTCTGTTAAAATCACAATGTATATTCAACCTATTGCTTATGGAGCAGGGACAGTACTACAATTTGGAATGACTCTTCCTGACGGCACAGACACTATTTTTACCAACAATATTCAAAGAGATTTATTCCCTGGTACTTCTGGATTTGTAAATACTACAAACTTTAATAATATTTATCAAACAGCTGATGCAAATCACATTATTAAGTTTGTTTATTATAGAGCAGGAAGAGGTGATGCAAGTTATCCTTTCCATCCATTTATTATAAACCAAAGCGGAGAAAAATTATATGTTGCTTTAAATGGTAAAAAGAATGTAGTTAAAGATTATTTAAGCCTTGCTGGAATATTAGGTTATCCTCTTGGAATTGCTACTTCTGGACAATTTGCTTATCCTTTAGAAAAAATTAATATAGCAACTTGTTACCCTGGATTTAATAATTGGGTAGTAGGGAATAGTAGTGAATTAGGTAATTACAGTAACAATAGAAGAGATAGTGTATTTCACAGAGTAGATTGGGATCTTCCTTCAGGGATTATTAAATTTAATCCTCAATCTCTATGGCCTAATTAATAATAAATAATTTCAACCTCCAATTATTTTAGAAAAGTGCAGTCTATAATTTATTGATTGCACTTTTTTTTATAAAGTTCATTTTATAACTGAAATAATTTTATCGAAAAATGATTGACAATTAAAAGTATGTAACCAACACATAAATTATTGCTATATTATTATTTTACAGCTACTTACTATATACATCCCTAAAATACAAGGGAATAATAAATAAATATTCAACAACAATCATAATTAATTATATTTTTTTTTGTATTTTTGCTTGAAATAAACCTTAATATATTAAATTCAACAAGAAACATTCTATGAAAAAAATTCTCATACTCGATGATAAAGAAGCAATTGCAAAAATTCTTTCTATGTATATTGGGAAAGAAAATGAAATAGTTTGGTTCGACAATCCACAAAAAGGTATAGTATGGCTAGATCAAGGGAATATACCAGATTTAATTATCACAGACCTTAATATGCCTATTATGAGTGGAGAAGAATTTTTAAAGTATATAAAACAAAATCATCTGTATAGAGATATTAAAGTAATCATCCTTTCAAGCAATGATAGTACTACTGAGAAAATAAGACTTCTAGAAATGGGAGCTATCGATTATATAGTAAAACCATTTAATCCAGTTGAATTAAATCTAAGAGTAAAAAAACTATTATGACCTCATCAAAACGAAATAATAGCATTGATTTATTTAAACTCCCTCTTTGGAAAAGAATTTTTGATATTTTTTTCTCATTGTTTGCAATTATAATTTTAAGTCCAATATTTATTATTGTTTCAATTGCTATTTATATTGAAGATAGAGGAAAGATTTGCTATTGTCAAAAAAGAGCAGGAAGTAATTTTAAAATATTTAATTTTATCAAATTCCGCTCAATGTATATGGATGCAGATAAAAGATTAAAAGAGTTTGCAGAATTAAACCAATACGAAATAGAAAACGAAGAAGAAAGAGAAATAGAATTTCATAATATCAAAGTTTCAGATAAGGGAATTCTTATAAATGAAAATACATTAATTGATGACAATACAATTTTTAATGACGAGAATGTAATTATCAATAATGAAGAGATAAAAGATGATAACTTATTGTTTGGCGATGATTTTACTGTTGTTGCTAATGATTTTGCAATTTTTCAGAATAGCATAAAAAGAAATAGTTTCAAAAAGCTCGAAGGTGATCCACGAATCACTAAAGTTGGCAGGTTTATAAGAAGATACAGTATAGATGAATTACCACAACTAATTAATATTCTTAAAGGAGATATGTCAGTTGTAGGAAATAGACCACTACCTCTTTATGAAGCAGAGCTTTTAACTAATGATGAATATATAGAACGTTTTCTTGCTCCAGCAGGGCTTACAGGACTTTGGCAAATTGAAAAAAGAGGAGATTCTGGAAAATTATCAGCAGAAGAAAGGAAACAACTTGATGTAAAATACGCAAGAGAGTTTAATTTTTGGTTAGATATAAAAATAATTTTCAGAACCTTCACTGCATTTATTCAAAAAGGGGATGTATAAAATACGAGAAAGTAAATGAGAAAGAATAAAATAATTATTTGGTTAATATTATTTTTAATTGGTTTTACTAATTTGAATAATGCATTTTCTCAGGATTCAGCAGATATCAATATCTTAACAGAAGATTTCTCAAATCTAATTTTACCTCCTATTGATAGTTTGTTCTCTTCATTAGGAAATAATCCTAATATCAAAGTTCAGGATTATAGAGTATTAGAACAAGAATCAATATTAAAGTCAAAAAAAAGAGAATGGATAAACTACTTACGTTTTTCATCATCTTATCAATATGGATATCAAGGAGCAGAATCATTAGTTCAAGGCTATCTAATACCTGCCTATTATCAAACAGCACAAAATGCTCAACATTTATATCATATAGGAGTTTCTCTTTCAATACCTTTTGGAGATTTAATAGATAATGGAAATAAAATAAAAAAAGAAAAATATAGATTAAATCAAATAAAATCAGAAAAAGAAATAAGTCTTAATGAACAAAAATTTTTAATTATTGAATTATATAATAAAGCAAACGAACAATTAACTTCATATAAGATTAAATCCGAAGCCAAAAAATATGCCGAATTAAAAGCTAAAATTAGTCAAAATGATTTTATAAATGGTGTAATTAACATTGATGAATTAAGTGTTGCAAAACATTCTGAATCTGTTGCTATATCAGATTTTGAAAAAGCAAGATCTGAAGTTGTAATTGCACTTATGAAGCTTGAAGTTTTATGTAACTATAAATTCCAAATCCTAAAATACTTATAAAAATGAAGATATTTAAATACATATTAAGAGTAATCTTTAAAAGAAAATGGTATTTAGTTTTTTTTCCTCTAATTGCATCTATTATTGCTATTATTTTTACAAATAATTTGCCTAAAATATTTAAAGTTTCAACAACAATATTTACAGGATTTGCATCAGGCTATTCTATTGAATCAGAAGCTAATATTTCTGTAAATTCTGAAACAGTCAATACTGCAATGGATAATTTAATGAACATCATTAAATCTAAATCCACTTTAGAAAGAGTTTCCTATAATTTATATGCTGAAAATATGATTTATGGTGACTCTACTAAAGATAATACTACAATATATAAAAATAATTATATTGAAATTTTTAACAGAACACCTAAAGAAGTTAGGCTATTAATAGATAAAAATTCAATTGAAAAGACTGTTAAAAACTTAAGAGTATATAGTCAAGCTAGTCCAAGAAATTTTGTTTATGGATTATTTAATTGGAATCATCAACATTATTGTTATGATGCTTTAAATAAAATTGAAGTTAAAAGGATAGGGAATAGTGATATGTTAGAGATTTCTTATGAAAAAGATGACCCAGGTATAGCTTATAATACAGTAAGAATACTAATAGATGAGTTTAAAAATGAGTATCAATTACTTCGCTTTGGAGAAACTGATAGCGTTATACAGTATTTTCAATCTGAATTGGCAAGAGTTGGATCAATGCTAAAAAATAATGAAGATTCTCTTACTGATTATTATGTTGACAAAAAAATTATTAACTTTTCTGAGCAAACAAATCAAATAGCTTTTCAAGATAGAGAATATAATTTAGAATTTTTAAGGCTTCAAATGGATTACAATAGTTCAAAGGCAGCTTTAAATGAAATTGAAAAAAGAATGGATATTAATCTTAAATCCATTAAAAACAATTCAATATTTATTCAAAAACTTAATGAAATATCTAACTTAAGAGATGAAATTGCATTTATTGAAATAAACCATCGAGATACTACTGATAAATATAAAAATCAATTAGAAAAACGTAAAAGAGAAATTAATAATAAAGAAAAAGAAGTTAGTCAGTTTTTAAATTCATATTCAAATGATAGATACACAAAGGAAGGTATTTCCTCTCAAAATATAATTAATGAGTGGTTTACTGAATTAATGAAAAATACAAAGGCTGATGCAGAAATAAAAGTTTTAGAAAAACGGAGATCAGAAATTGATAATGAATATTCAATCTTCGCTCCTGTTGGGTCAACTCTCAAAAGAAAAGAAAGAGAAATTAGCTTTTTAGAAAGTACTTATTTAAACATATTGCATAACTTGAATTCAGCACTATTAAGAAGAAAAAATTTACAAATGACTTCATCTTCAATAAAGGTAATAAATCCTCCAATGTACCCTCTTAATTCGAATCCATCAAAAAGAGTGATGATAATTTTGGGAGTTTTATTAGGAACTTTTATTTTTATTCTATCCTATTTTATTATCCTCGAACTTTTAGACAGGACACTCAAAAACAAAATTAAAGCTCAATTCTTAATTGGGAAAGAAGTAATTGGGGCATTCCCTGATTCTCCAAAAAGAAAATACAGAAGACACGAAAAAGAAATTTTAGATAAATCTAAACAGTATCTTTTTAATTCAATTGTAAATGATCTATCTTCAAACAAGAATATAAATATTATTAATATCATCAGTAATGAAAAAGGAGAAGGTAAAAGCTTTATTGCAGAGAACCTACTAAATATATTCAATGAAAAAAATATTAAAGCTAAATTAATCTCCTATCATAAAGATTATAATCATGAGGATAGTAATTATCTACTTTCTAATTCTATAAATGATTTTTGTAATATTGAAGATGAAAAATATATTATTATAGAACATCCTTCTTTAATTGAATCGAATATTCCAATTAATATACTTAAAGCTTCTAAAATTAATCTTTTTATTGGCTTAGCTTCTAAGGCATGGAAAGATAATGACCAATTGCTTTTTGAAAGATTGGAAAAACAATGTGGAAAAGAAAATCTTTATGTATATCTAAACAAAACCAGTATTGATGCAACTGAAGCATTTACTGGACTTCTACCCCCTTATTCTTGGATTAGAAAATTGATATATAATATTATTCAATTAGATTTTAAAACAAAATAGTGAAGATATTTGGATACTCAATACCAAGAATTTTACAATTAGTATTTTTAATAATAAGCGTATTAATTATACTATTTGCTGGAATTAAAATACATTGGGCCTTATCTTTAGCAATTGGACTTATTCCTTTAATAATAGCTTCCTCACTTTTTATTGCATCCTCTCCATATTGGATATTTATTTCATTATTTATATTCAATTATTTTATTATGGGATTAACTCGCTATATTCCTGTTTTAAAAGGTGGAATATCAATGGACTTTATAATTATTATTGTAATTTCTTCTTTGATTATAAATAGTATTAATCCAAAAACAAAATATAATTTAAAAAGGATAAATAATCCAATTGCATTTTCGATACTAATATGGGTAATGTATTGTATCTTGGAGTTATTTAATCCTCAATCAGTTTCTTCTCAAGCTTGGTTAACTGGAGCAAGAGGGATGAGTTTATATTTTATTGTTATATATATATTATCGATTATTGTAATTAATGACTACAAAAAATTCAAAGTAGTTTTATTTATATGGTCGATTCTTACTATTATTGCTTTTATTAAAGTATATATTCAAAAGAATTATGGTTTTGATTTAGCAGAAAAACGGTGGTTATATGTTGATGGAGGAGCAAGAACTCATATAATATATTCTGGAATAAGATATTTTTCATTTTTTAATGATGCAGCCACTTTTGGTTGTTCTATGGCATTTTCTTTTGTTGTTTTTTTAATTTCTGCTTTTGGAAAGATTAATCTTAAATACAAAATTTATTATATTATTGTTTCTTTAATTGCTCTATACTCAATGTTCCAGTCTGGTACAAGAGTAGCAATGGTTATCCCATTTATTGGTATTGCATCTTATCTTGCATTAAGCAAAAGAATTAAAACAGTTTTAATCTTTGGAACATTTCTTGTTTTTATTTTTGTTTTTTTTAAATACACTTATATTGGACAAGGAAACAGCACAATTAGAAGAGCAAGAACTGCTTTTAATCCGAATGAAGATGCTTCTTATTTATTAAGAAAAGAGAACCAAGCTAAGATGAAAACTTATATGGTTGATAAACCTTTTGGAATTGGTATAGGTTTAAGCGCAGGTAGATCTCAAAGATATGGTTATTATACTAAATTATCTGAAATTCCAACTGATTCTTGGCTAGTTTTAGTTTGGATAGAAACAGGAATTGTTGGATTATGTTTATATATAGGATTATTATTATTTATTTTAACATATTGTGCACTCATCATTATTTTTAAACTCAAGAATAAAGAATTGCGACAATATATGATGGGATTATATGGAGGAGTTGCAGGAATAATGGTATCAGCTTATGCAAATGAAGCTTTTACTCAATTTCCTAATGGATTTATTGTATATATTAGCTTGGCGTTAATTACTATTTCACCTTATTTTGATAAGGAAATTAAGGAAAAGGAACAAAAGTTAAATAATAGCGTAAAAGAAATAATAAATTAGTTATATAAAATAACTATTAAACGAACTGAATTTATGAATGATATAATTATTTCTTTTATAACTGTAAATTATAATGGACTTGGAGACACTATTGAACTTATTACAAGCATTAAAAATACAATTAAGAGCATTAGCTATGAAATAATTGTTGTTGATAATGGTTCAAGAAAAGATGAAATTACTCCATTAAAAGACCTTTTTGATGATGTTCACTTTATTAAAAGTGAAAAAAATCTGGGTTTTGCAGGAGGTAATAATTTGGGAGTTGATATAGCAAAAGGCAAATACTTTTTTTTTATAAACAATGATACCTATATTTTAGAAGATAATATTAAATACCTTATAGACAGATTAGAAAGTAGTGATAAGATTGGTGGATTAAGTCCTAAAATTCTTTTTCACGAACCTTTCAATACTATTCAATTTGCAGGTTTTACTCCATTTTCAAAATACACAATTAGAAATAGTATAATTGGATATAGTAAACCTGACGATGGAGAATACAATAAAGCAGAGATAACTCCTTATATTCATGGAGCTGCAATGATTATCAAAAAAGAGATTATTGAAAAAGTAGGCAAAATGCCAGAAATTTACTTTTTATACTATGAAGAAATGGACTGGTGTGAAATGATTAAAAGGAAAGGATATGAACTTTGGTATGAACCAAAATTTATTGTATATCATAAAGAAAGCCGTTCAACAAGTAAGGATAGTTCAAAAAAAACATATTACCACACAAGAAACAGACTTCTATTCACATGGAGAAATATTGAAAGTAATAGAAGGAATATTTCCATTATGTATCAGTTATTTATTGCAAACCCAATGCATATATTAAAATATTTATTTAGAGGAAAATTCAAATATGCAAAAGCAATAATTAATGGAGCTACAGATTTTATAATAATTAAAAATAAAACCTTACAGCAATGATTATAAATATAATTAGAATAATAGAAATCTTTTTATTTATCATAACAGCATTTTCTGTTGGTTATTTATTCTTTTTTGCCTTAATGTCATTGAAAGAAAATATGCCAAAACATAAACAAGCTAAGAAAAAACACAAATTTTTAGTTTTATTCCCTGCCTACAAAGAAGATATTGTTATCATAAACTCTGTTGAAGAGTTTCTCAAACAAGACTACCCTAAGGAATTATACGATGTTTTGGTTATCTCTGACCATATGAGCGAGGAAACTGACAATAAGTTAATTGAATTAGGTGCAGAAGTAATAAAAGCTAACTATGAGAACAGCTCCAAGGCAAAGGCTTTAAATTTAGCAGTAAATGATAGAAAAGACTATGATTATGAAGTTATAGTTATTATGGACGCAGATAACATTGCAAAAGAAGATTTTCTAGTTGAAATGAATAATGCTTACTATGCAGGGAACAAAGCCATTCAAGCTCATAGAGTAGCCAAGAATAGAGATACAGATATGGCTCTTTTGGATGCTGTTAGTGAAGAAATAAATAACTCCATTTTTCGTAGAGGCCATGTGAGAATTGGTATGAGCTCAGCACTTATTGGTTCTGGAATGGCTTTTGATTTTAATTGGTTTAAAAGTCATGTTCATTATCTAATAACTGCTGGAGAAGATAAAGAATTGGAAGTATTATTATTAAAACAAGGTATTTACATAGACTTCCTTAATTGGGTTTTTGTGTTTGATGAAAAGACAAGAAATCGCTCTGCCTTTGCAAATCAAAGACGTAGATGGATAGCAGCTCAGTTTGACATTTTAAGTCAATCCATTAAGGACTTACCAAAAGCAATATGGAACAGAAATTGGGATTATGCTGACAAACTAATTCAATGGATGATGTTGCCAAGAATTGTTGTTATGGGTTTTTCTTTTAGCCTTGCAGTAATATTGCTTTTTATTGATTGGGTTTGGGCAATTAAGTGGTGGTTTATTTTCATTGTTTTGATGTATTCTTTTGCAATGGCCATTCCTGATTTTCTTGTAGATAAAAAACTTAAGAAAACCTTCCATAAACTTCCATTGGTTTTTGTTGTGATGATATTTAATATACTTAGAATTAAAGGAGTAAACAAAAAATACATTCACACAAAAAAGGGGGTAAAATGATAATTGCTATTGAAGGGCAAAGAATTTTCAGAAAGAAAAAACATGGAATGGATTTCGTTGCTCTTGAAACCATAAGAGAAATCCAGAAAATTGATAAAACAAATCAATACTACGTTATTGTTGCTCCTGGGGAAGATAAGTGTTTGAAAGAAACAGAAAACTTCAAAATAGTTGAGATAAGTTCTTTTGGGGGATATTTTGGATGGGAACAATTTGCTCTTGCTAAAGAGATAAAAAAGATTAAACCCGACATTTTGCATTGCACAAGTAATACAGCTCCAATTTTTTGCTCTTCAAAACTTATCATTACTCTTCATGACATTATTTTTCTAGAGAAATTAACAAGCAAAAATAAATCTATATATCAGAAATTAGGCAGAGTTTACAGAAGATTTGTCGTTCCAAGAATAATTCCTAAGGCAAAGAAAATTATTACTGTATCTAAATTTGAAAGAGATAGAATTAGAGAATTTTTAAAACTTGATTCTGATAAAATTATTTCTATTTATAATGGATATAGCAAGCATTTTCAAATTAAGGATATCCCAAAGGATGTTTACAGAAAATATATAAATACAGATAATTACCTTTTCTTCTTAGGCAACACCGACCCCAAAAAGAATACTGAGAGGACAATTTTGGCCTATGCCGATTATGTTTCAAAAACTGAAAAGGATAAAATCTATTCTCTTCTAATTGCAGATTTAAAACAAGAGTATGTTGATTATATTTTAGGAAAAAACAACATACAACATATAAAACAATATTTAGTTTGCCCCGACTATATTCCAAATATTGATTTACCATATATTTATTCTGGTGCAAGAGCTTTTCTTTACACTTCACTTAGAGAAAGTTTTGGAATACCAATACTTGAATCAATGGCTTGTGGTTGTCCAATTATAACATCCAACACATCTGCTATTCCTGAAATTGCTGGCGAAGGAGCAATACTCATTAATCCATTAAATATTGAAGAAATTTCTACAATGATTGAAAGATTAATTGAGGATGAAAACTTTAGAGAAAAACAAATAAATTATGGCTTAGAAAGAGTGAAACTTTTTAGCTGGGAAAATACAGCAAAAGAGCTTATCGAGGTATACCAAAAAGTATTTAATTATTAATTTTCTATTATTATTCACTTTGAAATAAAAATTTTTATATTTTTGCAAAATAGCACATTACTTTTTTATAACTATAAAAACTATATCCTACTCTTCATTCATAAGTGTAAGCATATCTTTGTATAAAAAATATCATATATATGGAAATAAATAATTCCGATTATAAGATTTTGATTGTTGACGATGTTAAAGCCAATGTGATGCTTTTAAAAGCTTTAGTAAAGAAAAATGATTTTCAAATTATTGAAGCTTATGATGGCAAGCAAGCTATTGAAATGTTTGAAGAGCACAAACCAGATTTAATTCTTTTGGACATAATGATGCCTATCTTGGATGGCTATCAAGTTCTTGAAAAGATTAGAAATGGGGATATAAATCCTGATGTTTCAATTATTCTAATTACAGCCTTAGACAATAAAGAAGAAGTTGTTAAGGGTTTCAGTGCAGGTGCTAATGATTACATATCAAAACCCTTTAACAACAAAGAGTTGGAAGCAAGAGTCAGGCATCAAATCTCTCTAATTGCTGCAAAGCATGAGATTGAACAAAAAACAAAAGATTTAATTGCTGCTATAAATAATAGAGATAAATTATACTCTGTTATTGCTCATGACTTACGTTCACCACTTAGTAGCATTAAAATGATACTTAATCTTTTAGTTTCAGAACTTAAAGATTCTGGAATAAACAATGATTTATATGATTTATTAGACGAATCTAACAGAACTACAGAAAACCTATTCATTCTTTTAGACAATCTCCTAAAATGGACTAAAAATCAAATTGGAAAGCTACATCTTTCAATACAAAAAATCGACATCGTTGGGATTATACATGGTTTAATTGAACTTTATAGTTTGATGTCACAAGGCAAGAATATTGAGATAAATGTAATTTCCGACTCTGAATCAATAGAAATAACCTCAGACACTGATATATTTAAAACCATAATTAGAAACTTAATGTCAAATGCCATTAAATTTAATTTCTCTGGTAGCAAAGTAAATATATATATCAAAGATAAAGGTGATAGTGTTGAAATTTGTGTTGAAGATTTTGGATGTGGAATTCCCCCTGAAAAACAAGCTTTAATTCTTGCAGACAAAGAAATTGGCTACACTTCTTATGGAACAAATAATGAAGAAGGGAGTGGTTTGGGATTAAACTTATGCAAAGAATTTACTGAAAAACTTGGAGGCGAAATTTGGTTTGAATCAGAACTTAATAAAGGCTCTAAATTTTACATTTCTCTACCAAAAGAATTTCCTCATGCAATTTAAGCAATAAATATAAGATTTATTGTAAATTATATCCTATATATTTTCATAAAGTCGGCACATATTTTAAAAAAGATGCCGACTTTTTTTATTTTAACGGTGAGTTTTTACCACAAGTAAAAGAAAAATATCTTTTTGTTTTAAAATGATTTTGCGATTTCTTTATAATTGTTGTATCTTTGCACCTCGTTTTAAATTTAACGCATTTAATTGATAAATAATAATATGATAAATATAACTCTACCTGATGGATCAGTTAAGCAATTTCAACAAGCAGTAACTGCTATGGATGTTGCTAAAAGCATTAGTGAGGGACTTGCAAGAAATGTTTTGTCTGCTAATGTTAATGGTGAGGTTTGGGATTCAAATCGACTTATTGAAAAAGACAGCACTGTTAAGCTATACACATGGAATGATATTGAAGGGAAAGATACTTTTTGGCATAGTTCTGCCCATCTTTTAGCTTCTGCAATTTCAGAACTTTATCCAAATGCTAAGTTTGGAATTGGACCAGCAATTGAAAATGGATTTTATTACGACATAGATTTTGGTGATACACAACTTTCCTCAGAAGATTTTGCAAAGATTGAACAAAAGATGCAAGAACTTGTTAAGGAAGGCATTCAAATCAAAAGACATGATATCTCAAAGGCAGATGCTCTTAAGATGTTTTCTGAAAGAGGAGAAACCTATAAAGTGGAATTGATTGAAGAATTGGTTGATGGAACTATTACCTTATATGAAAGTGGTAAATTTACTGACCTTTGTCGTGGACCACATTTAAGTGATTTTTCTCAAATAAAAGCTGTTAAGATTCTTTCTTTGGCAGGAGCATATTGGAGAGGAGATGAAAAGAGAAAGCAATTAACACGTATTTATGGAATAACCTTCCCTAAGAAAAAAGAACTTGATGATTATCTGACCCTATTGGAAGAAGCTAAGAAAAGAGACCACAGAAAATTGGGTAAAGAACTTGAATTGTTTATGTTCTCAGACAAGGTTGGTCAAGGCTTGCCAATGTGGCTACCAAAAGGAGCTGCACTTAGAGAAAGACTTGAAAACTTCCTTAAGAAAGTTCAAAAAGACTATGGTTACCAACAAGTAATCACTCCACATATTGGAGATGTAAGCTTATATAAATGTTCTGGACACTATCAAAAATATGGTCAAGACTCATTTAGAACTATTACAACACCAAATGAAGGAGAAGAATATTTCTTAAAACCAATGAACTGCCCTCACCATGTTGAAATTTATAAATTCAAACCTCGTTCATATAAAGATTTGCCATTCCGAGTTGCAGAATTTGGAACAGTTTATCGTTACGAACAAAGTGGAGAATTGCATGGATTGACAAGAGTTCGTTCATTCACTCAAGATGATGCACATATATTCTGTACACCAGAACAATTGAAAGAAGAATTTTGCAAGGTAATTGACATTGTTCTTTACATATTCAAAACCCTTAAATTTGAAAACTTCACTGCACAAATTTCTTTGAGAGATCCTAATAATAAAGAAAAATATATTGGTTCTGATGAAGTTTGGGAAAAAGCAGAAAGTGCAATTATTGAATCATCAAAAGAAAGAGGATTAACAACAACAACTGAAATTGGAGAAGCTGCATTTTATGGACCAAAGCTTGACTTTATGGTTAGAGATGCAATTGGTAGAAAATGGCAATTAGGAACAATTCAAGTTGACTATAATCTTCCAGAACGCTTTGAATTAGAATACACTGGCTCAGACAATCAAAAACACCGTCCAATAATGATTCACCGTGCACCATTTGGCTCAATGGAACGTTTTGTGGCAGTTTTGATTGAACATACAGGAGGAAAATTCCCTCTATGGTTGACCCCAGAACAATTTATTATTTTACCAATTAGCGAAAAATTTGAATCATATTCAAAAAAAGTATTATCTTTGCTCGCTAATTTTGACCTTAGAGGTTCAATAGACCAAAGGAACGAAAAGACAGGAAAGAAGATTAGAGATGCAGAAATAGCTAAGATTCCTTACATGTTGATTGTTGGAGAAAACGAAGAAAAAGAAGGAACAGTTTCTGTTAGAAAACATACAGAAGGCGATTTGGGAGTGATGAAAATTGAAGAATTTGCTTCTTTGGTTGACTTAGCAGTAAAAAACGAATTAAATTAAAAGAGACATAAATAAATAATTGTTTAACTAAAAATAGGAGGAATAAATTATAGCAACAATTCCATTTAATAAAAGAGCACCTTTTACAAAGAAAGAAGAACAACACAAGATTAATGACAATATAACTGCACCCGTTGTTCGAGTAGTTGGTGAAAACATTGAGCCAGGCATCTTTAACATTAAAGAAGCTATAAAAATGGCTGATAGTTTGAATTTAGATTTAGTAGAGATATCTCCTACTGCCAACCCACCTGTTTGTAAGATTATTGATTATCAAAAATTCCTTTACGAACAGAAGAAGAAGCAAAAGGAAATGAAGGCTAAAAACATTAAAATTGTTGTTAAGGAAATTAGATTAGGACCTCAAACAGATGAGCATGACTTCAATTTCAAGCTAAAACATGCCATTCGCTTTTTGCAAGAAGGCAATAAGGTTAAGGTTGAAGTATTTTTTAGAGGAAGAACAATTATTTATAAAGATCAGGGCGAGACTCAACTTCTTAAATTTGCTGAAGCTCTTTTGGAATATGGCAAACCAGAAATGCTACCAAAGCTTGAAGGCAAGAAAATGATGATGATTATTGCTCCAAAGAAATAAAAAATAAATAAAATCTACTTGTGAAAGTAGGTAAATTAATAATAAACAAAAAATAGGACGTAAAATGCCAAAAATGAAAACTAAAGCCAGTGTAAAGAAACGCTTTACTCTAACTGGATCAGGCAAACTTAAAAGAAAGCATGCGTACCATAGTCACATCTTAACAAAGAAGACTACAAAACAAAAGAGAAACTTAGCTTATTCTGACACTGTTTCAAAAGCAGATGAAAAGAGAGTTAAGGAAATGCTTATCATGTAATTATTGCCAAGTAAACGGAGTTATTAACCATTGTATTTAGCACAAAAAGATTCTAATCGTAATTGATAGAACGCTAATACGAAAAAAAATGAAAAAATTATGCCAAGATCAGTAAATGCGGTTGCATCAAGAGCCCGCAGAAAAAAAATCCTAAAACGCACCAAAGGCTTTTGGGGAAGAGGTAAGAACGTTTGGACTGTTGCAAAGAACAAATGGGAAAAAGGTCAACAATATGCTTACCGTGATAGAAAAAACAAAAAAAGAGAGTTCCGTGCATTATGGATTAACCGTATCAATGCCGCTTGTCGTCAGAACGAAGTTTCTTACTCAACATTCATGGGACTACTTCACAAAAACAACATTGAATTAAACAGAAAAGTTCTTGCAGATTTAGCAATGAACCATCCTGAAGCTTTCACTGCTGTTGTTAAACAAGTGAAGAAATAATTAAATTAAGTTGTTAAAACATTAAAAAGGAAAAGAAAAATGAGTAAGCCAGAATTAATGCAATATGTTGACAGCTTAACTGAGAGCAAAGAGTTCCCTAAGTTTAAAGCTGGAGATACAATTACAGTATCATACAAAATTATAGAAGGAAATAAAGAACGTATCCAACAGTTTAGAGGAGATGTTATTCAACTTGCTGGTGAAGGTAAAACAAAAACTTTCACAGTAAGAAAAATCTCTTCAGGAGTTGGAGTAGAAAGAATATTTCCTTTCTCTTCACCATTTATTGAAGAGATTGTTGTAAACAAGAGAGGTGTTGTTCGTAGAGCAAGAATCTTCTACCTAAGAGGACTAACTGGAAAGAAAGCAAGAATCAAAGAAAAGAGACATTAATCTTTCCATTCTTATACAAAAAAGCGATAAATCAGAAATGGTTTATCGCTTTTTTATTTATTATAAATTAGAAAAATACTCCGAACAAGGACTAAACAAACTAACATACTCTCTTGGAGTATAACCCGTAAATTCCTTAAAATTATTAATTAAATGCGACTGGTCATAATAACCAAAATCATAAACCAAATCGTGCAAGTCAATATCCTTATACTCGCTCAAATTAGAACTTTGTAGTTTTAACAGAACACTTTGATAACGAACTATTCTTAAAAAATGCTTAGGATTGATACCAACATAATCAGCAAAAATTCTGTTAAACTGCTTATCGCTAAGACAAACCAAAGACGAAAGCTCTTTAATATTAACACAACCTTTTGTACTCTCAATCCTGCCAATAGCTGACAAAACCCTATCATAATTGATGGGCAAATAAGAATTGAACAAATTATTCTTTTCCAACTTTCTCAACAAATTCTCTTCAAGACAAGTGATGATGGATTTATTATCCTTACAGTCAGATAATTTTTTCTCCAAATCGAGCCAATCACTATTATTAATATCTTTAATTGGAATAATATTATTCTTTATTTCAGAAATGGGGAAATCAAAAAAAGGCTTAGCTCCAAAAGGTTTAAAAACAATTGTAATAAGACGAATCTTACCTTGAGGAATAACATCAAAGAAAGACGATATTTGACCAGTAACAACAGCTTGGTCTTTGTAGGAGGAATCGCTATTTGAGCCCAATGAATTAATTTTCCCTCCCAAATAGAGCGTAAACTGGACACAACCATAAGGAATAACCCTTATAGGCTCCACAAGATTATTTTCATAATCTAATATCCAATAATACTTAATGAAAGGTTCTAATAAAGCACAAGGCTTAATTATATCAAAGCTCTCCAAAGCAAAAAAATATTTTAAATTAAAAAGGGATAAGACCTCAATGAAAAAGATATTATCCCTTCCCTCCTATTAAATAATTAACTATCTATCTGAATATAAACCTAATTTATTCCCTTCGCAGTCAATGAAGGTTCCAAAATAGCCCATACCCTCACATTCAATCTTGGTTTTGTCAATAACTTTCTTTCCACCCAAGGAAATAATCTTTTCAAAAGTCTTTTCCATATCATCACATGATAGACTAACCAAAACTCCTTTATCTGAAGGTTGAATTAAAGATGGACAATAAGAAATTGCTCCATAGCAATGTCCGTTTTCATCAGCAAAGAATGCCATACTTTCAGTGTCACACTCCATCACTTGAAGTTCAACACCAAATACTGTTTGGTAGAAGTTAACTGCTGCCTTAAAATCCAAAGCAGGAATTTCAAAAAATGCAACTAAATTTTTCATCATTGTTTAAAATTAAATTTGTGAATTGATTAACGATGCAAAATTATAATGGAAATTAAGACTCCAATTGTAAATAACAGACATTATCAATAAAAGTGAAAAACATTCATTGGCAAAAATAATAAATAAAATTGTATAATTGAAAATAAGGAACATTTTCAAACCCTAACAATATTAAATTCAATCCAAATAACATCTATTCCACCCCATTCTATGATTTTGTTGAGTTGTTTATTTTAACTTTTATTTACCCCTCATTCCCCTAAAGGGGAAGTTAATTTTCACTTAAATTAACCACTAATCATTAACCACTACTAACTTACCCCTCAATCCCATAAAGGGGAAGCGACATTTTACAAATAAGCGTGAAGAAAATTGAAGTTTTGAACGTTAAGAAAGTTTATATTGTTTGAGCCGCAGGCGAGTTTATAAACTTTTAGATCAAGGCTTTAATTTTTAGCTTATTTGTGAAGAGTCTTGATTTTTTGTTTCTTTTGTATCAAGACAAAAGAATATACTGGAGTTAATGGTTAATGATTATAGTTGTCTGAATCAGGATTCTTGCTAAGGCAAGCGGCAAGCCGATGATTTAAGATTTACAGGATTTCTTTTTCTTGTCTTGAACTCTGATTATTTTGATTAAATAACTTGCTATGATTTTTCCTTTATTTGACTTATCCAAAAATATATCAATCATAATTGAAAATATGTCCCTTATATTTTAAAATATATCCCTTATATTTTTATTTATGATGGACTTATTTTTAATTATGATTGACTTTTTCAAACAACTCTTTATTTCATTTTACTGAAACGCTGTTTTAATTTACTAACTCTTTACTTTAATTTTTTCTTTCTTTACTTTAAAAAATTCTTTCTTTACTTTAATTTACTGAAATAAGGTTTTATTTTGTTCTGAACTATAAATCCTTGCTAAGGCAAGTGGTAAGCCAATTATCCTTGATTTTGGTATTTACTTGATTTTTCAAGGCAATCATTTAATAAGTTTAATCAAAGTTCAGACAATAATCTGAGATAGAAAACAAACTTTAATTACCTCTATTCGAAATAAAACACTTAACTTTGGCATTGGAAAATATTCTAACATTTAATTTAGTTTGAATTACTATATCAGCAATAAATAATTATGAAGAAATTTATATTATTAATATGTTCAATTATTCTATTGCAATCATGTGTTGTGAATAAACAAGATATTTATGGCACTTATGCAATAAGAGAATATAGTTGGTTGACACGTTTTGACATTAATGAGGATGGTACTTTCTTTTGTTTGGAAGGAGGAGGAAGTGTGTTGCAAGAAACATATGGTACTTGGATATTCAGTAAAAACAATAGAAAAATAATTCTCAAAGGTTACATACAAGACCTTAATAATATTCCTATGATTGTAACAACTAAAGAACATAACTACAATGGAACAATTATAGTGTTTAATAAGCCTATGATGAGTATTGAAGAAAGTTATCCATTATTTAATAAAAAAGAGCAGTTGACCTCAAGAGATTCTGTTCATTATACAATTGTATTGAATGATACTTTGAAATACAATATTAATAATGATAGTCTTTATATACCAAATTTAATTGAAGTCAAAGATTTTTATTTTAAAATGTACCTTTGTTATGATGGTTATCTTACACAACCCTTACAAGATACAGCATTAACAGTTAAATATCAAGTCAAAGAAAATGATAATAATCTATTTGAAATTGATTTTGATTTTCCAAAGCCAAAATATGGTAGGATATTTTTTAATGAGAAAATAAATGATACATTATCTCTTAGAAGAAACAGTATATATTGGAAAAGAGATAAAATTAAAATAAAGAAAAGTAGTAATAAAAAGTAAGGTAATAGTTTATAAAATTAAGAGTTAAAAATAAGTATTAAATAATAACAGCCATGATTAAGAAAATAGTTGGATTATGAAGTCATTAAATTTTAGAATTATCATTGTTTTAATTAGTGCAAGTGTCTTGATGAGTGCTTGCAATAGAACATCTGATAAAATTACAAGATATATTAATCGTAATTGTGATTTT
Organism: Bacteroidota bacterium; assembly: GCA_017860255.1. Lineage (GTDB taxonomy): Bacteria > Bacteroidota > Bacteroidia > Bacteroidales > P3 > UBA10566. The sequence continues at coordinate 17,189 of JAFNAR010000019.1, read as the reverse complement.
AAGAAGACAGACGTATTTTTTCATTCTTTTGATAGCACTTCTTATACTGCTCCTGCCGATTATATTGATTTAAAGAAAGCATTAAAAGTTGATTATGATACATTATATCTTATAAGTGCAGCATTTGAGGAAGATATATCCGAAATAATTGGATTTCCATATCATGGAGGAGATTTTACAGTAGAGGCTGAGGATAGAAATTTATTATTATTAGTAAAACAAAATAAGGTGGTATATAAGGGAACTATTAAATTCCACGATGAAAAAGCAACATTTGTTTACCCTATGGGTAATGAAAAAGATTATTTCCCAAATTCAGCATGTATATTAAAACATAGCTCTTCAATTTATAAAGTTCATAGAGAAAAAGATGGTTGGAGTTATAGATATTACTTGTATAATATTGAAAAGTAGAGTTGTATAAAAAATGAAGTTAATAATAAGCATTATTTGGAAAAGATTAATTCATATATGAAAAGAATAATAATAACATTGATTATGGTATGTTCATTTACATCCTTAATCTCTCAAAATAGTATTTTAATTAAAGGTATTTATAAGTTAGAATTAAAAAACAATATCTTTTATTCTGAATATATTAATGATGATTCAGGTGAGTTTTTAGAACAAAGACTTATAATGATGAATTTAGATACAAAAAGAAAAGACACATTGATATACAATACCTTTTATATTGATGTTTGTAATTACAGCGATAATGAAATAGTAATGACAGATGGGAATATAGTATCTGTTTATAATATTGATTCGAAGGAGAAAACTAATATTTATTCTCAATTTGACGAAGATATGGCTATACTTGATGTTATTACTAATGAAAAAGACATTTACTTCTTTGTTCAAGATTATAATAATTACAAGGTTTTGTTTTATAAGATTCTCTCAAATAATATGGTTAGTTTATTACATTCTTTCAAATATGCAGAATTGGAAAGTCCAGGTTTATTAACTTTCGGTGATAAGGATTATTTTTATATTCTTGTTAATGGCGATATATATTCATATAATTTAAAGACTAAGAAAGTAAATAAATTAACCAATGAATATGTTGACACCTTTAATTTAACGAAGGATAGAATCTATTATCTTTCCATAGCAGAATATAAAGAGAGCTTAAAATCAATATCTTTAGACAACTTAAAAGTAGATATAATAATCAAAGACATTCAATATTATCATCCAGATAGATTTTTTAAATTTAATAACACTTTATATATTCACAATTCCATTGGCAAACAAAGCTATAAAATTATTAATCAAGAACTCGTACCTATTACTAAAATTCCTTTAATAAGTAATGACCAATACACAATATCATTTATTAATAATGATTATTTTGAAATAACTTGGTAGGTTGGCAATAGAGTTAATGAAATAGCCTTTGAAAATATATAAATAAAAAATTAAGCAAGTCAGAAATGAAAAAAATATTATATCTAATAACAACTTTAATTCTTTTGTTTGCTTCATGTGCTGGGAATGATTTTTCTTTTGATGAAGACAAACAATTGTTTCAAGCAGGTAGCACCTATTTTGGACAAATAGAAATTAATGGAATCGATAATGATGATTTTTTTTATATAATACGAAAAACCGATAGTGAGAAGGTATATTCAATAAATCTAAATGAAATACCAGAAAGTTTTTATGTACAAAATTTCTATGACGATACCGTAAGAGATTTTAAATTAAAGAGAAACAGTAAGTATAAAATTTCGAATATGGGAGTTTTTGATGCTACTTCTATAAGAATGGTGATATATGTTGATGAAAATGGAGTACTTAAAGAATTGCATAATGCAAATTAAAGTTTAAAGCTTAGAATAAGAACAAATGAAATAAAAGGTTAAACATTAAAACCCAAAATAAATATGAAAAGGATAATAATTATTTTAGTAAGTGTTTTATCACTTTGCACGAATGTATTTTCTCAAGACACCAATGATATTCCTGTTCGTATTAATTGTGTTATTTTTATTGATGCAAGAATTCCTGCAAGTATACTTGTTGGATACTTTGAATATACTGACACATTAAACCAAAAACAGAAAATTGACTTTACCTATCATACTGGAGATATAGTATGTGGGAAAAAAGAATTTTCAAAATTCAATTCAAATCCCCCATTAGGGAATGAAGTTATAATGTATCTAAATCATACAGATTTTACAAAAGGCAACAATAATATAGCTGATAGACAATATAAAATACATTTAGATTATAATTTAATGTTTTCAACAATAGTTCTTACTATAGCAAATGTAGATAAGAAAAAAGGAACTTATGTTTACGATATTGATATGAATCATGCAGTTGGACTTTCTATTAATCACCAAAAAACATTAAGGAAAAGCAGGCAATTAAAAGAAGAGTATTGGATAAGAGAAGCAGAATACAAAAGAACACATAATATATTTCAACGAATTTGGAATGCTATTAGAAGGTGGTAGAATTTATCAGATTTGGAATTAATGAAGTAAATAATTTGGTGTGGGATTAGATTTAGGGTTAGTAAATATTCTCTACACTTATTGAAAGATTGTCCTCTAAGGAGTTGAGAGCGTTGATTAGGTATAGCTTTTTGAAGCGTTTAATGTCATCTAATTTAATTTCCTTCTCAAAAACAAGCTTATCCCTGAGAAGTTTTTGACGCATTGTTCCATTAAGCAAAAAAGAACTTGGAGTGAAATATTTATCTCCATCAAAAAGAACAATATTTGAAAAAGAAGTATCTGTCAAACAACCATTCTTCACAATCAAAATATCGCCACAATCCCCTCTTTTATCAAAAAGACCATTTAATCTATCCCTATCCTCAAACTTAAAACCATAATTAATTGAATCATCAAAAACCACCTTCAAACTCTCAATCATTCTTTGCTTGTAGGGCGTAAAACTAACAGAGAAATCATCCTTAGAATAAATTATCCTGCATTTTTGAACCAAAGCATCATTTGATTCAGGAATAATAATATCCTTAAGCTCAATTTTTCTATTGATTGAAAACGCCTTACACGTTAAATCAACTCTTTGCTGATGAAGCTCAATATTTGAGAACCTCTCCCCTTGAATTTTCAGGGATTCAATAAATCTGGTACTGCTCATAAATTAAAAAGGAAGATAAATTTTGTTTATAGCCTCTTGATATTCATCCTTAGAGCTACTATTGATTGTTACACCTCCTCCACTTCTGAAATAACGGTTATTGCCTTCTTTTTCAATATATCTGATTATTACACCAGAATCAAGATTATGCCCATCAAAAAAGCCAAACACACCAGTATAGAAACCTCTCTTTTCGTTTTCAGCCTCTTTAATAATTTGAACGGTTGACTCCTTGGGAGCTCCAGAAATTGAACCGGCAGGAAGAAGCTTAAAAACAATATCACCCAACTGAGAATAAAAATCATAGTTCAAATCAGCCTTCACTTCAGAACTCACCTGCAAAATATTACCCCTGCTTGTCTTTAACTCATCAATATATCTAAACCTCTCCACCCTGACATTTGAGCCAATAATATTCAAATCATTACGCATTAAATCCACAATAGTATTATGTTCACACGTTTCCTTATAATCACACAAAATAACCTCCCTGGCATTCTCCACACTTGCATCAATAGTTCCCTTCATAGGAAAAGTTGAAATGGAGTTATCCTCAATCCTCACAAAACACTCAGGCGAGAAACAAACAAACCTATCCCTAACCAGCAATCTATACTTTGAATTAGCCCTTTTGAAAATCTCCTCTAAAGAAACATTAATATCAATTTTTGTTTTTACGGTCAAATTAGTTAGAAAAGAATCGCCCATAAGCAAACCCTTTCTAACAATATCAAACTGATCATCATAAGTCTCAAAAGATTTAGGAAACGAAATCAAATTTGAACAAAGAGAATCATCAACACAAGAAGAAGAGAAATTGGAAACAGAATTCAAATCAAAAAGAATATCCTGTTGATTAAAAGGATTTTCTACAACAAAACCATTATCCTTTTCAAAATCAACAATAAAGAGAAAAGGCTTACGCTCCTTTCCCAAACAATTCATCCTTTCAATAATATCCCTTTGAGCTAACATAATGTGCAAAAGTACATCTTTACTCATTAATTAATATCTTTGCATCATCAATTTATAAATATTTATGAAACAAGTATTAGTCATCGACAATCACGACTCATTCGTATACAACCTAATAGGACTACTAAAAGAAATTGAAGGCATTCACTACCAAATAATGAGAAATGACCAAATAGACTTCAAACAACTTGAAAACTACCAATATATCCTACTCTCGCCAGGACCAGGCACACCTCAACACTCCAATCAACTAATGCAACTAATACACCACACCCACAAAACACACTCAATATTAGGCGTATGCTTAGGACATCAAGCCATTAATGAATACTTTGGAGGAACAATCAAACAACTCAACTTTCCCAAACATGGACACCCCTCAACACTAAGAATAACCAAGCCTAAAGACATAATATTTAAAGATATAAAAAAAACCATACAAATAGGCAGATACCACTCATGGACAATAGAACAGACAGGCAAAGACTTAGAGATTAGCTCCATTGATGAAGACAACAACATAATGTCTATGTATCACACAAAATACCCAATACACTCAGTTCAATTCCACCCCGAATCCATAATAACAAACTGTGGCAAACAAATAATCAGAAACTGGTTATCCTCTAATAATTAAAAAAAGAAGCAAACAAAAAAAGAAAGGCAACCCAATTAAGGATTACCCAACTTTTCAATTACCCCTCATTCCCCTAAAGGGGGAGAAAGTTTCTTACTTAAGGAGATTAAAGAGTTTAATGTCCTTAGACTCCTTAAATTTCGAACAATAATCAGTAAAAAAAGAACTTAAATTCAAATATTTTTCTTATATTTGCAAAAGAAAAATCCATAATGGTTAAACAAGGAATATTTATATAAAAAGTTCCTTCCCTAAAATAAAAACTTTCATCATAAAATAAGCAAAAAAAAGATGTACATCTTTTCACCCGAAAGATGCACATCTTTTGCATTGAAAGATGCGCATCTTTCATATAAAAAGTCCTTATTTAATAAGTTTTATCCTTTGACTTTTTGAAAATATATCAAGTCTATATAGAAATATGTCTTATTTAATTTCAAGAACACAGCATATAATTTTATGAATAAAAAATCAAATTAGAAACATCCTTTTATCTATTTATAAAAAAAAGGCTAAAATAATTTCAAATACAATACTTGAATGATAACTATATAAGCATTTCCGGTATTGTTCTTATTTTGTAAAATTTATCTTTTTGTAAAATAATTGGTGTTTTATTACTTGTAAGAAAATATTTTTTGTACATTTGCCTCAATAATAAATATCTGTTTTTGAGAAGAGATTTTATTAAGATTACGTATTGGATTGCATTTCATCTATAATTATATCTATAGTCAAACTTACCTTACTTGAAACTTTAGAATTATAATTAACAATATTTGAGTTATGTATGCTTTACTTTACTCAGTTAAAACCAATATATATATAGTATTTCTTATTATATTCTCTCTTTTATCTATTAAAAGTTTGTCTCAAAATTGCTTGAATTTCCGAGATATTACTAATACTTCTTTTGTTACTTGTTATTATGGTACTTATGTAAATCCATATCTTAATACAGGCATAGTCTCAAACAGACACTCCATTATCACAAACTCTTCATTAAAGGATGCAAATACAAACTATCATCTTAGTATGGTTCCTCCTGGAGAGACTTACTCTATCAAACTTGGAAATGATTTTTCAAATTATCAAGCTGAGGCTATTAAATATACTTTTAGGGTTGATACCAACAATTTCGATATTCTTATTATGAAATATGCGGTTGTTTTGGAAAATCCTGATCATAATTTGTTTAATCAACCTCGTTTCAAGATGGAGATTTTGGACAGCAGTAATGTTTTGATTGATTCTTGTGGTTATGCTGATTTCTATGCGAGCAGTTCTTTGGGGTGGAACTTTTTCAATGACGTTGTTTGGAAGAATTGGACTACTATTGGTATTGACTTAAGTAATTATCATAATAAGATTATCAACTTACGTTTCACCACTTACGACTGCAATTTGGGGGCTCATTATGGTTATGCTTATTATAATTTATCTTGCGAGAAGAAAAATATTAAACAGATGAGTTGTGGTGATGATAATAATTTGGTTTTTGAAGCTCCCAAAGGTTTTAATTATCATTGGTATTCTTCTTCAGATACTACTGTTTTCTCCACTTCTCAAACTATTACCATTCCTTCAAGTAATCTATATTATTTTTGCAGATGTTCTTCTTTGGAAGATGCTGATTGCAATTTCACTCTTTCGGTTTTGGCTCAAAGGCAATATCCTTATGCTGATTTTCAATTCATTGTTGATAACTGCCAAAAGAAAATTCAGTTGATAGATAATAGCATTATTTCAAGCAGTAATGACTCTGCCGTTGGGAACACTCCTTGCGATAGCATTATATGGATATTACCTGGTAATTCTCCTTACTACGACATTAATCCTACATTTTTTTTCGATACTGCGGGAACATATCCTATTTCGATTATTGCATTTATTGATAATGGATTATGTATAGATACTTTTAAAGTAGATATAATCATCCCTGACAATATGATTAATAATATTTCTTTCTCACCATTTGATAATAACATTTGTCAAGGAGATTCTTTATCAATTTCTATTAATGATGTTTTCGATAATTATTATTGGAGCAATGGCGACACAACCAATTCAATTATTGTTAGTCCCACCGACACAAGTAAATTTTTCATCCGCGCTTTTGACTCTTATGGCTGTGAGAAAATTGATTCCGTAACTATTTATGTCAATCCAATACAAACCACAAATATTAATGACTCCATTTGTCAAGGGCAAACTTATAATCTTTATGGCTTTAATGAGGGTAGTGCTGGTATACATAAAAAAACATTAATTAATATTTATGGCTGTGACAGCATTATTTATTTAAATCTTAAAGTTAATCCTGTTTTTAGAGATACTATTTATGCTGAAATTTGCAAAGGAGGAACTTTTAATCAATATGGTTTCGTTGAGGATAGCACTGGCATTTACGCTCGTCAATTTCAAAGCATTTTGGGATGTGACAGTATAATTTATCTTAACCTTAATGTAAATCCTTACTACAACGATACAATTTATGCTGAAATATGTCTGGGGAAAACTTATAACATGTATGGGTTTAATGAGTCTCATGAAGGCTTATACTATCAACACCTTCAAACTGAAGAAGGATGCGATAGTTCTGTTACTCTTAATCTATACGTTCAGGAAATGGGACAATTCCAGTCTATTTTTGAAGAAAATGAATTAGTTGTTGACGACTTACCTATAACCCTGGATGCTTCTTGTGATTATTGTAATAACTACAATTGGAATAGTGGTTCTAAAGACTCTTTATATACAGTTTATCAATATGGGTTATATATTGTTTCTTATGAAAATGCTTGTGGACAATTCTTAGATTCCATTTTTCTTATAAGTCCTGAAGTGAGTGTTTTTGTTCCAAATGCTTTCACTCCTTTGGAATATACAAATAATATATTCTTCCCCGTTTATGTTGATGACGGAAAAGTTGAAATAGAAAGTTTTGAAATTTATAATCGTTGGGGAGAAAAAATATTTTCAAATACAGTTAGAGGTTGGGATGGTACATTTAAGGGTAAATTGGTAAGCAGTGGAGTTTTCGTTTGGAGATTATTATATAAAACAAATATACTGGCAATCAAATTCATGAAAAGAAAGGAGAAGTAAATGTTATCATATAGAAAATACACATCTTGGTATTTTTTCATTTATTTTCTTAAACACTTGATTTTTCCAAACAAAATGGTTATCTTTGCTTACTAATTCAAGAAAAAATATTTTCTTAGTTTACTTTTCTTTATAATCTATAAACTCTACAAAACATGATTAACCTGAAGAATGAAATAAAAAATGTGAGGGATAGGCTTATAAACTATTCCTTACTTGCATTATTAGTTTTAGCAACACCTATTTTTATTGTATCTTTGATATACTCCCTTAACGTTAGTCACACGTTTTCAATTCATTTTATTGAATTTGGTTTAATTGCACTAATCTTCGTTATTCGACATAAAATTAATTCTTTTCTTAAAGCTAATATTGTTGCTTTTTTATATGTATTAGCAGGGATTCTGGGTGTTTATTTCTTTGGAATATCGGGTGGATATTTTCTAAGTGTTATTGGAATTGCTCTTATCACTCTCTTCTATGGGAAGAGGTTAGGTATTATTTATTCAATTATTGCAATTCTTTCTTTTGTTGTGATTCAAAGTTTATATTTTGAAGGATATATTATTAGAAATATTGATTATAATGCATTTAATGAAAGTCTTAACAATTGGATTTCATCATTCTTCACTTTGGTAATTACTTCTTTTATTTTGATTTTCTCCATTAGTATTTTCTACGATTACCTTACTTTATTGATAAATAAATTAGATAAAAACAACGATCAACTTAACAAGTTAAATCTTGCATATCAAAATGTCTTGCAACAAGTTGAAGATAGCGAAACCAAGTACAAGAAAATCTTTCAATCACTTAATGAAGCAGTTATTGTTAGTGATGAGCAAGGAAAAGTTATTGATTGTAATGATGCTGCAATTAAACTATTTGGTTTTAGTCGTGAATTTTTCCTTAGCATTAACCTTCATACTACTGATTTTAAGTATTTCTACCCCAATTTAACTCCTATGCCTAAAGCGGAATGTCCTGGAAAAAAATCTTTAGACACTGGCTTAGCATACAAAAACATCGAGATAGGTTTTCAAACTAATGAAGGTATAAAATGGATAATTATTAGCTCCGAATTATTTAATATTAAGGGATATGGAGTTTATCTAACCTTACACGATATTACTCAAGACAAGAAAAATACTGAAGAGCTTCGCATTTTCAACCAATATTTCTCAACTTTTCTAAATAATATATCAGACTATATTTACTTTATTGACAAAGAAGAAAAGGTATTATTTTGCTCTCAAAGTTTTGCTCTACTTAATAGAAAAACTACTTGGAAAAATCTTGTCGGAGAATTAGTTACTGATATTTTACCTGTAGGCACTATTGATGAATACATTAAAGATGATGCTATAATAAAATCATCTAGAGAATCAATAATTGGGAAGATTGTAAAACATGTTAATCGTAAAGGAAATGATATTTATTTACAAACAAGCAAATGGCCTATTTTTAATGACAAAGATGAAGTAATTGGGATTATAGGTATTTCAAGAGATATTTCTGAGTTTGTTGAGGAGAAAATTAATCTTCAAAATAAAACCAATATGATTAATCTTCTTCTTAACTCAACTGCTGAAGGTATTTATGGTATGGATTTAGAGGGTAATTGCACTCTTGTAAATCATGCTTGCTTGAAAATATTAGGCTATAATTCAGAAGATGAATTTTTGGGCAAGAAAACTCATAATTTAATCCATCATTCCCATAAAGATGGTTCAAATATGCCTATCGAAGAATGCAAAATAAGATTAGCAACAGATAAAGGTATTGAAGTTATCTGTGATGATGATGTATTTTGGAAAAAAGATAATACCAGTATTGCTGTAGAATATTATTCTTACCCACAAATTATTGATGGGAAAATTGTTGGTGGGGTTGTAACATTTATTGATATTACAGAAAGAAAAGAAAATGAAAAGAAGCTTTTGGATTATAATAATGAACTAAAAAGATTAAACACCGATAAAGATAATTTCATTAGAATTCTTGCTCACGATTTAAAGAATCCACTTAACTCAATTATGGGATTTTCTGAATTCATACTAACTAATTATGAAAATATTGACGATGAAACCATAAAAGAATACTGTTCAATAATTAATGATAGCTCAATTAAAACATTTGAACTAATGGAAGAAATTCTTCTTTGGCTTAAAGTTCAATCGGGCAAGCTTAAAGCTATTCCAGCTAAATTAGAGCCTAATCAAATAGCCGAAAGCATAACTAAAATACTAATGCCAATTGCTCAAAACAAACTTATTACCATTGAAAACAAAATCCCAAGTGATTTAATTATCAATGCGGATATTAATATGACAAAAACAATAATTAGAAATCTAATTTCCAATGCAATTAAGTATAGTAGAGTTGGTGGTAAGATTATAATTAATTCTGAGGAAAAAGATAACGAGACAATTATTTATGTTGAAGATTTTGGTGTTGGAATGAGTGAGAAAGAAGTTGAAGAGATATTCCTACCTAACAACACTCAAAGCAAAGAAGGAACTATGGGCGAAAAAGGAACTGGATTTGGACTTCTTATTTGTAATGAATTAGTTTTAAAACAAAACGGAAAAATTTGGATAGAAAGCGAGGAAGGTAAAGGAAGTAAATTTATCTTCTCCATACCCAACTAAAAAAGAACTTTTACTTTTCACTTTTAGCTTTTCATTTACTGATTATGATAGGGTTCGTTTTTAAGGATTGTGAATGCTCGATATATTTGTTCTACAATTAGAAGTCTTATCATTTGATGTGAGAATGTCATTTTTGACAGGGCTACTTTCTGGTCTGCACGCTTGTAAACCTCATCTGAAAATCCAAAGGCTCCTCCTACCACAAAACAAAGGTTTTTAACTCCTGCATTCATATGTTTTTGAAGATAGGCTGAATAGTCCATTGAAGTGAACTCTGTGCCTTTTTCATCAAAGAGAATAATTTTGTCAAATTTGGATGTTTGTTTAAGTATTAGCTCTCCTTCTTTTTCCTTAACTGTTTGAGGACTGAGGTTTTTTGTGTCTTTGAGTGAGGGAATAACTATTGTTTCAAAATTTATGTAGTTCTTAAGGCGTTTTTCGTAAATTTCAATTCCTTCCTGAAGATATTTCTCTTCTGTTTTGCCTACAAGTATAAGTTTTATGTTCATTGAGTGAAAGTTAGTTACCTTATTTTTTTAAGCAGGGAATAGAGTTTTGAATAATGCTTTTCAATCAAAAAGTATGAGGTTTGTTTTGCTCCATAAAATCTCAGGAATTTTTCAACATTTTGCATCATGCTTCCAGTGAAGTCAATTTCTTTCATCTCCATTTGGCTGGCTATTTCAATTGATTTCCAGTTCAATAGTGCCATTGCTCCGCTGTCTCTATATTTTGGATCGGCTCCTGAGGCAAGAGTGTAACATACATCATTTGAGAACACTAAATACATTACTGCACATTTGTTACCCTCTTGGTCTTTGGCTACTAATTTCTTACTCACATTGCGTTCAGAGCAAGCTTTTTCCATTCTATCGAAGATTTCAAAAGAGTATGGAAGTGTTTTGTGCTGACGTTCAAAGCTCATTGAAAGTAGCTTGTAGAAATCCTCATTTGTTATGTCTTCATCAACAATTATTGACTCCATTGCATTTCTTATAAGTTTTCTTTTTCTGGAGTTAATGTTCTTGTTAACCAGTTCCAAATCGCTTATATCTTCAATTCTATAAGTGTAGTATGTTGTTTGGGTGAATCCATTCCAGTAGAATCCAAGCCAGTTGGTTATTTTGTGATAAAACTTTTGACAGTAGTAACTTAAATGAAGCTTGTCAAGTTCTTTTGCAAAATAGTCCATTACCTCAATTTCAAAGGTGTAGCGTGTTGTGAGGTTCATTCCCTGTTCATAAGTAATCCAAAGTGCATTTATTGGCGTTAGGTGAGCTGGAAGAATTGTTTTGAAGCAATACTTCTTTTGAATAAAATATGGCAGTGAGGCAATTATCTTATTGTCCTGTTCTTTTAGCAAAACATCCCAGCTATCACCACAAAGGGCATCAAGCCACCAGTCTTGCATGAATATGTTTATTTCAGTATTGCTTTTACAAAGCTGTCTGTATTTCTCCTTATTTGTCACTCTTTGATGCTTTGGTTTTGGTTGTTTTTGAATTAGTTTTTTCTTTATTTGCAGTTTTCTTTACTGTTGTTTTATTGGTTGTTGCAGTCTTTTTGGTCGTTGTTTTCTTTGCTGGAGCTTTTTTCAATTTTGAGGTTTCAGAAGCCTTTTCTTCTTCCATTTCAAACTGCATATGCTCCAATTTAGGAAGCAAAGATATATCTAAAGCATCATCTAAACGAATTCTAAAGTCAGAAAGTACATTTGCATAATTCATATATGCCTCATAAGGAGTGTCATAGTGGTTGAAATATTTATGCACATCGCCATCAGAGAACCATTTTGTACACATATAATAGAAATGGTCGGAGGTTTGAAGATAACGCCAATCAATCCAGAAGTTTATATCATCAATTTTTCTAACTTTTTCTTCAAGTTCATATATCTGGTCAAAAGCATCATCCTGAAGGTCATTACCCAGCCAGGCAGTCAGGTCTCTTTCTTCATCTGCCCAGGACATTGGATATGGTACATGAATTTTATCAACTGGTTTTAGATTATCAGCCAGTTCGGATGGTGTATTGAATGAATAGTCAGAATGTGAAAGAACTCTTGAAGGCAAATATTTTAGAAATTCAAATATTCCAGTTTCTTTCCATTGATGTTCTCCAAAGGTTTCATAGTCCATAAATAGATTTATGCATTCTGGATTATCAACTTGGTTTAACCAATCAACATATTTTTCTGTTGTAAGTGGATATCCATCCCAAGTATGTTGTGAAAAACGAAATGCAATATCATCACTTAACTGAAAATTCTTTAACAATAGTTTTAATCCATTATTGCTTGGGTGCTGATAAGCATAGTTTGGACTTCTCCATCCTAATATATGTTTTGCTCCTTCTGAAAGCTGAGCTTTAAATCCCATTTCTGCAACCATCTCTCCTATTGCATCAGAGTAAATTAGCTCTGTGTTACGAAATACTTTAGGTTTTTGACCAAAGAGTTGTTCTATCTTTTTACTATGTATCTTAACTTGAGAAATGAATTCTTGCTTGGATTTCAATGAAGATAATGAGTGAGTGTAGGTTTCGGCCAAAAACTCAACACAACCTGTTTTAGCCAATTCTTTAAAGGAATCTATAACCTCTGGGGTGTAGCGTTCAAACTGGTCTAATGCAACTCCAGATATTGAATAGCTAATTTTAAATGCTCCTTTATGCTGACGAATTAAATCCAACATTAGTTTATTAGTTGGCAAATAGCATTTGTCGGCAACTCTTCTGCATATCCAAGCATTTTGCATGTCATCAAAATATGAATGATTTCTTCCTATATCGAAAAAACGATAGTTTCTCAGTCTAAAAGGCTGATGTACCTGAAAATAAAAGCAAATTGACTTCATAACTTTTTAGCTTAACAGTTTATAATATAGATTTCTTAATTTCTTTGCTGAATCTTCCCAGCGTATTTCTTCTACTTCTTTTTTACCTTTCTTGATAAACATTTTTGAAAGTGCTGGATAATGTACTAAACAATAAATTGCATTTGCCATTGCATCAATATCCCAAAAATCAACCTTAATGGCATATTTCAAAACTTCTGAAACTCCCGATTGTTTTGATATTACAACTGGAACATTTGCATTAATTGCTTCCAAAGGCGAAATTCCAAAAGGTTCACTAACCGAAGGCATAACATAAACATCACTCAAAGCAAACATCTTTGTAACATCATCTCCTTTTAGGAAACCTGTGAAATGGAAGTATTTAGATATTCTTTTCTTTGCCACAAGTGCAACCATTCTGTTGAGCATATCTCCTGAACCAGCCATAACAAAACGTATGTTCTTGTCATATTTCAAAACCTTTGCTGCTGCTTCAATAAAATAATCAGGTCCTTTCTGGAAAGTTATTCTTCCTAAAAATGTAACAACCTTTTCCTTAACTGCCTTTTCTACTTGAATATCATTATAAATTAGAGAATTGGCTCCATTGTATATTGTACTGACTTTGTTCGGATTTTGTCCATAACGAGTTATAACAATGTTTCTTGTAAAGTCTGAAACACAAACAATATGGTCGGCATTATCCATTCCATATTTCTCAATATCAAAAACTGTTTGATTTATGTTTTCTCCAGAGCGGTCAAACTCAGTTGCATGAACATGTATTACAAGTTTCTTTCCAGAAATGTTTTTTGCAACAATTCCTGCCTTATAGGTTAGCCAGTCGTGAGCATGAATTATATCATAATCATATTCCTTAGCCAATGAAGCTGCAACCATTGCATATTTTTCAACCTCATCCATAAGGGTTGAAGTGTACTTGCCAGTAAATTCGTATTTTCTTTTATTGTTTAAATGAGTTGTTTCCTCTCTGTCTTTAACTCTTTTGTTTATAACATTAAAATAGTCGTCCATTCCAACATAAGGAACCAACTTTGAATTTACTTCAATATATGATAAGTTTGACCAGTATTCTTTATAATAATCAGAAGATAAATCAATAACCACATCTGAAGCATTAACAATTCTTGCAGCCTCAGTGCTTTCATCACCATAAGCTTTTGGAACAATAAAAATAATTTCATCTCCCTGATTAACCATTGCCTTAGTTAGTCCAAAACATGCTGTTCCCAAACCTCCAGTAATATGAGGAGGATATTCCCAACCAAACATCAAAACTCTCATACCAAACCTCCTTCCTTTTCTTGTTTATAATTATCAATCATATATTTGATTCTAATAACCTCTGCAACTGACCAAGCTTGAGAAATTGAACCTTTTGAGCTGTGAGGTGGATTACCATCAAAAATTTCTGCAACTCCCCCTACTCCATAATCTTTAATATGAATTCTAAATCCATTGTAAATTCTTTCGGCAACTTCTAAGGCACATTCTCCATATATCTTCAAATATCCTTCAACAAAATGTCCTAAGAGCCAAGTCCAGGCTGTTCCCTGATGATAGGATCTATCTCTTTGTTCTTGATTCCCTTCATATACATCATGATAATCTCTATGTGTTGGACTTAATGTTCTTAAACCAAATGGAGTGAAAAGTTCCTTTTCAACTCTATCTAAGATTAGCTGACATATTTTATCAGAAACACATCTGTATTTTAAAGAGGTTGCAATAACCATATTTGGTCTAACCGTAAAGTCTTTAAAGTATCCATCAACATAATCGGCCAACCATCCATAAGTCTTATCCCAAAATGTTGATTTAAATTCTGTTGGTATTCTTTCAGCGATTGCTTCCCATTCTTCAATGAAATCATTATCCTTAGATTCACGAGCCAATTCCAAAGAAAACATAATTGAATTGTACCATAAAGCATTTATTTCAACACACATACCTTTTCTTTGAGTAACTGGAACTCCATTAACAACTGCATCCATCCATGTTAAAGATTTTCCATCTTCTCCTGCCCAAATCATGCAATTATCCAGCATCTTTATGTTGTGGTTTCCATCTCTATAGTTTCTTAGAATGCTTTGCATGACATCCTTATATTCTTTCCAAACCTGTTTTTTCTTTCCTGTATAGTCGGTGTACTTTTGCAATGCCCAGAAAAACCACATTGGAGCATCAACTGAATTGTAAGCAGACCTTTCTCCTGAACCAATATTTGGGAATAGTCCCTGGCTCATATCTCCAATCATTGTATCAATGGCTTTCTTAAACAACTTCATATCATTTAAGCCTATACATAAGCCTGGTAATGAAATAAAAGTATCTCTTCCCCAACGTCCAAACCAAGGATAACCTGCAATAACCTCTACCTTATCATCCTTTTCAACAAAAAACATTTTTGCTGCTCTTCTCAATTCTGCCTCATAATTTGATATTTCTTCCCTTCCTCTAATCTCTTTATTAAACAAGTTTCTAATTTCAGCAGGATCCATTTCCTTCAATGAAGCAGTTACAAACAGAACATCGCCTTTCTTAAGAGTGGTTTCAAAATAACCTGGCATATACAAATCTTCATTACATTCATATCCACGTTCAGATTCTTTAATGTATTCAAGATTATAATTCCAGTCAGGTTTATGTATGTATTGAATATCATCTTTAGAGAATTGAAAATAAAGTGGACTGTATTCTGGGTATAACTTAAATGAAGCTCCATTATTAACCTTCCTGTAATCCTTGTTAACAAACTCATTTGCTTTTGAAAGTTTATGTCTTTGACGAAATGCCAGAAGTGGATTAAATTGAATTTTGAAAGGCATGTTGCTTTCCTCAACCTTATATTTTATAATAAGTCTGTCCTGATCTCTAATCAAAAGAAATTCTTTAGTTAGCTTTATGTCTGCAAGTGAATAGGTATGTTTTGCTATCTTGGATATTTCGTATTTAATCAAATACTTATGCCCTTTTGGAGAATAAATTTCGTTGGGATAGCGATGCAAAGCCAAATGAAAAGGAACATCATACTGAATTATCGTTTCATCAAAAGATGACAGGAGTACATGATATTCATCATCAATTTGAGGTTGTGGAGCAACTAAGAGTCCATGATATTTTCTTGTATTGCAAAAACAAAGTGTTGTGCTGGCATAAGCACCTGTTCGACTTGCTCTAAGTATTTCTCTTTCTAAAGAATAACCAAGATTAACTAATTCATCCTTATCAAAAACAACTTTTGCCATATTAATAACTTTTTCAAATTGAGATACTCTCACATATTTAAGCTACAAATTTACAACTTAAATAATACAAAAACAAATAATTCTATATGAATTTTATATTAACTTAATTTGTTGAGGGGATTAGTTGTTTAGGTGTTTGTCTGAACCTTGATTAAACTAATTAAAAGATTAGTCTGAATCTGGATTCTTGCTAAGGCAAGCGGCAAGCCGATAATACAGAATTAAATGATTGGCATGATTGGCTTTTGTCTGAAATATTTTGTGAGATAATTAATGGGAAATACTACATTATATTCAAAATAATTTCGTATATTTGCAGATGTAAACCATTCATTAGGTTTATTTAGGACTATTTATCCTAAAATCAATTTCTGGAGAACAAACTCCAATCCATAAAATTTACAAATAAAAAGATGCACATCTTTTATAGTGAAAGATGTGCATCTTTGAGGTAAAAACTCTTCGTATAAAAAGTTTTTTATAAGGAGTGACCCGTCCTGAATAAGGTTGACAAATTATTAATTTGTACTAAATGATATTTACACTTTTGATTTATCGTCCTATTTTTAGTTTACACCTTATATAA
>JAFNAR010000018.1 GCA_017860255.1 Bacteroidota bacterium | reverse complement strand
AAATTTTATCAATAAACTAGTTTTAGAAATAAAAAAATAAACTGTAAATTTGAATTAGTAATAACCTAAAAAGTGTAAACCTATTTCAGGAAACGACAATAATAACATTATGTTTCTAGTTTAATGCCATTATATTCTTGGTTTAATGCCATTAAACTTATGATATAATGGCATTATAGTTATGGTATAATGGCATTATAATGACAATATAATGGCATTATACTAAAATTAAACAAGATTTGCCAAGATTAAATGCCCTTATAAAGAGATAATAATAAGATATATCCATACAAAATCTATGATTAAAAAAAATTCAATTAAGACTTTGATGTCAAAACAATGGCATTGTTTTAAGTTTAAAAGGAGGTATAATAAGATGTAGAGCTGATTAAATAGGTTTAAAAGCTGATTTACTGATTTATAAAGATGATTAAAAGAAAAGCTTAGTCTAATTCTATTTTATAGATAGTCTTTGTAGATTTTGTCAACTTATATCTATCATCTATTCTCTGTCCAACAACCCAAACAATGTCATTTCCTGAACAAAGCAACCATTGATTTTCTTTATCCAATATTGAGTATTTAAGGTTCTTATAGAATTCTGAAATTTTCTTTTCACCTTGAAGACCATAAGGAAAGAAACTATCTCCTTTTTTCCATTTTCTAAGAATAAGAGGGAAAGTTAACTTATCAAAGTCCAACATGGCAACTTCCTTATTCTTTGGAATTTTTACATACTGAAGATCTTTTAAGATTTCCATATGAAGAACGATAGGAGAATATACTGAAGCTTGACTTTCTTCAATAAGATATTGATTAATATTTTGTGGCTTATTTTTAACAATCAACAAAAAATCTCTATCCTTAACCAATCTATGTGTTTCAGAAAAGAATTGTTTGCCTGAAGTTTCTAAAAGAGCATCCTCAATTGAATTGATAGTGGTTTCGTTAAATCCAAAATCACTTAATATTTCATACATAAATATCTTTTGAGGAACATAGCTTTTAAGTTTTTCAATAGATATTTTTACAGTTTGATTCTCTATCTCTAAAAGCTCAGTTTTAGCATCATTTATAACAGAGCGGAAAACAACTTCTGTTTCTCTAAAACGTTCAATTTCTTTGCTAACAATCTTATCGAAGTTTGGAGCAATCTCTTTAACAAGAGGAATTAGTTCGTGACGAATTTTATTCCTTGTGTATTTAGTAGTTGCATTTGAAGAATCTTCAACAAACTCTAAATTATTACTTTTTTGATAGTTTACAATTTCTGCTCTATTTGTAAATAAAAGAGGATGAATAACACGATTAACTTTCTGCAAAATACCATGCAATCCAGCAATCCCTGTCCCACGAAGAATATTCATAAAGAAAGTTTCAATTGAATCGTCAATATGATGTCCTGTTGCAATATAGGAATATCCTTCTTCTTTAAGGAGTTCATAAAACCATTTATATCGCATTTCTCTTGCAGAAACTTGCATACTCTTTCCTTTTTCTTTCATATAGGAATAAGTATCAAATTCTTTTACATGGATTTTAATATTGTTTCTTTTAGCATACTCCCTAACAAATCTCTCATCTCTATTTGATTCTTCTCCTCTCAAATGGAAATTACAATTAGCAATTGCAAATTTAAAGTTGCTCTTTAAAAACAAATCACATAAAATCATTGAATCAATTCCTCCGCTAACCGCTAAAAGAATTGTTTGTTCTTTGTCAAAAAGATTATTTTCTTTTATGAATTGTTGAAAACGATTAACCATAATTTTTTATAGTTTTCTTAATAAGAAATCAGTCATAGTAGTATAAAGATGCAAACGAGTATTTCCTCCGTAAATACTGTGATTTTTGTTTGGATAGTAGAACATTTCAAAATGTTTATTAGCTTTTATTAAAGCATCAACCAAGTCCATTGAATTTTGAATATGAACATTATCATCAGCAGTACCATGAATTAAAAGATAATTACCTTTTAATTTTTCAACATGATTTATTGGAGAGTTAATATCGTAGTTTTTACCATTTTCTTGAGGAGTACGCATAAATCTTTCAGTGTAGATATTGTCATAATATCTCCAATTAGTTACTGGAGCAACCGCAATTGCAGTTTTGAAATAGTCAGCTCCTTTGGTAATGGCAAGTGTTGACATATATCCTCCATAGCTCCATCCAAAAACTCCCATACGATTTTTGTCAATATAACTTAATTCGCCAAAATACTTAGCAGCTTCAATCATATCTTCTGTTTCATATTTTCCTAATTCCAAATAAGTACACTTGCGAAACTCTTGTCCTTTCATTCCTGTTCCTCGAGGGTCAACACAAATTGTTATATAATCCTGTTGAGCTAACATCATTCCCCAATACATATCTGTTGCTCTTCTTTGAGAATTTAAAACTTCTTGACTTGCAGGTCCTCCATAAACATAAAACAAAACAGGATATTTCTTTCCTTCTTCCATTTTTGAAGGTTTAATCATCCAGTAGTTAAGGCTTACTCCTGTTGAAGTGTTGAAGCTTCCAAACTCTTTTTTCTCAGAAGAATAAAGTTTCAAACTATCTTTTAGGGCTGAGTTATCTTCCAAAGTGATTAGTACCTCTCCTTTTTGATTATTTACAGTAAATACATTTGGAGTATATGCACTTGAATAAGTACCTATGTAATATTTTCCATTCTTACTAAAGTCTGCATCATTTGTTCCTTCTTGCTTAGAGATTGTTTTCTTTCTTTTTCCATTGAAATTAATAACACATAATTCTCTGTTTATGGCAGAACTTTCAGCAGCGGTGTAGTATATCTTCTTTTCTTTTTGATCTACATAACATAATTTATCTGTATCGTAGTTACCTGAAGTAATTGGTGAAACAGATTTATCTTTCATATTAACCAAATAGAAATGTGAGTAACCATTTCTTTCTGACTGGAGAATAAAAGCAGAATTATCATCAAGGAAAGTTACCTCTTGAGGTTCACCGATATAATATTTGTTAGTTTCAGAATAAAGAGTTTCTAATTTATAGTCATTAGTGTTTACAGAAAAAATATCATATTGATTTTGAAGTCTATTTAGCTTATGAATAATAAGTTGATTTTCATTTTTTGACCATTGTATTCTTGGCAAGTAGTAATTCTTGTCTTGTCCTAAATCAACTTGTTTGTGATCTTGAGTTGATAAGTCATAAACAAAAATATCTACAATAGAATTATCTTCTCCTGCCTTTGGATATTTGAAAGTGTAGTTTTGAGGATAAAGTTCTCCCCAAACTTGCATTGAATACTCCTTTACATTTGATTCATCAAAACGATAGTAAGCAAGTTTGTTGCTGGTCTTATTCCATGCATAGCCTTTCACCAAAGCAAGTTCTTCTTCATAAACCCAGTCGGAAGTTCCATAAATAACCTTATTGAACGCTCCATCCTTAGTAAGTTGAGTAACTTTTCTTTCAGCAGTTGAAATGTCAGTAATGAAAAGATTATTATCTCTTATCCATGACACCTTTTTACCATCAGGAGAAAAATCAGCCAAACGTTGTTTTCCATCAACATTAAGAGGATAGAATGCTTTTGTTTCTATTTCGTAGATATAATAATCAGCATAAAATGAATAGCGATAAATAAAATCAGGATTAACAGCAATTAAAACCTTCTTCTCATCTTGAGAAAAGTTGTAATCAATAACCATATTCTTCTTACTATTGTTGCCAAAGTCTAAAGAAGTGAAATCCATTATGGTATCAGTTTTTTTACCTGTTTGATATTGATATTTTTCAATACCATTGGGAGTAAGAACACAATAGTCTTCTCCATTTTTCATTGAGCGTATTTCATTAATTGATTTTGCTCTAAATGTTCCTTTTGACCAAATGTCTTCAAGGGTTATTTGCTTTTGGGCAATGATATTTTGTGTGCAAAAAATGCACAAAAGAATAAAAAAAAGCTTTTTCATTATTAATCCATTAAATTGTCAATAAGCATATCCTTATATTTTAACAAAGGATCTATGTTTTTTCTGTTGCTTGGGAAAAGTTTTTCTAAAACAAATTCATCAATTTCGTTAGAGAAACGATACTTATTAAGGGCTAAGCGATGCATAAATTCAGTTAAATACAAACCCCAAGTGGTTTCAGGATAAGTTCTATAATATGCTTGAATTGCATCTTTATATTGAGGTAAAATTATTTCTGACTCATTTGCAATTTTAGTAAAATCAAATCCCTCTCTTGGGTCGTGAACCTTCATTTCATCTGCATTTTCACCATAAATTGGAGTATACTCTAAACCTTTGGTTACGGAAAAGAGAAGGTGTTGTATTTCACGATTAACTAAATCATTTCTAACAAAATCAGGATTTCTGTCAAGCAATAAATCTCTCCACTGAACTCTTCTCATAATTTCAGATATAGGAACATTTAAAGTGCAGTGCCAATAAGGAGTAACACCTAAATCAGCAACATAGTTGGTGAAGTAGTAAGCATAATCAGTTGAAAGATATTTTGAAAGACGTTTAATCAAATAGGTTGAATCCACTTCCATAGCATAGGAAGTATCCTCATCGGAAGAAATTCTATAACCCCATTTTGCATATTCAGTGATGAAAGAAGCAATATTAGATTTAAGAGTAGGTAATACCCAAATATCTTTATGGAAATATCCTCTAATTTCTTTATCGGAGAAAGTTTTATGAAGCGTTACTGTTTTGTCCTCACAACTAATTTCATGGTAGTAGTAAAGAATTTGAAATGCCCAATCTGCCACATAAGGATCGTTAGCAAAATCTTTTTCAAACACCTCACAAGCCTTAACAATAACATCTCTTTCGGAGAAAGGAAGATTAATCAGTTTATTAGTAAAGTCAGTAAGTTTTTGGTCATCAAGATCAACAACATTTTGTGAAAAGCCACTCATGGCAATTAAACTCACAATAATATACAAGAATATTCTCTTCATAGTTTATAGGTTTAATACTATTTTACTCTATTTGTCAACTTGCAAATATAGATAAAAAATTCATCATTTATTCAAATATTTTGTTAAAAAGGGAAAAAGGAGTAATTTTGCAATCTATTGAACATTATTAAATATGAATGCAATTAAAGTCTCAAAACTATTAGATTTATTATCCTACTTAGGAATAATTGGAATAATAGGATACTATATTTTTCTAAAACCAAGCTCAGAAATAACACTTACCCTGCTTTTGGGAGTATGTATTTTGAGAATGGTTGGCAGCACACTAAAGGCAAACTACTATCAAAAATTTCATAAAGACCTAACAGAGGAAAATGAATTTTTGAAAAGCAGAATTGAAGAACTAAGAAAAGAAGAAGATAAAAAATAATTAAAAAAACCAAACTTTTTTATGGCAACAACAGCAGATATTAAAAATGGACTATGTATTGAAATGAATGGAGATTTGCTTTCAGTAGTTGAATTCTTACATGTTAAACCAGGTAAAGGAAATACATTTGTTCGTACAAGACTAAAAAGTTTCAAAACAGGAAGAACATTAGAACATTCTTTTTTGGCAGGAACAAAAATTGACGTAGCTCGTATTGAACGTCGTCCTTACACATTCCTTTATAAAGATGATTCTGGATATAATTTTATGCATACTGAAGATTTTGAACAAATATCAATTCAAGAAGAAATCATCAACGCTCCACAATTCTTAAAAGAAGGACAATACGTTGAAATGATTGTTCATGCAGACACAGAAACACCACTTTCTTGCGAATTGCCACCATTTGTTGAAATGGAAATAACCTACACTGAACCCGGAGTAAAAGGCAACACAGCAACCAATGCAACCAAAGAAGCAACAGTTGAAACAGGAGCAAAAATTAGAGTTCCTCTTTTCATTGAAACAGGAGAAAGAATTAAGGTTGACACAAGAACATCTGAATATTCTGAAAGAATAAAATAAAGACTTTAATACAACAGAATAAAATAAGATAGGGACAAATTTTTCATTTGCCCCTATTTTTTTGTTTAAATATTAAAATTATTTTCTCGACTTAATGATATATCTTAAAATCAAGATAAGAATTAGAAAGTTTGAAAGGATAAAAATTAGTTGATAGCTTATTAGTTTGATATTCTGTTTAGCATATACAAATAAGTCCATACTAATTTTGCCTTCAACAAACTTATCATAATCTTTGCTTTGCTTTTGTTCTTTAATATACAAGTTTGCTTTCTCTTGACCATAAAGGATGTTTCTTCTTTTGTATTCATCAATAAAATCATCTTACAACTCGTAAGGAAATCTCCCTATCCAATTTACCCAATCAAACTTTGATTTATAGAATACAAATCCGTAGTAAACATCCTTATATTTAAATTGGCTATAATTCAAATTCATATCAAACTGATCTTCTCCAAAAGGACTGCCTTCCAAATCAAAACCTATACTTTTATTGCCACATAACTCAAAAGCTTTATCCCAAGAACTTTTATTATGAGAACCTAAAAAATACTGAGAATAGTATTTCTTTCCTGCTGCTATACTGTTTATTAATACATTTGCAACACTGCCCTTTAATGAATCAATTATGTAAGTAGTTTCATTTTTCAAATTCTTAAATTTATGTTTTGTGAGATTGAATGAATGAGTAAAATTTGTTATTACTAATATTTTCTTTCGCTTTTCTCCCTTTTGTATTCTTGCATATCCCTTAATAACATTATCCGCCATAATGCTATCATAAAAATGATTCCAATATTTATGATGTTTTTCAAACTCTTCAGGAGTTTTAATATCTAAAGGATATTGATTAATTGAAGTAAAGTTTTCTCTTATTTTTAAAGAATCAGGCAATGTTTGATTTAATAAATTAAGCCTCTTAAAGAAAGTAAAATAATTTTTCTTTTCTGTAATCCCCTCCGCTAAGTAAAATAATTTTGTGGTAGCCTTATCTAATTCTTTTTCTGAATTATACTTTTTATAAAAATATTCATCTGCCAAATACTGATAGTCAGCAGAGCCCATTTCAGTAAAAACATTTCCTGCCTTTTCAATAAATCTCCTATCTGAAACAATATCATAAATTAAATCCCATTGAGTGTTTTCTGTATGAATCCTTTCTCCCAATATAACCACATCATATTTATCAAATAAATTGATGATATAGTCTTTTGCAGAAGTGTTTTCATTTTGAATAAAGTCTATTTTATTTTGAACATTTTTATCAACCTTCAAATGAACATTATAAGGATAATACCTCATCCCCATAAAACTATATTTTGAACTATGGGTATTATTTAAAGTCATTACCAAAAGGTAAAATATTATATTTGCTCCAAACAGGAATAATAATATTTTTAATCTTTGGCTAACTTTGACATTCAAGCATTTAAAAATAGTTTTCTTAAGAATAAAATACGAGAAAAGATAATATAAGATTGCAACAGCAAGAAATACATAAATGAAATAAACATTTAGAATTAATTGCAATAAATAATAAGAAATCAAACCTAATGAGAAAATGAGATTTAGCTCAATAAAGAAAGATACAATAAACTTTTTTTTCTTGTTTTTCATTTTTTATATTTATTTCTATTTTCTTTACTGAAAATTATTGGCATCATCCATACTTTCCTCTTAAACTCACCTTTAATATAATATATATCCCATTCAGGTATAGTTTTTATAACTCTTATTGCCTCTTGATTATAAGTTTCATTAAAACCTTTCAGAATCTTCACTTCATCAATTATTCCATATTCATTACCTGAGAATTCAAGAAAGATTCTAATTGTTGTATCTTCTTGTGGTAGAATATCCCAATTTATATTACTATAAATGTGATTTAGCATTTTTATAGAATTTTGGGGATAGTCCGATTGTTTTGATTTAGTATTATTATAAAGCTTTGTATCTATTAGTTTACCTTTTTCAAGATTAATTTCCATATCGTATTCATAAACTCCCCCTGAATACATATCATGGTCATATATTAATCTTTCCCCCTTACCACATATAAAATTTCCATTAATCCATGTAGCTTTTACTTTTCCATTAATGCATTTATCTTTGAACAAATAATTCAAATCTGCTTTAATAGAATCATCATAATAACAACAGCTATAAATACCTATTAAATATATTTGATTATCTATAATCTCCCAAATTGATCTATAACCTCTCCAACAAGCTGTTGTTCCACAAGATATTTTCTTTCCAAAGAGATTAACATTTAATACACTATAATTATAGATAGGCGTATCATTTATAACTGTATCAATTTTATAAAATTCTTCTGATAAATTAAAATACACATTAAGTGTATCTCCTTTGTAAATAAGTTTATCTGAAATTTGAGGAGTTGCTACAACTTCGATTACAAAAAACATAAAGAAAGATACAAAAAACTTTTTTTTCTTGTTTTTCATGGTTAAGTTATTTAATAATATATAAATAGCAATAAGAATTGCTCACACTTAACATACTTTACATTTTAAAACTTCACCCCTAACTCCAATTTCAAACCTAAATCAAAAGGATAAACTCTTGATGAAGAGCCATATTCATAAATACCAAATCCGCAATAAAAACCCTTATTCGGGAAATAATAAAATCCTTGACCTAAATTCAAACCTACAACTAACCTTGTATCCCCTCCCATTGAATCAAAGCCAAAAACAAACTGACCTATAAAAGAGAAATAAGATTTCTTATAAATTCTCAATAAAGGATTCACCCCTAATTTGTAATAAGAAAATTTAGCATTATAATAACCATATTGTCTGATAAAATAATCCGTTACCATAAGATAATCAATATTTACCACCATAGGTAAGAGAATTTTTTGATCCTCTTTTTGATTAACAAAACTATAAACACTAAGCGAAACACCCATAGAAGTTGCACCCATACTTGGAACCAAGCCAATGGCAGTGGAGTAATTTTTATGTGATTTTTGTTCTGAATTAAGACTAATTGAAGGATCAACAATATCCCTTGCCTTTGAAGGAGAATCCTCTTGCGTATCTTTAAATTTAGACTTGTAGTCATAAATAAGCTTTATATTCTCTACAATAAAACCCTTAAATGCATGCTCGATACACTTCCTAATCTCTTTCTCAATATCCTTAAAACCATCCTTCGCATTAATTGAAGAAGAAACCTCATAAGGATATTGTGCATAAATTGAATCATTAACCTTATAATGAATAACAAGATTAAGATTAGTTTTTATTGAGTCAAAATAATCTGTTTTAGTTTTACTCACATCCAAATCCTTAATCTCAACCACAACAGGAAGATTGCCATAAGAGTTTGGAAAATTGAATCTAAAAAAGCCTGAGAGAGCCTCACTTGCACCATTCTTTAAATTAATCTTACCCTTCAAATTATCATAACTTGCAAAACCAATCAACGATTTATCAGCCCTTGAGTCAATAACCGAATCAACATAAATATCATTACTTATAACCTTTAAAGGTTCATAAGAAAATTCAATCTTTTTTGTTTGAGCAAAAATTCCAAAAGGAAGTAAAAACAATAATAATAAGGAAATTACATTTTTAGCCATAAGAAAAAGTTATTATTAGTTTCTAATAAAAATTTAAACTTTAAATCATTTTCACGCCTCAAAGATAAACATTTAATTGGAAACTATATCATAGTTTTTGAGAAATAGTTTTTTATTTGAAAAATAAAGAAAGTTTTATTGCAATGAATTGCTTTTAAGTTTGTATCTTTGCTTTAGTTCAACAACGAACTGGCTACGGTTGTAGGAATTCCGAAGGTTGTGAATTGCTTTTAAGTTTGTATCTTTGCTTTAGTTCAACAACTGTTTTCTTTCTTCATATGGTAACTTAACAGTTGTGAATTGCTTTTAAGTTTGTATCTTTGCTTTAGTTCAACAACTCATCTTCGTGATGTTACTCGTGATATGCAGTTGTGAATTGCTTTTAAGTTTGTATCTTTGCTTTAGTTCAACAACTGAATAGTGATTATCTCTAATATATTCAAGTTGTGAATTGCTTTTAAGTTTGTATCTTTGCTTTAGTTCAACAACCGCAATGTGGATGGATGGTGAAGTCTGGGTGTTGTGAATTGCTTTTAAGTTTGTATCTTTGCTTTAGTTCAACAACTAGCTTGTAATTTAATTGTTTGTCGGGATAGTTGTGAATTGCTTTTAAGTTTGTATCTTTGCTTTAGTTCAACAACATTCCAGAAGGCTTTAATCCTACTGTTGGAGTTGTGAATTGCTTTTAAGTTTGTATCTTTGCTTTAGTTCAACAACTATCAAGGACAACATTAAAATCCCAATCATGTTGTGAATTGCTTTTAAGTTTGTATCTTTGCTTTAGTTCAACAACGAATAAAACAAACTAATGGTGTGATAGTTCGTTGTGAATTGCTTTTAAGTTTGTATCTTTGCTTTAGTTCAACAACATCCAATTGATTAAGGCTTTGAGCTTCTTTGTTGTGAATTGCTTTTAAGTTTGTATCTTTGCTTTAGTTCAACAACCCTTCAACGTGTCCACTCATAGAGGCTATAGTTGTGAATTGCTTTTAAGTTTGTATCTTTGCTTTAGTTCAACAACTTTAGGAGACATTAGTAGCTTGACTCGACAGTTGTGAATTGCTTTTAAGTTTGTATCTTTGCTTTAGTTCAACAACTATAGACGAGAAAGACTACCCAACGAGATTGTTGTGAATTGCTTTTAAGTTTGTATCTTTGCTTTAGTTCAACAACCAGCTATTATATATGTAAAATCTCTAAAAAGTTGTGAATTGCTTTTAAGTTTGTATCTTTGCTTTAGTTCAACAACGTAACAGAAGGAGAATATTCCAAATTAGAAGTTGTGAATTGCTTTTAAGTTTGTATCTTTGCTTTAGTTCAACAACTTATCATTACTAATATCTTCTTTACCTTCTGTTGTGAATTGCTTTTAAGTTTGTATCTTTGCTTTAGTTCAACAACCTAAGACCTGAAACATTGGCAATCTTCAATGTTGTGAATTGCTTTTAAGTTTGTATCTTTGCTTTAGTTCAACAACATTCAGGTTTATCTTCTACATCACTTAATTGTTGTGAATTGCTTTTAAGTTTGTATCTTTGCTTTAGTTCAACAACTTCCAAAAAGAGAACAAAGAAAAAAATCAAGTTGTGAATTGCTTTTAAGTTTGTATCTTTGCTTTAGTTCAACAACATCTACCAGTAAAGCACTAATACCTGGCGTGTTGTGAATTGCTTTTAAGTTTGTATCTTTGCTTTAGTTCAACAACTTATGCAGAAGACATAACTGTTATCGGGTTGTTGTGAATTGCTTTTAAGTTTGTATCTTTGCTTTAGTTCAACAACCAATATTTGCTTTTACCTTACCAGCCTCATGTTGTGAATTGCTTTTAAGTTTGTATCTTTGCTTTAGTTCAACAACATATATAGTTGCATCATTCTTCTCTCCATAGTTGTGAATTGCTTTTAAGTTTGTATCTTTGCTTTAGTTCAACAACAAGGAGTATTACACATACTGTGAGAACAAAGTTGTGAATTGCTTTTAAGTTTGTATCTTTGCTTTAGTTCAACAACGCTTGGCTGATACTATGCTAAGAGTTGAGAGTTGTGAATTGCTTTTAAGTTTGTATCTTTGCTTTAGTTCAACAACATACGATTTAGAAGAGTTCAACGCTCAGTTGTTGTGAATTGCTTTTAAGTTTGTATCTTTGCTTTAGTTCAACAACTTTTGGCAACATCCTTTTCAATTCGTCTCTGTTGTGAATTGCTTTTAAGTTTGTATCTTTGCTTTAGTTCAACAACGAGTGCGGATTTAACACATCCGCACTTCTTGTTGTGAATTGCTTTTAAGTTTGTATCTTTGCTTTAGTTCAACAACGTCTTGCCTATCCCTCCGAATTGCTCTACAGTTGTGAATTGCTTTTAAGTTTGTATCTTTGCTTTAGTTCAACAACGTATTAGATTAACAGAACAATGTGGAGTTTGTTGTGAATTGCTTTTAAGTTTGTATCTTTGCTTTAGTTCAACAACTTATTTTTAAATAATCGAGACTTATTTTCAGTTGTGAATTGCTTTTAAGTTTGTATCTTTGCTTTAGTTCAACAACTTAATGCCAAATATCACATTGAAATAAGTGTTGTGAATTGCTTTTAAGTTTGTATCTTTGCTTTAGTTCAACAACTAATATTTCTCCTGAATATCTTAATAAGCTGTTGTGAATTGCTTTTAAGTTTGTATCTTTGCTTTAGTTCAACAACTTTTCCATAGCAGGAGTTTACCACGCTCCTGTTGTGAATTGCTTTTAAGTTTGTATCTTTGCTTTAGTTCAACAACAGTAGTAGTTTTTTAAATTATTAATCTGAAGTTGTGAATTGCTTTTAAGTTTGTATCTTTGCTTTAGTTCAACAACCCCCTATAATGGTGGGCAATACAACCACATGTTGTGAATTGCTTTTAAGTTTGTATCTTTGCTTTAGTTCAACAACCATAGCAAACAGATTAGCATTGCCAGATTCGTTGTGAATTGCTTTTAAGTTTGTATCTTTGCTTTAGTTCAACAACTCTTCCTTGAAAATCATAACTATATCAGTAGTTGTGAATTGCTTTTAAGTTTGTATCTTTGCTTTAGTTCAACAACCAGTTCTTTTATCATCCAATCGAGAAAATAGTTGTGAATTGCTTTTAAGTTTGTATCTTTGCTTTAGTTCAACAACCTATTAATGTACAATTACACTTGACACACGGTTGTGAATTGCTTTTAAGTTTGTATCTTTGCTTTAGTTCAACAACTGTGTATGTTGTTGAGCCGTAAACTATGTGGTTGTGAATTGCTTTTAAGTTTGTATCTTTGCTTTAGTTCAACAACAACCTTGTTTTAGCCATAGAAGCACTATATGTTGTGAATTGCTTTTAAGTTTGTATCTTTGCTTTAGTTCAACAACAATAATATCTAAATCCTCTTTAGGTCTTGAGTTGTGAATTGCTTTTAAGTTTGTATCTTTGCTTTAGTTCAACAACTCTTCCTTATTTTGACTTATTTGGTCGAGTGTTGTGAATTGCTTTTAAGTTTGTATCTTTGCTTTAGTTCAACAACAATTAATTCGTCTGCTCCCTCAGCAACAGTGTTGTGAATTGCTTTTAAGTTTGTATCTTTGCTTTAGTTCAACAACTTAGGAGAAGCTACTAATCCATCAGTCTTTGTTGTGAATTGCTTTTAAGTTTGTATCTTTGCTTTAGTTCAACAACAGAGGGTACTTTAAGCAAATGTATTTTAAGCTATTACAAAAGAGTTTAGGATTTATTAAATCAACATTCAAACTCAATTAAAAGATAAAAGTTTAGGTTTTTATTATTCCTAAACTTTTATTTTTAGTTCTTTTTTTAGAGTAAAAATTTATTTTTCGAGTAGTTTTTTAAAGCAAAAATAGTTAATAAGCATTAATTTATAGTTAATTATTCTTAAAACATTTCCAATTGCTGAACAACATTAGGATTTTCTTTGAGTTGCTTTCCAAAAAAGATTTCCATATTACCAAATTGTTTATCAGTTATACAAAGTATTCCTATATTCCCATAGTTAGGCAACAACCTTTTAACCCTTGCAATATGAACATCTGCATTTTCTTTGGATGGACAATGACGCAAGTAGATTGAAAATTGAAACATTGTAAAACCATCTTTCAATAATTCTTTTCTAAAATTAGCATAATTCTTCCTATCTGCTTTTGTTTCAGTCGGCAAATCAAATAGTACTAAAACCCACATTATTTTATAAGCGTTAAATCGTTGTTCCAAAAATTGGATATTTAATTTTTCTTCTTGTTGAATTATAACATTGAGCAAGCGATGAAGTTGTTTCTTGCATAGCAATTTGCAATGGGCTTGTTTTTTTATTTATCTCAACATCAATAATAGGTAGCTTTAAGATTTCTTGTTTGATTTGAGTTGTTAAAGTTTCTTCTTGTGGATATTTTCTAATAATATCAATAATTAATTTATCAGCAAATGGTCTATAAGGCTCCATTATATCATCTGCCAAACAATAAGAATTATATCTATTCTTATGATGAATTCCAAGTGTTGGTAATAGACCTGAGCCAATTAAAGAACGAGCAGTTATGGCTCTGAGTATTGCATAGGCATAGTTAAAGAAGTTATTTGGATATTCTCCAAAACGTTCTCTTTTAAAATTATCATGACTTTCTAATAAGTTTTTCCAATAATAAGCAGCTGCTCTTGCTTCATGATTCTTACTATCTCCACTCAAAACAGAGTTTGACCATGTAATCATATTTCTTATTGGAACATCAAACTCTTTTAATACCATTGCTTGATTATAAATCTTACTTACAATAGTCTGTTGCCAAAGATTCTTTTTCAAACTTTCGGAAGAATAAATTTGAGTTTGGAATCGTTCACTCTGTATTGTATTACTATCCAAACATAATTGAAGCCCTATTGGATGATGAAATCGATCGCATGTTATAATTGCTACATTATTCTCAAGTAATTGAACTAATACACTTTGAGTTATAGTAATTTGAGGATTATCTAAAACAACTACTCCAATATCTTCAATAGACATTGTCTTTTTAGTATTGGTTTTATCTTCGGCTAATTGCACAACTAACTGTTTATCTTTAACACTAAGATAAGCTCCAGAACCAAAGTATAGTGTGCGTTTAATCATAAATTAATACTCTCCTACTCCAACAATTTGTCCAATATGATTAACCCTAACTTTTACAATATCTTTAATACCAGATAAGCCTAACCTCAACCAAGTAATCCCTTTTAATTGAGAGTTTTCAATAACACTTGTTTCTAAATGATGTCTAAAAGAATAATCCTTGGTAGATAACTTTTGTACTCTAAATAGATTAGGACTAATTAATGAATAGTTTATTGGGTTGAATAGGTCTATTTCTTTTGGATTAAATCCAGTTTTTTCATTAGGAAAGACAAAGTACTCGTTTTGTTTCATTGTAAATAGGAATTGCCATCCTTTATCAAGATTAAAGGATTTATCAATAATTGGTATATCCGCATTTGCTCTTGCAGTTGCTTCAAAAAAAGAAATTACATTCTCTTGTAGGTTTCCTTTTTCATCTTTATAAATAGCAACATGGTGATTATTGCCAGTATTAACAAAATCTACTTTTTGTGGATTACCTTCTTTATCCAATATTAAATTTCCAAAATGATCTTTTTTACTTCTTAATGAAACTGCATTACTAACTCCACTAATTTTAACTCTTTTAATCTGAATCCCTTTTTCTTCATTTAGCCATATGGGGTTTTCTTCCAAATTGGAAAATGCTTCTTTTGATTTATTGTCATATTGTTTCAATCTATCTTTAAGCTTTTTCCTAATTCCTACATCAATAACTTTATCAATTTTTATGTCTGGAGTAATATCTTTTCGAATAGTGTATTGAGTTTCAAATTCAACTAATTTAACTTTCTCTGGAACTTTTTGAGTTTGTAGTTCATCAATAAAAAGAGGATTCTTATCCAAAGAATTCTTTCCAGTGAATGCCTTCTTTGCATCATTATCATTGTCTCTTAATCGTTTCAACAAAGCTTCTCTATATGACTTCTTCGCAACCATATTTATCTTTTCTTCATTAAAACTTGAGCCTATCTTTTCTTCCTTAGTTACATATTGTTTTAATTCTCCATAAATTGTTTCAAGATGCAATTGCCCTCTTGGTGTTAGCTGGAGCTTCTTATTCGTTCCTCCCTTTTGTTTAGTTGTATTAATATTCCTTGTTACAACTTTATTCTTAGCCTTAATTGATACTAAAATATCTTCAAGATGTTGTTTAGCCTGCACTCTAAAATCATTTAAAGGCATTGGTGGTATGAATTTTAAATTACCATGAGAATCTCTATATAATTCTTTTTGTTCTATTGCATAAGCATTACTTGATTTATCAGCTCTTGCATTTAGATTATTAAGATAATTGATATAGTTATGTTTTGTAAAGGCTATTGTTAGGGCATCCATAGCATGGTGGCGATGGTCATTTCTTTTAGTCCAATCCTTAATCCTATATATTCTCTCTGAATCCTTATTTTCTACTATCTCAGTCATACCCAACTTATCGTACTTATCCCAATTCAATTCCTTCATAATATCTACCAACTGCCAATCCTTTCTTAATCTATCTGTAATTTGTCCTGAGGTAGAAACAACTTCTTTAGATATTTCAAGAAGAATTTGGCGAGCTTTTTTAGCAATGTATTGTGAATCTCTAAGGTCTCGATCAATAAAGTCAGAAGGTATTTCAGAAGCTTGCATCTTCAACTTATTATACTTTGTTTTTGAAATAGCCTTTGATTTATAAAGCAAATCTATTCTATTTAAGTAATCTTTTAGTCCCTCTTCTGTATATTTATTCTTAACATAGTCATAAGCTGTCATTTCGCTCTTTTCTATGTTTGCAGTTCTAAGCTCTAATGTTTTATTAGAAAAAGAATCATCAAATAGCTTAGCTTTAGGAATAATATGTTCTATGTCAAAATTCTTATCAAATATTTTTTCTCGAGGGATATAAGTATTAGAATATAGAGTTTTAAAACCATTATCCTTTAATTCTAAATACAACTTATATCTTATTATATCATTTCTACTAACATTTGAAAATCCAAATTCTTTTTTAATTATATCTCTATATTCCTCATGTTCTTTTGTACTTCTACTTATTGCTTCGGTCATATTTTTTCTTTCCTCAGCATTGTTTTTCAAATCCCTTGCTAACTCAATTCTTATTTCTGTTGGATTACCATAAGTATCAATTACTTGATTAACCACATTTACCATCTGGTTTAGTATCTTTTCAACTACTGGGTTACGCAAACTGTTCTTAGGTAATAACTCAAGCTTATCTTTCAGTTGTTTATTCTCAAGTTCTTCTGTTGTTAATGAACTTTTTGAATGTCTATATCCTGCCAGCAAACATGCAGTATCATAACCATTACCTTCTTTTAAATGAGGTAAGATTTTCTTAATTGCTTTAGAGCTTAAACTACTATAATCATCTTGAAAGCTTATATTTGCTATTACTTTTGCATAATCCTTTTCAAAACCATATTCTTTGTAAAGAATATTTAATAGTTTATCAATACCTGTCTTTGAATTATCTCCCTCAAAAGAATACAATAAATGCCAAAGTCTCATTATTGGCTGATTTTCAAAATCACTTCCTTCCAAACTTGAATCAAAAAACAAAATATCTTCTCTAATACCTAAGGTTTTATAAACAGAATTAACCAAATCAATAATTTGTCCTGAATCTAATTTATTAAAGTCATATTCTCCATGACCACTCATCTCTACAATTTGACTAAATGCATTATAAAAATTATTGATTGTCCTATTACCTTCAATTTCTTTATAGTTTAAGTCAAGTTTTGTATGATTTTCAAACAATAGTTTAAGTGCTTCTGACTTAGATAGCTTATTTTTAAAAGTTAATTCTTTGAATAATATTTCTTTTTCTTCTTGTTCTAATGCTCTTGAATTTTTATTTTCATCTATTACATTTATATTGTTTAATATTTGCCAAATTTTAAATTCCTGAAATAAAGGAGAAGACTTAGGACATACCTTTGAACCTATGGTAATTGTTTTTTTCTTTCCTTCAATTTCTACTTCAATTTTATCATTCTCAAATTCACAATAGCTTATCAATCCTTTCTGACTTTTTAACCTTCTTTGATAGAATATAACAATATCCCTAATCTCTTTTTTTAGTTCGTTAGTTAGTTGTGAATGAAATTCTTTTTGTGTTTCCCAAATTTTTTCAAACTCATCTAAATAATCTTGACGATAAAAAACTTTATTTTTTAAAGAAAAATGAGGATTGTTATTTAATTCTCTCATTAAATACTGCCCTACTGTAAGCTTATTAAAATAAAGTTCTTTGCTCCTATCACTAATTGCACCAAGATAACCACTTGTATTATTAATAATTCCATTCAAATCACTTATAATAAATGCCAAAACATCCTTTTCAACTTTTTCTATTAATGCTTTCACTCTCCATTGATAAGATTCTAACCTTCTGTCCTTTCCTTTATTTTCAGCAGTATAGATTCCATATTTAGCTAAAAAAATCCTTGAGGTATTAGTTTTACTCTTTCCATTGAGTTGTATTTGGAATTCATCAGTTAGTATTTCAGGATAATATATTTTTTGGGCTTCCCAAATCTTTTGAAATTCTTGTTTTAGGTCGGAAGTATAAAACTCAGGCTTATTTTTCTTACCTTTATTTAAAAGTTCAAGCATATATTCGCCTGGAGTTATTTCTTTAT
This sequence comes from Bacteroidota bacterium, assembly GCA_017860255.1. Taxonomy (GTDB): domain Bacteria; phylum Bacteroidota; class Bacteroidia; order Bacteroidales; family P3; genus UBA10566. The sequence goes on along the minus strand of JAFNAR010000018.1, from coordinate 33,040 downwards.
TATAAAGTTCCTTTGCAACATCCATACCATCAACCAATTCACCTTCATCTTGTCCTTTTAGTTTTCTTGAACTTTTATAACCCCTTTTCTTATTAATCATTAACAATACTCGAGCAAACTCTTCTAACTCTATCCTTTCTTCTGCTGCCTTTGCTCTAAGTTTATAAGTTTGAAATGTTGAAAAATTATTAGTTTCAGAGAGAATAGTATTTTCAGTTATAATATTATTTTCTTTTAGTGACTCAATTAAGTTTTCTCTTCTTAATTTATATCTTTGAAGACTTCTTCTTGCTGAACGTTTAGAAGTTCTATCTGCATTAGTTGTAATACTCTTTCCTTGTTGAAAATTATTTTGTTCATCAACAGTCAAAGGATTAACTCGTACTCCAAGTTTAATTATAGATGATGTTTCTCTTTCATTTTCAGCTTCATTTACTAAAGCCCATCCAATACTATTTGTTCCTAAGTCTAATCCTAATATCTTTTTCATAATAATATATAATTATTCATAAGTTATTTCAATGCCCAAAGGTATAAATATATTTTTATATCTTCAAATTTTTTCTAATATATTTGCAAGTGTAAGTTTTTTTATTATCTTTGCCAGACAAACTTAAAGCAATTCACAATAAGGATTATTCCGTTGTGAAAACATTTAAAGCGGAAGTGAAGTTTAATATTTCACTTTCGTTTTTTTATTCCCTTTTATTTTAATTAAAGTTTCGGATTGAAAATCATAATTATTACATAGTACAGGATTCTTGTTTTAACAAGCAGCAAGCCGATAACTTGCTAAGGCAAGCGACAAGTCGATAATTCATATCACGTACAACCAAAAATAAATTTCTCTCAAAAAAGTTACCTAAGTTACCTTAAGTTACCCATTTTTTAGAACTTTAGTTATTTATTTTAAAAAAAACTTTTTTTATTGGTAACTTAGGTAACTCAAGGTAACTTGGGTAACTTTTTTAATTCTTTCTTTTAATTGAAAAGTGAAAAGTTTATTTCAGTAAAACTGAATGCTATTTCAGTAAAATAAAACCTTACTTCAGTAAATTAAAGTAAAGAAAGAATTTAATAAAGGAAAGGAAGAAAAAATTAAAGTAAGGAGTTAGAAAAAAAGTCAATCATAATGAAAAATAAGTCCTTCATAAATAAAAATATAAAGGACATAAATAAAAATATGATGGACATATTTCCAAATATGAAGGACTTATTTTTCATTATGATTGATATATTTTAAGATAAGTTGTGTTACTCTATGGATGTTTTATTTTTATCTCCTTTTATTAGTTTTACAATTAAATAATAAGTAGAAAATAATAATGATAAGGCAGTAGATAATATTAATATTATTATTCCCATATAATTAGGAATAGATAAAAAAGTCACTGATTTAACAAAACTTTCTCTTTCAGAAGATATATCCTTATAATATTTTAATAAAGAATAATCTATGTTTTTTGATTTGAATTTAGGATCACTTTTCTTTATTTGCATTTCTCTATTTGCTGCATATTCAATATAAGGGTAACCACTTGTTTCAAGCATTTCATATGGTTTATCAAAAATTAATCCTGTAAAGAAATCTTTATATCCATATTTTATTTTTTCTCCTCTTAATGGATACATGTCAAATTTATCATTTCCAAATGGACTACCTGCTAAATCAAAACCTACTTGTTTATAATTATTGGCTTTAAAGGCAGCATCCCAAATTCCTGAATTTATAGGCTGATTTAAAGGTATAAAAAACATTCGACTATTATTTAATGGTGCTCCTGCTTGTAGGACATTGGCTGTTTTATTTGGAATAGCTTCAAATAGATATTGTGCTTCATTGCCAAAATATAAACGGCTATATCGTTTATTGTTAAATATCTCCTTTCCTTCTGGATACCCAAAAGCATGACGGTAATTTGTTATAACTAAACATTTATTTTTCTGTTTATTCTGCGTTTGTTTTTTATACCAGTCAACTACTACTTGAGCCATTAAACTATCTCGGTTTTCAATATTTGGAATATCCATTCTGTTTCTTTTGGTAAAATAATCCCAATCTATATTGTCTGTAAATCGGACTCTTACTTTTAAACTATCGGCTAAAGTATTATTTAATAAATTAACATCCTTAAGAAAATAATAATAACCAGAAGTCATAAATGTCATCAAACATGCAGTCTCTTTTTCCAATTTCTCTTCTGAATTAAATTTTTGAAGCAAGAAACTATCTAATTTTTCTTGATGCTCTACGCTTCCATATTCAGTAAAAATAACTCCTACATTATTAATGAAAGATGTATCTTTTACAACTTCTGTGATAAAGTCCCATTGAGTCCTTTCTTGATGATATTTTTCATGAAGGACTACAACATCATATTTCTTATATAAATTAAGTATATATTCTTTTGCTGACAATGGTTGTTGCTTTATCCACTCTGCATGTTCTTTATAAGAATTATAATTTTTATTCTGAGTAAATAAATATGGATAGTTGAAACCGAATGTTTTATTATTATTATTTTGAATTTTATTATTAATATTCTGTGAGATAAAGAAAGAAGAAAGCAGTATTATACATAAAAATAGATAGGAAAAAACTTTTTTACTTATTTTGTCATTTGAATAAAAAGCACTTATTCCTGACAACTTATCCCAAAACTTTTCTCTCTCTATAATATAGAAGGCAAGTGAAAAATATGATAAGAAAAAAAGAATATTCATAAAAATAGCAAATGGTTCTCTTATACCCAATAAGTAAATGATAATATAAGGAATAAGAACAACAAATATTATTTTATTTAATGCACAAAGTAATAATCTTCCTTTTAAATTATTTTCTTCATTATTTAATTTATAACTAATTCCAACTATTAGTTTGCCAAATGTCCTTCCTTTAAAAATTAAGGATAACAACTGATATGCAATCCAAGTTATGATAAGAAAATTAAAAAAATCAGTATATATAAAAGACAATAAAACTGTGTGTAAAAGATAAGATATAGAGTAAATAACTCCAGCATCAATTATTGTTGATATTAAAATGGAGCTTATTTTTATTCTTTTAGAATCAGTATTTGGAGCTATTTCAATTTCAATTCTATAAATAGCATCAAAAATGTTTTGCTTAAAAATTAGCAGAAATAATATTCTTATAAAAAGAAGTATTATCCAATATATTAATATAGTTTGAAGGTTAAAAACATTAAAAATAAATAATGTCATAGGAATAAAATATACAAACATATATTTTGTCAATCCTTTAATTAGAAATATTTTTAACTTATAATTTTCTTTAATTCTAAGTTTACAAATCATTTCCGCAAATGATTCCTTTTTCAATATAATACAGAACAGATAATTAAAGAGAGAACTAATAAGTACAATTTTAAATATTGACTTTAGAAATTTTCTAAAAACATTATCATTTAAAAAAGGGTTTTCTGGTACTCCAAAATTAGAAAAAACAAATCCAGAGAAATTGCTAAGAGATATTAGAATCAATATTGATAATAGAATTACAAATAATAAGTCTATTATTGAAGAATTTATTTGTTTGAATAAAATCTTCAGATTAGTTTTACGAATATTATTATCCCCTAACATATTTCTAAGATTTTCAATTTTATATTTATTATTAATTGTGCCTTTTCAAAGAAAAGACAAAGTCAAAGAAAAAAAACTTTAGAAACTAACGTTTAGGCCGAAGCTTGGCATTATTGGTAGTTGGTCAACTCTTTGACCTGTTATTCTGTCTTGATAGAATAGGTTGTTGCGGTCGTAGAGGTTGGTTACGCTTAGGTTAAGTTCAAAGATTGCTCTTTTAATTTCAAATCGTTTCTTTATTGACAGGTCTAAACGGTGATATTCAGGAAGGCGTTTGGAGTTGTAGTCGCCAAGTATCATTTGAAGTGAGCCATTGGCATATAAATAATCGTAGTTGATGCCTGACTGGAAGTCTAAGAGTTCTTGTCCTCCTTTGTTAGGGGTGAATGGGAATCCACTTCCATAGTTCCACCTTAGGCTTACTTCCCATGAGCGTGAAAGCCCTAATTGGTAGGATAGCAATACGTTCACATTATGTCTTCTGTCGTAGTGTGGTGCATACTCAAGCATTTCATCTTCTCTAACCACTTTTCCATATGAATAAACTGTCCAAACATAAAGTCTTCCATCATCATATTTTGCACTAAAGTCTACTCCATAGGCTTCTCCATTTTCAACTTGATAGTCTTTTTTCATATATTCAGGTTTTGGACTTGTGCCAATAGAACTATGTTCTTGGTCATCAGGAAATAGTTTGTATCTATTAAGAGATATTAGTCCTTCCATTGTTTTGTAATAACCTTCAATATTGAGGGTTATACGTTGGTTTAGGTCATATTCTATTCCAAAGATATAGTGGTTGGAGGTTTGAATATATGATGTTATTTCTTGTCCTTTATATTGCGTTACAATATTCATCATTTCTGGGTCTATGGTTAAATAGCCTGTGAAGAGGTTTACTATATCGTAATTAGGTTTTGTATCAATAAATATTTGCGAGTATTTTCCTGTTGCTGCTTTCAATCGTATGCGATCAGTCAGGTTGTATTTTAGTGCAAGTCGTGGTTCTGGTGAGCCTTTGCTTAGTGTGCCATAGTAGTTTATTCTAAAGCTTGGTTCATAAAGAAACTTGCCCCAAATTCCTTTGAAGAGTATGTACACTCCTGCTTCTGTTGAGTAATTGGTGTTGTTTGTGGTTTTTGATGTTAGGGAGTCATTTTGGGTTACGCTGGTGTTGGTTGTGGAGCCTATCATTTCAAAACCGTAGATTAATTTGTTTTCTCCAAAGAAATTGGTTGCTGATAGTCCTACATTAAATCCTCCAATATTACTTGACTTGGCATTTTTGGTAGTTGTTTCTTCCATATTTACAGTGTAGTCGGAATAGGACAATAATCCTTCCACAAGTGCTGTGGTGTTGCCTGGAAGGAGTAGAAAATTGGCTCCAAAGCCTTTGTTAGTCCAGTCGTAATTGGCAATTGATTTATATTGATTTACTTTGTCTGTGAAGTTAAAGCCAAAGAGATTTATTTTTGAACCATTATATCCACTAAGTGATATTTTTCCATAAAGGTCTAAGAAGTCGTATGGAAGTGAACCATAGATATAGGAGTAAATGGACTTGGAGGTTTGAGAGAGATAGGAGTTTTTTGCTGTGAAGAGATAGGAAAGTGCCATTTCTCTTGAGGAGTCTTGTTTTATGATTGGTCCTTCAACCATTATGTTTGCTCCAAAGGTGCTTCCTCCTATTTTGCCATGAATTTCTTTTTTGTTTCCTTCTCTTGTGTTTATGTCCATAATGGAAGAAAGAGCTCCTCCATATTTTGCTCCAAATCCTCCAGTGAATATATCAGCTGAGCGTATGATGTCTGTTTCAAAAACTGAGAATAGTCCAATGGAATGGAAAGGATTATAGATTATCATTCCGTCTAAGAGCACTTTGTTTTGAATGGCTGAACCTCCTCTAATGTAGAGCTGTCCTCCCTGGTCACCGGTGAAGATTACTCCTGGTAAAACCTGCATATATTGAGCCAAATCGGCATTTCCTCCAATTGAAGGCATTTGTGTTATTTCTTTGGGAGTTATTTTCTCAACCGAAACCTGACTTTCTGTTTTTGCTGCTTGTCTTTCTGCATTTATAACAACGGCATCAAGCATTTTGGAGCTTGGATCTAACTCAATTCTCAATGAAAGTATTCCTCCACTTTTCACTGAAACGGGGATTAGCTTTTCAACATAGCCCATAAAACTTACCCTAAGAGTGTAGTCTCCTTTTGGTACTTTGTTGATTACGAAATATCCATTATCGTCAGTCGTTGAGCCATAGTTGGTTTTTTGAAGGATAACATTGGAAAACATAACTGGCTCGCCTGATTTTTTATCGTAAACGAAACCTTTAATCATTCCTGTTTGCGCAAAAGTGGCTAAAGAGAAAAAGAGAAAGGCAAGAAGGAGGAAAATGGATTGTTTTTTCATACGGATAAAGTGTTAAAAATAATTATTTTTGGTACGTTGTAATTTAATGAGTTATTTTGAATACTAATTCTTTTAATAAATCGCCATTTGAAACATTGGGTGCAACGTCTAAGCCTTTTGACTTTAGGTCATATTCTCTTAAAAGTGCTATTATTTGAAAGAGTTTATCTAAGCTATAGTTGTTTATTGCAGTGATATATTCTTTAACGAAGAATTTGTTTACGCCAATTGCTTTAGCTACATTATCGGGTGTTTTGTCTTTTACTTGTGAGGCTATTATAACCTTTGTGAAATAGGACAAAAGTGACGGAAATACTATTTGAATTGGGTTTTCCTTTGGATTGGCATCAAAATAGTTGATTATTCTATTTGCTGAAAGCACATCCCTTGTGGCTAAGGCTTTTTGCAATTCAAATACATTAAAATCCTTACTTATTCCAATATATTGCTCAATATGATTGATTGTTATCTCTTCGTCTTGTTTTAGGTTAAGCTTTAGTTTGGAGAGTTCGTTTGCAATTTTCTCTAAATTGTTTCCCAAGTAGTCTGCAATAATCTGTGAGCCATAAGGATTTATTTTCAAACCTATTGACTTTGCATAATTAACTATCCATTGAGGTATTGCACTATCGTAAAGTTTCTTGCTTTCAAAAACAGCACCTGCCTTATCAACCTTCTTCAAGAAAGACTTATCTATGCTCTTATACTTATAACATATAACTATAACTGTTGTTGGTATAGGATTATTGAAATAGGAATCAAATTTTGACCAATCTTTTTTATCAATATCTTGTGCCTCGCGAACCAAAACTAATCTATAGTCCGACATCATGGGATAAAGCTTGGCATTGGAAATAATATCATCAATTGTTATATCTCTTCCATAAAGCACTGTTTGATTAAAGTCTTTTTCGCTTTCATCCAAAAGAGAAGAATCAAACTTTTCAGACAAAGCATCAATATAGAAAGGCTCATCTCCAGTTAAAACATAGATTGGTGAAAAGTTTTTGGTTTGAAAATCTTCTAATATTTGTTCGTATTTCTTTGTCATAATGAAGTTGCGAAATTAGGAAAAAATTTGATATAAAAAAAGTCTCACCTTTAAGGTGAGACCTCTTATCATATATAATTATGTATTAGTATAAACTTTTTGATCCAAGTTGATCCATAGCACAACGGAAACCAATCCAATCTGTGCTCTTAGTTTGGTCTAAGAATCTTCTTTGTCCTGGGCTTAAATAGAATGCTCTGTCTTTCCATGAACCACCCTTAACAACTCTTACCTTATCTGTAATTAATGAAGTAACTCCATATTCATACATTTTATTTGATTCAGACACTGGTTGTGCTTCTGGGTCTTCTTCATAAGTAACAACATCTTCTCCTTCTGTTTGTTCTTTTTTCCATTGATCAGTTAGTTGAGAACGAAGGTCACCATCAAGATAGTTAATGTTATCTGCTTGTTTGTAATTTGTACGATTAATGTTTTCAGCAACGGTTACTTCTCTATAGCTAATTCTGCCTAAAGAGTCTTTTTCTGAAATCATTCCGTCAGCATCCAAAACCTTAGTTATATAAACATTTCCACGGAATGGGTTAATGTCTTCTGCATCTTGACCTGTTGAAGGACGATAAACATCCAAACACCATTCAGCAACGTTACCTGCCATATTATATAAACCGTAATCGTTAGGGAAATAGAACGCTACTGGTGCAGTGTATTCCCAATGGTCATTTAAAGCTCCTGCTGTTCCCATTGCATCTCCCTTAGTACGTTTGAAATTTGCTAACATTTCACCATAATATTTCTTATCGTCTGTTCTAACTTGATAGCCATTCCAAGGGTAAATTCTTCTTTCAACAATTCTTTCATCATAGCTATTTCCAATTAGAGCATAAGCGGCAAATTCCCATTCTGCTTCGGTTGGTAAACGGAACTTAGGTAATAAAAGTCCGTCTTCAATTTTAATCTTTCTTGTTCCTTCAGAACTTGGGTCTAAATTTTGTTTTTCTTCCAAAACCAATCCTTCATATAATCCTGCATAATAAGCATCAGTGTTGAAAGTATTGTCTCCTTGACCATCTAAGTCTAATTCCAAATATCCATTATCAACCAATATTCTTTCATTTACACGGTCAGTTCTCCAATTTGCATATTCAACTGCTTGAAGCCATGAAACTCCAACAACAGGGAAATCAGCATAGTTTGGATGACGGAAATAGTTTTCAACATAAGCTTCGTCTAAAGCTAATTTAGATCTCCATACAAGAGTATCAGGCAATGCTTTCTTAACATATTCTGGATAGTCATTACCATAAGCTCTTTGCAACCAATACAAGTATTCTCTATAATCTTGGTTTGAAACTTCACATTCATCCATATAGAAAGATGAAACTGTAGCTCTACGAGGTTGATTATCCCATTCCTTACGTACATTATCAGTAGTTTGTCCCATAACATATGTTCCTCCCTCTACAAATACCATTCCGTTAGGGTCTAATTGATCATTAGGCATAGCAGATTCAAATCCTCCCCAAGCAGGGTCATCATAATTCCATCCAGTTGTTGTAGAAACGTTAGGGTTTCCTTTACAACCAAACAGTAGTGTTACTATTGCTATGCTAAATAAAATCTTTTTGAATGCACTTTTTTTCATACAAAATATATTTTTATTATTATTCTTAACTTTATACTTTCTCTCTTATACTATTGTTTAGCAATTTTTGTTACAGCTTTCTCTTAGAAAGTAGGACAGTCTATTGATTTTAACTTCTTACGTTTTTCTGGGCAATTAAATTGTACTCCAAGTGAAATTTCATGAGCTCCTCCTGAAACATTAGAAAGAGAAGACACTGTTATGTCGTAACTATATCCAATCTTAAACATTCCATGTTGTACTCCAGCCATAAAAACAAAAGCATCAGGATTTTCAAAGCCTTGACGGAACCATGCACCAACAATAAATGGAGACCAATCTAAATATAGTCCATAGTTAAGGTCATGAAATTTTCCTTGCATGTTATAAATTACATTTGGAGATATTATTGGAGCTCCAAAGAAAGCATTTGTTCTTCTTTTATCTCTGCTTATATTAAATTTCGCACCTCCATGAATAGTTACTTTCAGTGGCAATCTATTATAAGAAACAAATCCATCATCTGGTTGAGTTAAATGAGCAAAAGCAGCACCTCCATACCAGTTTTCACCATAAACAACTGTTCCTGCAGCAAAGTCAGCGTAAGTATTGCTTAAACTTGGTGGAACTTGAGCTTGAGTTGAATAAATAAATCCATAACGAGGGTCAATCATATCTGCAAAAGTCAAATTAGTGAAATCCAAACTCCTATTTGCAACTGAAGCTTGAAGAGCAAGATTTATATTTATTTTTCGAGTCAATTTTAGTCTTAATGAATACATCAATGAAAATGAAGTTGCACGGAAAGCATCTCCTGACTTATCGCCCAGAATAATTGCTCCAATACCTCCACTCAAAAAATCAACATATTGGTCATAAGAAACTGTTGCTGTTTGAAATGCACCTAAGCTTGGCCACTGATCTCTAACAGTAAATCCTAATCTTGGACATATGCTTGAACCAGCAAAAGCAGGATTTACATAAAGTGGATTAGCATAAAATTGTGAAAAATGAGGGTCTTGCGCCTGTAATTCACCAACTAAAGCCATAAATGCTATCAGTGTAAATAGTATGATTTTTTTCATTATCAGTTTGTTTATTTATCCTTAATAGTGTATAAATTCAATTGGCAATATTACAAAAAAATTACAAACGATTCATAAGATAGGGAGTAAAATTTTACTTTTTACTTCCTTAATCATTGTTTTTCAAGCATAAAATTGGCAATTAAATATTTTCTTGCATAAAGAATTTTAATCCATTATACAGAATTATTGTATTTTAAGTTTCAAAAATACGAAAAAAATAATTATCCATAAGATTTATGATGTACAATTAATATTTTTATTGTTTTGATTTAACTCAACAATAAATAATAATTTTTCGTGTTTATATTGAGGTTGAATAAATTTAATTCAAATTATGGGAAAGAAAAATCTTATTAAATTGCTTATTATAAGCCTTATGACATTGAGTAGTGGACTTTATGCTCAATCCATTAGTTATCCCGATTCCTCTGTTTTGGCACATGGAGATTGGTATAAATTTTCTATATCCTCCTCTGGGTTATATAAGATAACCTACAATGATTTTATTGCAATGGGGGTTCCTGCAGAAAAAATTAATTCTTCAAAATTATCAATCTATGGTAATGGAGGAAGGCAAATTTCTTCAAACAATTCTCTTCGCACTTATTCCGATTTATTGGAAAACTCAATTTATGTTTACGACCCTAATAATAATTTCTCACAAGGAGGTTATGTGATTTTTTATGGAGAAGGAGGAACAACATGGGATTATAATAAGAATGAAAACTGCTGGAGTTTTAATATTCATCCATATTCTGATCAATACTACTATTTCGTTACTTTTAGCGACTCAATTGGTCAAAAGAAAAGAATTAGTTCAATTTCAAATCAAGGTTTAGTTGCTGACACTACATCAATTTCAACAAGAGATTATTTTCTTTCCAAACAAGAATTGGTTAATGTTAATGAAAGTGGTCGCCTTTGGATGGGAAAACAATTTATTGTAAATAAAACAGAAGAATATCCATTAGATTTAAGGACACCATTAGTTGATAGAAACAACAATTTAGTTAAGCCTGCAATTATTGAATATAAGCCTGCTGTTAAAAGCGATATTACAACTTCATTTGTGTTTAACTATAATAACACAATGATTGATACTATCACTTTTTTACCAAAAACTGATAACTCAGGACCATGTCCAAATGACAAAACAATTAGAAAAACAATTAATAACATTAAGACTGTAAATAACAAAGTAAGTGTAACATTTCAAGGCAATTCCCTTTCAAAAGGTTGGTTGGATTACATATTAGTAAACTATGATAAAAAACTTCAATACTCCTTCCCTACAATTTTAAAATATAAAACAACAGAATTTCTGGGAACGAATCAAATTGTAACTAATGTTATTTCAAATGTTCAAAACGATAATGTTGTTGTTTGGGATGTAACTAATTGGATTAACCCTACTCAAATAATTGGGAATTACAACTCAAACAACAAGACATATAATTTCAATCTTTTAAGTGATAGTTTAAGAGATGTTGTTGTTTTTAACTATAATTCAAATTTCAGCACCGTTAAGCCAATTGGAAAGGTTATAAATCAAAACCTTCACGCTTCTGAACCTGTGGATTATGTAATAATTACTCATCCTCTTTTCCTTGAACAAGCTAATCGTTTGGCTAAAATTCATAAAGAACATAACAATTTAAAAACAAAGGTTGTTACAACAGAACAAGTGTATAATGAATTTTCTTCTGGAACTCCTGATTTTTTAGCTTATAAGGAATATTTAAGGATGCTTTATAATAAATATCTTTCTGAAGGGAAAAATCCTAAAAATGTTTTATTGTTTGGAGACGGGACATACGACAACAAGAACATTTTAAAATATAATAATAATTTTGTTTTAACCTATCAGATGGATAACAAATCATTAGCAGATGAACATTTCCCTGCAGAAGATTTTATTGGTTATCTTTCTCCAAATGCAAAAGGAAATTACAGTATGTCTTTAAGAGATTCTTTAATGATTGGAATAGGTCGTTTCCCAGTTTCAACAGTTGAACAGGCAGAAATTTTGGTTAATAAGTCAGAAAGATACCTTTTAAGAAAAGATATTTTAGATAAAGATAAAATTACTGATTGGAGAAATTATTCAGTTTTAACTGCTGATGATGCAGATCCAGGAGATCATTATTTTATTGCTGATGTGGAAAACATATTTGAGCAAACCAAACTTCAACAACCTCAAATAAATGCTGTTAAAATTTATTCCGATGCTTACAAGCAATATTCCTCCTCTTCAGGTAGCACTTATCCAGATGCCTCAAAAGCAATTAACCAGCAAATGAAAAAAGGTTGTTTGATTTTTAATTATGTTGGACATGGCTCTGAAGACCACCTCTCAAGTGAAAGATTAATAACCATTACCGACATAATGGGATGGACTAACTATAACTCTTTGCCACTTATGATTACTTCAACATGCTCTTTTGCTCGTTTTGATATGGTTGACAAACCTTCAGCAGCAGAATATTCATTACTTAGCAAAAATGGAGGAATGATTGCAGCAATTTCTGCTTCAAGACCAATTTACGCAAACGATATGATGAATCAGCGTTTCCATCAATATACATTAGAGAGTCTTGAAAATCATAAAACAAGAACATTTGGTGAAGCATATTCTGTAACTAAAAACGACAGAGCAATATCTCCTGTTAGTTCAGACCAAAGATGCGTAATTCTTTTAGGAGACCCTGCTCTTAGGATTAGCCTACCTCAATACAAAGTAGTAACAACAAGTATTAATGGAATTGACCCAGAGATTGAAAACGATACTTTAAAAGCCTTATCAAATGTTACTATCAGTGGAAAAATTATGGATGCAGATTCAAATTTCATTAGTGATTTTAACGGAGAAGTTCAAATAACTTTATTTGATAAGTCAAGCACTTACTACACCTTAGACAATGAAAATAATGGCTCTCGATTATCATTTGAACAACAAAAAAACATTCTTCATAAATCAAAAACAAAGGTTGAAAATGGACTTTTCACACATACTTTCACTATGCCAAAAGACATTGCCTATAATTATGGTTATGGAAAATTAAGCTATTATGCTTATTCTGACAGTGCTGATGCTGGTGGATATTGTGATAAGTTTGTTGTTGGAGGAATTGATAATAGTGTTATTGTCGTTGAAACAAGACCAATTGTGAAACTATATATTGGAGATAGCAATTTCCGCTCTGGAGGAATAACAAATGAAAATCCTGAACTTTATGCTGTTGTTTCTGACAATATTGCAATTAACACTGTTGGAAGTGGATTAGGACACGACCTAACTGCAACCCTTGATAATGCAGCCAACACTTTTATTTTAAATGATTTCTTCGAACAAGACCAACTTGATGCCAATAAAGGTTACATAAGATTTCCTTTCTACTCTTTAAACGAAGGAGAACACACACTAACCCTAAAAGCATGGAATATATTCAATTTCTCTTCCTCAGCAACCATAACATTCAATGTTATCAGTAAAAATGAAGAGACATTTTCTAACCTAAAAAACTACCCTAACCCATTTAAAAATTCAACAAGTTTCTTTTTAGAACATAATCAAAACTCTAAAATTAAAAGTGCCGAAATACATATTTTCAACACTGCTGGCATGAGAGTTAAAACAATTCCTGTAAATAATCCTTCAAATGGATACACCATAGGACCAATTCAATGGGATGGCACAACTGATGGTGGTCAAAAACTTAAGGCAGGAATTTATATTTACAGGATGCTAATTAATACAGAAAGCGGAAAAGAATACTCTGAATCAAAAAAATTAGTAATCCTATAAAAAATTTAGAGAAGAATAATAAACTTCAATTTATATCGTTTTATAAACTTCAATTTAACAAAAGAGAAAAACAGAAATGAAAATATCAAAAGTGAAAAGAGCAGCTCTATATCTTTTAATTGTTGTAACATTAATAAGCAACAAAACTCTAAAAGCTCAAACATTAGACAATAATGATGTAATACTTCGTCAAAAAATTGAAGATGGAGTAAGAGTAATAAGCACTGGTGTCCCATTACTTTTAATTGCACCTGATTCTCGTTCTGGAGCTATGGGAGACGTTGGTGCTGCAACAACACCTGATGCAAACTCAATACACTATAATGCAGCTAAATTGGCATTTTCAGAAAAAACAGCAGGAGTTGCCTTCTCTTACACTCCATGGCTTAGAGATTTGGTTGGAGATATTGACCTTTCTTATCTTTCTGCTTTCTACAAAATAAACGAAAGAAGTGCAGTTGGAGGTTCATTAACTTATTTTTCTTTAGGAAGCATAGACTTTTATGATGTTAATGCAGAAAACAAAGGTAACTTTAAACCAAACGAATTTGCACTTGACCTTGCTTACTCAATGAAACTATCTGATAATTTGTCAGCATCAGTAACTGGAAGATACATTCGTTCTGATTTAACCCAAGGACAAAACGTTGGGACAAGCTCAACTCATGCAGCAAACGCATTTGGAACAGACATTGGCCTATACTATCAAAAAACAATAGGAGAAAATGAAGACAAGTCTTTTGCTCTTGGACTTCAAATTGCAAATCTTGGTTCTAAGATTTCTTATTCTCAAGCCATACAAAAAGAATTTCAACCAGCCAATCTACGTATTGGAGGAAGATATACAATGGACTTCAATCAGTTTAATTCACTTTCCCTTTTGTTAGACTTCAACAAACTATTGGTTCCTACACCTGCAATTTATGATGACTCAACAAATGTTATTGTTAAAGGTTATGACAATAATGTTGGAGTTATGCAAGGAGTTTTCCAATCATTCTACGATGCTCCAAATGGATTTACTGAAGAAATGCAAGAAATAAACATTTCTGCTGGTGCAGAATGGGTTTACAACAAGTTTCTTTATGTTAGAGGTGGATTCTTCTATGAAAACCCTAAAAAAGGTGGACGTCAATATATGACCTTTGGTGGTGGATTTAAATATAATATTATGCAATTAGATATAGCATATCTTGTTCCAACAGTTGGAAATAACCACCCTTTAAAAAATACCTTAAGATTATCTCTTTCATTTGACTTTAAATAGAAAATAAATCAATGAAATATAGAGTTGGCATCGGCTACGATGTGCATCAATTAAAACAAGACTGCCCTTTCTACTTGGGAGGAATCAAAATTGAAAGTCCTTTTGGAGCAATTGGACACTCCGATGCTGATGTACTTATACATGCTATTATTGATTCATTGCTTGGAGCTGCCTCTTTAAGAGATATAGGCTATTTATATCCAGATACAAATAAAGAATTCAAAGGAATAGACAGTAAAATATTACTTAAAGACACTATTGAAAAAGTTAGAGAAAAAGGATTTAAGATAGAAAACATTGATACAATTATCTGTCTTCAAAGTCCAAAAATCTCATCCTATATCCCTCAAATGCAACAAACTCTTTCAAAGGTAATGGATATTGACTTGGAAGATATAAACATTAAAGCTACAACAACCGAACATCTTGGTTTTGTAGGCAAAAAAGAAGGAGTTGCAGCACATTCAGTGTGTTTGTTGAGTCGTGATTAGTGGTTAATGATTAATGGTTAATTTGCTTCCCCTAAAGGGGAAGATACTTTTCACTCTTCACTTTTACCTTTTCAATCAAAAAGTTCCGTATTCTCCAATAAATTTCTTAGACTCAAAAAACAATCTTTAACGACCTCATCAATTTTATCTCTTCCTATCCATACAGCTTTTTCAATCCCTTCTTCTTTTTGGGCAATTAGATTCATTTCTGTAGTTTTCATATTATACCAATGTGTTTCCTTAAGTTCATGGCGTCCATTCATGTAATAAATATGGTAGGTTATCCCCAATGGACTTACAATTTCTAAATCATTTAGTCCACACTCCTCTCTAACTTCTCTTAAAGCTGTTTCTTCAATATCCTCTCCAACTTCTTTATGTCCTTTTGGCAAATCCCATTTGCTATTCCTAAAAATAAATAATAATTCATCATTAAGATTTCTTACTAATCCTCCTGCTGCCTGAACAAAAACATAGTTTTTTATTACATGCATAAACACAATAGATGCATCTATGTCAGTAACATATACTATTATTGATTTCTTATTTGGCTTTTCTTCCAAAAGGGATGAAAATGGAATTTGGAGAAAATTATTTTTATTACACTCAATAATTTGTTTACCTTCAACGTTTAGTATTTTAAGCGGTTGATTTGTTATCAAAACGCTATGGTATTTAGTGAAAATGTTATATTTTTGCATTATGAAAGTTAATAATGATACAGCCATACAGGCCTCTCGATTCCTTTTGCAAATTAAAGCAATTAAATTGAATAATGAAAATCCATTTACATGGGCTTCAGGAAGAAAATCTCCAATTTATTGCGATAATCGTGTAACTCTTTCTTATCCAGAGATAAGAACTTTTATTCGTCAGCAATTTGTTTCAAAAATAAATGAAAATTTTGCTGAAGTTGATGTAATTGCTGGAGTTGCAACTGGAGGAATTGCTCAAGGAGTTTTGGTTGCTCAAGATTTGGGCAAACCTTTTATTTATGTTCGTCCTCAAGAAAAACAACATGGACTTACAAATAAAATTGAAGGAGATATTAAAGCAGGACAAACAGTTCTTGTTATTGAAGATTTGATTTCTACAGGCAAAAGCAGCTTACAAGTTGTTGACACTTTAAGAGAAGCAGGTTGCATTGTTAAAGGAATGGTAGCAATCTTCACTTATGGATTGGATGTTTCTGAAGCAGCTTTTAAAGAAAAAGATGTTCCTTTAGCAACAATTACAAACTATGACACCTTAATTGAAACAGCTAAGGAAGAAAGTTATATTAAGGAAGAAGATTTAATTTCTTTGAACAAATGGAGAATGAATCCAGAGAAGTGGTCAGAGGAAAGAATGAACGGATAGAAATATTTTAATAACCACTAAGGCGTTATATTTTAACGCCTTTTTTTATACAAAAAAAATTTATGGCAAAAGTTGAAAGCAAAGAAGTTGAAATAAATTCTTCAGCAGAAAAAATTTTTAATTTTCTCTCTGACTTTACTAATTTCTCACTACTTATTCCCGATAAAGTGGAGAATTGGAAGGCTACAAAAGAAAAATGTTCTTTTAAGGTTACTGGATTGACTGATTTTGGAATGGAAATATCAAACAAAACTCCCTTTACTTCAATTGTAATTGTTAATGACAAAGACATATCAAGTCCTTTTCCTTTCACTTTCAATTGGGAGTTTGATTCTATTAATGACTCAAAAACAAAGGTTAGGTCTTTTTTCAATTTAGATATTAACCCAATGATGTCGATGATGGTTAAAAAGCCTTTGCAAAATTTTATGGATGTTTTGATTGACAAATTGAAAGAAAAAATGGAAAACAATTATTAGCTTTTATTGTTATGAAACACTTCATTGCACTTTTTTTGATTTTAGTTTCTCTCCAGAGTGCTTTTTCACAAGAAAAACATATACTGGAATATGACCCATGCAGTGAAGACATTAACAAAAAGACTAAGAAAGATTTCGAGAAAGCCTATAACACCTATTTAGATGGCAATTTAGATGATGCCTCAAAGCAATTTAGAGAGTTAACAGTTAAAGAACCAGAATTTGCAACGCCCTATTTTCTTATTGGACTTATTGGAGCAAGACTTTCAAACAATGCAACAATTGAAAAGTTCTTCCCTAAGGTTTTGGAGATATGCCCCAACTACTCCCATCCCCTGCTATACTATTATTTGGGGATAATCGACTACACCTACGAGAGATTTGATTCATGCGTTGTCAACTTAAATAAATTCCAGAAACTTGCCTTCGATGACCCTTACATAACCGATAGCTTAATTAATGAAGCAAACAATTATCTTCAATGGTCTTCTTTCATATCCGAAACAAAATCTAATCCAGTTGAATTTAATCCTTATGCCATTCAACACATATCCACCAAAGATGATGAGTTTCTTCCTTTCATATCTCACGACAGAGAAAAGATATTCTTCACAAGAAGAATGTATGTGAAGGAAGAAGAAGACAATTCTTTTTATGCAAAGGATAACGTTGTTCAAAAGGAGATTTTCTGTTTATCTTCGAAGAAAGAGGACGGCACTTACGACAAGGGATTTCCACTTGAAGAACCTTTTAACAGCGTTTATAACGAAGGTGGAGCAACTCTAACAGCAGACAATAGAGAGCTTTATTACACAGTATGCCAGCCAAAGGATGAATATATTAATTGTGATATTTATCATTGCACTTGGCTTGGAGAATATTGGAGCGATATAAAAGCTTTAGGACAAAGCATCAACACTCCAGGCACATGGGAAAGTCAGCCTTGCATATCTCCTGATGGAAAGACACTTTATTTTGTTTCAAATCGTGCAGGAGGCTTTGGAGGATTAGATATTTGGTATTCTAAAAAACAGAAAGATAATTCTTGGGGAAGGCCAATAAATGCAGGAAATAAAATAAACACTCCTTTAAACGAGAAGGCTCCATTTCTACACCCCGACGGAGTTAGTTTCTATTTCTCTTCAACAGGATGGAAAGGATTGGGAGGATACGACTTCTTCTACTTAAGGCTTGATGATAAAGACATGAAACACCCCATCAATCTTGGCTACCCAATCAACACCGAAGGCGATGAAGTTGGACTTTATGTAACTCTTGGCAACGAAATGGCTTACTTTGCATCCAACAACATAAATGGAAATAGCAATTGGGATATATATGCCTTTGACCTTGACAAGAGATACAAACCTCTAAGTGCTAAAATTCTTAGAGGTAATCTTAAAGACATCTCCAATGATGGATTTGCAGCTTCTTTAGAGCTTACTAAAATATCCGATAAAACTCAATCCTTTTATGACATTGACCCTCAAACAGGCAATTTTGCTTTAGTTGTTTTGGAAGATGAACCTTATCTTTTAAAAGCAAAGAAAGAAGGCTTTGCTTTTGAATCAAAGCTAATCAATAAAGAAGTTGTAGAAAGCAATGATACAATTGAGATGGAGTTAAAAGCCCTTGAAATTGGCGAAGGCTATGAAATAAAAGATATCCTCTTTGCAACAAATTCTTATGAGATAACAAAAGAATCAGAGCAAGTTATTGATGCCTTTATTGAATACTTGAATGAATACCCCAAAATTCGTTGCACAATTGAAGGATACACCGATAATATTGGCAATGACGAAGACAATTTAACACTTTCCGAAAACAGAGCCAAATCCGTTGCTGAGTACATAGTAAAAAGTCGTATTCGCCAAGATAGAATTCAGTTTAAGGGCTATGGAGAAAAAAATCCAGTTGCCGACAACAACACAGAAGAAGGAAGAAAAAAGAATCGTAGAACAGTCTTTAAGATAGATTCTATGTAATTATATTTCAATAGCTGCATAAGGCAAACTATCAGTCACACCCACCAATTTCATAAGCAAATAAAGCTCCCAGTGCATTAGAGTTTCAACAATTGTTCCCACAAAAGCAATATCCGAAAGCAAAAGGAATAGAATTATTGTAATAAGCACAATGGACATAAAAGGCACAATAATAATATTAAACAAAAGCATATAAGGATAAATAACCCTGAAACGCCATAAAAGCAAAGGGAATAAAAACGTTTGAGCCGAAAGAGTCATACCAGCAGCACTAACTCCCTGTCTTAAAAAATAGTTTAATCTTTTTTCATTGAAGAGTCTATGCCTCCAACGAGCAAAAAGAATAATTCCGAAAACAGCCAGAAAAGAAAATTGAAAGCTCCAATCAAATAATACCATTGGATCGAAGATTAGAAAAACAAGCACAGTTACGAAAAACACATTAATACTGTCTGCACCCCTGTTAGAATGCTTTGAGAAAAGAAAAGCCAACATCATAATTGCAACCCTTAAAGCCGAAGGCGTAAGACTCACAACCAAACAAAGAGCAAAAGCCATGACAACCAGAATCAACTTCCTTACAACAATAAGTCTTTCCCTTCCAAAGAAAAAAAGCTTAAGAAACGACTCCAACACAATAAGAATAATGGCAATATTCATTCCCGAAACAACAAGGATATGAGTTAAGCCAGCCTCTCGAAAATTCTCTTGAGTATCTTCATCAATATATTCTTTCTCACCCAAGAGCATTCCAATAGCCAATGCCGATTCCTGACGAGGAAGATTAGAATTAAGAATTTTGTTTTGACACAACTTATTTAACTCCCTCGACTTAGTAATCAAAAAATTACACTTGTTACTATCAATCCTTTGCCAGGGAGAATAAAGAAGAAAAACATTATCGTAAATCTTCTTTCTCTTCATATACCTCTTATAGTCAAAAGACGAATTCTTAGCGAAATTCTCAATAGGCTTTAAAGGAGCATCAGTTGAAATAACATCACCATACCTGATATTATAAACAGAATCACTTTTAGAGAAATAAACCAGAACATCCCCTTCAGTAATATGCCTTAAATTACCATTATCACACCTAATAATCTCCCCCCTGTACTTTATAGTTTTGTCCCTTAACTCCCCATCCGATTTAATAAGAATTTGATAGCCACTACCATTGGCATAATGCTTAGAATAATGATTACGAACAAAAACTAAAGGCAAAAAACTCTCCCATATAATAATTAAAATGCAAACAGGAATAAGTATAAATAAAATGGGACGCTTTTTCATATCTATTTTCGGAATAAACTATTAGCAAAAATACAATTTTTTCCTAATTACAAGAGTATTCTTTTAAGTCATTGCGAGGGTTTAGCCCGAAGCAATCTAGGATTAGTATTGTTATTTACTTACTATAGTTTTCTGGATTGCTTCGCCTTCGGTTCGCAATGACGTGAGAATAAAAGACAAACAATTAACCATTAATTTACTGAACAATAAGTTTCTTTGTTTGATTTATGCTATCATTAATAATTCTAATAGAATAAACGCCCTTAGCATACACACTTAAATCAATCTCCAATTCATTATTTCCTTTATTAATCTTATGCCTTTGAATAACTCTACCAATCATATCATAAACCAAAACATCAGCTTCAGAGTTTAATCCCTCAACCTCTAATTTAGCTTTTCCTTCACTTGGATTTGGATATAGTTTTGTTGAGAGATTATTTATTTGAATATCATCTAAACCAATATAAGATTTACAAACTACATTTGAAAATTCACTTTCACAATTTCCATTTATCGCTTTAACTTTATAGCAATAAGGTTGGTTAATAATTACATCATAATCTAAATATATTGGTATTGTTGTAGTTGTAAGAGAATCATTATTATGATAAATAATATAAGAACTACCATTGCTTTGCCAAGTAATATTAATATAATTTGACATTACTTGAACGTCTAAATCTTCTGGAATAATTGGAGTTGGATTAACAACCAAATTTAGTGTTACACTATCACAACCACTAATTAAAGTATAAATACCAGCTGTACTAATATTTGCTCCAAAGTTTGTATAGACTTCACCATTACAAATTGAAGCGTTAATATTCTGAGGAGTTTTAAAACTATGATAATTTGTAAATGAATTCCACCATGTTGTAGTTTGATAAGTAGGGAGTGAAGAGCAAGGAACAGTTAAAGAAACTGCTGGATTGACATTATAGAAGGTACTTTGATAAAGATAAGGAGGAGAGACTGCTTTCACATTAATATTGCTAATATTTTGACAGTTATAAAATGCACTATCCATAATATTATTTACAGAACTTCCAATTATTAAATTATATAAACTACCCATATTCCTAAATGCATTAATTCCAATGCTGAGTACAGAGTCTGGAATTGTTAAATTTACAACAGAACTACAACCAGAAAAAGCATCATTTGGAATATGACTTACCATATTTCCAAAAATAATTGCTTTTAAAACAGTACTATTTTTAATAACACTCCCTATAATTGAACAATTTATTGCATTATAATAGATAGTGTCAATAGCATTACAACCATAAAAAGCATTATTGCCAATTGAAGTAACAGAGTTAGGAATTGTTAATGAATTTATACCAGAACAACCAGAAAAAGCACTACTACCAATAGAAGTAACAGTATTAGGCATAGTTAATGAGATAATTCCACTACAACCAGAAAAAGCACTACTACCAATAGAAGTAATAGTATTAGGCATAGTTAATGAGGTAATTCCACTACAACCATAAAAAGCATTATTACCAATAGAAGTAATAGTATTAGGCATAGTTAATGAGGTAATTCCACTACAACCAGAAAAAGCACTACTACCAATAGAAGTAACAGTATTAGGCATAGTTAATGAGGTAATTCCACTACAACCAGAAAAAGCATCATTTGGAATATGACTTACCAAATTTCCAAAAATAATTGCTCTTAAAGAATTGTTGTTATTTAAGCTCCCTCCAATACTAGTACAATTGATTGCATTAAAATAGATAGAATCAAATGGATTACAACCACGGAAAAAATTATTTGGAATAATGGAAACAGAATCGCCAATTGATAAAATAGATACATTATTACAACCATCAAAAATAGGGTAAAAAAATGAGTAAACATCAATTGAACAATTAATTGCATTATAATTTATAATATTTAATGAAGTATTATTTGAAAAAGCACTATAACCAATAGAAGTAACAGAGTTAGGAATTGTAATTGAAGTTAATCCAGTACAATAACTAAAAGCCAGCCACCCAATTGAAGTAACTGAACTTGGAATTGTAATTGAGGTTAATCCAGTGCATTCTTCAAAAGCACACCCCCCAATTGAAGTAACAGAGTTTGGAATTGTAATTGATGTTAATCCACTACAATAAGAAAAAACACCTACACCAATTGAAGTAACATAGTTTGGAATTGTAATTGATGTTAATCCACTACAACGATTAAAAGCATAATCACCAATTGAAGTAACAGAGTTTGGAATTGTGATTGAAGTTAATCCAGTACAACCAGAAAAAGCACTATTACCAATAGAAGTAACAGAGTTAGGAATTGTAATTGAAGTTAATCCAGTACAACCATAAAAAGCCCTATTACCAATAGAAGTAACAGAGTTAGGAATTGTTAATAAAGTTAATCCACTACAATTATAAAAAGTACTACTACCAATTGAGATAACAGAGTTTGGAATTGTTAATGAAGTTAATCCACTACAACCATAAAAAGCAGAATCTCCAATTGTGGCCACAGAATCTCCAATTGTTATTGAGGTTAATCCACTACAACCCTGAAAAGCATAATTTGGAATATTTATTACTTGATTGCCTATATTTAATGTTGTTAATGATGTTTTATTAACAAAGTTTGAATTTAGGTTGCAGTTTATTGCGTTGTAATTTAGAGTACTTATTGAATTACATCCATCAAAAGCCCAAATACCAATTGAATTAACAGAATCTCCAATTGTTATAGAGGTTAATCCACTACAACCATAAAAAGCAAAATCACCAATTGAATTAACAGAGGTTCCAATTGTTAATGAGGTTAATCCACTACAACCATAAAAAGTTTCCTTATCAATTGAAGTAACAGAGTTAGGAATTGTTATTGAAGTTAATCCGCTACAACCAGAAAAAGCAGAATTACCAATAGAATTAACAGAGTTTGGAATTGTTATTGAAGTGAGTCCAGTGCAATTTCCAAAAGCCCATTCACCAATAGAAGTAACAGAATTTGGAATCGTTAATGAAGTTAATCCACTACAACCATAAAAAGCAATTGATGAAATACTAATCGTTCCGCTTTGGATACTTATTGATGTATTTGCTGGCATTGTGCCTTTATATTTGTATAAAACATTATTAATATAAACTACTCCATTTGGTTTGTTATTATAATAAGGTGTATTACTAAAAGCTAAACGACCAATTGAAGTAACTGAGTTTGGAATTGTTATTGAAGTCAATCCACTACATCCATCAAAAGCACAAATGCCAATTGAATTAACAGAATTTGGAATTGTTATTGAGGTTAATCCACTACATGACCGAAAAGCAGAACTATCAATCAAAGTAACTTTATAGTAATTGCTATTATATTGTACGGAATCCGGTATTGAAACGCTATCAGTATATTCATTATAAGAGCTATAAGAAGTTCCTCTATATGTTACTGCAACTGTTAAGGGTGAAGTTGAAGATGTAATTTTATAATAAATTGTTTCTCCATTATAAACTGCTGAAAAGTCTTCGGCATGGGTATTTAAATTTACTGCAAATATTATTGCAAATAAAATTAATAATGTTTTCTTCATAATAACTCCTTTTTTTTATTTATAAATAATTTATTTACTACAAAAAGAAAATAGTATATGCTAAGGTGTCTAAGGAAGTACTTTTGATTAGAAAAGTAAAAGCGTGGGACACTTACAAATATCTACTGAAAGGTACGACCAAGCACCTGAAGCCAAATAAAGTAAAGCCCACGCATATCGTGAGCATTTTCCTTATTGTTTTTTGGCTTCTTTAAATTGGTCGTTTTATCAGCAAAAACAATAGCAAAACGCTATATTTCTATATAAACAATTAAACTTCTGTGTTTAATATCGTTGCAAATGTACAAATGAATAATGGAATAAAAAAATAAATTGAGAAAATAAGTTAAAAATAAATATTCTTGCTGAATTGTTATTAGACTCCGAAGGAACCATAGATTTATAGAAATGATGTATTTATTTATGTTGTTCGACCCCTACAGGGTCGAAGGTTTTGTTAGAATTATTGTTTTCTACAAACCTTTCACCCCATTGGGGTAATCTTATTAATCACAAAAGTTCGTAAAGAGGTTAAAGAAATTAAGGACATTAAACTCCCTAAAGTCCTTAGTGTCCTTTTCAAAAAACAAAACCCTGTTTCAGCAAAATAAAACAAGGATATATTTTTACAAAACAAGGATATATTTTCAGAAAACCTTATTATAAACTTTTAAAACGAGGAGTTAATATACAAAAGATGCACATCGTTCATACCAAAAGATGCACATCGTTCGTGGTAAAAGATGTGCATCTTTTTTTTACTAAAATCTATTGGGGAATTTTGAATTAAATCGCTAAGAACTTATTCTTAGAATTTTGTATTTGCAAATATACTAAATTTTTCTTGATTAGCAATGTTTTTTGTTTAATCTTTGAGGTGTTTAGTTGTTTTGTCAATGGACTCAATGGACAATAAGGATTTTAACGACATTAAGGACATTAAAGTCTTTAAACTCCTTAAGGTCGTTATTGAAAACATCAGGTTAAACCTTTAATCTTGGAAATCCTGATTAAGACAAAAGACTTACTAAGTGAGAAGGTAAAAGATAAAAGGTATAAGGTTGGAGTTAGAATTTAAAAATTAAAAGTTGCAATTTAAAACTAAAAATTATTCTCCTCCTATTAGCATAAACCCTATTTCTATGCGATTTTTGTCTTCCCAGCCTAAGAGTTTGTTTTTATTGCCATAGCCTGCTGTTACTATGTTTTGGTGGTTGATGCCTAAGGCGATTAGTTTGTTTTTGATTAGTGTGGCTTGATGCCATGAGAGGGCTTCTTCATTCATTGTTTTGTAGCCTTTCTGGCAGTGGACTGATATGGTCATTATGTATTTGGAGCCTTGAAAGCTTTGAGCAAGGTATTTGAGGTAGTTTTCGGCTACGGTGTTTAGTTTGTCGGGAGAGTCTTGAGGGAACAGGGTTTCTATTACTACAAGTCTGTTTTTATGGTATATGTCCTCTATTTTGTCTTGTTTGATTGTTATGTTGTTGGTGTCGGGGTTATATTTGGGTACATAGCCTTTTATTCCGCTTATGAGGTTGACTTTCTTTGTTTGTTTAGGATAGGCAAATTGTCCACTTATGCTGGATTTGGTGGTAAAAAGTCTTTCACCTGTTTGACTGTCTTCAATGTATATGAGGGCTTCTACTGGGTTGTCTTGCTCGTCTTTCAGGTAGCCTCTGTGATATTTTTTCTTTATGTTCTTAAGGTCTATTTC
The DNA here is from genome assembly GCA_017860255.1 of Bacteroidota bacterium. Classification (GTDB taxonomy): domain Bacteria; phylum Bacteroidota; class Bacteroidia; order Bacteroidales; family P3; genus UBA10566. The sequence continues at coordinate 7,331 of JAFNAR010000018.1, read as the reverse complement.
TGTCGTTTTGAGGGGTTCTGTCCAGTCGTTCCAGTTGGTTGTGTCGCCTCTGAAGGTTATGTAGAGGTCAAGATTGTTGTTTTGCATTGGCCTGTTGGAGTAGAAATAGAGCACGTCTTTATCTTTGTTGATTATGGGGCTTTCTTCTCTGTAGGGTGTGTTGATTGGCTGTGGCAATATCTTTTCCTGGCTCCATTGATTGTTTTGTTTGGTGATGATGTAGAGGTCTGTTTTGCCATAGGAGTTTGTTTTGGTGTCTACTGTTAGTTGGAGTGTGGAGTCGGAGCTGATGGTTGTTTTGTTGTTGTGGGGTGCTGGGGGTTCTTGTTTAAATAGCATTTCTTTAAATTGCAAGGCTCTAAAGTCTTCTTCAAAGGGCAACAGGGCTTTGTTAATATTGGCTATCTTTTTTGTTTTGATTGAGGGTTCTAAGTATTTGCTTAAGAGTTGAAAGCTTAAATCGCTTTTTATGGTTGTGAAGTATTCTATGTTTTTGTTATAGGTTTTATTATCAATTGCCTTCAGGCTTAAAAGGGCTTCAATTTGTTTTGCTTCTTTGTATTTTCTGTTTAGTTTTGAATTGGTTTTTAGGGTAGGGAATTTATGATACAGGTTGTTGAAATCTTCCACTGTTGCACTTACGGATTGTTTGAGGGCAAAGTCAAGTAGGAAGGTATTTATGTCTATGTTGTAGAGTTGATTTTTGTTCAGGTATTCGGCTCCCTGAATGGACAGGTAGCGAAGGGTTTGTGTTTGGAGTGTGTCGTAGAGAAATGGTCGTTTGGGGTGTTTGGGGTAGAGATTGAGAAATTGAATTATTTCTTCTATGGAGTAGGTTGATATGTTTTGATTGTATTGAAACTGGTGAATTTTATCTTTTGCGTATTTATAGTATTTGGAGTTGGGGTATTGTTCTATGAATTGAGTGTAGGACTGAAGGGTGTTTTCCTGTTTGGCTGTTTCGTAGGCTGTTTCTTCCTGTGCTTGTGAGATTTTTGTTGAGTGTATGTCTAACCATTGCTGAGCTTGATAGGTTTGAATGGCATCAGGATATTGCTCAACATAGTTTTGATAGGCTTCAATGGTGTTTTCTTGCTTAGCTTTTTCAAAAGCAATTTGATTTCTTATTCTTATTGCTTCTTTAACATAAAGGGTATCTGAGGGATAGGTTTCTATAAACTTATTCAGAGAATCTACACTTTTTGTTTCATAGGCTTTGCGCAGCTCAATAGAAATGTCGCCTTGAGAAAAGCATTGCAAAGAAAATAAAAGAAAAACAAATAATAAACTACTTAACCTCAACTGGAATATTCTCAATCCAAACATCATCAATCAATATATCTACTAAATAACTTTCTTTTGGGAACTTGTAATTAAGCACTGTTACACCTTTTTCACATTGTTGCTCAACAAGATTATTTCTTCTCTTATCCCAAACTCTTATTTTCTTAACGCTATAGATATTTTCTTTAGTGTCACAAATCATCATTTTAGATTTATCTGCCCAAACATAAACATCATTGAGTTTAACATCTTTTGTTTCTGCCTCCAATGACTTCATGATATGTAATCTGAATCGGTCTTCTGTTGTGCCTTTCAATGCTCCAAAATCAACTTGAGATTCAGTGCATAGATTGTAGAACTTGTTTATCTTTCTGTCTTCTAAAAGCAAAAGAATGCCTTGTGGAAGTATGGATAAATTGCCTATTGTAAGGCTCAAATCGGCATCATTAGGTAAATAATATCCTAAATCGAAAATTGCTGGATAGGTTGGGAATACATTAACTGCCAATTCTTCGCCTTCAACCTTAAAGTAAAGCTCTGGCATTTCTTCAGATGAGCCAAAGAGTTTGTGTGCATCGTAGTTGTCAAAGCCATACTTTGCATTATCGTCCATACCCATCAGGATATACTGGCTTTTGTTGCCTTTGCTTATGGTTAGGGTCAGGTAGTTGTGATTTGACCAGTGATAGGATGCTGATTTAGGTATGTATTGATGATTTCTCTGGAAGTTGATTTCGGTGTTTTCTCTCAAGCTCTCAACAAAGAAACCTTGCATTGAAGGAAGTACAACTTCTTCTTTTCCGTCAATGATGATTGGATTGTAAACTCCATTCTCACTATCTAAAAAAAAGAGTGCATTGCCTTGAATTTTCTGGTCAATATCTTCAAATATCTTCTTTGAGCTTAATGGAGCAGTGAAAGGATTGCCTACAAGGTTCCATTTATCTTTTTCTGAATATTCCAATATGTAGTTTACCCTACTATCACTTAAAATTCCTTCATAAATAACATCTAAGGGTTTGTTTGAGAATAATGCATAGCCTTGTCCTGGTACTAACCAAAAGTTAGGGTCAACAATATACTCGCTCCAATAGTCATTTAGCTTGCTCTTCTTTCCAGTGTTGTATTTCATTAGCCAAGTTTCGTTATCATCCTTTCGCATTGAAAAAATCATAGCCTTAGCATTATTTATTGGAGAAGAGATATAGTTCCATTTCTTTGGAACAATGTCTTGATGAACAATAAACCAAGAGCCTTTTCCATAAACAATATCTCCTGAGATATAGAACATTTTGTTGGCATCAATACTGATATTTGAGCTATCACCCATAACTAACATTGAACAAACTGCATCGTCATCAACTTGTATCTTATGTTTTGGAGAGATATAAACAAAGTCTTCCATAACTGGCACTTCCTTAGGCTCCCAAATGTTTTCATCAGACCAATGTCCTGAAGCAACGGTTCGTTTGAGGGATGGAGTACCAAAATACAGTTCATTAATTTTTAAATTTGATTCTGTGGAGAATTCAATTTGAAGTTTGTTGGAGTATTGAGGTGAGGTTAGTGGCACACAATAAAGAATATCGTCTTTTGTGTTTGTTGCATCAGTTTCGTTTTTCAACTTATCTTTCATTTCAAGAAGGAGTTGATTGTCTCTATACCATTTATAAGTTACACTAATGTTATTATCTCCAATTCTATTCTTATCGTATGAGAGCTTGAATTGATAATCCATTTCTGAGAAAACAGGAATGCGATAGGTTGTTTTATCAATAATTAGAAGTGGTTTATCATCTATGTAATTGTAGTTGACTTCTGTCACTTTTGCTGAAGAGCCAAAGAGTTTAAGAGTTACTGGATTCTCTAATTTCTTTGTGCTTATGTTTAAGGTTGCAGTATGACTGCCTTCACTAAAAGGAAAATAGCTTACGGAAATGATTTCAAAACCTGCTGAGTCAATTTTTATATCATCATTGTTTATTTTGAAATACTTAGCATCTCTTCCTGTCACACTCAACTTAATACCGTCTCTAATGTAGTTACCACGAACAACAATTCTTTTGGTTTGTGGATAGGTGTAAGGAAGTGGTGTGTGATTATAAATTAAACTATCAACCTTCTTGTTTGTATTATCTTTTGTTCTCAGGCTAACACTTAGCTCTGGCTTCTTGCCAAGAAACCTGTCAAATTCTGCTGTAATACTTATCTTTCTAATATTTAATTCAGGGTATTTTCCCTTGCCTTTATGTCTTTGTGATTTCCATGATACCCAAACAGTATCTTTGTCCTCACATTCTGAAGGGAACTCCACTTTATAGCTTTGAGTTCTTGCTTTTCTGTTTGTAACAAACTCAATTCTTCTTCCTCTTTTGTCGTGAATATCATTCCATTTCTTGTTATCCAAGCTATATTGAAGGGTTAAAGAATATTTCTGTTTTGAACCTCTTGAACTTATTGTGGAAGAAAAAGCTATGTTTTCAGTGTTTGCAGAAGAAAAAACAACAATCATTCTTCCATTATCTTTTAATGTTCCTTCAATATCGGAACTGTAATTGATTTCTTTCTCTTGAGCAAAAACACAATTTATGGAAAAAGAAAATAAAACTATTAGAAATATATTACGTACTCTCATTATTAATTAATCTATTTTACCTCCCAACACTTATTATCTTGTAATCACTAATCTTATACACTACTGTCCTGCGATTTTGCCATCCATTATTGCTATCTTTTCTGTCGAAGTAAAAAGAATTAATCATAACCTTTGTTCTGTCTTCATTGGGTTCTTTAATGAAACTATCGCCTTTGTGTTGCATTGCAGGTACAAAGTACATCATTATATCATAGCCCAAAGCTGCGTAAATTTTGTCTGGTTCCTGACGAAAATGTTTACGATATTCTTTTACAAATTCAACAAAGTTTTGATTAGTATAATCATTCAAATAACTTAAGGTGAAATGGAAGTTGTACTTTTGAATAAGTTTAAAGTCCAATGATGGATAGTCTAACCAATCGTATTGTGCGATAAGATTTATCGGAGGAAGTCCTTTATTATTATTTAGCTTCAACAAAAGTGTGTTGGCATAAGCCTCATTCAGTTGCTGGTTACCTTTATCTACAATTGATATATAAATATTCTCTTTCTTTGTGTCTATCTTTTCAAATATTCTATTTTGATATTTATTGAAGTCCACTGCACACCAAGTCCAATTTTCTCTTTCAATGGCTCTTTGGTACATTTCCATAATAAGCTTTTCCTTTGGAGTAAAGAGAACAATTATGTTGGGAGAAGTGAATTTATTTCTAATATATCTTACAGTTGTTTCAACATCTGCAATTGTAGAAGGTTGTATTTTGAAAACAAAAGGATTGTTCTCAACTATTGATGGATTAGGACTCATTGGATTGATTATTGGGATGCTGTTCTTTAGTGCATAATCAGCAGCAGCAGTAAAACATTTCTGAAACACAAGAGGTATTAATAAATCCATTGTTTTCATTTCTGGATTTTGTAAAATCTTATTCATTTCAGTAACATCCTCCTCCCCTACATCATAAACATATAAAGAAACGCTATAACCTTCCTTTTCCAATTTGTCCAATGCTATCCTTGCTCCTTCATAAAAAGTTATGTATTCGAAGCAACGATATTTCATTCTTTTTTTATCTTCAATATTGAATTTGGTGAAATCAAGTTCAGAAATTCTATCGTAAGATAAAGGTAGAAACATAGCAATATTCAGGCTTTTCTTTACTATTGGTAGACTTTTGTCAGGCACAAGGGAATTTATATCTCCTTTTGCATGAGCAATTTTCATTCCTCCAAAAGCAAGCAAGCAAGTAAATACTACAAAATAAATAATGCTACGTTTCATAATTTATTTTTCTATTAAATTATTCCCATTCAATTGTTGCAGGTGGTTTGGATGATATGTCATACACAACCCTATTAACTCCTTTAACTCTATTTATTATTGAATTTGATACTTCCTGCAAAAACTCATAAGGAAGCCATGACCAGTCGGCTGTCATTCCATCATTGCTTTCAACAGCACGAAGAGCAACAACATTTTCATAAGTTCTTTCATCTCCCATAACTCCTACAGACTGAACTGGAAGCAAAATTGCTCCTGCTTGCCATACTTTGTTGTATAAGCCATGATTTCTTAAGCCTTGAATAAATATATCATCAACTTCTTGAATAACTCTAACCTTTTCAGGAGTAATATCTGAAAGAATTCTAATGGCTAATCCAGGACCTGGGAAAGGATGACGTCCTAAAAGTTCTTGTTTAAGCCCAATGCTTGCTCCAACCCGTCTTACCTCATCTTTAAACAATGTTTTAAGCGGTTCAACAAGTTTAAGTGTCATATATTTTGGCAATCCTCCAACGTTATGATGTGATTTGATTGTTGCTGAAGGTCCCTTAACTGAAATAGATTCTATAACATCAGGGTAAATTGTTCCTTGAGCCAACCATTTAACGTCTTCAATTGCATTTGCTTCCTTATCGAAAACATCAATAAATGTTTTACCTATTGCCTTACGTTTATCCTCAGGAGAGGTTATTCCCTTAAGTGCTGAGTAGAACATATCCTTTGCATCAACGCCTTTAACATTAAGTCCCATTCCTTTGTAGGATTCAAGCACTTGTTCAAATTCATTTTTACGAAGAAGTCCATTGTCAACAAAAATACAGTTAAGGTTCTTTCCAATTGCCTTATGCAACAGCATTGCTGCAACAGAAGAGTCAACACCTCCAGACAATCCCAGAACAACCTTATCGTCTCCCAATTGTTGTTTCAAACTTTCAATTGTTGTTTCAACAAAACTCTTTGGTGTCCATTCTTGAAAACAATGGCATATATCAACAACAAAGTTTCTTAGCATTTCAATTCCTTCTTTGGAATGTGTTACCTCTGGATGAAATTGAATTCCATAAGTATCTTCTCCTTCAATCTTATAACCACAGTTTACAACGTTGTCAGTTGAGCAAATTACTTCAAAGCCCTCAGGTAAAGATAAAATTGTATCTCCATGAGACATCCATACTTGAGATTTTAAAGTAACGTTCTTCATTAGAGGAGAATTGGAGTTTATCTGGCTTAAATTAGCTCTTCCATATTCTCTAATTTCTGAAGGAAGAATTTCTCCTCCATTAGCCCAAGCCATATATTGAGCTCCATAGCATACGCCCAAAACAGGAACTTTCTTTCTGAAAGCATCTAAGTCAATCTTTGGAGCATCCTTTTCTGTACAACTGAAAGGACTACCAGAAAAAATAACCCCCTTAACATCTGAAGTTAGAGGAGGGAAATTGTTGAAAGGATGAATCTCACAATAAACATTTAACTCTCTTATCTTACGAGCAATTAATTGAGTGTATTGAGACCCAAAATCAAGAATAAGTATAGTTTGCATCTTTTCGAAATTAAATTTATCAGTTGCCAAAAATACAAAAAAAACCTCATATGGCAAAATACAGACCTTAATTGCTTATTAAGAGATGATATAATTTATTTTGATGTTCGTCCCCAAAGGAGAAGTAGGTTTATAGTGTATGTTTAATAATTCTTTATCTACAAACCTTTCATCCCTTCGTTATAAATCCAGCACAAGTTTATAATCTCTTGTGCAAAAAAGCCTTTTGGGTTCAAAACAAAGATTTTTAAGACTCAGTAAATTAGACATAGGAATAAAAACTTAAAATATAAATCTAAAAACACAAGATATAAAACTAAGGAAATCAGATATAGAACTAAAAATATAAGACATCAATCTTATTAAACTTCGTTTTTATGTCCAATTCATGGCATCATGTTCTCGAATTCATGGCATGAATTACTCAGAATCATGCCATGAATTCATTAATATCATGGCATGATTCCGACCAATTCATGGCATGATTCTGAGTAATTCATGCCATGAATTCGAGAACATCATCGCATGATTGACCCGTCCTGAATAAGGTTGACAAATTATTAATTTGTACTAAATGATATTTACACTTTTGATTTATCGTCCTATTTTTAGTTTACACCTTA